>NZ_LT896716.1:639166-1278333 GCF_900187405.1 Geobacter sp. DSM 9736
TGCCGCTTTGACCCAAGTCAACAAAACGGATTTCATCGGGTAGGGTTGACCAAAGGGGGCAAAGGGCTTGGAGACATGTAGGATGGCTGGATTCTCTATCCGCCGGGGCAGGGGCGACAGAAGGGCCCGGTAAAACTTCCGTGATCAATTCCTTATCCCCGCTAGCGGAGCAACGGTGTCGGGGAAGAAGGAACATTCTTCAGCGAGGATATTCTTTTCGCGTTGAGCATCGACTGAAGCTTGAAGTTATCGGTGTCCCTGTCATTGGACTTCTGTGCGAGCGTATAGAACTGCAGTGCCTGGTCATATTTCCCGAGGGACTCGTGTACTTTCCCCAGGTAAAAGAGTGCCGGCAGAAAGTCGTTCTTCTTGAACAGTGCTCTTTTCAGTGAATGAATCGCCGTGTAGTAATCACCTTTTTCATAGGACCCGATGGCGTTGCCGATATCGAATTCTATGCTGGAGGGGTTTATCTGGTACGACTTTTTGTACAGCATGCCAGCTTTCTCTATGTCGCCCCTCTGGAGGTAGTAGGCATCTCCGAGTATTCCGTATGCTATGTAATTGTCATCAGAGGCGCTGATCGTGTACTCGAAAAGAGTGAAGGTGTTTTTCCATACCTTCACCTGATAGAATGTCCTCACCCCCAGTGCCAGCAGGATTCCCGCAGCTGCCGCTACAAGAAGTCTCCTGCGCTCCGAGCTCCTTGTGATCTCCTCCAGCCCCCACGCTACCATGATAAAGATTCCTATCAGCGGCACGTATGCGTACCGGTTGGCCATTGCAGCCCACAAGCCGCTTCTCACCAACCCTATCATCGGAACCATGGTACCCAGGTACCAGAGCCATCCGACAAGGAGGTAGGGACGCTTCTGTTTTTCCCTGTACGCATAGAACGAGACTGCCGCGAGCAACAGGAAGGCTCCGGCGACCTGCCAGAGTGGATATTCTTTTGGAAATGGGTAGAAGACCGGAAGTTCCGCAGGCCAGATCATCTTGAGGATGTATCCAATGTAGGAAACGAGAGCGTTGCTGACCTTATCCATTAGTCCGGTCTGACCGTTAACGTCGGATACGCCGAGCCCTTTTGCGGACTGCATCGTGATTATGCATGTGATGCAGGTTATGGCGAGAAGCGGGGCCTTTTCCAGAATCGCCCTGCGCAACACTCTTCCAATGTCGGCCCACGTATCGTGATTACCTGGTTTCATGGCGAGTTCCATCCTGTTCAGCGGCCAGACGTCCAGGAGCAGCAGCAGAAATGGGAGAGTGACCAGCATCGGTTTTGCCAGCAGGCTCAGGATGAAGAAAAGGGTAACCAGGATGTACCAAGCGATATTCCTCTTCCTGACATACTCGACGTAGGAAAGAATGGCCGCCATTCCGAAGAAGCAGCTAAGCAGGTTCTTTCGTTCCGCTACCCACGCGACGCTTTCGACATTGATCGGGTGGATGGCAAAAAGCATGGCAACCAGGAAACTGGGGAATGTCTTTTCAGTCGTCCTGTTAAGAATGAAAAAAAGCAGGAGGGCGTTCAGCAGGTGAAGTGCCAGGTTCTCAAGGTGGTAAAAGGCAGCATTGAACCCGAACAGCTGGTAATCCAGCATGAGGGAGAGCCAGGTGAGCGGGTGCCACACCGATTTATGGGAGGAGATGGAGAAAGCCCACTTTATACTGTCAAAACTGAACCCTTTCTGTATTTCGGGGTTCTGGGTGATGTACAGAAAATCGTCATAACTTACAAAGCCATTGTATGACACCTGCCAATAAGCAAGAATTGTAATACCGACAATTACAGAAACAGCGAGGTAATTGGATCTGTTGCTGAACATAATCATCCTCTTTCTGTATCAGCTTCATACAGCTGTTGACGATGTATTGTATTTCTTTTCCCTGGCTGATCGATCCCCATTCCATCACTATTGCTCAAGCCTTTGACCAACAGCCGGCTTCTGCAAAGGATGATGAAAAACCTTCCGTGTTGACAGGTTATATTACGTTTGCAGGCGTTTTGCAATGACCAGCTCTCCCGGCGAAGCCGGAGAGGGCATTTCCTCCGCTGTTGTATCCCTCCATCGAGATGGTATCATTGGTGATGATTAATAAACAGCGCGGGAAATATGACGGATTCACCCACCTGGTCATCAATGGGGATCATCAATGGACAGAGGCATTCCAGGCATAACGGTACCGGCAGCGACCTACCGGCTCCAGTTCAACAAAGAGTTCACCTTTAATGCGGCCTCCGCCCTGATCCCTTATCTCGCAGAGCTGGGCATAACCCACGTCTATGCTTCCCCCTTCCTGAAAGCTCAGACTGGAAGCCTCCACGGCTACGACATAATCGACCATGGCGCCCTCAATCCAGAGGTGGGTACCGAGGAGGAGTTCGCCCTGTATCTGGCTGCCCTGGAACAGCACGGCATGAGCCAGATTCTCGACATAGTGCCGAACCACATGTGCGTCGAGAGCAGCGAGAATCTATGGTGGCAGGATCTGCTTGAAAACGGCATAGCGTCGCCCCGTGCATCCTATTTCGATGTCAACTGGCAGCCGGTGAAGCGCGACCTCACCAACAAGGTGCTTCTGCCGGTTCTCGGGGCGCAGTTCGGCCGGATACTGGAAAACAAGGAGCTGTGGCTGGTGTATCAGGAAGGGGCCTTCTATGTTTATTACTACGACCACCGGCTTCCCCTGTCTCCCGAATCGTACCCGCTGATCCTGTCCCACAGGCTGGAGGAACTGGGGGAGAGCCTTCCTGAAGCAGAGAGGGAAGCCCTGGAGGACCTGCAGAGCGTCATTGCTGCCTTCGAACGCCTGCCATCGGGGGCAGGGGGGGACGAAGGTGCCGTGGCGGAGCGCATGCGTGAAAAGGAAGTCACCAAGCGACGGTTGTGGAAGCTCTGCTGCGACAACCCTCCGATAAGGGAGTTCATCGACCGGAACGTGGAGATATTCAACGGCATCAAGGGGGAGCCCTCATCGTTCGGTCTCCTGGAGCGTCTTCTTCTTCAGCAGTCCTTCCGCATCGCCCACTGGAGAGTGGCTACGGAGGAGATCAACTACCGCCGTTTTTTCGACATCAACGCTCTCGGCGCGATCCGGGTCGAGCTGGCCCCCGTATTCGAGGAGGTACACCGCCTGGTCCTCGATCTCATAACCAGGGGGAGGGTGTCGGGGCTGCGGGTGGACCATGCCGATGGCCTCTATAATCCGGGAAAATACTTCCATCAGCTCCAGTTTGCGTGCTTCCAGAAGCTGTGGCTTCACCACAATTCACCCGGTCAATCTCCGGACGATTGCACGGAATTGCGTCAGGAGGCGGCATCGGCGTACCAGCAGCTTGTGGAGGCGGACCCTCATTACAAACCCTTCTACGTGGTGGGAGAGAAGATACTGCTGCAGAACGAGTCGATGCCGAAAAACTGGTCTATTCACGGGGAAACGGGATACTCCTTCATCAACAGCATCAACCACCTCTGCGTCCACGGGGAAAGCCTGGAGACATTCGACACATTTTATCGGAACTTCACCGGAATCCAGGACAACTTCCGCAGGATGTTGTACGACAAGAAAAAGCTCGTCATGTACTCCTCCATGGCAAGCGAAGTGAACACTCTGGGGCACCGCCTGAGCAGCATTGCGGAGAACAACAGGCATACCCGGGACTTCACCCTCTACAGCCTGATCAAGGCGCTCGCCGAGGTGATCGCCTATTTCCCCGTCTACCGTACCTACACCAACTCCCTGCTGGTGACGGAAACCGACAGAGAGCAGATACATCGGGCCGTTGACAGGGCGCAGCGCAAGGCCCGCGGCATCGATCCCTCCGTGTTCGGCTTCGTGCGGGACGTACTGACGCTGCAGTTCTACGATGAAATGGAGGATGAGCACAAGTTTCAGTGGCTCGATTTCGTGATGAGGTTCCAGCAGATCACCGGGCCGGTCATGGCCAAAGGCATGGAGGACACGACATTCTATGTCTACAACAGGCTGATCTCCCTGAATGAGGTGGGGGGTGATCTGGACAGTTTCGGCCTTTCCATCGCCGACTTCCATTCGACCAACATCGAGCGGGTGAACCATGCACCTCACGGGATGCTCGCTTCCTCCACCCATGACACGAAAAGGAGTGAGGACGTCCGGGCAAGGATAAACGTTCTCACCGAGATCCCGGACGAATGGATCGGTGCCGTATCCCGCTGGAGCCGCACGAACCGTAAGCACAAGAAGCTTGTGGATGATGAACTGGTTCCCAATGCCAACAAGGAGTATCACCTCTATCAGACCCTTGTGGGGTCCTGGCCGCTCAACAGCGATGATCCCGCCGTATTCGCAAGCTTCAGTGGCAGAATCAGGGAGTACATGCTGAAGGCGCTGCGGGAAGCGAAAGAGCGCACGAGCTGGATAAACCCGAACGAGCAGTACGAACAGGGAATACTTTCCTTCATCGATGCAATACTCTCCGACAGGACTTTCCTCGACGACATGAAGCTGTTCATCGGGCCGGTGGCCCTGTGCGGGATGTATTCATCCCTTTCCGCAACGCTCCTGAAGATGACCTGCCCGGGGGTGCCCGATTTCTATCAGGGAAGCGAGCTGTGGGACCTGCGGCTGGTCGATCCCGACAACCGGCAGCCGGTGGATTACGAGCGCAGGGCAAACCTTCTGCGGCAGATACAGGGGATGGAGAAGGAGGCGGGGGCGCGGGCGGTCGCCGAAAGGCTTGCGGAGAAGATGGAGGACGGAAGGATAAAGCTTTTCCTGATCCACAAGCTGTTGCAGTTCCGCCTCGCCCACCAGGATATCTTCCGTGCCGGAGACTACAAGCCCCTGGAGGCGACCGGGAAGGGCGACCATCTCTGCGTCTTTTCCCGGACATGGGGAGTGGAGGAGATTGTCGTCGTAGCTCCCCGGTTCTTTTCCCGGCTTACCACCAACGGAAAAAGGAAGCCGTGGGGGGGACAGGTAGGGGAAGACGCATCCTTTTCCGTCCCCGGTGGGGGGAGGTACCGCAACATATTCACCGATGAAATTCATGACTCGGAAACGGGTATTCTTCCAGTTGCTGATCTTCTCACTGTTTTTCCCGTCGCCCTTCTTGCGAAGGAACGATAGCCTCACACTGCTTACAGCACCCAGGTTGTTCAAAAACAGACAGATCGACGCACCCGCAGGAGCGACCGCGGAGGCGTAGCGGCGCTACGCCGCACATTTTCGCTTGCTAAAGTGGACCGCAGCTTTAAGCGCCCGAAGGGTGAGGCCGCAGGCCGAAGTCACAAGGAAGCGACGAGGACGGCGGCGAGATGGCTGTTTTTCAACAACCTCTCAGGAGGGTCACATGAAGGTATGGCCGGGTAAACCTTATCCCCTTGGGGCCACATGGGACGGCTTCGGCGTCAACTTCGCCATCTTCGCCGAAAATGCGGATCGGGTGGAACTCTGCCTCTTCGATTCCCCGGAGGTCGATACAGAGACCGCCCGAATCGAGATGACCGAGCGAACGGACCAGGTCTGGCATGTATACCTCCGGGAGTCGCAGCCGGGGCAGCTCTACGGATATCGGGTCCACGGCCCTTTCCTGCCGGAGGAGGGGTTGCGATTCAATCCGAACAAGCTCCTCATAGACCCGTATGCCAAAGCGCTGGCCGGAGACGTGCTCTGGGACGACAGCCTCTTCGGCTACACCATGGGGGCGGAGAATGCGGACCTTTCCTTCGACCCCCGCAACAGCGCCAGGGGAGTGCCGAAGTCGGTGGTGGTGGACCAGACCTTCGACTGGGAGGGGGACCGGCTGCTACGCAACCCGTGGCACGAAACCATCATCTACGAAATGCACGTCAAGGGTTTCACCATGCGCCATCCGGATATCCCGTCGGAGCTGCGGGGGACCTATTCGGGGATTATTTCGCCTGCTTCGCTCTCCTATCTCAGGTCGCTGGGGGTGACCGCCGTGGAACTCATGCCGGTGCACCAGTTCGTATCGGACCGGATCCTGGAGGACCAGGGGCTCTCGAACTACTGGGGGTACAATACCATCGCCTATTTCGCCCCTGCCGTCCAGTATGCGAGCATCGGGCTCATCGGCAAGCAGGTTGCCGAATTCAAGCACATGGTGAAGACCCTCCACCGGGAGGGATTCGAGGTGATCCTGGACGTCGTGTACAACCACACAGCCGAAGGGAACCACTTGGGGCCGACCCTTTCGTTCCGGGGAATCGACAACCGGAGCTATTACCATCTCATGCCGGAGCGTCGCTATTACCTCGATTTCACCGGAACCGGCAACACCCTCTGCACCAACCACCCGCGGGTGCTCCAGCTCATCATGGACAGCCTTCGCTACTGGGTGCAGGAGATGCACGTGGACGGCTTCCGGTTCGACCTCGCTTCCGCGCTGGCGAGGGAACTCCATGAGGTGGACAAACTCTCCTCCTTCTTCGACATCATTCATCAGGATCCCGTCCTCTCCCAGGTAAAACTGATTGCGGAGCCGTGGGACGTAGGTCTGGGCGGGTATCAGGTGGGGAACTTTCCGGTCCTCTGGACCGAGTGGAACGGCCGGTATCGCGACACCGCCCGGCGCTTCTGGCGAAGCGACGAGGGGCAGATGTACGATATGTGCTACCGCCTCACCGGCAGCAGCGATTTATATACCCGGGAAGGAAAACGCCCCTACGCGAGCATCAACTTCATCACCTGCCACGACGGCTTCACGCTACACGACCTGGTGAGTTACAACGAAAAGCACAACGAAGCCAATCTCCAGGGAAACAGCGACGGACCGGACGACAACCTGAGCTGGAACTGCGGAGTAGAGGGGCCTACGGAGGACCAGGCGGTTCGCTCGCTGCGGAACCGCCAGAAGCGGAACTTCCTGGCGACACTCCTTCTTTCCCAGGGGGTTCCGATGATTCAGGCCGGAGACGAAATCGGCCGGACGCAGAAGGGGAACAACAACACTTACTGTCAGGACAACGAGCTGTCCTGGATAGACTGGAATCTGGACGACGAGCGGCGGACGCTGATGGAGTTCACCAGGCTTCTCATCCAGATCCGCAAGAGCCACCCGGTGTTCCGCCGCCGCAATTTTTTCCAGGGAAAGAACGTCCGCAGTTCGGAGATAAAGGACCTGACATGGTTTTATTCCACGGGTGAAGAGGTTGCGTTCGACCGGAGCGATTTCAACATGCGCTGCTTCGGTCTGCGCCTCGCGGGGGACGCTCTGGAGGATGTGGATTCGGAAGGGAACTATCTTAAAGACGACACGTTCCTCATCCTTCTGAACGCCCACGTGGAAGCAGTCCCCTTCGTCCTTCCGGCCCGCAGCGATTCAGTTCGTTGGGAACTGGTGTTCGATACCGCCGACCCGATCGGCAGGGAAAGTATCGTGGGCAGGCTTAGCCAAGGGGAGCTATACACGATACAGGACCCGGAGGAGAAGGGGGGAGTACTTACCATGAGGCGGGGAGAAGTCTTCAACCTGGAGCCGCGCTCGCTGGCTCTTTTTCGTCACAGGCTCACATCTGAACACTCGGTGCTGGGAGACCGGGTTCTTGTATGAAAACAAGGAGGTTTGCTGCAGGTAGAGGTGGTGATTCTTTAGCGGATCGCAAAATAATCTGTTGACAAGAAAAAAAAGATACTTTACCGTTTGAGTACAAAAAAGGGCATACGCCCACAAGCAATTTCTTATCAAGAGCGACCGAGGGACAGGCCTGATGACGTCGCGGCAACCTCCCGTCAGGGAAGGTGCCAATTCCTGCGGAACCAGACGGTTCCGGGAGATAAGGAAGAGCGATGCACCTCCAGGTGTACAATCCTCTTCCAACCCCGGAAGGGGATTTTTCATTTTGGAGGCAACAATGAACATCGCTACCCAGGCAGCACAGATCGGACTCGATTGGGACACCCGCACCGGCGCGGTCACCGTCCCCGTCTATCAGACGGCAACCTTCCGCCACCCCGGGCTAGGGCAGAGCACCGGCTATGATTATTCCCGCTCGGGGAATCCTACCCGCCAGGCTCTTGAGGAGGGAATCGCACGTCTCGACGGCGGCGCGAGAGGCTTCGCCTACGCATCGGGGATGGCCGCCATCGCCAATATCCTCCTCCTTTTCAAAAGCGGCGATCATATCGTCGTCACCGAGGATCTCTATGGCGGTACCTGCCGGCTCTTCGACCAGATCCTCACCCAGTACGGCCTCGCCTTCACCTACGTCGATACGAGCGACACCGCGGCTGTACGCGAAGCGATCCGCCCCGAGACAAAGGCGCTCTTCGTGGAGTCCCTCACCAACCCGCTTCTCAAGGTTGCCGACATTGCCGCCCTCTCAGCCATTTGCCGCCAGCGGGGGCTTCTCTGTATCGTTGATAACACATTCCTTACCCCGTACCTTCTGCGCCCGCTGGATCTTGGGGCGGACATCACCGTCTACAGCGGCACCAAATACCTCTCGGGACATAACGACACCGTTTCAGGTCTGGCGGTGGTGAAAGACCCGACCCTTGCCGAGCGGGTCTACTTCCATCAGAATTCTGTGGGGGCAGTGCTGGGGCCGCAGGATTCCTGGCTAACGATTCGCGGCATGAAGACCCTTTCTGTGCGCCTCGACCGTCAGCAGGAGAACGCCCTGCGGATCGCGGAGTGGCTTTCCGGTCATCCGAAGATCAGAAAGGTGTACTATCCGGGGCTCGCAGAACATCCCGGCCACGATCTCCTGAAGAAGCAGGCGCGCGGATTCGGGGCGATGATCGCCTTTGAGGTGGAGAGCCCCGATCAGGTGGAGCCGTTACTTATGAAGACCGATGTGATATCCTTCGCCGAAAGTCTCGGAGGGGTCGAGACCCTAATCACCTTTCCGCAGGTCCAGACTCATGCGGACATTCCCCCCGAGGTGCGTACGCGGCTGGGCATAAACGACGTGCTCCTGAGGCTTTCGGTGGGGATCGAGGACGCAGACGACCTGATCGCCGACCTGGCCCAGGCATTGGCAGGCTATTGAGAATAGGTCTAATAGGTCCTATGAGACCTATAGGACCTATCAGTTCAGGAGGAATCATCAGCATGAAAATTGGCACCCGCATCATCCACACCGGAGAAACCGACGAAAGGACAGGGGCCGTTTCGGTCCCGATCTACCAGACCTCGACCTTCGCCCAGAAGTCGGTTGACCATTTCGGAAAATATGACTATGCACGCTCTGACAACCCCACGAGGGAAGCCGTGGAGGAGGCCGTGGCGCAGTTGGAGGGGGGGAGCAGAGGCTTTGCCTTTGCCTCGGGAATGGCGGCCATCTCTTCCGCGCTTCTCCTCTTCTCGCCGGGGGATCACCTGGTTGTCTGCGAGGATGTCTACGGCGGGACCTTCCGCGTCCTGACCCAGCTCTTTTCGCGTCTCGGAATCGAATCGACCTTTGTGGATGCGACCGACCCGGCAGCCATAGAGGCTGCATTCAAGCCCCACACGAAAGGGCTCTTCCTGGAGACCCCCTCGAATCCCCTCATGAAGATCATCGATCTGGCTGCTGCTTCCCGCATTGCAAAGGCACACGGCGCCATTACCCTGGTGGACAACACCTTCATGACTCCGTACCTGCAGCGCCCCCTGGAGCTTGGTTGCGACTTGGTGCTTCACAGCGGCACCAAGTTCCTCAACGGCCACAGCGACGTCATCTGCGGCTTTGCAGTCGTTGGGGACGCCGAACTCGGGAAGCGCATCCGCTTCATCCAGAATGCCTTCGGGGCGGTCCTCGGCCCTCAGGATTCTTGGCTTGTGCTTCGCGGGTTGAAGACCCTGAAGGTCCGTATGGAGGAGAGCCAGCGGGGTGCCGAAAAGATCGCACGGTGGCTTGCGGGAGAGAAACGGGTGGACCAGGTGTTCTACCCTGGCTTAAAGGATCATCCAGGATTTGACGTCCACTCCCGTCAGGCTTCCGGCCCGGGCGCCGTGCTCTCCTTCACTCTCGATTCGCTGGAGACTACGCGCCGGCTCCTGGAGGGGATGCGGCTTGCCTCCTTCGCCGTAAGCCTTGGTGGCGTGGAGAGCATCATTTCCTATCCTGCAAAAATGTCGCATGCCGCCATGCCTCCGGCCGAGCGGGCGGCCCGTGGTATCGGAGATAACCTGGTAAGACTTTCCGTTGGTCTGGAGGATGCGGAGGATCTTATAGAAGAAATGGACCGCCTCATCAACTGCTAGCGCGGCGCCATATTCGCGCCCTTCCGCCGTCGGTTCCTCCTCCTGCTCCTCGACGTAGCGCCGCTACGTCTGCGGGCCATCGGTCGTCACCGACGACGGAATCATCGCGAATCTGGCGCCGCACTAAACTTACTCGCCCTTCCGCCGCCGGTTCCTCCTCCTGCTCCTCGATGTTGCACTGCTGTCTCACGTCTGTTGATGTCGCAGCCCTCAAAGCCTCTGGTATACTTGAGGTGAGGAGGGCATGCTATGGCCACCGAGGATCTTGCATCGTATCTGAATGACCACCTGGCAGGCTCCGTGACGGCGCTTGAGCTGTTCGACTTCCTTATCAAGAAACAGGAGGGGACTGCGGCCGGGCAGGTCCTGACCAGGCTTCGGGAGGAGGTCGCGGCTGACCGGCGCGAGCTTGAAGCGCTCATGCTCCGGCTCGATATCTCACAGAGCCGCACCCGGAAGGCGACCGCATACCTTGGAGAGAAGTTCTCGGAGCTGAAGCTTCGGGGGGACGATCCTTCAGGAAACTATCATCTCCTTCAGACTTTGGATGTGCTTTCCGCCGGCATCGAGGGGAAAGCCCTGCTGTGGCGGGCGTTGGCTGCTGCGGCACAGGATGTGCCCGCACTTCAGGTCCTGAAATACGATCTCCTCATCGAACGCGCCGAGACGCAGCGGAACCAGGTGGAGGAACTCCGTATTGCAGCGGCTAGAGCCGCACTGGGCAAATCTGGCTAGTCATCCGCATTTGCCTCCTTCACCCTCTCTCGTTATCAGCCGGACCTGCCGCTCATGGGAAAAGTAGTAGTAGGACCAGTTAAGCAGAACCAGAAGCCGGTTCCGGAACCCGATCAGATAGAAAAGATGAAGTCCGAGCCATAACACCCACGCCATGAATCCGGAAAAGCCTGCTTTCCCTATCTGCGCTACCGCCGCACTTCTGCCGATCGTAGCCATTGTTCCCTTGTCCCGGTATCGGAATGGCGGGATAACGTCTCCACGTTGGCGGGCGAGAATCGCTTTTCCCACGTAATCCCCCTGCTGCATCGCCACGGGGGCCACCATCGGAAGACCCTCACCATCCTGCTCCAGGTAGGCCGCATCCCCTGCGACATAGACGTCGGGGTGTCCGGGAATGGTCAGATCCGGAAGCACCACGATCCTGCCCTGTGGCCCTTTGCGGCAATCTATCGCATCGGTCAGTGGGGCGCCTCTCACCCCGCTCGACCAGAAAAGAGTAGCGGCATCGATGCTGCTGCCATCATCCAGAAACACCCTGTCCGGTTGAGCATCTACGACCCTTCTTCCCAGTACGACCTCAACGCCCATCTCCGTCAGCTTTCGGTGCGCATACTTCTGAAGCCGCTCCGGAAGCGTCTTCAATAGCCTGTCCAGTTCGATCAGCACAATTCGGCAGTCGGGGGTATGAATTCCGGGGTAATCGCGGGCGAGCACGAAATGGATGAGTTCGGCCAGGGCTCCGGCGAATTCAACTCCCGTCGGCCCGCCACCGACAATAACAAAGGTAAGGAGCATCCGGCGCCTTGCCGGATCGGACTCCCGTTCCCCCTTTTCGAAGCAGGAGAGTATCTGGCTTCGAAGATCGGTGGCTTCGTCGAGCCGTTTCAGGTCGTAGGAGAGGCGCCTGATGTTTTCCATTCCGAAGAAGTTGGTGATGCTGCCGGGGGCGATTACGGCGTAGTCGTAGCCGATGGGCCCGTCAGGCGTGAGGATCTCCCGTCGGTCGAAATCGATGCCGCACACCTCGTTCAGCCTGAAGGAGACATGCTCCCGGTGGCGAATGATGGCGCGTGCGGGGTATGCAATCGATTCCTGTTCGAGTCCTGCCGTTGCTACCTGATAGAGGAGGGGCTGGAAGAGGTGAAAATTCTCCCGGTCCACAACGACAACCTCCAACCCCCTCCCTGCGAGTGCCCTTGCCGCATGCAGACCGGCGAATCCTATGCCGACGATGACGACCCGCTTCATATCACCTCCGAAACAACCTCCGGTCGGGTCCGGCCAGACTCCTACCTGCCGACCGGTGCCCCTGTAGCAGCATCGACCTCGACGGTGGTGAGCCAGAGGAGGCCGTTTTCTTTTCCTCCTTCGCTTGCCCGGTACTGGATGGCGAATTCCAGGATATCTCCCTTTTCAGGAGCCCCCTTTTTCAGGATAATCGAGAAGGGTACGATCTCATCCTGCCGCGAGTGTTGCGGTATGGGTATTTCCGTCTCCTTTGCCCGAAGAGCCCCGTCCCTTCCAAGCAGTGAGACCGTCAGCTGAAGACTCTCAATGACGGCGTAACGGACGTTTTTCAATGTTCCTTCGATGGCGAGACCCTCTGGCAGCTGTGTGGTTCTCCAGGCCAGATGGTAGTCGAAGTTGGCGTAGCGGTAGGGAAAGGCAGCCGCATTGTCTACCTGTGCATACCTGGCACCGCATCCTGTCAGAAGAAGTGACATTGCAAGAAGAGTAATTGCATGTGCCGCACGAGCCATATTTACACCTCCGGGGGCTGTATCACTTCAACCATACCGGCGCTTGCCCCTTAGTCAACAACGGAAAGTGAAAATACAGATCCACGCTTCGTTGGGTGCCGTTGAATCGCTGAAGAGGACTGGTGATTATGCCTGCATAAAGGGGTGGGGAAGCTATGCAAAAGAAATGATATCAGAAGGATAGGGATTTGAATTTGCCAGGGAATAAAAATTGCTTAATTTGCAGATTCAAATATTGTGTTGTTGGCTTACTGCTGGCGCGGCTCTGACGTCATTCGATAACGATATCTGCTATTGTGACAGTGCCGGAGCTTACCGTCAGCGTTCCACGAAGGAGAGTAAGCCCGGTTCGTCCCGCGAATGATGAATCGTAGCCGCCATTGAGGGTAACGGCGACGTTCCTGTCCAGTGCAGGATTTTCCGTGAAGAGTGCATCCTGCAGAGCGATCACGGCGCCTTCGGGTGCGGCGGCATATGCTGCGGAGAGGGTGGTGAAGTAAGAAGCCGTGGAGGAGACCATTGCCGGCGGTTTCAACAGGAAGTTTGCGGTAACCTGAGTGTCAGCATTGATCGTGATCTGGCAGGGTCCAGTACCGGCACAGTTTCCGCTCCACCCTGAGAAGAGGGAGTCGCTTGCAGGAGTTGCGGTGAGGATAATTACGGTTCCGGGCGCATAGCCTGCGCTGCACGAGGATCCGCAGGAAATTCCAGCCGGCGTGCCCGCCACCGTTCCGCTACCGTTTCTGTTTACTGTCAGCATGTACCTGCTGGTACCGCTTAGCGGTAGGGATGTCAGCGGGAAATCGGGGTCATTGGAGGGTACTTCCAGGAACGCTGCGTGGCTGCCGCTCGCGGTCGGGCGGTAGTAGACAGAGACGGTGCAGGATGCCTGGGGGGAGAGAGTGGCCCCGGAGCAGCCGTCGGCGGCGAAGGAAAAGAAAGAGGCCCCTGTACCCGAAAGGGAGAGGGTTCCAAGAACGAGAGGCGCAGATCCCGTGTTGGAGATGGTGATGGCCTGCGCCGGTGAAACGTTCCCTGCGGCCACCATGCCGAAGCTTGCCGATGCGGGGGATATGCCGATTTTCTGGTAAGCGAGTGCGTTTTTGAGGTTCAGGCGCGGCTTGACGTACGTCATACCCTGCCGGACGTTGGTGACCTGGTCACCAGTTGATGCGAGGCGGGCGGCTATGCTGTCGGCGGAGAGCAGCGGGTGGGCGCTTTTTAGCAGGGCTACGGCTCCGGCTACATGGGGAGTCGCCTGAGAAGTACCTGCATAGGTATATCCTGCAGCGGAAGACCATGCGCCGGGAGCGAGCATGGATATGAAACCGGCCATATTGGTGAAGCAGGTGACCTGGTCGGCAGCGGTCGATATGTCGGTACAGGCGGACCAGGTGCGCTGGCCGAGGTTGCCGTCGTAGACGGCGCCCACTGAGACTGCACCGGGGATGCAGGCCGGATAGGCGATGTAACCGTTACGGGCTTCGTTTCCGGAAGCGATGACGGAGAGGATGCCGTTCGATTTCAGCGTGCTCACGGCCGTCGCGAGGGAGACGGAGGGGCAGGGAGCGGAGTAGGCGCCTCCACCGAGGCTCATGTTTACGGCGGTGATATTGTAGAGCGCCCTGTTCTGCACGACCCAGTTCAGCGCCGCCAGAAGATCGGAGTCGTAGGCATAGCCGTCGGTTCGAAAGACGTCCAGCGCGAGGATATCGGTCTGAGGTGCGACGCCGAGAACGATGCCGGCAACGTTGGTGCCGTGTCCGTTATCGTCCAGCCGGGCGTCATCCGGTGCGAAATCGCGTGCGAAGGGTACCCTGCAGGTGGAGGGGGCGCCGGGAGCCGTACAGCTGCCGAAAGCGGAGAGTGAATAGTTGACGCCGGTATCGAGGACCGCAACCGATGTGCCGCTCCCCTTGTATCCAGCGGCCTGCATATCGGTGGCACGGACAAGGGGGAGGCTCTGTGACAGAAAATGCGTCATCCGCCGGTTCGGGTTTACCGATACCACACCTGGGTCTTCCAGTAGCGCGGTGAGGGAAGATTCGTCCAGATCCAGATGGATAACCGGAAAGTGGTCATAGTCAGTCAGTTTCAGGGCTGATGGGGGGAGTCTCCTGAGAACCCGGTTCTTCTTTTCTGCAAGACGCTCGGTTCTGGCCGTAAGGTGCTCCGCGTGTCCGGATTCATGCGGCCCGTCCTCACCGGCAGCGGAAAGAGGTTCTTCCGATAGAACCACGAGCACCTCCGCCCGCCCGTGGGACCTGACCCGGTCATCTATCGACGGGTCGAGGCGTCCATGCTGCACGTGGCCCTGCAATCCGGGAGAACGGGAAAGATCCTCAGCGCGCAATTGGGAAGGCAGGACGAAAAGAGCCTGCACCAGGAGGATGAGCAGAATGAAGTTGCAACGTTTATTCATGGCGAGGCGAGTCACACCGACCTAAAAAACATCGGCAATTCATGAAAGAGGCATGACTTGGCGTATCATTAAACATACGCCCAGCTGAATCAACAGATTTATGATGAGACGCTACATATGAATTGGAGTGGTGGTCTCATTGAAAAGCCGGCGTGCAGTGATACTATTTCTGGCGTGACCGAAGCCCGAGACGCGGATTGCTCCGCATGTTCAGAACCAGGAGAAACCTACGATGCCACGAATCACCATTCCCGTCCATCACCGCGCCAATCCCCTGTATCTGCTCTGCCTGCTGGTAGTTCTGAGTGTTGGGGAGGGGAACGCCATGTCGGGACCTCCCGGCCTGCACGGGATCGAGCAGTTCGCCTGCCGCGGCGTGCCGGTGGAACCTGGGGACACGCGGGAAGAGGTGATCGGGAAGTGCGGAGAACCGGCGTGGAGAGATGTCAGGGTTGAGACCCTGGAGGAAGAGGACCTGGATAACGGCCTCATATCCGGGGTCACCGAAGAATGGATCTACGAGTTCGGCCACGACCAGCTGCTCGAGTTCCTGCGGTTCCGCGACGGCCGGCTCGTCACACTCCACACCGGAAACTACGGCTTCGGCGGCAATCGGAGCGGAGACTGCGACTATGGCGGTAACCTGGCACTCGGCGACAGCAAGCTGGAGGTCGTCGCTAAATGCGGAGAGCCACTGGCCGGGCAACTGGGGGAGGACCCGTCCCACCACCCGGGTGTCGAGGATCGTCGGGCCGGTATTCTCTCCAGTGATGAGTGGAGGTACAACTTCGGCCGTGAGCGGCCGGTCCACTATCTCTCGTTTCGCTACGGACGGCTCATGGAGATCCGCTTCGGGGGCTTCGGGAGTTAGACGAGCCTCGACCGGACAAGCCCGCCATTCTCAATTGCGTAAGCAGGTCATGGTTGTCCATAAAGACCTGACCCTGCTATCTTTTCCCTGGCTCCTTTTTGACTTCATCTGCATATCGGATACATTTGTAACTAATGCATTTTCCTGCATCTTCAAAGTCTTATGCCGTGCGGGTGGAAGTACTGCGAGAGGCGCTGATCATCTCATGTACTTGAGGTCGTGCGATGAAAGAAAACAGGGCCCCGATCGACAGGCATTGTCCTGCAGCGGAGGCTGATATCGGCGACAGAGGAACGGCTCACCAACTGGAGAAATGGCTTCTGGGAAAATTTCTCGACGCCATGGGGACTCCCCCCCTGCGTGTTACACTGTGGGACGGGCAGGTCGTGGAGACCGCTAGCGACGCTCCGGTGGGTATGGTCATACATGAGCGAATTTCCCTCTGGAAGCTGATTATCAACCCGCTGCTTTACTTCGGCGAAGAGTACAGCGCCGGCAGGATCGATGTACAGGGCCCGCTGGCATCCTTCATCGAGACCGTCTACCGTGCTGGCGCACCACGGCGGTATCCGCTCGCCTCCAAGCCCGACGCCCACCGGCGCCGCCAGTCTCGCACCAATACTCTTTCCGGCTCGCGTGACAACATCCATCAGCACTACGACATCGGTAATGACTTCTACTGCCTGTGGCTCGACTGGAACATGGTCTATACCTGTGCCTATTTCCCCCATCCCGCTACATCTCTGGAAGAAGCGCAGATCGCCAAGATGGATCTTGTTTGCCGGAAGCTGCGGCTGAATCCCGGGCAGACGGTGGTGGAGGCCGGATGCGGCTGGGGAAGCCTTGCACGCCACATGGCGAGGCGCTACGGCGTGAAGGTCCGCGCGTTCAATATCTCGGGAGAGCAGGTGGCGTATGCCCGCGAGCGTGCCGCGTCCGATGGCCTCTCAGGTCAAGTCGAGTACATAGAGGAGGATTACCGGAACATCACAGGCTCCTACGACGCGTTCGTATCGGTGGGAATGCTGGAGCATGTCGGGCCGGACCACTATCGAGAGCTGGGAGAAGTCATTCGGCGCACGCTCAAGCCTGAGGGCACAGGGCTGATCCATACCATCGGCCAGAATGTGGCCGAGCCGATGGGGCCATGGTTGCTGAAGTACATATTTCCGGGGGGATACCCGCCCACTCTTAGAGAAATGATGGAGGTTTTCGAGCCGTGGGGTTTCAGCGTGCTCGACGTGGAGAACCTGCGGCTCCACTATGCCAGAACGCTGGAGCATTGGCTGGAGCGGTTCGAGCAGAATGCGGAGCGGATCAGGAGACGGTTCGACGACCGTTTCGTCCGCATGTGGCGGCTCTATCTTTCCGGGTCCATCGCCAATTTCAACGTCGGAAACCTCCAGCTGTTTCAGGTTCTTTTCGCCCGCGCCACCAATAACTTCGTTCCCTGGACCCGCTCGCACCTCGCTTTGACCGGCGGGGAAACCTGATGGATACCTGCGACGTCCTCATAATAGGCGGCGGCCCGGCAGGCTCGACCTGTGCGTGGAAGTTGAGGAGTGCCGGACTCGACGTACTGCTCATGGACAGGGCGCAGTTTCCTCGACACAAGCCCTGTGCTGGGTGGATCACCCCGGCCGTGCTGGATGCGCTGGAGGTGGACCCTGTCGAGTACTCCGAGGAGCACGTGCTTCAGGAGATCAGAGGCTTTCGCACCGGCCTCATGTATGGCAGGGACAGGCTCATTTCGTACGGAAGGACCGTAAGCTACGGGATCCGGCGCTACGAATTCGACCACTACCTGCTGCAGCGAAGCGGCGCGCGGCTGATGCCGGGAGTTCCGGTACGCTCGCTGGAACAGCGGGAGGAGGGATGGGTCGTCAACGGGAACATCCGGGCCCGCATGATCGTGGGTGCGGGTGGGCATTTCTGCCCCGTTGCCCGCTTTCTCGGCGCACGTGTCGGCAATGAAGATGCGGTTGTCGCCCAGGTCGCCGAGCTGCCGCTTTCACCTGAAGAGTCAGAGGAGTCGTCACTTCTCCCGGACACTCCCGCCCTTTTTTTCTGCCGCGACATGAAAGGTTACGGATGGGCGCTTCGCAAGGGTGACCATCTGAACGTGGGGCTTGGACGGATCGATTCAAGGGGGCTGCCCCGGCGGATGGCCGATTTTCGCGCCTACCTGGGGAGGATGGGTATAGTACCCGCGGATGTCCAGGCCGATTTCCAGGGGCATGCCTATCTGATATACGAGAAGGAGGGGCGGCGTCGCACCGGGGACGACGTCATCCTCATCGGCGATGCCGCCGGGCTCTCCTACCCGCAGAGCGGGGAAGGAATCCTGCCCGCCGTGGAATCCGCGCTTATGGCTGCCGAGGCCATACTGGAAGCTGATGGGGACTACCGGCGCGAGAGCCTGGAGCCATATGTCGAAAAACTCGCCCAGCGGTTCGGCAACCCTGCTGCCGATGCTTCCTCTGCCGTGCCGTCTGCTGTCAGACGCTTCCTCGGTGCAAGGCTTCTATCCAGCCGCTTCTTTACCCGCAACGTGGTACTGGACCGCTGGTTTCTCCACCCCCATCAGCAGCCCCTAAATTTCTGAATGCGCGTTCCCGCTTCCGGTTTCAACGCAGAGGCTGATCGGTGTGCGCTCCTGCCGAAAAATCCATCACCCTGTCCACCTCGACCACCATTCGGACAAGTATCTGCGGCGTTCCCGGCATCTCCGCCCCGGGAGCGAAGCCGTTCATGACCGCTTCGTCGATGGATCGGCGCACCACCCCCGTCAGTTGATACCCCCGACCGCCGTCGGGGTCCGTGACCGCTACTGCGACCCTGGGGTTCAGGGCAACGTTGCGCAGGGTGGTCGTGCAGAACCAGTTCTCGAAAAGCAGCGTCCTTTCGTCCTGCACCTTCAGGTCCACACCCGCCGCCAGGTGTGGCGCGCCCGCCTCGTCAGTGGAAGCAACGAACGCCACTCTGGCATTCTCTATATATTTCCTGATCTCATCGCTGATGACCACGTTTCCTCCCTTCCCGAATACTCACGGGTGCTTCATCTGATCGGTGATGTTCTGCTTGAAGTGTAACGGGAGGCGGGTGAAGGTCAAACGAAGGGGGAGGTGGAGGCTCAGTTGCCAATCAGGTCCGCAAAGCGCCTGAAAAGCTCGTCGTTGAAAGTGCGTCCGGCTTCGTCCTTCATGATCCGGAGAGCCTCTTCGTGAGATGACGCCTTGCGGTAGGGGCGATTGGAGGTGAGGGCGCAGTATATGTCGCAGATTGCGGCAACCTGGGCCGAACGCGGGATCGCGTTGGCGCGGAGCATGCCCGGATAGCCGCTGCCGTCCCAATGCTCGTGGTGATGCTTGACCACCGTCAGGGCGACCTCGCTGTCAACGCCCACTTTCTGCAGGAACTCATGTCCCAGGACCGGATGCTTCTTGACGGTATTGTACTCGACATCGCTCAGTGCGTCGGGCTTGTCGAGTATGTCGGCGCACAGGAACATCATGCCGATGTCGTGGAGGATGCCGCCGACGCCGATATCGATCATCTCGTCATGCTCGATGGAGAAATGCCGGTCGTGGAAAAGCATGGTCAGGGCTGCGACCTTGACGGAATGTTCCAGTATGTACCGGGGCTCCGATGCAAGCTCTTTCATCAGCCCGAAAATACCGGCGTTGCCGGTGACATGTGCCATGAGGTGACGTATCAGCCTGCGGCACCGGATAAGCTTGTCGTCCACCCCGGTCCGCTTTTCCATCATCTCCGCGATGTACTCCGTGGAAATCTGGCAAAGGATCACGTTCTTCGCCCCCTCGGTGATTTCATCGCTGGCGAGGAACCGGGCGAGGTTTTCCTCCAGGTAGGTTATGAGGTCGCGGAAGTCTTCCGTGTGTACGAACATGCACTTCGTGCCCCCACGGGCAAGGCGCTGGTGATCCTCCGGCGTAAAAGGGCGCTCCGAGTTTTTATAGAGTATGTAGTTGCCGCCGGAGCCTTTGGTGAAAAGCGCCACCGGGGGGAAAGCTTCAGGAATGATGCAGTTGACGATAACGGGCTTGTAAGCGTACTCCTCCATCCAGTTGGACTCCCTTCTCCGGTTACCTGCCTTTAATCCATATCGGCAGCTTGTCCGATCACTTCATCAGGGAATACCCTACGCAGAAGCCTCGGGGAACAGGTCAGGCTTCACCGCATTCGCAGCTTTCTCTTAGATATGACAATCATCAAGATCTGACCCCGCAGTTTTCTTGGCCTCCCTTTCCTCGTCTCGTCAAGCTTCACCGGGGTTTAGATGCAAATGTACTGTTGACGAGGGTTCATGATCCGACTATATTCCGAGGACCAAAAACAGCGGTGTGAGGGGGAAGGCGGGCCTTCTCATTCATCACTCGCGTCACTTGATTCTTTAAAACCGGAGGCAATGAAATGAATGTAAACATCATCAGCAAATCGAACGTCAAAGGCGAGGTACTGGATCTTCTCGCCAAGGAGTTGCCGGCGATTCTTTCGGGAGTTCTGGAGATAGCGGGAGGCAAACTTGCGGTTCTTAAACCGGAGCAGGTTTCCATAGCATTCTCCGAGGCAAGCCCCCGCGATGTAGGCCAGGACATACGGATCCTGGTGCTTGCCCGCATCAACGAGCACAGGGTAAGGGCCAAGAATGTTCATGCGGGAGAGATTCTTGAAAAAGTCGTTGCTCTGATCTCCGGCTCTGGCGTTGAATACTCGGTCAATGTGCGCCTCTACTTCACTGAGATCGGCATGGCGCAGCATTTGCCGGGGGCGGAATAGGCGAATGCAGCCTGGAAAGTCGTGACCGTGGCTGAAGAGATAATAAGGGTTGATACTGAGGAGGAGCAGGGGAAGCCTCCGGCAGAGGTGGGGATCGAGATCCCCCTGGAGAGGATAAACCCCGACACGCTGCGGAACATGCTGGCCGAGTTCGTCACCAGGGAGTGGGTGGATGAGGAGTGCTCCCTGGAGACGAGGATTCAACAGGTTCTGCGCCAGCTCCGGGAGCGCAAGGCGAAGATTGTTTATGATCTGGGGACGGAGAGCTGGAATATTGTCGAGTGCCGGTAAGAGCCTTGCCTCAGTTGCCGTTACCCCCGTTGCTGTTAGAAAGGGTTTCGCATGAAGCTTACAGGAGCACCCAAGCAGGTTGAGTGGGCGGAGAAGGTGAGGAAGGATCGGCTTAAGGTCTGGCATGAGACTTCGCCGGAAGTCTTCAAGGCTATTGAACCGATCCTGGCGCTGGAGACACGCGCGGAATGGTGGATTGCGCACAAGGACAAGGGGCTCGAAGTTGTGTGCAATCAGCTGCTTTCGGGGAAGGGGCAGGGGGCGGGGCAGGGGAAGAGAATTAAGTAAAGGTGTCACCCGAACTCTGTCCTACGACCTGGAGACGGAGACGTGGAATATTGTTGAGTGTCGATGATGTCATGTAGGCTGTACGCTAAAAAGAAATTGGAGCTAGTGTGGCACTGAAAAAATCTGAGCTGTATTCTTCCCTGTGGGCCAGTTGCGATGAGTTGCGCGGCGGCATGGATGCCAGCCAATATAAAGACTATGTCCTTGTCCTTCTCTTTATCAAGTACGTGAGTGACAAGTATGCAGGTGTACCTTACGCTCCGATTAAGATCCCCGACGGTGCGAGTTTCAAGGATATGGTCGCCCTTAAGGGGACCAGTGACATCGGGGACCAGATCAACAAAAAGATCATTGCTCCGCTGGCCAACGCAAACAAGCTGTCCGACATGCCCGATTTTAACGACGGCACCAAGCTTGGCAGCGGCAAGGAGATGGTTGACCGCCTCACCAACCTGATTGCTATCTTTGAGAGTCCCGCTCTGGACTTCTCGAAGAACCGTGCGGACGGCGATGACATCCTTGGCGATGCCTATGAGTACCTCATGCGGCATTTCGCCACTGAGAGCGGGAAGAGCAAGGGCCAGTTCTACACGCCTGCCGAGGTCAGCCGGATCATGGCGCAGATCCTGGGGATACGGGAGGCGAAGACTACAAGCGCCACCACCGTGTACGACCCCACCTGCGGCTCTGGTTCCCTCCTTCTGAAAGTTGCGGACGAGGCCCGGTCTGCCGTCACTCTTTACGGGCAGGAAAAGGATGCCACCACCGCCGGTCTTGCCCGCATGAACATGATCCTGCACAACAACCCGACTGCCCTCATCGTTCAGGGGAACACCCTTGCCGACCCTAGGTTCAACGACGGTGGTGCACTCAAGACCTTCGACTACGTCGTCGCCAATCCCCCTTTTTCCGACAAGCGTTGGAGCAACGGCATCGACCCGCTCTACGACCCTTACGAGCGCTTCAAGCACTTGGGCGTGCCTCCTGGAAAGCAGGGGGATTACGCGTATCTCCTCCACATCGTCCGCTCCCTGAAGAGCGCCGGCAAAGGGGCCTGCATTCTGCCGCACGGGGTGCTCTTTCGGGGGAACTCCGAGGCGGAAATACGCCGCAACCTGATCCGCAAGGGTTACATCAAGGGGATCATCGGCCTTCCTGCAAACCTCTTCTACGGCACCGGCATCCCGGCCTGCATCATCGTCATCGACAAGGAAGACGCCCATAGCCGCAAGGGGATCTTCATGATCGATGCCAGCAGCGGCTACATGAAGGACGGTCCCAAGAACCGCCTGCGGGACCGGGATATACACAAGATCGTGGACGTGTTCAATAGACGCTCCGAGATACCGAAGTACGCCAGGATGGTGAGTTTCGACGAGATCGAGAAGAACGACTTCAACCTCAACCTGCCGCGCTACATCGACAGCCAGCAGGCCGAGGATCTCCAGGATATCGAGGGGCATCTGAAGGGGGGCATTCCGAAGGCCGATGTTGATGCGCTAGAAGCATACTGGGAGGTCTGCCCCCAACTCCGACAGACATTGTTCAGCAACAACCGTCCAGGGTACTTTGATCTGGCGGTGGAAAAAGCGGCCATCAAGCCGGCCATCTACGGTCATCCGGAGTTTGCAGCATTCATCGACCACATGAATGCCCTCTTTGCCGAATGGCGGGACCGCAGCGCCATGTCTTTACGGGAGCTGCAGGCGGGCTGCCATCCGAAGGAAGTCATCGCAGGCCTTTCCGAAGAGCTCCTTGCCCATTACGACCGAGCGCCACTCATCGATCCGTACGCTGTCTACCAGCATCTGATGGACTACTGGGCGGAGACGATGCAGGACGATTGCTATCTTATTGCCGCTGACGGCTGGAAGGCGGAGACCTACCGGGTGGTCGAGACGAAAAAGGGGAAGGACGGCAAGCCGGGCAAGCAGGTGGATAAAGGATGGGCCTGCGACCTCGTGCCAAAGGAACTCATCGTCGCCCGGTATTTCCGGAAAGAGCAGGAGGAAATCGACCGGTTGGCGGCAGAGGTTGAGACGATTTCGGCCACGATGACGGAACTGGAAGAGGAGCATGGTGGTGAAGAGGGAGCATTTTCGGAACTGGAGAAGGTGAACAAGGCCAATGTCGCGGCCCGGCTGAAAGAGGTCAAGGGGGACAAAGAGGCGAAGGACGAGGCGGCTGCGCTGGGAGCGTGGCTGAAGCTGGCGAACGAAGAGGCGAACCTGAAGAAGCGGGTAAAGGAAGCCGAGGCGGCGCTGGATGCAAAGGCATGTGCGAAATATCCCAAACTCACCGAAGATGAGGTAAAGGCACTGGTAGTTGATGATAAGTGGTATGCAGCCCTTGATGCCGCAATACATGGTGAGATGGACCGGGTAAGCCAGGCGCTTGCGGGGCGGGTGAAGGAACTGGCTGAGCGGTATGAAATGCCGGTGCCACGAATGGTTGAGCGCATCACAGACCTTGAGGCGAAGGTCAATGCACACCTTGAGAGGATGGGGTTTGCATGGAATTGAAGCCGGGCTACAAGCAGACAGAGATTGGGGTGATTCCGAAGGACTGGGATGTTTTGCCTTTACAAGATGCCTGTCGAGTTCCTATCACCTATGGCATCGTGCAATGTGGACCACACATTCCGAATGGTGTGCCATATATACGTGTGTCGGATATGGATCGAAGCCAACTTGATGTCTCTGGGATGATGCGAACCTCGTTTGCCATTGCAACACAATTTGGGCGATCCACGGTTGAGGAAAATGATATTGTCTACGCGCTTCGGGGTGCGCTAGGTGAAGTCCGGCTTATAAGTAGAGAGGTGGCTGGCGCAAACTTAACGCAAGGTACTGCTAGAATTGCTCCGAAAAATGATTTAGCGCATCAATACTTACTTTGGGCTATGCGCAGCTCTAACGCAGTTCAACAATCGGAGCTCACTTCTAAAGGAACTACTTTTCGCGAGATCACCCTAGCCGATTTAAGACAAATAACAATCCCCCTTCCCCCCACCAAAGCCGAACAAGAAGCCATCGCCGAGGCTTTGACCGATGCGGATGCCCTCATCGAATCCCTGGAGCAACTCGTCGTCAAAAAGCGTCAGATCAAGCAAGGAGCGATGCAGGAGTTGCTGACCGGCAAGAAGCGCCTGCCGGGGTTCAGCGAGTCCTGGCAAATACGACCTCTAGGTGAAATAGCACCCCTACAAAGAGGGTTTGACTTGCCTAATTCAGAGCTTCAGCAGGGACCCTACCCGGTTGTTTACTCAAATGGGGTGCTGAATAGGCACACCATGTTTAAGGCAAAAGGCCCTGGGGTTGTCACTGGGCGCTCCGGCACAATTGGGGCAGTGACCTTTGTTCCAGAAGATTTCTGGCCACACAACACTGCTCTGTGGGTAACATCCTTCAAAGGGAATGACCCGAAATTTATATTCTACCTCTACACGCGTATTGGCCTCGAAAGGTTTGCTACAGGTTCAGGTGTTCCCACACTAAATCGAAATGATGTTCATGCTTTCAAAGTGAAAGTTCCATCTACCAAAGAAGAGCAAACCGCCATTGCCACCATCCTCTCCGACATGGACACCGAAATCGACGCGCTGGAAGAAAAGCTCACCAAGGCCCGCCAAATCAAACAGGGGATGATGCAGGAACTCCTCACCGGGAGGATTCGATTGGTATGAGAAAGAAACGCCTCTTCATCAGCAGCGTCCAGAAGGAGTTCGAGGCCGAGCGTTCCGCCCTGCGGGACTATCTGCACGCGGACCCGCTGCTGCGGCGTTTCTTCGACGTGTTCCTGTTCGAGGACCTTCCCGCCTCCGACCGCCGCACCGATGCCGTTTATCTGGAGGAAGTGGCTGCGTGCGATCTCTATGTGGGTCTGTTCGGTGATGAATACGGTTATGAGGACGGGGCAGGGATCTCGCCGACGGAGCACGAGTTCAACCGGGCTACGGAGCTGGGCAAACCACGTCTGATCTACGTGAAGGGGGCCGACGACAAGGCCAAGCACCCGAAGATGCAGGCGCTCATCCGGCGGGCCTCTCCACAGTTGATCCGCCGCCGGTTTACCGATGCGGACGAACTTTGTTCGGCGTTGTATGCCAGTCTGATTGAACACCTGGAGCGTACGGGAGCCATCCAATCCCTTCCCTTCGACGAGCAGCCTTGCCGCGACGCAACACTCGACGACCTCGATGCCGAAGCAGTCCGACGATTTATTCGGGAGGCGCACCACAAGCGCCAGTTTTCGCTGTCCGAGAATACGCCGGTTGTTGATGTTCTAACCCATCTCAACCTGATTCGGGACGGACAACCTACCCAGGCAGCTATTCTTTTATTCGGCAAAGACCCACAGCGGTTTCTGTCTTGCTCGGAAGTCCGCTGCATGCATTTTCACGGCGCAGTGATTCAGCGCCCTGCGCCCTATTACCGGATTTTCAAAGGAAATCTGTTTGAACAAGTCGATCAAGCGGTAGATTTCGTGCTTTCCAAGATCGACCTGAGTGTCGGCACTCGTGCATTGAGCACGCAAGCGCCGACCCGTTACGAGCTTCCTCCGGATGTAATCCGCGAAGCTATCGTAAACGCCGTTGCCCATCGGGATTATTCGCACCAGGGCGCCATTCAGGTGTCTGTCTTTGCCGATCGACTGGAGGTGTGGAACCCGGGAGAACTCCTTGCTCCGTTGACTCTCGAACAACTGCGCAAACCGCATCGCTCGTTGACCCGCAATGCACGGGTATGCGAAGCGCTCTACCTTGCAGGCTACATCGAAAAGTATGGCACTGGGACCTTGATGATGATTCAGGAAAGCATCGAGTATTCTCTTCCGGAACCCGATTTCGACCAACCAGCCGGCGAGTTCGTGGCAACCCTCTGGCGCGACTGGCTCACAGCACATGTCCTTGCCGGCCTCGATCTGAATGACCGTCAGCATGCGGTCATCTCTCATCTGAAGGTCAGCCGGCAGATCACTAATGCCGAGTACCGGCGACTAACCGGTGCCACTGACAGGACGGCCGCCCGTGATCTGGAAGATCTGGTGAACAAGGGCCTCCTGAGTAAAACAGCCAAAACCGGGCGCGGCACTGCTTACCGCCTGGTGCAGAAACCAGCCATAAACCCGACAAACCCGACGTCCGGGAACCCGACATAAACCGGACAAAGCAGACAATGCCACCCTGGACAATCTGAAGGGGGAAGTCATGGACACTATCGGCCAGAGCGAGCGCACCACGCAGAATCGAGTGATCGCCCTTTTCAGGGACGAGCTCAACTACCGCTACTTGGGCGACCGGACCGACTACGACAACAGCAACATCGAAGAACCCCTCCTCACTGCCTACCTTGCCGAAAACGGCTATTCGCCTGCTCAGGTCAACAGCGCCATCTACAAACTCAGAACCGAAGCCGACAATCACAACCGCACCCTTTACGGGAACAATCAGGCCGTCTACAGCCTGCTGCGTTATGGCGTGCCGGTAAAGGTCGAGGCTGGGAAGGTTGCGGAGACTGTCCAGCTCATCAATTGGAAGAACCCTGAGAAAAACCAGTTCGCAATCGCCGAGGAGGTGACCCTGCGCGGGAACCACGAGCGGCGGCCCGATATCGTCCTCTATGTTAACGGCATTGCCGTCGGCGTACTGGAACTGAAGAACAGCCGTGTCTCCATAGGTGACGGCATCAGACAGAACATCTCTAACCAGCGCCCGGAGTTCAACGAGTGGTTTTTCAGCACGGTCCAGTTCATCTTCGCCGGCAACGACAGCGAGGGGCTGCAGTACGGCACCATCAGGACGGAGGAGAAGTTTTTCCTCAAGTGGAAGGAGGACGAAGAGGACAACAGCCGCTTCAAGCTCGATAAATACCTCCTCAAGATATGCCGAAAGGATCGCCTGATCGAAATCATGCACGACTTCGTGCTCTTCGACGGGGGAGTTAAAAAGCTGCCGCGCGTCCATCAGTATTTCGGCATCAAAGCGGCTCAGGAGCATGTCAGAGAACGCAAGGGGGGCATCATATGGCATACCCAGGGCTCCGGCAAAAGCATCGTCATGGTGCTCCTGGCAAAGTGGATCCTGGAGAACAATTCCCATGCCCGAGTCGCCATAATTACGGACCGAGACGAGTTGGACGAGCAGATCGAGAGGGTCTTCACGCAAGGAGGAGAGACCATCTACCGCACCAGCAGCGGGCGGGATTTGATGAGCCAGCTCGGGCAGGCAGCGCCCCGCCTGCTCTGTTCCCTGGTGCACAAGTTCGGCAGGAACGGCGTGGACGACTTCGATGCCTTCATCAAAGAGCTTGAGGCGCAGCCGACCCGGACGGTGGGTGAGTTGTTCGTCTTCGTAGACGAGTGCCATCGGACGCAAGGCGGTAAGCTCCACCGCGTCATGAAGGCGATGATGCCGAACGCCGTCTTCATCGGCTTTACCGGTACGCCTCTGCTCAAGAAGGATAAGCAGACCACCCTCGAAGTCTTCGGCAATTACATTCATACGTATAAGTTCAGCGAGGCAGTAGAGGATGAGGTAGTACTCGACCTGATCTATGAGGCACGGGACATCGACCAACGTCTCGGCTCAGTGGAGAAGATCGATGCGTGGTTCGAGGCAAAGACGAAGGGGCTGAACGACTGGCAGAAGGACGAGTTGAAGAAGCAATGGGGGACGATGCAGAAGGTGTTGAGCTCGAAGTCCCGCATGGACCGGGTCGTCAGCGACATCCTCTTCGACTTCAGCGTCAAACCGCGACTCAGCAGCGAACGGGGCAATGCCATTTTGGTTTCACAGCGAATCTACGAGGCCTGCAAGTACTTCACGCTGTTACAGAAGACTCCACTTAGGGGCAAATGCGCACTCGTGACCTCCTATAATCCGCAGACGAGAGATATCACGCTGGAGGATACCGGGGAGAACAGCGAGACCGACAAGGAGTTCATCTACAATACTTATACTGACCTGTTGAAGGACGTGGTTCCGGATACGGGGAAAACAAAGACGGAAACATACGAGGATAAGGCGAAGCTTCTCTTCATAAAGGAGCCGGCCAACATGAAACTCCTTGTGGTCGTGGACAAGCTTCTAACGGGGTTTGACGCCCCTTCCTGTACCTACCTCTACATCGACAAGTCAATGCAGGATCACGGCCTGTTCCAGGCCATCTGCCGCACGAACCGGCTCGACGGTGAGGACAAGGATTTCGGGTACGTCGTCGATTATAAAGACCTGTTCAAGAAATTGGTCAATGACAAGGGGACCGGCGCTCTTCAAGTCTATACCTCGGAACTCGATCATAGTGCCGGTGGGGTTGATCCCGATGTTCTCCTGCAGGACCGCCTCAAGAAAGGGAAGGAGCGGCTCGACAACGCGCTTGAAGCACTTGCTCTCCTGTGCGAGCCGGTGGACCCACCCAAGGGGGAACTGGAGCATATCCATTACTTCTGCGGAAACACAGAGATTGAGACAGACCTCGAAGAACGGGAGCCTCAGCGGGCCGCTCTCTACATGGGTAGTGCCGCCCTCGTACGTGCCTACGCGAATATTGCCGATGAGCTTGAGACTGCCGGTTATGATGAGGGTAAAATAAAGAAGATCAAGCGAGAGCTTGAGCATTACCTGAACCTCCGGGAGATCATTAGGAAGGCGAGCGGCGAAACACTCGATCTGAAGGCGTACGAAGCCGACATGCGGCACCTTATCGACACCTACATCGAGGCAGCTGAACCGAGGAAGATTTCCCCCTTTGACGACATGCCATTGCTTGAGTTGATCGTGAAGAGTGGCATTGCTGACGCCATTGCGACGCAGCTCAGCTCATTCAAAGGTGACAAAAACGCAATTGCCGAAACCATTGAAAACAACGTCCGCAGGAAAATCATCAAGGAGCATTTCAGCGACCCGGCGTACTTCGATAAAATGTCCGCGCTGTTGGACGAGATCATTGGTCTCCGCAAGGCAAAGGCTATTGAGTACGAGGAATATCTGAAACGGATTGCCGAACTGGCTAAACAGGTCGAGGCAGGGCAGGGCGGGAATGTGCCTGCAGTTCTTGATACTCCAGGTCGACGTGCCCTTTACAATAATCTGTTGAAAGCAAGCCCTTCCGGAGTCGCAGACCACTCTCCCGAATGGGAAGGTAAGGATGCCGTGCTTGAATTGACGATTAAAATAGACAAAACCGTGAAGGAAGTGAGGCCGGATGGCTGGCGGGGAGTGCAGGCCCGAGAACAGGTGATAAAGGCTGCACTTTATGGCGTATTGCAGGATGCAGCCGAGGTAGAGCGGATCTTTACGATAGTAGAGAAGCATAGGGAATACTGATGGTCGCAAGGTTAGATCTTGGTGACATAACCGTGGATGTGGTCAAGAAAGACATCAAGAACATCCACCTGAGTGTGTACCCTCCTGTAGGGAAGGTCCGTATATCGGCCCCGCTTAGAATGGATCTCGATACCATCCGCGTCTTTGCTATTAGCAAGCTCGGCTGGATAAAAAAGCAGCAGCAGAAGCTCCGGGAGCAGGAGCGGGAATCACCGCGTGAACTTCTCGACCGTGAAAGTCATTATGCATGGGGTAAAAGATATCTACTGAAGGTGGTAGAGAAAGACCTGCCCCCGTTTGTGAAGCTGGTCCACAACAAGATGTTTCTCCATGTCAGACCAGGAACCATAGAGGAGCGGAAACAAGAGATCCTTGAAGAGTGGTATCGTGAAAGCCTGAAGATTGCCATCCCACCCATTATCGAAAAATGGCAAAAGCGGTTAGGGGTGCAGGTAGAAAGGTTCCATATTCAGCGGATGAAGACGAAGTGGGGGAGTTGCAACGCCGGTGCAGGCGCTATCCGCATTAATACCGAATTGGCGAAGAAGCCACAGGAATGTCTCGAGTATATTGTTGTCCACGAGATGATGCATCTTCTGGAGCCTAGCCATCACGCCCGGTTCATCTCTCTGATGGATAAGCATTTGCCAAAATGGCAGTTCCTTCGGGAGGAACTGAATAGATTGCCAGTGCGGCATGAGGAGTGGGAATACTGAACTTCGCGCTTCCAAGTTTAATTTCCTTTTATGCAGTCGCCGATATTCCTCAGTTGGTAGAGCAGCGGCTGTTAACCATTATGACTGATCGCTACGATACCTCACATTTTCTCGAAGACCAGGACGAGCCAGGCTCAAATGGCACAGTCTTGCGTAATATGCTTGGCATTATAGATCCTGTAGAAATGGGCATTGCCGAGACTGCTGCCCTTTGGCGGGCTCAGGAAACCCTGATATCTGAAATAGCTGCCGATCAGTCTTTTACTGCTCAGGATATCTGCGATATGCACCGTCAATGGCTGGAATCAATTTATCCATGGGCGGGAATGTATCGGCAAGTCAACATTGGCAAAGGTGGCTTTCAATTTGCCATGGCGCACACCATCCCAATCTTGATGGCAGAGCTGGAACGGAACCAGTTGCGAAGATACACGCCTTGTCTTTTCGAATCCTCTGATGACGTGGCGCATGCACTGGCAGAGGTGCATGTGGAGCTGATGCTTATTCATCCTTTCCGGGAGGGAAACGGACGCTTGGGGCGGCTGCTTGCGACTTTGATGGCATTACAGGCTGGGCTGCCGTTGCTTGATTTCAGTGAGTTGGACGGGGCGCGGCGAGAAGAATATTTTTCAGCAGTGCGGGCTGGATTGGATATGGATTATCAGCCGATGAAACGGCTGTTCAAGGATGTTATCGAGAGGTCTTTGAAGTCTTCGCAGGAGTGAGTTCTTTAGATTGTGAAACGAAGCGGCCGCTTGCGGGGTCCCGTTTTACGCGCACTCCCTCAATGGCGGAAGATGACTCAATGTTACGGGCGAGAGCTTTAGTCCGTTTGGCTGCGTCTTTCAGGTAGGGATTTGTTTCGAGCAGTGACTTTTTCATGGCGTCGACTATACCACGTAACCACTGTCGACACGAGGATTTTCAGTCCTCGGTTCCTACGGCCGAGGGATTTTAAGTCCCTTGCGGCGCCACTGCACGACAGCCAGGTGCGGCTGGCTGAGCGGCACAACATATGACTGAGTCCCTTAAACCCGATCCCACCCACCTCGTTGAACTTGCCACGACTCGCATGCCTTTCGGAAAATATCAGGGGCGCCGGCTCATCGACCTTCCGGAGCCGTACGTCGTGTGGTTTGCGGGGCAGGGATTCCCGGAAGGCAAGCTGGGTGACTTGCTCCGTGCTGTCTATGAGATCAAGGTGAACGGCCTTGAGTATCTCTTTGACCCGTTTAGGTGAGACCCGCAGTAGGTAAAGTTCTTAACTTTGGCTACCGAACCTCTCTAAAAAAGCCGGGGAGAGTTATATGAAAAACATTATGGGCAAAAGCTTCCTCCCCCAGCATGGCGGTTTTCGGAAGCTGCGCAGCTTTCAGGCGGCTCAGCTTGCTTACGATGGTACGGTCATCTTCTGCGACCGCTTCATCGACAAGCGCTCCCGCACTAATGATCAGATGGTGCAGGCGGCCCGCAGCGGCGTGCAGAACATCGCCGAAGGGAGCCTTGCTTCCGCAACCTCCAAAGAGACCGAGCTGAAACTGACCAATGTGGCCCGCGCCAGCCTGGGAGAGCTGCTCCTCGACTATGAAGATTTCCTGCGCCAGCGCGGTTTGCGCCAGTGGACGAAGGAATCGCCGGAGGCGCTTGAAGTGAGGAGGCTTTATTTGTCTGACCTGTCCGACATCTATGCCTTTCGCACAGCTTCTGCCGAGGTTGTCGCCAACACTCTCATCTGTCTGGTCAACCAGGCGAGCAGCCTGTTGCACAGGCAGATTCGTCAGCTGGAACAGGAGTTTCTTGCCCAAGGCGGCTTGCGCGAGCGGATGACCAGGGCCAGACTGGAAGTCAGGGGTTGTTGTCCGACAAGTCCGACCTGTCCGACAAGTCTGACGAGTCCGACAGGTCCGACAAAAGCAAACCGCCTTCCTGCCCAAAGTGCGGTAAGCCGATGCGGCAGCGTACCGCCCGAAGCGGGCCGCATGCCGGTGAGTCTTTCTGGGGCTGCACCGGTTATCCCGATTGCAAAGGGATCAGAGCTGTGGAGGAATAACCTGACTCCTCCTCACATAATTGACGCCCCCGCCCGATTCTGCTAAATTCCCAACCCCGTTCCGGCTCCGCTCGGCGTAATTTTTTCAGATCCGAAAGCGATTTCCCCCCTTCATGACGAAAGCAGAACTCCTCCAGGCGATCATCGCCTCCCTTTCCGCCGACCTGTCCGTGCACACCGCCGCTGCGCTGGCTGCCCATGAGGCAGCCACCCACGAGGAATGCATCCCCGACAACAAGTATGATACTACCGCGCTGGAAGCCTCGTATATCGCCCAGGGGCAGGCTAACCGCGCCCAGGAGATCCGCGCCGCGCTGGATAGTTACCGCACCCTTACGCTGCAGGAATTCGACGACGAGAACCCGATCCGGCTGACTGCGCTGGTAGATCTGGAAGACGAAGAGGGGATTGTGCGGCGGTTTTTTCTGGGCCCTCAGGGAGGGGGGATGAAGATCGCCGACGGTGATGGGGAGATCATGATCATAACGCCCGGGTCGCCGCTCGGGCGCCAGCTCCTGGGCCGTGTCACCGGCGACGAGGTGATCGTCGGTGACGCGGCCGCGTCCAGATCCTATACCATAGTTGCAGTCTGCTGAGATCGTTTCCGTTCCGCCGGAAAAGGAATGCTGAATTTACTTTTAGAAGATTACCGCCCCTATACCCCCAAGCACCGCAACTCCGATCGCAATTACTCCCAGTACGAGAGCCGCTATGCTCAGGAGTCCGCCCCCCACCCGGGGTGATGCGGACATCATCAGGCCCATTACCCCAAGGGGGATGGAGAGGAGGGCGCTGAACAGGCCGAAAAAGGGATGGCCTGCGAAGGTAAAGACGAAACCCAGTATTGCCGCGATCATGGCCCCTGTCGCCAGGGCGCCGGTTTTCTGTTCGTTGACGACCATAAGTTTCCTCCTCTTGGCGTTGTAAAGCTGGTGATGAATCGCTTCTCCGCCTTTATGGTAATTATAGCGAATATCGAGGATGGGGTAAGGCAGTCTTGGACTTTGATGGATAGGGAAGGGGAGTGGCGTGGCAGGAGAGGGGGCGGAAGAGAGCGGTGTACAGATATGGAGAACCCCCGCCTTTTAGGGCAGAGGTTCTCTTTTCCGCAGGATCAGGGGGAGCAGACTCATCGCCGCTTCTTCCCCAATTCCTCCAACGGCGTCAGGTCCACGTTTCGCCGCTTGATGACTTTTCCCCGCTCCGAAGCGAATCGCTCCGCCACTTCGGGAAACTCCTTGTTGAGGACCTGTCTCACCGCGTCATGATCGATGGAGAGCAGGTCGTCCGGAAGGAGCCCGCCGCGCCCCTTCAGGAACCTGTCTAGCGGGTCATCCGACTTCCGCAGGAACTCGATCATGTCGAGGACGAACATCCTGCTGGGAGGGAATTTGCCGTTATAGACGCTCTTCAGCTCGTCGAGTTTCAGCTGTTTCCCCGCCAGGTGACGGATCCATTTAAGGCAGTCGCAGCTATGGGCTGTCTCGACGTTGCCGCTGGAAATCGTGAAACGTATCCTGTTCTTGGCCACAATCCTATTCTCCTTGAACTACAGTCTTCATGTCATCGACGATCGTTATCATAGCAGAAAAAAGCCCCGTTTCGAACCCTGAAGGGAAGGAATCGCAGCAGTTACCGATCCGGGCCCATCCTGTTACAATTGTATTGGATGACGGCAAAGGAGGTGCTGTATGGAACGTTGGCTCGGGAAGTATTCGGATATCTGCTACGCGCTCATGCGCATCGTTGCCGGTTTGCTCTTCGCCTGTCATGGCGCGCAGAAACTCTTCGGCGCTTTCGGCGGGATGCCTGCCCCTCCCGGTCCGCTGATGTATGTGGCAGGGGTGATAGAATTCTTCGGCGGCCTGCTCATAGCCGTCGGGTTGTGGGCGGGTTACGCGGCATTCATCGCCAGCGGCCAGATGGCCGCAGCCTATTTCATGGTGCACGCGCCGGAAGCCTTCTGGCCCATCGTCAACAAAGGGGAGCTGGCCGCTCTCTACTGCTTCGTATTCCTCTACGTTGCGACGAGAGGGTCCGGACGCTTCAGCGTCGACTCGCTGATGAAGAACCGGCGATGACGGATGCGGTGGAGTGCGCCCACCGCCCCTACCTGCCTACGACCCGGTAGATATCACCCGTCTCGTAATCGGCCAGGTAGATGTTTCCCGCCTCGTCCTCGCCGAAGGTGGAGATCGATATCTTTTTTTCCAGCAGGACCTTCGACTCCCACACGTCGCCGCTTTTCCTGAGCCCCCTGATCCTGCCGGAGCAGAAGTCGCCGTAGAGGTAGATCCCGGCCAGCTGAGGGAACTCTTTTCCGCGGTAGACGTAGCCGCCGGTGACGGAGCAGTCGGGGCTGGCGGTCGCATATTCCGCAACGGGAAGGGTCAACCCCTTCTTTTCGCAGCTCTCCTTGCGGAAGCAGTGGTTTCCCTCCATGACGTTCCATCCGTAATTTTCACCGCCGCGGCTGGTTTTCGGCTGGAAATCGATCTCTTCCCACTCGTTCTGCCCTACATCCCCGATGAAGAGGTCGCCGGTCGCCCGGTCGAAGGAGAACCTCCATGCGTTACGTATCCCGTAAGCCCATATCTCGTTGCCGAAGGGGTTTCCCTTGGGGTTTTTGTACCCCTTCGTACTGCTCTCGGGATCGATGCGGAGCATCTTACCCAGGAACGTTTTGAGGTTTTGGCCGTTCCCCTGGGGATCGCCTCCCGATCCGCCGTCACCCGTCCCGATGTAGAGGTAGCCGTCGGGTCCGAAGGCAAGCTGCCCCCCGTTGTGGTTCGAATAGGGCTGGCGGATCGTCAGCAGGACCTCTTCGCTCCCCGGGTTGGCGACCTCCCTGTCCCCGGTCATCATGAACCGGGAGACGTAAGTGTCGCCGACCCCCTTGGTCCGTGTGTAGTTAACGTAGAAACGCCCGTTTTTCGCGAAGTCGGGTGGAAAAGCCAGTCCGAGGAGTCCCTGCTCCGAGCCAAAAGACCTGACCCGCTTCCTGATGTCCAGGAACGGCTTGGGGAGGAGCTTTCCATCCTTGAAGATGCGGATCGTCCCTTTCCGTTCCAGGATGAAGAGCCTGCCGCTTCCGTCCCCGGCATGGGTGATGGTGGTCGGTTCCTTCAGCCCGGACATGACTTTTTCCAGGGAGACGGAGGGCCAGCCGCTTTTCTCGGCTGCGTGGACGGTGGTCGAAACAAGAAGAGCCAGCAGGGGCGTAACTAGGAGCAGATGGCGCATGTATCCTCCAGAGCACGCTTCAGCGGTTAATCGGGCAGTGTTTTCCCTTTCATTGTATCAGCTATGGTCACGAAGGCACCTGGAACAGGATATTGTTTCCACCGCAGCCGCTGCCTCTCTGCTTAAACAACTCATTCGATGTTCGGCTTCCGGTCATTTTAATTGATATCACCGAAGCCCTGGTGTATTTCAGGAGATATGCATCCTCGACCATTCACGAGAGGGCTCGGCGTGGGACAGGTTGCTTTCGGTGCGCACTCAACCCATGCGAGGAGATAATGGCAAAAGGTTACCAGGCACACAAGGAACGGCAGGAAGCGTTGAGCACCTTCGGCAAGGCCATAGGCAAACGGGCGGGGTTCGCCTGCGAATGGTGCGGGGAAAAGGAAGACCTGCGGGTGTGGGATTACAGGCCGGAGGATGAGCCTGCCATGGAAACTCTTGCCCTGCTATGCGGCCGGTGCCGCACTCTCGCCGAGGGGGGAAAGGCAGGTTCGGACGAACTCCGCTCGATCCGCAACGCGCTCTGGAGCGACGTGCCGGCGGTGTCGGAAGGGGCTGCACGGGTACTGGCCCGATGCAAGGAGCAATGGGCACGCGAGGCGATAGAGGAGAGTCTTATCGATGAAGAACTGAAAAGCGAGCTGCTCCGGTAGCGCTGCAGCCGTGGTGTGGAAGTCCTGGGGAGAGCTGGTTCGACACGGACTTTTCGGGCACCCTGCCGCAGCCTCGTTATGGTTGTGCGGAAGGTATTTCGTGCCGCTTCCGTATGTATTCGACAAGCGCGGCCTGGTCTTCTTCATCTATCAGGACGTACTTGCCTGCCGTTATGCAGATGAGCTGTGATTTCAGCCGGATCTTCGCGTACATGTAGAACGCCTTGTCCTCCTGGGTCAGATGGAACATTTCAGAGCGGGTGACTTCCATGACGGCGTGCAGCACGGCAGGTTTCGGATACTGTAGAAACATCTGCAATGAAATGAAGCTTCCCCGTTTGATCTCCTCCGCTGTGGTGAAGCGCACTCCTCCGCCGCCGAGATTCACCTTGGAGGGGAGGATGTCGCCTTTGTCCTGCCAGTTTTCGACATAGTAACTTTCCCCATACTCCTTCGGAATGAAGGAGGCGAGCTTCGCGTCGCTTCTCGTCGCACGCCACTTCTTTTCCAGGTCCTTGATGTCCGCGTTCTTCTCTTCGTTGTAGAGGAAGGGGATCAGCACGTCACAGCGCAGAAACTTCCTCAGCATGGTCACGGTCGCTTTCCCATCGAACCTGAGGCACAGGTTGTTGCGATCTGAATTCTTTCCGATAATGACCGGGCAGTCGCACCGGAGATGCCCTGTGATAGCGAGGAGGGAGGCGGAGGTTTCTTTTCCTTTCAGGTCGTTTCCTGCTCCGTTGGAAAGGAGTATCATTTCTGCACCGACGTCGGTGACCTGAACTATCGCTCCATGCAGCTCGTTGATTATCCCCCCTTCCAGCTTCGTGCTGACGACGGCCATCTCGCCGATCCTGAAGTATTTGCCGTACTCGGTGGTCTCGAAGTCCATAGATGCGGTTCCTTTCAGTGTGTGTGGACTTTTCCCCTTATCGGACCTGTTACTGCGTTTCTTGAGAAAAGACCTTCGATATCCCATGTTTGCGTGACTACCCAGGATCAAGACCTGACCCATCAATCTTCTCTCTCTTTCCCTGCATTGGCCGCTGATTGCAAAGAGCAGTGCAAAAACTCTCCGGTTGTGCGCCTGCCACTTGCGTCCGGAGGAAAGCGCTTTACAATATTTTATGCCGGTTTTCTGGTAGTTTCCGATCAGCAAACCTCAGGAAAGGAGAACAATTGAATGGAGAAGCATGGTAGTTCCTCCTTTCGTTCCTATGGGCCCGCTGAATTGAGGGAACTCTACGAGAGGAATCCGGATCTCTTTAACGAACTTGCTGCTGACGCCATCAGGCAGGCGTGCACCGGCAAGAGTCCGGAACAGACGCTCAAGCTCCGGCAAATGCAGTGGGTGATAGACTCACGGCTGCGGAAAGGCAAGACGCCGGTAGACAAGCTGCGGATCATGGAGAATATCTTCTATGACCAGGTGTACGGCGCAGACGGGAAGCTTGCGCAGCTGAGTTCCCACTGGACGGAACTGCTTGCCGTTATCGGCGACGATCATGTCCCAGGCGGGAGGAGGGGAATGCGGGTCGTCAAGAAGGAGAAGCCTCCGTTGCCGGTCACATAGACCGGACCTTCCTGCCAAAATCTCCAAGGTATTCCCTAACCATGAATCCACGGTCGGTCCTGCCTTCTCCTGGACGTCCCCTGCATAGCCTGCCGGGTTTCCAGCGGCTTTTGGCAACAGGAGGTTTCCGCGCATAACACTCCTCATTGACGCATGCCAACACAGGTGGTACGATTTCCGCCGGTTGATAATCCATTTTGAGGGGGAGGAGAGATGAAACGACTGATTGTTGCAGCCATTGCCACGACTCTTGCTGTTCCGGCCTTTGCAGCGGCCAATGAGACCATCGAGAAGGCCGCAAAGGAAAAAGGCGCCGTGAAAACTTCATCCGGAATGGTTTACCGGTCGATAAAGGATGGCGCCGGCAAGTCTCCAACCGCCAGCAGTACCGTCGAAGTCAACTACCGCGGAACGCTGCCCGACGGCAAGGAGTTCGACAGCTCCTACAAGCGCAAGCAGTCGATTAAGTTTCCGCTTTCCGGAGTTATCCCCTGCTGGACCGAGGGCCTGCAGCGGATGAAGGTCGGCGGCAAGGCTCAGCTTGTCTGCCCGCCGGAGTTGGCTTACGGCGCCCGTGGAGCTGGCAGGGATGTTCCGCCGAACGCAACGCTGATCTTCGATGTGGAACTGCTTGATGTGAAGTAGAAACTGCATGACAGCCCGAGCAAAGGCGGCAAAATTTCAGCCGCCTTTCTTCTTTGAAAAGGAGCCGTACCGAATGGTTACAGTCGTAGCAAAGGTCGTAGCAAACAAAAATTCCATCGAAGCCGTGAAAGCCGAATTGCTGAAGCTTGTGGCCCCAACCAGGAAAGAGGCCGGATGCATTGAATACAGACTGCACCAGGATAATACAGATCCGGCGACCTTTATCTTCTACGAGAACTGGGAGAGCATGGAGCACCTGGGGCAGCACATGGAATCTCCCCACTTCAAGGCATATATAGCGGCTGTGGACGGACTCGTGGCCGACAAGACCGTGCACCTGATGACCGAGCTCTAGCTGCGGGTGGAGATGCGATGAGTTCGCAGGCTACGACATTGACAAGATAAGGTCCCGACGGGTATAACTTCGACGTCGCCCAATCCAAAGGCTGCCGAGGATCTGTAATGGAAATAGACACACGCTCGCTGCGCAATCTGCTGAGAACCCGAACCGATGAGATCGAGCGGAGCGTCGCCGGTACCGGTTATCTGCCGAAAACCGTTATCGGAGTATGCACGTTTCTTCTGGACAACGAAGGGGATTTCGACCTGTTGACCTCTAAGCAGCAGGCTATATTCGAGAAGTTCGTAAAGCCGCTTCTGGAATCGCCCCGCAGGTAGCATCGCCTTATCCGGGCCACCTCCCTCTCATCTGCCTGCTCAGGACCACATGCGCACTTCTACGTCATCACTCGCCATAACCTGGTTGCAGCCTGATCCTGCCGAGGAAGCCTGGGAGTTTTTCCATCACCCTGCCAAGCAGGACTTCTACCGGCGACACGGGATCACCTGGGAGCGCATTGTGGAAGGCTTCGAGCATGGTCAGCTGGTTCCTTATCCCCGTTCGGACCTGATCGGGGATTTAACCGTTCTCCTCGCATATCACCGCTATGAGGACTATGAGCGGTACCTTGCCAAAGCGAAGCGGGGGTACCGCGCGAACTACAACAAAATGGAGACCGACCTTCAGCGGTCGGGCAGCCTTACCCTTCCGGCGCCGATCATCCTCTGTCAGGGGCAGGAGGCGCTTCTCTTCTCCGGTTACCGTCGGCTGTGTCTGGCATGGAACTACGGGATGGTGCCGTATGCGTGGCTGGTGCGATATGACTGAATGCATCGGCTCCATGATCCTGCCACCTTGGGAATACAGGCTTTAACCATGATAGGTTGTTTAGAACTACTGCCGTGCAGAACCGAAAGGAAAAACCGATGACAGAACTGGACAAGGCGCTGGAAGTGATGCGCGCAAACCCCACCGACAATGCAGGGCAGTCGGCCTACTACGACCTCTTTCTCAATGCCGCCTTCTGGGTTCCGACCCTGAGCATGGAACAGGCCCGGGAAGTTGCTCCGGAGGCTGCGGCTGCAGGGGAGGCCCTCCCTCTCGTGGTCGAGACTGACGGGAAGGAGTACCTCATGCTCTTCGACACGGAGGAACGGATGCTCGGTTGGACAAAAACAGAGGTCCCATACGTGCAGGTGCCGGGTCACGTCCTTGCCGAGATGAGCGAGCCGCCGCTTCACTGGGCCCTGAACGTCGGCACCGAGTACTCGAAGAGCTTCGTACCCGATGAGATAGCGTGGCTGCGGGAGGTGGTGAAGCAGTGCCAGGCGGAGGCGGAGAATAAATGACCTGGGATAGGATGGCCTGGTGACAGATCAAAATCAGACCCAGCTCACCCACTGCCCCCGTTGCGGCGCCAGGAGTCTCGACTGGCCCCTTCCCAACAACCTCCTGTGCCCCGGCTGCGGCTTCACCCTTTATCTCAATACGGCAGCCGCGGTGGCGGTTATTATCGAGTGGGACGGAAAGATCCTCTTCGGCGTAAGGAAGAACGAGCCGTGCCGCGGAATGCTGGATCTGCCGGGGGGATTTGCCGACCCTGGAGAGACGGCGGAAGAAGCGGGGCGCAGGGAGGTAAGGGAAGAGGTTGGAATCGAGGTGGCGGGGCTTCGCTACCTCTGCTCCTTCCCCAACAGGTACCTTTACCGGGATATCCTCTATAACACCATGGATCTCGTATTCGTAGCCTCATGCGAAGAACTGCCCCAGGTGAAGGCTGCGGACGACCTGGCGGAGGTCCTGTGGGTCGACCGGGACGCAGTGGAGTATGAACGAATCGCCTTCGATTCGCTGCGTCGCGCCGTGAGGCGCTACGTGGAGGAATTCAGCTGCTGATCACCCAGGGTCGCGTTGCCGGCTTCCTGCCGGCGGCAATCACTGCTGCATGTTCCCTTTCGGCTGCCACATGGCGATCGCTGCGCCCGTGGGGTCCATTATCACGCTGAACCACCCGAAGTCGGGAATTTCGGTCACCTCCTTGCAAATGGTGGCGCCGAGAGACCTGGCTTTTTCCGTGGCGGCAACGGCATCGTCGACGTGCACGTACGCCAGCCAGTGGGATGGACCGTCAGGCATCGGGTTTTTCATCATTCCCCCACCGGTTCCTTTTTCGACATTTATGATCGTGTAGTTCATCGTGGGAATTTCTTCCAGCTTCCAGCCGAACAGCTTCGTGTAGAACTCCTTTGCCCTAGGCACATCGTTTGTCAGCAGTTCCACGTGCACAAATGGATTCGCCATCTTCCACCTCCCTCACAAAGTCCGTCAGTCCGAACCGGCCTCTTCTTCACTTTTTACCTGTATCGGGCAGGGTCCTGATATAGGCCATCAGAGATTTCATTTCCTGTGAAGCCGGATTGAGCGCCTTTCCATTCAGAGGTTTCTCTATACACGCATTGATGATCTCGGACAATTTACTGTCCGAAAGCCTGGCTGCGCCTTCCAGTCCTTTCCCGCCCGGATGGCACGTTGCGCAGCTTTTCCCGTTAGTTCCGAGCTTGCTGCTCCCGAAAAGCTCCTTTCCCTTTTCGAGAGACGGCCCCTCTGCAGCCACGGCAAGTGATGCCGCAGCGGCGAGGGCCGCGGCTACTGTCACTGTACATTTCATGTCGTTCCCCCTCCTTTGACTCGCTTACAGGCAGTCTGCAACGGTAGATACGATTAAAGTGTATCAGAAGATGCACCAATGAGAAGCGCAGTTCAGAACCGCTGCGACGGACCCACAGGGATGTACCATTTCGGCTTCAATCTGGCGAGATCCCTCCTGACGTTGGATTTAAGGTTCCTGTCCGGATCGAGAATGACCGGGCCGTTTTCCCGCCGGTGGAACACCGTCCAGTGCCAGCACTCCGATTCGGCACCTGCTTTATGCTTGACGGCAAGTATAGAGGGGGAGGGGACCTCGTTCCAGTTCCTGAAGGAAGTCTTCCTGCCGATGCGGATGTTGTACGACTCCAGCAGGGGCCTTAGATCGGAGATGTCGGAGGAGAGGTTTCGATCGTCAGAAAACAGCGAAAGTTCTTTTGCCCGTCTCTTGGCCGCATGATATGTTTTCCCCGCCAGCATGGCCGCACAGGCTATGCCGCATCCCGTTGCATCCTCCTGTACGACGACCCTCGGCTCTTCGTTCTTCATCACTGCCTCCTCGCGGGCGGAATATATACCCTGATAACTGAATATCATACGTTCAGGCAGAGGCAATTGGAGACGCTTGATCTATTTCTCCCGGACACGCTACACTCTTGTCATGAACAGATTACGCAAGATTCTAGTTTCTATCTGGCTTCTTCTCCTTGTTTCCTGCAGCGACACCCCCACGCTCCCTCCACTGCCGACTGACGGCGCGATTCTGGCGTTTGGCGACAGCCTGACGTACGGGACCGGAGCAGCGGCGGGGGAATCCTACCCGGAGGTTCTTGAGACGCTGATCAGGCGCAGGGTAATCAATGCAGGTATTCCTGGGGAGACGACTGCCGAGGGGCTCGTAAGGCTTCCCGCATTGCTTGAGGAACAGAAACCCCGGCTCATGGTTCTCTGTCTCGGCGGAAACGATTTTCTCCGACGGATGGACGAGGATCAAACCGAGAAGAACCTGAAAGCGATGGTAGGCGCAGCCCGGGAGAGGGGGGTGCCGGTAGTTCTTCTCGGAGTGCCGAAACCGGGCGTGTTCCTTAAGGCACATTCGATGTACTGCAACATTGCCGGGCAATTCGCCCTGCCATACGAGGGAAAGTCTCTGCAGCGGGTGCTTGGGGATACGTCGCTCAAGTCCGATCCGATACATCCGAATGCGGCAGGGTACAGAGAACTGGCGGAAGCAGTGGCGAAGGTGTTAAAGAAGTCGGGGGCGCTTTAGGATTTTTTGGTGGGGGCGTTGCCCCCTTGCCCCCACTTCATTTCTTTTGATTGCCCAAAAGAAACGAAGCAAAGAAAAGGGCACCCCTGCGACCTGGCCGCTTACGCGGTACCCTCGCTGCGAGCACCGACGGCGCGACGATCAGATTCGCTTCGCTCAGGAGATCGTCGAAAACCCGCCGCCGCTGTTCTCACTCGGCCATGCCGAAGGGGGAACTGCTCAAAAAGCTAAAGCTTCAAGCCCTTAGGCCGCGTTCTGCGGCCTCCCCCATTACAGGTTGCTCAAAAACAGTCAGATCGTCGCACCCGCAGAAAACCCCCGCGGAGGCGTAGCAGCGCTACGCCGCACAAGGTGGCTTTCGAGGACGGCGGTGAGATGGCTGTTTTTCAGCAACCTATGCATTTCGCCGAGTGAGGAGGCCGGGCGGGAAGGGGGAGGCTGCCCAGGAGCGGAGCGACTTTGCAGAATCCTCCGCCCGGCTGACGAGGGAGGGAATCCCGAAGGGACGGAATGTTCCGGGGCGGATCTTTCTTTGCGTACTTTCTTTGGAGCCAAGCCAAAGAAAGTGCGTGGGGTACGGGGCGACGCCCCGAAGAGCTCCAAAAGAGAATACGACATAGTTTGACGGGGTCAGATCTTTATCAGTCTTTGCGGGAGTGGTCATGGATAGGAAAAGGCCCTGAAAACAGGGCCTTTTCCTACGGGTTAAACCTAAAACTCTTGGTCTACTCGAAAAAATAGCGGACGCCGAATGTCATCGACAGGCTGGAAGGATCGAAATTACCGATCTTGAACCCGCGATAATCCCTTATATCCGCATCGGGCGCGACAACTGCTTTTAACTGCCCCGTTACGGCCAGCTGCTTCCGAATGAAATAGTCCACCCCGCCCGATGCATGCACACCGGCGACGGTGTCCACGTTCCCGCTGAAGCCCGCGACTGGAGAGAAATCATTGATAAGGATGTCCAGACCTGCGCCGGCGTAGGGAACGAGCTTCTTCACCGGCACGTTGACGAAACGGTACTGGGCTCCCAGGGATATGTTGGTGGTAGCGAAATCACCCCCTTCGAATCCGAACCCGTCATGGGCACTGAATTCCGAATGGGTAATATCAAGCTCCGCGGCCCAGTTCCTGTCGATACCGTAAATGAATCCGCCACCTCCGATAAACCCCGTATCGGTATCGGAGTTGCGACGATACGGAGCATCTGTGAACTCGCTGTCCGCGGGGAGAAGGAACCCGATCCGTCCGGTGACGCCGAATCTCCCCTGAGTGGTATCCGCGGCGGCATTTGCGGCCACGGAGAGGGCAAGGGCGATACATGCACATATGGCAATTCTTTTCATACTATCCTCCAAAGGCAATTATATTTCATTACTGTCTTGATCAAGCCTTTTCAGATGCCGCTCCGCACAGGATCACCTCCTTGCCGGCCCCTGACCGCGGCAATAAAAAAAGCCGGGGGCCGAAATGTGTGTATTTCGGCAACCCGGCTGTCTCGTTGAGACCCTGTAGGCTTTCCGCCCCATCCTCACGGATGGTTTAGTATTATCGTGTACCAATTAAGCTCTTTTTTCAGGTGGCGCATCATAGCCCAACGCGAAGCGGAAATCAACCCTTCATCGGAGAGTTGGCCATCTAGTGGTCCCCTGCGCCTCCACACCTTTATTTCCACGATAAAGTCTGATATGGTGTGCGCCGTTCAACGCAAGACAGAAATTCGAAGGAGAAGAGTCCGTGGGAAATAGTGCAGTGGAAAAAGTATCCGCCTCTCCCGGTCCGGCAGTGGATCTGAGCGGTGAGACCGGCTGGGTTCAGTTCGATGCGCCGTCACTGGTCGGTGAATCGCTTCGTTTCGTCTCGGGTGAGCCTGAAGGTAACCGGTTCCGTGTTCGCTACTACCGTGATGCCGAGCAGCATCTTCATGCCCGTATCTGGTTCGGCCCCGAAACCGAAGGCCCACCGGGCCATGCACACGGCGGCGCTGTATCCGCAGTGATGGATGAGGCGCTGGGGCTGGCCGCATGGGCGGCAGGGTATCCCATCGTAGTTGGAAACCTCAACGTGAGCTTCCGTGCCATGCTCCCCTTGCAGAAAGTGGTAACGGTGGAGAGCCAGGTGGTTTCGGCAGAAGGGCGCAAGATCATGGTGCATGGACGGATCTTCTGCGGGGAGACCGTCTATGCCGAAGCACAGTGCCTCTGCATCACGATCCCGGGGAAATAACCAAGCCCATGGCTCTACCATCCACCATTTACCGTGCCTCGATCCAGCTTTCTCACGTCGATTGCGGTATCTACGACTCTTTACAAACCACCGTTGCCCGGCATCCGTCTGAAACCGCGGAGCGGCTTGTGCTGCGGCTTCTGGCGTACGCCGTCTGCTACACACCAGGACTCGCCTTCACCAGGGGGATATGCGCCGGGGACGAGCCCGACTTATGGGTAAAAGAGAGCGATGACCCGGTGGCTCTCTGGATCGAGGTGGGGACGCCGGAACCGGAGCGGCTCCTGAAGGCGGCGCGCCATGCCGGCCGGGTCCTCCTTCTGGCTTCTGCCGCAAACCGCTTCCGCTGGGACGAACAGCAACTTGGGAAGCTTCGCCCGGCATCGAATGTAACGGTCATAGGACTAGATTTTGACGTTGTGAGGCGGCTTGCGGCCGGGCTGGAGCGATCGGTCAGCTGGGATGTGACGATTACCGGCGGAACTCTCTACGTAACGGCTACCGGGGAAACGCTTGAGGCGCCTCTTGAGCTTTTGGCTGGCCGGTCCATCGATGAGAAATAACAGGTATTCTATTTGTTTGGGAGGCTCCACCGTGAACAGCAGAAAACTCACGCTAGTGGCCCTGTGGTTGCTGATGCTTACAGGCTGCAGCTCTGAAAGGCTTCGTCAGGGGATGTATGAGGGCTTCCGGGTCCGCAATGATCTGCAGACGACTCCGGCGGAAAAGGTCGGGAGGCCGGAATCACCCGACTACGGGGAATACGAACGGTTGCGAACCCAACAGCGGTAAGCTCTACTACTGCATCACCATCTGGAAGGTAAATGTCCGGATTAGAACGCTTTACTAAGCATCTGCTGGTGATACAATCACTATACAATCCAACCTGCATCTGCTAATCTTGCACCACGTTTTGCTCAGCAAAACAATGCTCGACGGGGCCGCTACAGAGTCCCGGCCTCCAGGATCGAAGCAATGGGTGAAGAAAACCAGACCGTAGTTGTCACCTGCCTCGTCAGGAATCCTGTGGGCGATGTCCTGCTGATCAGGCATTTCAGAAGAGGCTGGGAGCTGCCCCAGGGCAGGGTGGAGGCTGGAGAATCGTTGACCGAAGCCGTATGCCGGGAGGTGCTGGAAGAGACTGGCACGACGGTGGAACCGGGGCCGTTGGCAGCGGTTTGGTCGAAGGTTTGCCACCCTCCAGCGATCATTTATGGTTTCATGGGCAGATACCGCAGCGGAGACCTCACCCCCAGTGAGGAGAGCCCGGAAGTCAGCTGGTTTACCGCCGAAACGGCCCTTTCACTGGTCACCCATCAGGTCAACCACGACAGGCTTCGAACCCTTCTCGACCACTCCGGCGGCGTTGTCCGCCGTGCGTATCAGGCTCGCCCTTTCATGCACCTTGATCCCTCCGAGACGACCATAAAGGCAACTGCCCTTGTCTCGGTTGTCGAATAACAAGCTGCCGAAAATACTGCTCCCGATCTCCGTAATCATCCCTTCCTTCCTCCTTCTTCCATTGCCGCAGCGCCTTCCGCGCCCATCTTGACTCCTTCGTCCGGCAACGTAACCTTTTACTATAGTGTTACGCACGAAAGGGGTGCCATGGCCAGAAAGATTTTCATCGCCGCCACCGGGCAGCACTGCGGGAAGACAGTCACAAGCCTTGCCTTGCTGCACCTTGGGCGGCAGAAGTACAAGCGGATCGGCTTCATGAAACCGTTCGGCGCAAGACCTGTTTCCGCACGGGGGATGTTCGTCGACAAGGACGCTGCGCTTATGGCCGAAGTCTTCGGTCTGCGCCGCCAACTCCCGTGGATGTCGCCGGTGGTGATATATCCGGACACGACCCACAGGATGGTCGATGGCGAGATATCGACGGATGCGCTGATCGATCGTATCATGAGCTCGTGCGCGGAAATCGAGAAGCGCTGCGATTTCATGGTCATCGAAGGTTCGGGGCATCCGGGTGTGGGATCGGTGATGAAGCTGTCCAATGCACGTATAGCGTCGCTGCTGAATGTTCCAGTGATGCTTCTGGCCGGCGGCGGGCTGGGGAAAGTCGTCGACGAAGTGCAAATGGGGCTGGCTCTGTTCAGGCAGGAACAGGTTCAGGTGCGGGCATTGCTCGTGAACAAGATAATTCCGGAGAAACGTGAGAGGATGATGGATTATCTGCGCCGCGCCCTGGCCGAGGAGCCTTTTGGCGTCCTGAGCGGATTCGACTGGGAGCCGGTGCTCTCGAACCCGACCCTGCGCCGGATTTCATGGCTGTTGGAGCTCCCCCTGGTGGGGAATCAGCGGGAAGCCGGTCGTATCATCCATCATGTGCAGGTGGCCGCGGCACCGCCTCAACGTGTGGCGGAGCTCCTGAAGGAGGGATCGCTCCTTGTCGTGACGAGCAATCGGGACGAACTTCTGGTGACCCTGTCACATCTTTACATGATGCCGGAGTATCGAAGACGCATCGTCGGCCTGATCATCCCGGGGATAATACCGGTCAACGCCGTCACGCAGCGTATCCTCGATCGGAGCCGGATACCGTACATGCGCACGCAACGCCACACTACGGCGGAACTGTTGCGTATCATCCACGATGACGTATCCAAGATAACCGCAGAGGACAAAGAGAAACTGGAACTCGTTCGCGACCTGGCTGGAAGAACCCTCGATCTGGACGCTATAGAAAGCATCTGTGATGCAGTTCCTCAGGGCCCTTACCCGCACAGACGGTCGCTTTCACACAGCTCGCTGCAGGAAAGAGGCAGCTCTCGGATCAATGCCCCTGGTTCCCCGTAGGACTCCCTGCCCATCATTCACTGCCACTCCGATTGCGGTTGTTCATTATCCGATGCGGCTTCTATACTGAGCAAAAGGAGAGTGCCATGGGACGTTCGTGCATCCATTTTAGTTGTCGCTACTGCGGCGAACAGGTTATCTGCATAGATGCTCGGTTGAACAGCGAAGATCTGCTTACGTGCAGCAAAGGGCACCCGTATTTGCTTACCGAGGAGCAGCGGGAAAAGATTAATTTGGCGTTTAAGGGGTTCGTCGAGGCGAGGATCGATCTTTTTATCTGAATCGGCTCATCCACGAAAAACTCGGAATGGCGGTGGCAAAGTGATATAATTTTTATATATCAAAGAGGCTATAGTTGTTCTGTCCGGGCTCTCCTGAAGCTGTAGGATCTCAGGAATAGCTTGAATTACTTCACGGAGGAGGGGGAGACGAGGGGGCAAAAGCCCCGAAGGGATAGGCAACAGGGAGGTACACGTCATGGCAGGGAAAAACACGGCTGTATTCGGGATTTATCCCAATCGTGATAGTGTGGAGCTGGCGGTGGACGAGTTGAAGGCTGCCGGGTTCCGCAACACTGACATATCGGTACTCTTTCCGGAGAATGTCGGCACAAAAGAATTTGCCCACGAAAAAGAGACAAAGGCTCCTGAAGGGGCGACAGCCGGCGGGGGCACGGGCGCGGTCATAGGCGGCGCGCTGGGCTGGTTGGCCGGAATCGGTGCACTGGCAATACCCGGCATAGGCCCGTTTGTAGCAGCTGGGCCGATAGTTTCAATGCTGGCAGGAGTGGGAGTAGGAGGAGCGGTAGGAGGAATTGCCGGAGCTTTGGTGGGTCTGGGCATTCCTGAATATGAGGCGAAACGGTATGAGGGAATGATCAGGGAAGGGGGTATCCTTCTGTCGGTGCATTCCGACAATTCCGACTGGACGAAACGCGCGAAAGATCTGCTGGAGCGGACCGGTGCCCGTGACGTCGCTTCCAAAGGAGAAGCTACGGCAGACTTCGATAAGACTGACAAACCCAAACATCGTACCCCGACCCACAGGCGGGCTACATTCTAATACGTTGTGGAGGTAGTAAGCGAAGAGCGCCGGAGTCCAGCTGAGGACTCCGGTTTTTTTTGCGCGTTAGCTGATGAATCCCGGCATGAGGGCTCGGATGAATGCGTTTTTGAACAGCTGGCCCACTATCTGCCATACACTGGTCTTCGGATCGTTCAGGTGACCCGAAATATCAGCTTTGGTGGCTACCTCGTTCCTGGACCTGTTCTCCAGGAGAGTAGCAACCCCCGCCACCATCATTTCGTACAGCTGGCTCCCGACATTCTTTCCCTTGTCCATACGGCGATCATATACCTGCATATCCCTGAAAAACGGCTTTATGTACCCCGAGATTCGCTGATTCCTTATGTGGAGCTCCGAGTAGAAAGAAAAAAGGCCGGCGGAGACGTCGAAGTCCCCATAGGTCCGCAGCATGTTGTTCATGCCGGTCAGCTGAGCCCCCTCTATCTTTACTTGCAGATCGAGCTCGATCCCTCGTTTTCCGGGACGAAAGCTGGCTGTGGCAGTAGTGGTGCCGGTCCCCATGAATCTCCCCCGCAGGCTGCTCCTGGCCGGTTCGCGGGATAACTGGTTGGAGAGATTCGAGAGCAGGAGGTTTGCATCACTCACATAGAGATGGTAAGGGTGACTGGCAGCGCGGTTCTTTACCCCGATGGTGCATCCGGCGAGCCGGATTTTATCCACCTGAAGGCGAATTTCGGCATTATTGCTCAACCTGCCGGCTGTCTCTCGGACCGCTGCGGCGCGTTTTTTCTCGGCAGCGGCCGTGCGGGAGGTATGGATGTAATCGATTCTCATGCCCCTTATCGTCATATCCTCCAGGTGGGCGCTCTTGAATGTAGGGGCATACTCTATTTCCCCGGATGTCTGGAGAACTCCTCCGGTGATCGCAAGATTTGACCGGGCGATGATCGGCTTGATCAGATCGATCGGCACCTTGTCCAGCTTGAAGCGGGCCTTGAGGCCCGGATGCGGCTCCGCGAAGAAGTTGGCGACGCCGTCGAGGGTGCCGCGGCCTGTTCCGAAGACGAAGGTGTCCAGATGGAACGAGGATGGGTAGACTTTTTCAGGTGCGCTTATATTGAGGATGTTGGTAGCCTTGAGGTTCAGGCTGCTCAGGTGAAGGGGGCGCATCGTGTCTTCATCCAGGTAGATGACTTCGCCGTTACTGATGCTGAGGAGATCGACCTTGAGAGGGTAGATAGCCAGCACCGCCTGCTGCCATCCCCGTTCTTTGATCGGGACCGCATCGGCTGATTCGGTGCGCAGCTGCTTCAGGTTAATGCTCACCTTCGGTCGGTCCAGACGAAACTCACCCACGAGCCTGCGGGAGAGAAGTGCGCGCCAGTGGACGCTTGCGCGAAGAAAAGGGAATTGTGCGATCGGATGATCCGGATCTGCTTCCTGGCATACCGTGAGACCTTTCAGCGTTACCGATAGGCTCATCAGGTTTACCCGTAATTCCGGCAGCCTTACGGAATATCCTTTGAGGCTGCGGTTCATCTCCTTCTCCATGTAGCTGCGGATGGGCTCGTTGAGCAAATGCGATGCGAAGATGAGGGCGAGGATCGATATGGCCATGGCACCCGCTCCCCAGCGGATGCCTCGGGGAAGTTGTCGTACGGCGATCATCGTGATTGATGCGCTCCCTGGTTCTGGACCAATGGTGGCCGCTTGCTGAGGTGTATTTCCTGCGCAGATAAAGAAAAGCCGGGTGCCCCATATCGTTTGTGATAGTTCGGCAACCCGGCTGTCTTCGTGAGACCCTGTAGGCTTTCCGCCCCACCCTCGCGGGTGGTTTAGTATTGTCGCGTATGCACCCTGATGTTTCGGATCAGGAAATATTTACCGTAAATCCGGACGGGAAGTCAAACTGTTTGCCGCAGGAGAAACACTGCCGGACCTTCCCTTCTGCAGTGACTGCCGACAGCCTCTTCGCAGCAGCTGATGACCGATGATGACGGCAACGTTGCTTGCAAAAGTTTGGCGTCGGATTAAGCTTTTTGAAGAATAGCTTATCAAGCCCGGCTTCTGCGGCACTTCCACCCCCGCGGGACAAGGAGGCTGTGATGGCTTTACACGAGGGGAAGGAACCTGTCGATGTGGATCTCCTGGACAGCCTTGCAAGTGGGCACCGCTCGGTCAGGAGGATTATCGACGAGCTGAAGAGCAGCGCTGCCAACGACAAGGAGTACCTTTTCGGCAAGCTGCAGGCCGCCTACCTGCGCTGTGCAGAGCTGGAGGAGAAGAATTTCTACCGGAAGATGGAGGAATACCGGGAGGTGGCGGGGCTAATATATGATGCTATGGCTGATCATGAAGTAATCAGGGAACTTTTGCAGCAGCTGGAGCGCCTTGATCCCGACTCGGGACGATGGCGGACAAAGTTGGAATTGCTCGATGAGACTTTCGAAGCTCATGCGGAGCGGGAAGAACATCAGGTTTTTCCTGTTGCTGCGCGGCTTTTGCCCGAGCGTGCCTTGCACCTTATGGTGGAACAGCTTCGGGAGGAGCAGGAAGAAGGAGCGCAAACCCGTCGTCACCGCCACCCGGTCGGGCCGGGAAGGCGCACGTGATGCCGTAACTGCGCAGATCAGGTCGCGCCGTTCCTGTCGAGGAGAGATTTGTTCAGCAGCACCTGAAAAGTGGGAAGGGGGCAGGCTTCTGTAGCGGCCTGCCCCCTCGATCTTATAACTTTTCCAGCCGGACGAATTGACTCTATTTCACCTGCTGTGCGAAATCCCTACCGAATGCGATGCATTCCGCATTTCCCTGCTCATCCGGGTTCCAGAGGCGCTTCAGCCCTTCGTTGATTACCTCGAAGCCACTCTCTTTGAGCCGTTCCGTGATCATCTTGACAGATTCTCCGCTCCACCCATACGCCCCGAAGGCCGCTGCTTTTTTGTTTCTGAAGCCGAGCCCCCTGATCTCTTCAAGAATCCCCGCCGCGGAGGAGAGCATGCCACGATTGACGGTCGGGGAGCCGACGAGAAGGGCTTTCGACCTGAACACCTCAGTGATTACGTCGTTTTTGTCGGACCGGGCAACGTTGTAGATTTTCACCGCCACCTCTTGGTCCCCTTCCGTTATGCCCTCGGCTATAAGCTCCGCCATACGTCTGGTTCCGTTCCACATGGTGTCATAGATGACGGTGATCTGGTTCTCCTGATAATTCGCCGCCCACTGGGCATACTTCTCCACGATCTGAAGCGGATTTTCGCGCCAGATCACTCCGTGGCTCGTGCATATCATGGAGAGGGGAAGTCCGAGATTGGCAAATTCCGTGATCTTCTTTACAACAAGCGAGCTGAAGGGGGTCAGGATGTTGGCGTAATACTTCATCGATTCCTGATGCAGTTCCGCCTGGTCAACCAGGTCGTTGAATATACGGTCCGTGGCCAGGTGCTGCCCGAAAGCGTCATTGCTGAAAAGTATACTATCTCCGGTGAGATAGCAGAACATGCTGTCGGGCCAGTGAAGCATGGGAGCCTCGATGAAGATGAGCTCCTTCGACCCGATGTTCAGGCGGTCCCCGGTCTTCACGGTCCTGAAGTTCCAATCCTGGTGATATTGGCCCTTGAGGGACTTTACTGCATTTGCGGTGCAGTAGATGGGGGTGTCGGGAATGAGGCGCATCAGCTCCGGAAGCGCTCCGCTGTGGTCCACCTCACCATGGTTGGCGATGATGTAGTCAATCTTGGAGAGGTCGATCTCCCTTCTGAGATTCTCAACGAACTCCGAGGAAAAGGGGGCCCAAACGGTATCGATGAGGACGGTTTTCTCGTCTCGGACAAGAAACGAGTTGTACGACGTCCCCCTGTGAGTGGAATATTCTTCGCCGTGAAATCTTCTGAGTTCCCAGTCGACCTTTCCTACCCATGTTACGTTTTCTGTGATTGTAAATCCCATGTAGATCCTCCTTCAGGTGCAATGTCACAGATTCTACACCATATTCTCCGCATTAAAAGAAAATAGTGGGTATCCTCCCGTTGGATTTTTCTCCTTGGCAACATCCCCGGCGGATGATATTCAATGCCGGTAAGGGCGAGGTTGCTTGTCCCGACCCGCTCCTATGCAACCTACATCTAGGGGGAACACATGCTCAAAAACGTGATGCTGGGATTAACGGTGTCGCTGGTTGTAGCTGCCACGACATCTGCGGAAGAAATCAATCCGGTTCTGGGGAAGGTGGGTGACTTCGTTCTGCGTGAAGCCGATCTGGAGCGGATTGTCGGATACCAGTCGTCGGAAGCGCTTGAAAAGCTCCAGTCGGATCCGGCGCAGCGCGCTCAGGTCGTGAGGCAACTGCTTGTCACAAGGGCTGCGGCGGCCCGATCGCGGAAAGAGGGGTTCGACCGCAAGCCGGAGGTAAAGGAGCAACTTGGGTATGTAATTGACGGGTTTCTGGCCGAGCAGTACCTGCGGAAGGTTGTGGTTGCCGACATAACCGTGCCTGATGAGGAGGTGAAGAAATATTACGCCGAGCACCAGGAGGAATTTCTTCTTCCGACCATGGTCAAGGTGCGCCAGATCTTCATCGAAGTTCCGAAGGACGCTACCCCGGCCGCGAAGGAAAAGGCCAGGGAAAGGGCGGGGGATATACTTAAGCAACTGAAGGAAGGAGCTGATTTTGCCGCTTTGGCCAAGTCTTCGTCCGATGACGCCGACTCAGCACCCAGAGGAGGTGAGCTGGGCCTTCTCACCCCCGGTAAAACCAATTCCGAGGAGTTCGAAAAAGCTGCCTTCGCCCTTAAGGCAGGGGAGGTCAGTCCGGTTGTCGAAACGCCTTTCGGCTATCACATACTGAAGGTGGATGAGCGGACAGAGGAGCGTACGGCACCTTACGAGGAAGCACAGGAGTATATCCGCACCCTCCTCAAGCCCCGGTTCGAGCAGCAAAAAGCGCAGGCTTTCCTCGACAAACTGGCGAAGGAGGCAGGTGTGCAGGCTATGGAGCCGGTGCCGACGGAAAAAGAGGAGAGTCCGGCTCCCAGGTAGGATAGCCGGCGTACGAGTACAGGTGAATGTTCTTTAAAGGCCCCTTTTCCGGAAGGGGCCTTTTGCTTCAGCTCGTTGAGGCATTTTAACCCGAGCAGGTAACGAAAAGCAGGCAACCATCGACCAGGTCATTGCAGATCATCCGGCACCCTCTATAATAGCTTGAAAAGGAGACATTTTCCTTGTCTCCATGATGAGGATGCCATGAGAAAGAATGAACTTACCTGTTCCATTCCGATGGCCCAGCTTCTGTCGAATGTTCCGGAAGATTCCGAAATCAGCTCGGTCACCATCTTTGTTGGCGTGAAGGGGAGCGGCGTTTTCATGGGCTCCCGAATGGCGCCCAACCCCGAAGAAATGGCCTCCATGATCAGTGCATTCGGCGAGGCGAAGCGCTCGGTCATCGAAGGGATCATCCGTGATCATGGAATGGAGATGATGGTAAGCGTAATGTTCTTTCTTGCCAGCAGGGACCCCGGAACAAAGGATTTGGGAATAGATCCGGAGGAACTGATGAGAAGCTACTTCATGCCGAAGCGGGGTGAGAGCGACTAGGCATCCGCGAAGCAGGTAGCCGGACGGGAGGTGCCATGATTTCAGGGGGGCTGGAGGCTATTCACATAGGCAGTCGGAAGAGAATCTCTCCCCTTTACTCCCTCCATTCGGAAAAGGAATTTCCATTCTCGAAGATCGAGCAGTCGGCAATTCATGAGGCCGCTCATGCCGTCGTCGCGACGATGATCCGCCGCGGCATCGTGGCGGAAGTCTTCATCAGCCACACCGGTGTCGATGTAACGGAGGAGTACGACGAGCTGAATATCACCGTTCACGGGCTCACCGGTGGGATCCGGTTCCACAAGATACAGACGACCGTCTTCGAGAACGGCCTCATCGCGTACAGCGGGTTTTTCGGAGAGTGCGAGCATCTTTACCGCAAGGGGATCGAGCTTGGACCGCTCCTGCCCCAATTGCGTGAGCAGGCTTCCCACGACATCGACCGGTATCACGCCCTTCTCCTTTCCGAGGGTCTTTCCGAGTCGGATATCCAGAATGTGGTCGTCGATATCGGTAGCGCACTCAAGCACTACTTCGATAGCGGCATCTGGGACGCAGTAGTCATCATAGCGGATGCTCTCATGGCGCGGAGGCGCCTGACAGGTGAAGAGATCCTTCAACTTCTTCCCGATTTCCCCTGAACAAGTTTGAAAAAAGATGACCTTTCTATTCCTCACTCCCGGAAATCATTGTTTCCGGCGTGCTCCCCGTCACAGAAAATCATGATCACATGTCGTACCCTGTGCTGGCGTGAAATTGTTCCGCTACAGGTACTGTATATTTCAAAGAGGTGATCATGAGTGTTTCCTGGTATGTCCGGCTGTTCAAGTTTCTTATAGTCTTTGCAGTGGTCGGAGGCATCGCTGGTGGTGTCTATCTGTGGCGAAACCACGCCGATGCAGCACCGAGCAGGATCAGCTATACGGCTTTCGTGGATAAGGTGAGTGCCGGTGAGATCGTAAGGGTAAGGTTGGAGGGTGATTCCATCACAGCGGAGGCAAAGGGGGGAGGATCGTTCCAGCTCTACCGGCCGAGCGATGCTGATCTCTCAAAACTCCTTCTCGACAGGCACGTAGAATTTACCTCGACCCCTGCCGAAGCAAAAATCCGTTGGTTCGAGCTCGGTTTCATCCTGGTGCTCCTTGTTCCCCTTGTCTTCATCATGAAGAGGATGGCCGTGTTCGGCCGCAGCAAGGCCAAGCGTATAGATGGTGCACGTACCAATACGCTGTTCACCGATGTGGCGGGGGCCGAAGAGGCAAAGGGGGAGCTGATGGAGACGGTTGACTTCCTCAAGGATCCCTTCAGGTTTTCCAGGCTTGGCGGAAAGATGCCGACTGGAGTGCTACTGGTCGGCCCTCCGGGAACTGGTAAGACCCTTCTTGCACGAGCCGTGGCGGGTGAGGCCGGCGTTCCCTTCTTCTCCATGTCCGGGTCTGAGTTCGTCGAAATGTATGTCGGTGTCGGTGCGTCCCGGGTACGTGATCTCTTTGCTCAGGCAAAGAAGGCTGCTCCATGCATCATATTCATCGACGAGCTCGATGCGGTAGGGCGAAGGCGTGATTCCGGAGGAAACGGGGCAAGCGACGAAAGGGACCAGACCCTGAACCAGCTCCTGGTGGAGATGGATGGTTTTACCGTGACCTCGGGAATAGTAGTCATCGCCGCCACCAACCGCCCCGAGGTACTCGACCCGGCATTGCTGCGTCCCGGGCGGTTCGATCGTCAGGTCGTAGTGGGTTCTCCGGACATAAAGGGCCGGGAGGAGATACTGAAGGTCCATGCCCGGAACGTGCCCCTTGCTCCCGATGTGGATCTGCACCTTGTCGCCCGAGGTACCCCAGGATTTTCAGGTGCCGATCTCGCCAACGTAGTGAATGAAGCAGCCATACTGGCAGCCCGAGCCAACAAGCCTCTCGTGGAGATGACGGATCTCGACATGGCGAGGGACAAGGTTATGATGGGGGTGGAGAAGAAGTCGATGGTGCTCTCGGAGAAGTCGAAACTCAGCACCGCCTACCATGAAGCGGGTCATGTCATGGTGGCTCGCCTCGTGCCGGGGTGCGATCCGGTGCACAAGGTGTCGATAGTTCCACGGGGGAGGGCGCTTGGGGTCACGGTCCAGATTCCGGAAGAGGATATACACTGCTACACGAAGGAGATGCTGGTCGCCCACATCAAGGTGCTGATGGGGGGGAGGGCCGCCGAGGAGCTTGTCTTCAGTACGACGACCACCGGCGCGGGAAACGACCTCGCCCGCGCGACCGATGTGGCGCGGAAAATGGTGTCTGAATGGGGAATGTCCGAAGCATTCGGTCCAGTGGCGTTCGGCCATCAGGACCCGGCTTCCGGAGAGGGGGGAAGGAAATCCTTCAGCGATGCAACGGCTGTGGAGATAGATACGGAGATCAGGTCGATCGTAACGGGTGCATACTCCGAGGTCCGAGATCTTCTGCTGGCGCACATGGATTCACTCAAGCTCCTGGTTTCCGAGCTCCTTACCCACGAGACTCTGGGCAGCTCCGAGATCGACGAACTCCTGCAGCCTGCTTTTGCGCTGGAGGCACAGTCGCCGCACTACGCCAAACCGTGAGACGCCATTTCCGATAAACGAACGCCCCCGAGTCGGGTAAAGGTCCCGGCCCGGGGGCGTTGTTCATTGGATCATGACATTGTCGCAGATCAGCGTGCCGCTCTTCACCGTTACTGTCCCTTTGAGCACCGTCGGCCCGAGAGGTTCGGCGTAGGAGGCATCGAAGGCCGAACCGATGGTGACCGTCGTCCCGGGTTTGTCGACTGTGATACTTTCCACATAGGGTTTTTGCCAGGTTGTTAGAAGGGCAAGACTATCCTGCGGCACCGCCGCAAGGGCCGCCGAGAAAGAGGGGAAGAAGAGATCCGGCTGCCCCTGACGCGAGAGCCTCACTGAAATATCGACCTGCACCGGGAAACTGCGCTTGCCGATGGCGGTCCCGTCTCCCAGCTGACCGGTGCCGTTGTCCCCCCATCCCCAGAGGGTGCCGTCAGTAACGATGGCCATTGTATGGTAGCCACCCGCAGCTATGGCGCGAACTGCGGCAATACCGGGTACCTGGAGCGGCTCCCTGCTGTTCGTGGCGGTTCCGTCCCCCAGTTGCCCGTAATAGTTCCATCCCCAGGTGGAGACGGTGCCGTCGAACTTTTTCGCTACGGTGTGGCTGTAGCCTGCGCCCAGTTCGGTCACTCCCGTCAAAGCCGTAAGCTGAACCGGTCTTTTCCGGTCAGTGTTGGTTCCGTCCCCCAGCTGTCCGTAGTAGTTCCATCCCCACATCCATACAGACCCATCGTTCTTGAGAGCCCCGGAATGAGCTCCTCCTGCGACGATGGCCGTAATTCCGGACAACCCGCTGACCTGGACCGGAGTCAGGCTGCCAGTAGTACTTCCCTCCCCCAGCTGACCGTAATCGTTGGCGCCCCAACTCCAGGCAGTGCCATCGTTTTTTAGGGCACTTGAGTGATACCCTCCGGCAGCGACGGAAGTTACTCCCGATATTCCGTTTACCAGGACCGGTGTATGGCGGATCGTGTTGGTTCCGTCTCCGAGCTGGCCGTCACCGTTCCATCCCCATGCCCATATCGTTCCATCGTTTTTCAGTGCAAGGGTGTGGTCGTAGCCGGCGGCAATGGCGGCGATCCCGCTAAGTCCCGGTACCTGGACGGGCAGCGTCCTGTTCGCTGTTGTTCCGTCCCCGAGCTGGCCGTTCCCGTTCCATCCCCAAGTCCACACGGTTCCGTCGCTTTTGAGGGCGACTGTGTGGTCATAGCCGAGCGATATGGCGGTAACGGCGGAAAGGCCGGGTACCTGCACCGGATGCGATCTGTTGCTCATGGTTCCGTCACCGAGCTGACCGCTGCCGTTTTTACCCCACATCCATACGGTGCCGTCGCTCTTTACACCACCGCTGTGAGAAGAGCCTCCTGCAACTGCAACAAATCCGAAGGAGGGGATGGGGTCGAAGCGGGTCGATACTGATGTCGCCCGCGAAATGGTCACGGTGCATGAGTTTCCCTGGGCGATATCACAACCGCTCCATCCGCCGAAGGTGTAACCGGTTGCAGGTGTAGCGGAGAGGGTTACGGTAGTTCCCTCGACATAGGCCTGGGAGCAGGAACCCGAGCAGTTGATGTCTGGAGCGGGGGAGGAGTGAACGGCACCGCTACCTGTGACCGATACGCTCAACAGGTGCATCAGCTGCAGGGTTACGGGGGATGATGGTGCCGAAGCAGCTCCTGCGCCTGCTGCATTGGTTGCGGTGACTGTGAAGGTATAGGTGGTGCCGTTGACAAGGCCTGGGACGGTGATTGGGGAGGCCGTGCCGGTGGCGCTTACGTTGCCGGGGTTTGAAGTGACCGTATAGAAGATGATGGGGGAGCCGCCGTTGTCGGCGGGTGGTGTGAAGCTTACCGTTGCCTGCCCGTTTCCGGAGATAGCCGAGACTGCCGCAGGTGCGCCGGGCACGGAGATGGCGAGGTTGAACTTCTGGACCCTGTTGTTGCCGGTGTCGGCTACGAAGACGTTGCCTGCGGCGTCAACGGCCACCCCCTGGGGAGCGCTGAACTCGCCGTTGCCCGAGCCGAGGCTTCCCCACTGCGTCAGATAGCGGCCGCTTGCGTCGAACTTCTCCACACGGTTGTTGCCGGTATCCACGACAAAGACATTCCCCGCACCGTCCGCTGCGATTGCCTGTGGAGCCGAGAGTTGCCCGTTGCCCGAGCCGAGGCTTCCCCACTGGGTAAGGTAGCTGCCGCTTGCATTGAACTTCTGGATGCGGTTGTTGCCGGTGTCGGCAACAAAGACGTTGCCTGCCCCGTCCGCCGCGACTGCCTGAGGGCCGCTGAACTGCCCGATTCCCGTTCCCGATGCTCCCCACTGGGCAAGGTAGCCGCCGCTTGCATTGAACTTCTGGATGCGGTTGTTGCCGGTATCGGCAACGATCACGTTCCCGGTACCATCGACGGCTATCCCCTGTGGGCCTGAAAGCTGTCCGTTGCCGGAGCCTAGACTGCCCCATTGAGCCGTATATACGCCCGCAGCGCTGAACTTCTGAATCCGGTTGTTGCCGGTGTCGGCCACAAAGACGTTCCCCGATCCGTCCACCGCGACTGCCTGAGGAGCGTCGAATTGGCCGTTTCCTGCCCCGAAGCTCCCCCACTGGGTGAGAAGGGTTCCGGTTGAGTCGAACTTGCGTACCCGGTGGTTAGTGGTGTCGGCAACGTAGAGGTTGCCGGATGCATCCAGCGCCACCCCTTGCGGCTGGGTCTGCGCCCAGAGGTACTGAAAGGCGTAAACCAGAGCGGGATCGATGGTGTAGGGGAGAGTCTGCACGGCCTGCGCATTTGCGGCAAGATCGGTCGAGTAGAAGCGAAGGACCGATGTGGCGGCAATGGGGATTGGGCCGCTGTAGGGGGTGGTGGGGGTGCAGCCGCTGCCTGTGCAGTAGTAGGTCGCCCCACAGCCGCTTTCGCCGTCGGTGCAGGTAAGAACTACGCTCTGGGCGCTTCGATAGGTGCCGGCCCCCGGTGACGCTGTTGTCTGGGGAGGGGTAAGGTCTGCAACGAAGGTCGCCGAAGCGCTCTTCGGCTGGTCCATCGTTATGCTGCATGCCCCGGTACCGCTGCATGCCCCGCTCCATCCGCCGAAGGTGTAACCGGTTGCAGGTGTAGCGGAGAGGGTTACGGTAGTTCCCTCGACATAGGCCTGGGAGCAGGAACCCGAGCAGTTGATGTCTGGAGCGGGGGAGGAGTGAACGGCACCGCTACCTGTGACCGATACGCTCAACAGGTGCATCAGCTGCAGGGTTACGGGGGATGATGGTGCCGAAGCAGCTCCTGCGCCTGCTGCATTGGTTGCGGTGACTGTGAAGGTATAGGTGGTGCCGTTGACAAGGCCTGGGACGGTGATTGGGGAGGCCGTGCCGGTGGCGCTTACGTTGCCGGGGTTTGAAGTGACCGTATAGAAGATGATGGGGGAGCCGCCGTTGTCGGCGGGTGGTGTGAAGCTTACCGTTGCCTGCCCGTTTCCGGAGATAGCCGAGACTGCCGCAGGTGCGCCGGGCACGGAGATGGCGAGGTTGAACTTCTGGACCCTGTTGTTGCCGGTGTCGGCTACGAAGACGTTGCCTGCGGCGTCAACGGCCACCCCCTGGGGAGCGCTGAACTCGCCGTTGCCCGAGCCGAGGCTTCCCCACTGCGTCAGATAGCGGCCGCTTGCATCGAACTTCTCCACCCGGTTGTTGCCGGTATCCACAAGGAAGACGTATCCCGTGCCGTCAACCGCTATTCCCTTGGGGTTACTGAACTGGCCGTCACCGCGCCCTGACGATCCCCACTGGGCGAGGTAATTTCCGCTGCCGTCGAATTTCTGGATGCGGCTGTTGTTGTAGTCTACTACATATACGTTGCCGCCGCCGTCTACTGCAAGCCCTCTCGGCTGGTTCAACTGGCCGTTACCGCTACCGTACGTTCCCCATTGGGAAAGATAGGCACCAGTACTGTCGAACTTCTCAATCCGGTTGTTGTAGGTGTCGGAGACGAAGATGTTTCCGGCGGCATCAACGGCCACTCCCTCCGGATAGCTGAATTCCCCAGGCCCGCTGCCGTAATAGCCCCATTCTGCTATAGGATTGCCGTTGCCGTCGAATTTCTGGATGCGGTGGTTTCCCGTATCCGCGACATACACGTTGCCATTCTGGTCGACAGCCACACCTTCAGGAGTCGTGAACTGTCCACTGTCAAATCCGGCCGAACCCCACTGTGTAATGAAGTTTCCGTTAGTGTCGAACTTTTCCACCCTGCTGTTGCTGTAATCGACCACGTATACGTTGCCGCTCGCATCAACCGCAGTTTGGCGCGGGTTTCGAAATTCACCGTCACCGCTTCCCCCGGAGCCGAATTCGGTCACGTACGTGCCGTTGCCATCGAACTTCTGGATGCGGTTGTTGTTCGCATCAGCAACATAAACGCTGCCGGTCGAATCCAGGGAGATTGCTGAGGGAAAGTCCATCTGGCTGCTTTCCGTGCCATAGGAACCCCACTCGGATATATAGACGCCGCTGCCGTCGAACTGTTGGACTCGGTTGTTGCCCGCGTCGAGTACATATACGCCGCCTGCTCCTGCTGCTATGCTCTGCGGGTAGTTGAATTGTCCTGCGCCGCTACCAGATGTTCCCCACTGCCCGAGATAGACACCATTTCCGTCGAATTTCTGGATCCGGCTATTGGCGGTGTCGGCTACGAGAATATTTCCTGAAGGATCGACGGCCACGCCACGGGGCTGGATGAACTGGCTGTTGCCGCTGCCGTACGAGCCGAAGCGGGAAAGATATGTCCCGTTCCCGTCGAACTTCTGGATACGGTGGTTTCCTGTGTCGGCAACGAATATGTTGCCGGTGAAGTCTATGGCCAAGCTTCGCGGCTGTACGAACTGGCCGTTGCCGCTGCCGTACGACCCCCATTGCCCCAGGTATGTGCCGTTTCCATCGAATTTCTGGACTCGGCTGTTGTTGGTGTCCGCAACATATACGTTCCCTGCTGCGTCTACGGCTATGCCCCGCGGCTGGTTGAGCTGACCGTTGCCGCTGCCGTACGACCCCCACTGGGTTATGTAATGATTTCCTGCATCGAATTTCTGGATACGGTTGTTGCCCGTGTCGAGGATGAAAATATTTCCCGATATATCCACCGCCACGGCCTGGGGCGCATTGAAGTAGAAGGACTGTGGCAATTGCGGCCAAAGTCGTTCGAAACGATAGGCAAGTGCCGGGTTTATGGAATAGGTGTGAGTGCGGACGGGTTCGGGGTTTCCAGCGATGTCTGTGGAATAAAACCTGAGATGCGAGGATGATGAAATCTCAACCGGGCCGGTGTAGATCGAATCCGGGTTACAGCCGGTGCCGAGGCAGTAGAAGGTGGTCGCACAGCCACTGCCGAATGCATCGGAGCAGGCAAGCGTCACAACCTGGGTCGTAGCGTAGACTCCCATTGCGGGTATTGGGGAGGTTACGGGAGGAGTAGTATCGGCTGCAAATGCCTTGAAACCGATAAGCGGTATGAGTACTGCCAGACAAAAACAGCTTCTGGATAGAAGCCTGAGCAGGTATTCCAAGATTTCCTCCGTATGATGAACCATGCGAGTAATAATAATTAGATTAAGTAAATGTATGTGTACGTAAACTGCCAGACACTGTACGTTATATGACGGTTAATTGTAACTAATTAACTGTCTTGGTGCTGTTTTCGTACGTGTAAGGGGGCGGTGGTGGCGAAAACCCTTTTTCCGAAGATTTGAACATTTATTCAGCACGTAACGTGCATAAAAGGCTGAGCAATATGCACGCCACCCCCATTGCGAATAGAGGCAGGCACGGCATCAGGATTAGAATTCTACATGTGGGGATTTTTGATAGATGTTAAAACGGAGGGAGCAGGCGGGATTTCAGAGTTAAAGTACTCCGGACAGAGGTACCGTACTCCAATGATGAACCCGCTAGTTACGGCAGACCCTGGATCTACTTGTTGTGGCATGCAAAGCACAGCTGGGAATGGTCATTTTCGATTCTGAGAAAGTTTCCGCTGCTCCCAGGGTCATGAACTCTGTGGCAACTGGCGCACTCGAACATGTTCGAATCGAGACCATAGAGGAAATTCTGAGATTTTGTCGCGCCGGTTCTGGCGAGTGCGTTGAATGCTGTCATTACATGTGAAGGCGGATTGAGTCCGTCGTCTTCCTCGTATGCCAGGTTGTAGTCAAAGGCGATGGGATGTGAATTCTTGAGGTCGAAGCCCAGGCCCGGATTCTCATATGCCCGTTGGGGAATGCGAAGCTCGAATATTCCCTGTGCGACAGCACCTCTTTGGCTGGGAATCGTAGGATTTACTTTCACGTCTCCCATGGCCGTTATTCCGTCATGGCAACTCATGCAGAACAGGGATATGCTCTGAGATTCCATGACCCGCGTGCTGCGCACGACGGAACTGAGGGTGGGGCTGTTGTAGAGCCGGAACAAGTATGCCGAAGGATTGTTCCTGTTCCATAGAGGGACCGCTTCTACCGTATTGTGCGGAGTATGGCAGTAGACGCAGATCTCGGCACGTTGGTTGGACTGATCCAGAGTGGAAAGGTCATGCTTGCTTCCCCTGATTCTGCCGGGGACCGTGGTAGGTGTGGGGGCTCCTTCTGCAAATGCGGCGGCAAACAAAACCAGGAGCCCCATCATACGCAAGCTGTTCTTCATGTGGGTGTCCTTTTGTTGTGTTATTAGCTTTTGCTAATTATACACCCTGAAGCCATTATGAAAAGATGAGGATGTAACGCGTGGATGTTTTTATTGATTCACTTCATGTGCTGTCTAAATCCAGGAGCAGGATAGTGCCCTTCCAGCGCTGCTGGAGGAGCTTTGCGGTGCGGTTGGTGCCTTTGCTTGCAACGGTTCTTTTCCTGGCAGCTAACACAGCTCATGCTGCTACACCTCAGATTGCCGCCGGCGCTCGATTCACCATTGCCTTGAAAAGTGATGGTACGCTTCTCTCCTGGGGGGAGAACAGTAGCGGTCAACTGGGAGAAGGATCTTTAGAGGAGAGAAGGTCCCCAGTGCCTATCCCCGGCTTTTCAGGTGTGGTCGCCATTGCTGCCGGTAATGACCACGTGGTGGCTCTGAAAGAGGATGGCTCCGTTTGGACCTGGGGAGGAAACGATTACGGCCAGCTGGGGAACGGCACGACCACCGACAGCAGTACACCGATCCAAGTTCCGGGGCTTTCAGGCGTTTCGGCGGTTGCTGCGGGCATGTTTCACACACTGATCCTGAAGACCGACGGGACAGTTTGGTCGTGGGGGCACAACGGCTACGGCCAGCTCGGTGACGGTACAAGTACTGGGCAAAAATCTCCCGTTAAGATTCCGGGAGTGTCGGGTGTTTCCGCTATTGCCGCAGGTGGCTTTCACACCTTGTTGCTTAATAGTGACGGAACCGTCAGCGCGTGCGGCGACAATGCCGGAGGGCAGCTGGGCGACGGTACGTTTAGGGAGTCGGCTATGCCTGTGACCGTAGCGGGTCTAGGCAGAGTCGTCGCGCTCTCTGCCGGTGCCGGACACAGTCTCGCCCTTCGGGACGACGGGACCGTATGGGCGTGGGGTGATAACTCCCGTGGGCAACTTGGAGACGGCACGACATCAAACAGAGCGCTCCCGGGAAAGGTGCAACTGCTGGAAGACGTAACCGTCATCGAAGGCGGCGATGGCCACAGCATCGCCGTAAAGGCCGACGGGACGGTATGGGCGTGGGGTGAAAACGACCACGGCCAACTGGGCGACGGGACTACTGGTGCCCGTACGGCTCCGGAGCAGGTGGAAAGTCTAATCGGAATTCTTACGGCCGGTTGCGGCGGAAGTCATACCGTTGCCATAACCGGAGGCGGAAGCGTATGGACATGGGGGAACAATTCCAATGGCCAGCTGGGTAACGGTGACAGCACTTTCAAGCCTGGTTTCGTGCGGGTTCCCAATGTGACGGCACTCCGGGTTGCCGGGGGGGGCGCTCATACAGTAGCTCTGATAAATGACCGAACAGTCGCGGCATGGGGGAAAAACGCATCGGGTCAACTGGGGGACGGAACCACCGCAGGCCGCTCGACGCCGAGGGCTGTTATCGGGCTTTCCAACATCGTTGCGGTTGCGGCTGGAGCCGACCATTCTCTGGCACTCAAGGATGACGGCTCGGTATGGACCTGGGGCGCCAACTATTTCGGGCAGCTTGGGGATGGAACATTATCCGACAGCAGCAGCCCCATTCAGGTTCAGGGACTTGCCGGAATCATCGCCATTGCGGCCGGAGACGGGTTTTCCCTCGCTTTGAAAAGCGACGGTTCCGTGTGGGGGTGGGGAGGAAACTATGCGGGGCAACTCGGCGACGGGTCCAAGACCGACAGGCCGCTTCCCGTCAGGGTGACCGGTCTGTCGAGAATTTATTCAATCGCTGCCGGGTACCTCCACGCCGTGGCTCTTCGCGACGACGGAACGGTCTGGACGTGGGGCAGCAACCGCTATGGCCAGCTGGGCGATGGCACTTTTACATCTAGCACAGTACCCATACAGGCTGCCGTAGCCAGCGTTACCGCTATAGCTGCGGGGGACAATCACGTTGTTGCACGTATCCAGGACAAAACTATCAGAGCGTGGGGTGCCAATGAGTCTGGGCAAATTGGAGACGGCACTGTCAAGCCACCGGGAATGGATATCACTCCTTCACTTCCTGTAGAAGTAGTCGGGATGAATGGAGTGACTGCTGTCGCTGCCGGAACCAGCCACAGCCTGGCCTTTAGGGAGGACGGAACACTCTGGGGGTGGGGCGGAAGCATGACGGGGGAGCTCGGAGGAGCCGGACCTTCCCTAATAGCAGTTCAGCTGCCTGGGATATCTAATGTTGCGGCGATTTCCGCCGGTGATGCTCATTCAATTGTCGTCGACGGCGCCGGGAGCATCTGGAGCACAGGGAATAACGACTACGGCGAGTTGGGGGACGGTACTCCCTATCTGCCGATGATGCTCTCCGGGGTCTTTTTGCTGCAGGACTCAACTCCTCCCGTGACGACTGCGGCACCGGGAGAAGGAACATACCTCGATTCGGTGACGGTGGTGCTCAGAACGAACGAACCTGCAACAATACGCTGTACCCTCGACGGAACTGATCCGACTGCCGCATCGGCCACGTATACCGAACCCATAACACTGACTGCTTCCACCATGCTGAAGTGCTTCGCCGTAGACGTGACGGGTAATGCGGAGCCTGTGCGTACCTTCAGCTACAATGTACAGCCGTCGGTGCTTCTGAGCATCTTTCAGCAGGGGACGGGGGGCGGCACCGTCAACCTTGCGGGTGCCGGTAGCTGTTCCACCAGTTGCACCCAGGCTTTTGCCTCAGGAAGCAGCGTCTCCCTCTCTCCCGTTGCGGATTCCCAATCCCTCTTCAAGGCCTGGAGCGGTTGCGACTCTCTTGCAGGTTTTACCTGCATGGTGACTATGAATACGTCACGAACAATCACTGCGACCTTCAATCGCGCATTCCCACTTAATCTTTCAATAGCGGGATCAGGCAGTGCCACGGTCAGCCTCTCCACGGGGAGCGCTTGCTCTGCGAACTGTTCACATCTGGCGGAAGAAGGGGCGGTAGTCGCGTTGACCCCTCTCCTCGGTTCCGGCTCCTTAATAACCAGCTGGGTTGGTTGTGACTCCATTTCCGGGGACGTTTGCTCCGTCACGATGTCCTCGGCAAAGAACGTCACACTGAATGTCGTTCAGCGCTATCCGCTGGACCTTTCCATGTCAGGTTCCGGAACCGTCAACTTCTCAGTCGGTGGGAGCTGCAGCGGCGCCTGCACCAATACCTATGCAAGTGGCACGACCGTCGTCCTCAATGCGGTGGCCGTGTCAGGTTCCATTCTGGACAACTGGCAGGGATGTGATTTCGCCGCCGGTACTTCCTGTACTGTTACGGTTACCTCCCCGAGGCAGGTCGCGGCTACTTTCGCACCCGCCAACCAGCTCAACCTTGCTTTTTCCGGAACCGGAAGCGGAACTGTCAGCTTCTCTACGGGGGATAGCTGCTCGGCCGGTTGCAGCAGGCAGGTGAGCAGCCTCGCCACCGTGACCCTTACCCCCGTTCCTTCAGCAAGCTCCTATTTTTCCGGTTGGTCCGGGTGTGATAGCGTTGCGGGGAACGTTTGCACCGTTGCCATGTCCTCGGTCAGAAACGTCACCGCTTCCTTCGGGCCGACCTTCCAGCTCTCCGTAGCCCTTGTCGAAAGCGGGACGGTTTCCTACTCCACGGGAGGAAGCTGCTCCTCGAATTGCAGCACAGCAATGCCCTGGGGATCCTCTGTGGTGCTGACCGCGGTGCCCTCGGCTCGGACCGTCTTCGACGGCTGGAGCGGTTGCGATACTACCAACGGAACTCAATGTACTGTGAGCATGACCGGAAACCGTTCTGCGACCGCCCTTTTCGGTTACCTCGTCAGGACCTCACTCGGCGGGTACCCTGAACCCCAGGAAGCGTACAGTGCAGTTCCTCCTGCCGGCATTCTCCGGCTGAGAGATGCTCTTTTCGGAACAGGACTCAATTTGGACCGCGACATTGCTGTTACGCTTCGTGGTGGATATGACAGTTCCTATTCCACAATCGTCGGCATGAGCACTCTGAGTGGCGTGCTTACGGTTGAAAGAGGGACGGCGCAGTTAGAATACCTGGTCATACGATAGTTCAGGGAGCCGCTTTCATTGCGGAAGCGGCTCCTGAATGTTTTCTGTCCCCCCCTTTACAATGTCCTGACGTTTACGCTATGGTAGCCACGATCATCCAGTCGAGGTTTCTGTGGCCACACGCATCAAAATCATTCCCGAACAGCTTGCCAACAAGATCGCAGCCGGAGAGGTCGTGGAGCGTCCGGCCTCCGTCATCAAGGAACTGGTGGAGAATTCCCTCGATTCCGGCTGTTCCGAGATAATCGTCGAAATAGAGGGAGGCGGAAAGAAGCTCATTCGCGTCACCGATGACGGGAGCGGGATGTCCAGGGAAGACGCGCTGCTGGCCCTTGAGAGACATGCCACCAGCAAGATTTCCAGCGATGCCGACCTTTTCAGCCTCACCACACTCGGGTTCCGGGGGGAAGCGTTACCCTCAATCGCGTCGGTCTCCCGTTTGACACTAGCGACATGCGAGCGAGCAAAGATCGAAGGTACCGAGATCTACGCCGAAGGGGGGAAGATCAGGGAAGTGAAGGCCTGCGGCATGGCTGCCGGAACTGTCATCTCCGTTCGTAACCTCTTCTTCAACACTCCGGCGCGACTCAAGTTCATGAAGAGCGTGGATACGGAGGCGGGTCATGTAGCCGAGCTCCTGACGAGGCTCGCTCTCTCCCGCCCAGAGATCCGTTTCACTTACCTGAATGACGGAAGAACAGTTTTTGCCGTCGGAAAATCGGAACTACGCCACCGGGCGACGACCCTTCTGGGCAGGCAACTTGCCTCAGCGCTTTATCCAGTGGAACATCAGGGCAGTGCAGGTTCGGTAAGAGGTCTCATTGCCAGTCCCGGGTCCAGCCGCTCTTCTTCATCGGGCATCTATACCTACATCAATGGGCGCTACATCCGTGATCGGGTCGTGCAGCACGCGATACTTCAGGGTTACAGGAATTGCCTGGAAAAGGGGCGATATCCCGTGGTGGTACTCTTCATCGATGTCCCTGCCGAGGAGGTGGATGTAAACGTCCATCCGACGAAACATGAGGTCCGCTTCCGCGAACAGGCCCGGGTTCACGATCTGATTCTCAACGCGGTGGAAACTGTCCTGCGGGATACACCATGGGTGCCACGGGATGCGACAAGAAGTCCGTTCCCCCTACCACTCATGAAATCGACCCAGGCGGCCGAGGCCCGGGTAGCCGAAGTAAGGGAATCTCTCGCGGTTTATCAGCCCTCTCTTCAAGCGCCCCTACCGCCTGCGGTACCGGTTCAGCGGCAACAGTCCGTGATGCCGTCATGCTCCGGCACCGAAGCGCTCCCCAGCCAGCTGGATAGCAAGGCTTTTTTCCGGGGGCTCACTATCATCGGGCAGTTCAATGCAGCCTACATACTCTGTCAGCGCGATACCGACCTTATCATCATCGATCAGCATGCGGCTCACGAGCGGGTGGCCTTCGAAAGCCTGAAGCGGCAGTTTGCTTCAAATGCAGTAGAGGGGCAGGGGCTTCTCTTTCCCCACACTGTCGAATTATCCCCCGGTGAGGCGTCAGCCATTGGAGAGCATGCGGCAGATCTGGCGCAGATTGGTTATGACGTGGAGCACTTCGGTGGTGCGACCTGGATAGTCAAAAGCGTTCCCCGACTTTTAGCTGATCGCGATTACCTGCGCTCCCTCCGGGATATTCTGGAGGAGCTGCAAAGTTTCGGAAAGAGCCGCGCTTTTTCTGAGGTAGTAGAGGATATCCTTGCCCGTATCGCGTGCCACAGCGTCGTCAGAGGCTCCCACCCACTTTCGGAAGCTCAGATCCGGGCGCTCCTCGGTCAGATGGACGATACTGATTTCTCCGCTACCTGCCCGCACGGTCGTCCGGTTTTCCGCACCCTGGCGCTTTCCGAGCTGGAACGGATGTTCAATCGTACATGAGCATGAGCCAAAACTCGTCAACTGCTCCTGAGGTAAAGCTCGTCATCCTCCTCGGGCCGACTGCATCGGGGAAGACCGAGCTGGCACTGCGCCTTGCTCAACGCTGTGGCGGTGAGATAGTCAACGCTGATTCGATGCAGGTGTACCGTGGGATGGACATAGGCACTGCAAAGCCCTCTAGCGAACAGATGGAGCTGGTGCCTCACCATCTGATCGATATAGCCACTCCTGACATGAATTTCTCGGCGGCAGATTTTCGTGAAGCGGCTGCCAAAGCCATCGAGGAGATAACCGGGCGCGGCTCTCCCGTATTTCTCGTGGGCGGTACCGGTCTTTATCTGAGGGCACTTCTCCAGGGGCTTGTGGATTCCCCACCTGGAAATGAAGATATTAGATCCGAGCTGAACGCACTCGCTGAACGGGAAGGGAAGGAGGCTATGCTTCGCCGCTTGTCGCAGGTCGATCCGTTTACGGCCGCCCGCCTTCATGTCAATGATCAGGTTCGGATCATAAGGGCTCTGGAGGTCTACTGCCAGACGGGACGCCCCATCTCCGAGTACCGGGACATACACCGCTTTTCAGGGAATTATTATCGATGCCTTAAACTGGGGATCGACGTAGAGAGGCAGGAGCTCTATCGGAGGATCGAGTCACGGGTCGATGAGATGTTCGACCGGGGCCTCATCGGCGAGGTCGAGCGGCTGCTTCATGCCGGTTATTCGTCCGACCAGAAATCCATGAGGTCCATCGGCTATCGGCAAGTCTGTGCCTTCCTGAATGGAGAGTACGGATTGGAGGAGGCGGTGAGGCTCGTAAAGCGCGATACCAGGCGTTACGCCAAGCGGCAGATGACCTGGTTCCGCACGGACCCTGAAATTAAATGGGTTGAATATCCCCGTAACTTTGATACTATTTGTTGCAATGTGATTGATTTTTTATCAAAAGGAGAGGGTTATGCCAAAAGCACCATTCAACATCCAGGACCAGTACCTTAACCAGTCGCGCAAGGAGAGGATCAAGATAATCGTGAACCTCATGTCCGGCGCCAAGATGGAAGGGTACATCAAGTCCTTCGATAACTTCTCCGTGCTTATGGAGGTACAGGGCGACATCCTCATTTACAAGCATGCCATTTCCACCATTACCTCCGCCGACGGTACTTTCAAGCTCCATCAGTAATCACTCCAGTTCAGGGGGAGACATCGCCGGGAGCGCTTCTAGCGCTTCCGGTTTTATTTTATCGGGTCCAAGAAGGTGGCGGTGAATGACAGGTTTGACGGTAGAGAAGGTGATTCCGGGGAGTATCGCAGAGGAATTGGAAATAGAAACGGGGGACAGGCTTCTCGCGATCAATGGTCATCGCCTTCGCGACATCATCGACTACAATTACTTTACGGTGGAAGATGAACTGCTCCTGGAGGTCCAAAAGCCTGACGGAGAGGTGTGGGAGATGGAGGTCGAGAAGGGGGAGGACGAGTCACTCGGTCTGATCTTCCCACCCCCCAGGCCCCTGCGTTGCGGCAACAAGTGCATATTCTGCTTCGTACATCAGCTTCCCCGGGGGTTGCGTCCTCCTTTGTACGTCAAGGATGAGGATTACCGCCTTTCCTTTCTTTACGGAAATTACGTAACACTTGCCAACATCCGCCGCACCGACATCCTGAGGATAAAGGAGCAGCGGCTTTCCCCCCTCTATGTCTCGGTCCATGCCACCGATCCGCATCTGCGGGAGAAGCTTCTGGGGAAAAAAGCTATCATCCCCATACTTGAGATCATGACGGATCTTGCTGGTGCAGGCATAACCATGCACACACAGGTCGTGCTCTGTCCAGGGGTCAATGATGGCCACGCTCTGGATCGGACGGTTGAAGACCTTGCCGCTCTTTACCCACGGGTTGCTTCTCTGGCCGTGGTGCCGGTGGGTATGACGAGGCATAGACGCGGGCTGCCTCTTTTGCAGCCCGTGACAGAAGAGTACGCCCGATCTTTTCTGGAGATCTGGCAGCCTCGGGCGTCTGACCTCCACAACCGGCTCGGCGAGCCGTTCCTTTTCCTGGCGGACGAGTTTTTTCTCAAGGCGGGTATGCCATTTCCCACGGTGGCTGAATACGGCGACTTTCCACAATTGGAGAACGGGGTGGGCATGATACCGCTTTTCGTTGAGGAAGCGGAGGAGGTGGTTGCTGCAGCCAAGCCTCTTCCCGCAATGAAGGTAACCGTCGTGACGGGAATGTCGCCCCTCCCTTTTCTCGAAAACTTCCTTTCCGCCTTGTCCCGAAAGACAGGTGCAGAACTTACCGCCATCGGAATAGAAAATGTTCTCTTTGGGGAGAGCGTTACGGTCACGGGGCTTGTATCTGGAAAAGACATAATTGCAGGTCTTTCCGGTAGGGAGACTGGTGATCTGATACTCGTTCCCGACGTGATGGTGAAAGAGGGAGAGGGGGTCCTGCTGGACGATCTGTCCGTTGATGACCTGCAGCGGGGGCTGGGAAAGGAAGTTGCCATAGTGGAAGCATCTCCATCCGGACTGTATCGGGCACTGGTCCAGTACGGGTCCCGCCGCGCATCCCCACCTGATAGCAGTTCATGAAGGTCGATCTGGCGCAAATATTTCCGCGTGAACATTTTCCTAGTGTTCGCCAGCTGGCGGCTGAAGTGGGGGGGGGCGTGTTTCTTGTGGGGGGGGCACTGCGCGACCATTTTTCCGGGAAAGCGGTAAAGGACCTGGACCTGGCAGTCGGACACGATGTTGCCGAAGTTCTTCCTGCTCTCCTGGCGGGTCGTCTTGACGGCAGTTTTTTCTCGCTTGATGAAAAACGGCGGCAGTCGCGGGTTGTCATCGGTAGGAAGGGGAATCCTCTGACCTATGACATTGCTCCTCTACAGGGATCGATAACCGAAGATCTCTTCCGGCGCGACTTTACTGTCAATGCAATGGCAGTCGAGGTGACCGGCTCATCTGCTGAAGTCATAGATCCGTTGAGAGGTATCGATGACTTGCGTAGGGGTGAGTTGCGGGTCTGTTCAGACTCGGCATTCAGGGATGACCCGCTGCGGCTGCTGCGAGCCTTCCGGCTCAAAGCCGAAGGTGGGTACCGTATGTCGAATGAGACACGAAAACTCGTCGAAGAATCGGCGGCTTTAATCTCCTCGGTAGCAGCGGAGCGGGTACGGGATGAGATTTTCAAAATGCTCGCAATGCCGGGAGTCTCTTCATCTCTTTTCGATATGCGCGATGCGGGGCTGGCGGAGCACATTTTTCAATTCGGTTCCCAGAGCATAAACGGCCCAGTGTGGACCCAAGGCGTGACTGTGGCGGGGGCGCTGGAAGGACTATTCCTTCGGCTTCACGAAACTTTGCCGGAGCACGCAGAGGCACTTGAGAAATATCTTGCACAGGATCTCGAAGGCGGAGTCGTGAGATCTTCAGTTTTAAAACTGGCACCCGTTGTGGCTTCAGCAGGGAGCGGCTCGGTGACAGCTGCCGCCAAACGATTCGTGTTCGGGAAAAAGACGGAGCGAGTACTGACGAGCCTTGTGGAGCGCTTGCCGGGGGACATAACGCCGACAACCAGGGCAACGTACCGCTATTTTGCCGACAATCCAGCTGCGGTGGAGCTTCTGCTGCTAAATTTCGCGCAAGGAGAGCTGACGCTGCAGCGTTTGCGGGTATTCCTTGATTACATCTTCGGTGATGTTCAAGCGGAACGGCAGGAGCTGCTGTCGGGAGAGGAAATAATGCAGCTGACAGGAGTGCCTCAAGGACCTGAAGTCGGCAGAATTATCAATGAGGTCAGAGACGCTGAGCGTGCAGGGGTGATTCACGACAAGGCTGATGCCGTAGCTTTTGTCAAAAATAGAGTTGACAAGCATACGACTCTAATATAAGTTTTACAGGCTTCTCGCGGGAATAACTCAGTGGTAGAGTGTCAGCTTCCCAAGCTGAAGGTCGCGGGTTCGAATCCCGTTTCCCGCTCCAAGCTATAAAGTTCAGGAAGCCTCCTTGGGATTCCTTCAATGCTTTGATGTCAGGTTTATAGTTGTACTTTGCAGCAAAATGTATTAAAAGATCATCTTCATCAGCAATTTCTGGGGTCGTAGTTAAGTTGGTTATAACGCCGGCCTGTCACGCCGGAGGCCGCGGGTTCGAGCCCCGTCGACCCCGCCAGTCAAAGACCATGAGTTCAAGCTCATGGTCTTTTTTTTTGGTAACTGCTTTTGATGCTCCTGTCCCCCCTTTCCTTGACTTCGCGCAATCAAATCGTTTAGACTTGGTTTCGCTGCGACTAATGATTTTAAGTGCGTAAAACCACCCTTCGAGCGTCCATCTTTGCTGCTGTTCGGGAAGGAACTGACCCGTTGAAAGCCATCGTTGTAATTCCAACCTATAACGAACGAGACAATATAGAGAACCTGGTTCAAGAGGTTCTTGCGCAGCATCCGGACATTCATGTTCTCATTGTCGATGACAACTCTCCCGATGGCACCGGCATCATGGCGGACCGTTTGGCTTCGGAGAACAAGCGGGTTCGCGTAATCCATCGCGAAGGCAAACTTGGATTGGGCTCCGCTTATAGACGTGGATTTCAGGAAGCACTGACTCTCGGAGCTGACTTCATCATTGAGATGGATGCAGATTTTTCGCATGATCCCGCAATGCTCCCTAGATTTATCGAGAAAATGCAGCAGTATGACCTGGTTATCGGTTCGCGGTACCTCAATGGCGTGAGCGTAGTTAACTGGCCATTGCGACGCCTTATGCTTAGCTACTTTGCCAGCATCTATACACGGGTCATAACCGGCTTGCGCATTTCAGACTGTACCAGTGGTTTCAAGTGCTTCAGCAGAAGGGTGATTCAAGCAATCGACCTGAACAATATAAAGTCTGATGGCTATTCGTTTCAGATAGAGATGAATTACAGGTGTATGGAAAAAGGGTTTCGCATAGGGGAGATACCCATAATATTCATAGACCGCCATGCAGGGAGTTCCAAGATGTCGAAACGGATCGTTCGGGAAGCCGTGGTAATGGTGTGGAAACTTAAACTGGGGTCTATTTTCAGGAAATGCCTTCCGGAGCGGGGGTGAAATGATTCACGAGGGTTGGGCTTTTGTATGCGTTACCTGTTTCTGGGGCTGGATAGTCGCGACTGCCGGGTTCATCATCAAATCCTTCTCCGGAAGGGATACCTTCAACGGCAGACCCGCAGCTCTTTGGGGAACGATCATAGTGCTGTTTTACTGTCTATGGGTTACGGGGATGCTCAATTCCTGATCCCGGAGAAGTTATGCCATTGAGATTCTTTTTATTCTGCTCAATATCACTGCTTCTTACCGGATGTCTCCGAGTTCCCCCGCTTGAGCTTCGTGATTCGCGATTCACTCTTGCCTGGCCTTCTCCCCCTGATCCTCCACGCATCGTGTACCTCCGTGCAATAGCGCATCCTGATGAAGTTTTGCCTGAAAAGGGGAAGGTCCAGAATCTTATGGATACAATAACCGGCGACAGCCGGCTGAAGACCGAGATCGGTACTCCCTACGGTATAGCGACCGACAGCAAAGGGGGCTTGTACGTCGCAGATTCGTCAGCGGGAATCGTTCACCGTTATGATCTTCTCCGCCGGGAGGTATCGATAATAAGCCATGCCGGTGACCAGTTGCTGGCCACTCCGGTCGGAGTAGCGGTCGATGGCGAAGACCGTCTTTTTGTGACCGATTCTCGCCTTGCAAAAGTCTTTATATTTTCCAGATCTGGAGAATTTCTCAAGGAACTGTCCGGTGAAAAGGATTTTAAACGTCCAGCCGGAATAGCAATCAATGTACGTGGTGAAAAATATGTAGTCGATGTCCTTGGTAATACCATCTACGTTTTCGGGAAGGACGACCGCTTCATGGGCGAGTTTCCCAGGAAAGGCAGTGGTATCGACCTTGCTTCTCCCACCAACGTTGCCGTAGACTCTGCAAACAATGTCTATGTAACCGACACGATGAACTTCGCCGTGCGTGTATACGATCATGAGGGCAACTTCCTATCCACCATTGGTGAGATAGGCGATGGTCCGGGCTCGTTTTCCCGCCCTAAAGGTGTCGCGGTAGACAGTGATGGACATGTATATGTCGTTGATGCATCCCATGATAACTTTCAGATATTCGACAGGCAGGGGAGGTTGCTCCTCTTTGTCGGAAAAAGCGGAAGGGGTGCCGGGGAGTTCTTCTTGCCCAGCGGGATTCATATTGATGGTAAAGATCGTATCTTCATAGCCGATAGTTTTAACCACCGGATTCAGTTGTTTCAGTATTTGAAAGAAGGTGGCAAGCCGTGAAATGGATTATCAGATGCTCGGCCGCTGTTTTCGCATTGACTGTTTCCGTTTCCAACGGCGGAGCGGCGGGCCCGAAGATATCCGACATGACAGGCGGGAACAAGCATAACCTGTCTTCATTAAATACAAACGTTACGTATAAAGCCGATCCAAGCGATCCACGCGGCCGTGAGATATGCATCTTCTGCCACACACCGCACAATTCCCGCCCGCAAACAACCCTCTGGAACAGAAAGGACCCTACTGCCACCTTCGGACACTATTCATCGTCTACGCTCGTCATAAGTCGTGCGGGTGTTCCCTCCAGTTATGGGGAGCCGACGGGATCGTCGAGGCTGTGCCTCAGTTGCCACGATGGCGTTACGGCAGGTGGTGTTTCACTCGGGGACATACTGACTGGCGGACCGATCAACATGGGAGCGAATGACAGGATAACCGGCCGAGCCCTTTTCGATGCGGAAAAGATCCGGTCAGGCCATCACCCGGTCTCCTTTGTGTACAATGCTGCAGTTTTGAACGCAATTCAAAGTGATCCGGTCAAGGCTGCGGAGAGCTACTCACTGCCGACCCTTCCACAGGTCAAGCTCGATCGGGAAGAACGGATGCAGTGCACCACTTGCCACAACCCACATCAGAACCAGTCGACCGAGGAGGTATATACAATTCCGCCCAATAACGGTCGAAAAATAGCTCCATTCTGGGTCTATGGTGCGACGGGCAATGCGATAACCGATCATGATGCTGTTTGTCTTACTTGCCATAATCTGACCTCTTCGCCTTTCCGGTAAAGCTGAGGCTGCTCGGAGCACAGATTCGATGAAGCAGATAATTTTTCTGTTGGTATTCCTGTTCATAGCATTTCCGAGTACCGGACGTGCTGCCTATTCTTTTTCTTCGCCCCCTCACCTTGACCGGCAGAAACTCCCTTTCGGATGTGGAAGCTGCCATGTAGGGTTCAATTTCAAGTCAGGGGGAGGCTTGACGGGATGCACCTCTTGTCACGGCGATACAGATAACAAGGGGGGAGGGAGCCAGGGAGCTGAGGTCAAAAATATCGAGCGGGAATTTCGCAAGACATTCAGGCATCCTACTTTTGATGTGCGTGGTGTGCACTCCAGCAAGGAAGTTCTTCCTGAAATCGATCCGAGGGCGCCTCGCCATGCAGATTGCGTCGACTGCCATGACCCCCACCTTGTTTCTTCAGAGAACAAGTATGCCGGTATCAGGGGAAAGCGGGCCGGTAACACTTATACCAGCATTACTAAAGAGTCCGAACTCTGCTACCGCTGCCATGGCGAGAGTGCCAATCTGCCGGGACGTTACGAAAACAAGCAGGTGGAATTTTCCACTAACAACCCTTCGTATCATCCTGTCGAGGGGGAGGGGAAGAATACAGCTGTCGTGAGTCTGTTGCGCCCGTTCCGGGAGAAGAAGACGAATGCGGGGGACATATCAACAATAAGCTGTAGCGATTGTCACGGCAGTGACAGTCTGTCCTCTCCACGCGGGCCTCATGGATCCAACAACCAGTTTATACTGGTTGACAACTTCTCCATTCGTGACAACGAAACCGAAAGCAGCTTCGCCTACGCGCTCTGCTATCGGTGCCATAGCCGCTCAAGCATCCTCGGCGATGAAAGCTTCAAGCAGCATTCTCTCCATATAAGGGGCAAGGGTGGTGGAATAACTGCTGCGGGTACATCCTGCCACACCTGTCATGACTCTCACGGCAGTACGGAAAACAAATATCTGATCAAGTTCAATCCTGAAGTGGTATCAACCAATTCAGCCGGATTGCTCAAGTACGTATCTAAAGGTGTAGGGAGTTTCCGCGGTGAATGCTATCTTACATGCCATGGCGTAAACCATAACCCGAAATCATACTGATAACTGGAGAAATGCATGCACAAGGTGCTGCTTCTGATGTTCGTCACTCTCATGATCTCAATGCCTGTAACCGGAGAGGAAACACCGCCCGGTTCTCAGGTGACGACATATCCGCATAACGACTCGGCGAAATGCGATCTTTGCCACGAGGCAACGGAGGAGGACCTGAAAAGCTGGTTTACGTTCTCATCCACCAAGAAAAAGATGCGGCTGGACTACAACGAAGTGTGCTGGCAATGTCATGACATAGACTTCGGTCACGGGGTGGGCAAGTCTCCTAAAAAAAACAGGGAGAATCTTCCGCTTGACGCTGAAGGAAAAATAACCTGCGCAATAACATGTCATAACATGCACATAAAAACGAGCGAACAGCATCAAAACAAGTTTCACCTCCGCTTTTCACACATGAAGCTGTGTTTATCTTGCCACGATCGATAATGCAACGTTCTGAAAATTAAGGAAAATCTATAAAGCCACAGGTTGTCAATCTGTGGTTTTGTGTTTTAATTTCACAATCTTTGTGTTAAACAAGTACGTTATGTCGCTCTTCGTTTGCAAAATCGGTTCGGCCGACGGAAAGATCATCGAGCGGGAAGTCGAGGCCGAAAGCCAGGAAATCCTCCGGGAAAGTCTTGAGGAACAGGGCTACTTCGTTTTCGAGGTGAAAAAGAAACCGCTGCAGTTTCTTTGGGATAAGGGCCTCTCACGAAGAAAAATCGACAACAAGACACTCCTTACCTTCAACCAGGAACTGCTTGTCCTCATTAAGGCGGGTCTCCCAATTGTTCAGGCTCTTGATACGATTCTCGATCGCGGAGAGAAGGGGAAGCTGGTCGAGATACTTCGCAGCATCAGAGAGGATGTAAAAGGGGGCACGGCGCTGTCGGATGCCTTCCAAAAGCATCCCGGAGCCTTTTCTCATCTGTATATTGCCTCAATCCGGGCTGGTGAACGCACAGGCGACCTGCCTCAGACCATCAGGCGCTATATCGCCTTCATCAAAATGACCGAGGGTTTCAGGAAGAAGGTCATTTCAGCGCTCTTCTATCCGGCGATCCTGCTGGTGGTCGCCACCCTGGCCATCGGCATGCTGCTCGTATATGTCGTGCCGACCTTCAGTCAGATCTATTCAGGATCCGGCTCGCAACTTCCGGTGCCGACTCAAATGCTGATCGGTTTTGCCACGGGCCTGAAGCGCTTGCTACCCATTCTGATTGTGCTGGCTATCGTCGGAACAGCCCTCTACCGCCGCTGGAGCAGGACAGAGCGGGGCCGCTTCATCGTTGACAGCTTCAAGCTGCGATTGCCGTTCGTAGGGAAGATGATGACCGAGTACGCTATCACCGCCTTTGCGAGAACTCTCGGGACTGTAATGGCAAGCGGGATTCCCATTGTCGAATCGATGAAGATGTCAGTCGGTACTCTCAACAACAAGATGCTGGAACGAAAACTTCTGACTGCTGTGGGGAAGGTGGAGGAGGGGGTGAGCCTATCCTCCGCGCTTGAGAGTGTCAAGATCATGCCCCCCCTCGCGTTGAGGATGATCGGAGTCGGCGAGACAACCGGCTCCCTTGAAGAAATGCTGCGCGACATAGCCGACTATTTCGAGGAGGAGATAGACCGTAGCCTTCATCTCGTAACCACTGCCATCGAGCCAGCCATCATGATTATCATGGGACTTGTCATTGGCGTAATCATCATTACCATGTACCTTCCGATCTTCAAGATCGCCGGTACCGTAGGATAGGCAGACATAATGAGTTTCTCTTTCAGAAGAAAAAAGCTGGGCGACATTATGGTGGAAAAGGGGGATCTGACTCCTACCCAGCTCGCTTATGCTATCGACAAACTGAAAGTTACCAACAGCCGCTTCGGAGAGATATGCCTGAATGACGGTCTCATTACCGAGACGGTTCTGTCGCGGACCCTCGCCGAGCAATTCGGTCTCGAGTTCATCGATCTTCAGGACTTTCGCCTGTCGGAAAGCATCATGAACTCGCTCACCCCGGACATCATGTACAGGTTTCAGTTCGTCCCCATAGAGCAACAGGGGGACGCGCTCGTTATCGCCATTTCAGATCCAACTGACGTAGTCAAACTGGATGAACTGGAATTGCTGCTTGATCGTCCGCTTATTTTCAAGATCGCGACCGCGAGCCAGATCGGCCAGGTTCTCAAGAAAGGGGAGGGTACCAGCCGGGTCCTCAAGGAAGTCTCCGAAGACTTCATGCTCCAGTTGGTGACGGAGACCGAGAAAGGGGAGGAAATTCTGTCGGTGGAGAAGATCACCGCCGATACCAGCCCGATCATCAAGCTTGTGAACTCCACCGTACTAGACGCCCTGACCAAACGAGCGAGCGATATCCACATAGAAACCGCCCATGAGGGGGTCTCTATCAAATACCGGATCGACGGCGTACTGTACAAGGCGATGGACCCCATCGATCTCCACTTTCAGGGACCCATCATCTCCAGGCTCAAGGTCATGAGCGAACTGGACATCTCAGAGCGGCGCATTCCCCAAGACGGCAGGTTCAAGGTCAGGATCAGCGACAAATCCATCGACTTCCGCGTCTCGATCATGCCGAGCGCCTTCGGTGAGGACGCGGTCATACGTATCCTCGACAAGGAAAGCATCGCCACAGATCTGAAGGGGCTGACACTCGAAACGCTCGGAATGGCGCAACGCGAAATCAAGCGTTTCCGTAAGATGATTCGCGAACCTTACGGCATGGTGCTCGTCACAGGACCAACGGGATCCGGTAAAACCACTACGCTCTATGGAGCTCTCACTGAGATTCATTCGGGTGAAGAGAAGATCATAACTATCGAAGATCCGGTCGAATACCTGCTGAAAGGCATTGTCCAGATTCCGGTAAACGAGAAAAAAGGACTGACATTCGCCAGAGGGTTGCGTTCGATACTGCGTCACGACCCGGACAAAATCATGGTCGGCGAGATCCGTGATCCTGAAACAGCTCAGATCGCCGTACAATCAGCTCTCACAGGCCATCTCGTCTTCACAACCGTACATGCCAACAACGTTTTCGATGTCCTCGGCCGGTTCATCCATATGGGAATCGACCCTTACAATTTTGTATCATGCCTCAACTGCGTCATGGCCCAGCGTCTCGTGCGAAAGCTTTGCCTGAAATGCAAGTACCCGGTGCAGCTTTCAGATGATACGCTCAGAGAGTCGGCAATAGACCCCGAGCGCTGCAGGGGGGTGACCTTCTATGATTCAAAAGGGTGCGACGACTGCAACGGTACAGGCTATCGGGGGAGGGCGGCAATCGTCGAGCTTCTCGATCTTAACGATGAAATACGGGAACTGATCATTACAAAATCCTCCGCACTCCAGCTAAAGAAGGCAGCTTCGGAAGCCGGAACCGTATTCCTGCGTGAATCGGCGGTGGAAAAGGTGTTGGCGGGAGAGACCACATTGCGGGAAATCAACCGTGTCACCTTCGTAGAGTGACGTACGCCGCCCGCCGTCTTAGTCACAGCGGACCTGCCCGAACCGGGCAGACTCAACCATTTCACAGGTAAAGCGATGTTATTTTCCCGCAAAGCCGTCGGACTCGAAATATGCCAGGAAGGGGTCAAGATGGTCTCCATCATGGGAGACCGGGAGAGGATCAGGGTCGATTCCTTTTCTAACGGCTCATTCGGCGGCGACACATTGAAGCTTTCGCTCAGGGAGCAGAACGTGCTGAACCCCGCCGGCTTCGTCGCCACGGTTCGTGAGACTTATCTGCGGCTGTTGACGAAGGTTGAGCAGGTTTCCGTTTCGCTTCCCGATTCCATCGGTCGTGTAATGCTGGTGGACCTGGAAACCCGCGTGAAGAATAGGGAGGAGGGGGCCAATCTGATCAGGTGGAAGCTGAAGAAGAACTTCCCCTTCGATATCAGCGATGCCCACCTCGACTATCAGATCCTTCAGGAAAAGGAAACCGGAGAGGTAACAGCGCTCGTCTCGTTGATTTCCCGCACCGTGCTTCACCAGTATGAAGATCTGCTGGGTGAGGCCGGCCTTCAGCCGGGCAGGATAGATTTCACTACCTTCAATCTGTACAGCCTGTTTTCCAAGCGAATTGATCTTGCCGACAACGCCGCACTTCTCACCTGCTATGACGAGATTGTGAGTATCCTCATCTTTTACGGCGGCGTTCTCACTTTCTACCGCGCCAAGGAAATTCCGGGTGGCATGCGCGATGCCAACAGAATCTACCGGGAGATAAACAGCTCTCTGCTGGTTTATAATGACAAGTTTCCCAATTTCAGTGTCGGCGAAGTGTTCTACATCGCATCACCATTCGATGCCGAATCGTTCGGCTCGGTCGTAGCCGAAGCGCTTGCGCAGGAGCCGGTCCTGCTCGATGTCGGGCGACTGGTTACGTTCAAGAATGAATCGTCGGCGGACAGAGCCGGTCTCTTTTCACTGGCTGCGGCTCTGGGTGCCGCGGTGAGGAGCTTCTGATGCGGCTAAAGATTAACCTGGCATCGCGAACCTATCTCAACCGCAGGCAGTTCAACGTGGCCATTGCGTTGGCCTTTGCCGTTCTCGGCCTTGTTCTTGTCTTCAACATCGGAACAGTTTCACGTAACGCCGGCGAGATATCCATCGCTGCACGTCAGATAGCGCAGTACGAGGGGAAACTTACAGGAGCTGTTCCGGAACAGGACTACAAGGCTCTGCTGGACAGGATCAAGTTTGCGAACGAAATCATAGACAGAAAAACCTACCGATGGACCGCACTTCTGGACAAGCTGGAAGGGGTGGTCCCGGAAGGGATTGCCATAACGACAATCGATCCCGATACGAAAACCGGTAAATTGAAGATAAGCGGGGCTGCACGGTCTTTCAAGAACCTTCGCCAGTTTCTCGAGAACCTGGAGGGATCCGAGGATTTTGCTGAAGTTTTCCTTGTAAGCCAGGCGGATGTGAAGGTTGGTCAGACGCAGCAAGGCATAAGCTTCAGTATCGATTCGAAGGTGCGGCTCCCATGAATATTGAATTTATCCGACAGGTAGTCCAGACCCGGCAAATGACCTTCGGTGCCCTCGCTCTGCTCCTCATCGCGAATCTTGGCCTTTATCTGTTTACCACCATCTATCAGGCCCCCCGTCTGTCCGCCCTTCAGGCCCAGGCGGCGGAAAAACGGCAACTGGCAAGTGCCGGAATCACCCAGGATGCTGCAACCATCTTTCGACAGGGTAAAGCGGATCTGGCCACCTGGGAATCCCGGATTGCTCCGAAAAAGGAGTTCGCGAGGTTCGTGGGTGAGCTTTTCGAAGTAGCAGCCGGGAATTCCCTAAAGGTCGGCGGCGTTACATACAAGGTGGCTCCCATCAAGGAAGAAAAAAATCTTCTGGCTTTCTCCATCGGCTTCAATGTAGCAGGTAAATATGCAGGCATCAAAAGCTTCATTTCGGACCTTTCCCGTATGCGCGACATCATGTACATCGAGAACCTGGCGCTTAACAACCCTCGTGCCACCGAGGAGGTCGTGGACCTTAAGCTTCAGCTGACCGCCATTTTCCGTATGGAGGGGACATGAACCGGCAGAAGCTGATCCTCGCCATACTAGTCGTACTGTTGATACTGTCACTTGTCTACAGCTTTTGGCGAATGCCCCGGCAGCAAGCCGCGGATACGAAAAAAGGTGCTCCTTCCGTCGCTCCTGCGCAAAGACGGCCGATCAAACCTGCTGCGGGTGCTCAGTCCGCTGCCGCAGCACCACAGAAACGGGACGACCGCAAGCTGCACCTGGATCTCCTCGATTCCGCACCTCCTGCGTTTGCCGGTTTCCGGCGCAATATCTTCCAGCCGATATTCAGGGAGGAAGCCAAAGTTGCGCCCTCACCCCCTCCCGCCCCACCGGTGAGGAGACTTCCCGTACCGCCGCCCCCGCCGATATCTCCGCCCCCGCCTGCTCCGCCTGCTGCGGCAGAGCCTACCCCCGTTCAAAGGGAAATGGCGAGGTTCACATTTCTCGGTTTCCTGAAGAAGGACAACAGGAAGACGATCTTCCTGTCCAGTAACAATGAGATATTCCTGGTTAAAAAAGGTGATAAAATTGCTGGCAAATACGAGGTAAGCAATATCACCGACGAGGCTCTTAGCATAAGCATCCTTCCAGACGGAGGAGAGATAGTCATTCCCCTGGTGGAGAACAAGCCTCTCAGCGCGCCCCGGAAGTAGGGGGGAGGCTGATGTGCATTGTATTCGAATGAAGGAGAGGACCCTGATGGTATTCATAAAGAAATCGGTTCTGATGCTCTGCCTTGCTGCTGCCGTTTCCGGCTGCGCGGCGGGGAGGTCAGCCTTCAACAAAGCGGAGAAGCTGGAGCGGGAAGGGAATCTGGACGACGCCGTCGTCAAATATGCAGAGGCAGCCGCCGCCAATCCCGATGTTGGGGAATACCGCCTGCGTTTTCTCAAGGCAAGCGAGAAGGCGGCTCGGGAACATTTTGCCAAAGGGGACAGGTTCTTTGAAAACAAGAAGTACGATGATGCCCTGAGAGAGTATCAGACTGCATTCACCCTAGATCCTTCTTTTATTCGTGCTAAGCAGCAAGGCGAGCTTGCGGAAAAGCTCCGGAATGCGCAGTTCTTTTTCAGCGAAGGCGTATCTTTGGAGAAGGACCGCAAGATCAGGGAGGCCATTCGTGCCTACCAGAAGGCGTTGGAGTTCGATCCCGAAAGCCGGGAGGCGAAGGATGCAGTGGAGCGTCTCCAGAAAAGCCGGAGGACGAAGCTCGACGGCACCGAGCTCAATCTCAAGTCGAACAAACCGATCACCCTCAAGTTCAAAGACGCGAAGATCAAAGAGGTTTTCAACATCCTTTCTCAGCTTTCGGGGATCAATTTCATCTTCGACGAAGGGCTGAAAGACCAGAATGTCAGCGTATTTCTGGAGAACGCAACCTTTCAGCAGGCCCTCGACATCATCACCGGCATCAACAAGCTTGGGAAGAAGGTGCTAAACGAAAGCACCATCATCGTCTATCCGAAGAACCCGGAAAAATCGAAACAGTATGAGGAGCTGTACGTACAGACTTTCTTTCTCGACAAGCTGGATGCTAAGAAGGCCGTCAACCTTATACGGACCATGCTCCAGGTGAAGAAGATCTACGTTAACGAGGAGATGAACGCCATCGTCATTCGGGACACACCCGAAGTCATCGAGGTGGCGCAGAAGATCCTAGATGCCAATGATGTTCCCGACGCGGAGCTTGTCCTGGAAGTCGAGGTGCTTGAGGTAAGCAACGAAAACAAAGAGAACTTCGGCCTTGGACTGTCGCGGTATTCGATATCCGCAGCAGCGGCAGCGAGTGGTTCGAACTCGTTCCTGTCGGACACTCTGCCGACGACCATTCAGACAACGACAGATGGTACGGGTACAGGTACGACAACAACTACCTCTACTACTCCCTCAAACCTCCTGCAATTCTTCAGCTACAGGGGATACGGCGGATTCCTGACCGTGCCCAATGCCACATTCAACTTCGCCAAGTCTCTCGGAAAAGGTGAGACTCTTGCCAACCCGCGACTCCGGGTAAAGAACAGGGAGAAGGCGAAGTTCAATGTCGGCCAGCGGGTGCCGATCACTACAACCTCCACACCTACCACGGGCGGATTCAGCGTTAACGTCCAGTACGTGGACGTAGGGGTGAAGCTCAACGCGGAACCGACGGTCCAGTTGAACAATGAAGTGACGATGAAGGTGAGCCTCGAAGTAAGTTCCATAATCGGCAGGCAGAATGTCGGCAGCGATGGGGGCACCACCGTTGTTACCATAGGCACGAGAAATCTGGACACGGTGCTGAGTCTCAAGGACGGGGAAACGAGCATCATAGGCGGCCTCGTGGACGATTCCAAGCAGATGAGCAAGCAGAAGGTATACCTCCTTGGGGACATACCGCTCATCGGACCGCTCCTTACAAATCATTCAACAGAAGGCAGGAAGAGTGAGCTGATTCTGGCCATCACTCCCCACATTGTGCGGGGTATAACCGTGCCCGAGCTGGATGTGGCTGCGTTCTGGTCCGGGAGAGAGGATGAGCCTGCAGTGGGCAAATCTTATTCCTCCTTCCAGGAGGTGGAGCCTGCTGCGGACCAGGCGGCACCCGCTCCCCAGGCTCCGGCTGCAGCTCCGAGGCCGGCGCTCCCTGCTGCTCCTGCTGTCGCGCCTGTTCCTGTTCCGGTGCCGTCTCCCGTTCCTGCGCCTTCCGCCGGAATTGCGCAGCCTGCACTGCCACAGGCAGCTCCGGCCCCTGAACCGGGCTCTCCGTCGGACGCCGGCAAGATGCCGCCTCCTGCGTCCGACACGGGTGCTGTACCGGGTGCCGCTCCTCCCGCACCTGCAGCAGCTTCCCCCTCAGCGCCGCCTCCGCCTGCTCCTAGAGCTGCTCTGAGTGTCACAGCGCCGAAATCGATTAAAAAGAACGACCAGTTCAAGGTCGATGTTCAGGTCTCCAATGCTGCGAGCATCTCCAAGGCGGCATTTACCTTCGTGTACGACCCGATATTCGTCGAATTCGTCAGCGCCGCGGAAGGTCCCTTTATGAAGCAGGACGGGAAGCCCACAACCTTTCAGAATACCGTCGACAAAGGTACCGGCCAGGTATCGGTGACCATCAACCGGGCTCCCGATGCCGGGAGCATAAGCGGCGGCGGAAGCCTTATGAGCGCTTTATTCAAGGCTCGAAACCAGGGACCTGCAAACTTCGGCTTCCTGGGCGTCACCCTTTCCGATGTCGGGGGTAAGGCTCAGGAAACCATTCCCTATAACACGGTAGTTGAGGTAAAATAGCCGGGACTTCGGCGATACCAACCATGAAACGTCTGAATACCAAGGGGCTGACGATTGTCGAACTGGTCGTCACCATGGCCATACTGTCCGTACTTGCGGCATTGGTTCTGCCGTCTGCGCAACTGGTCGCCAAGCGGAACAAGGAGATCGAACTGCGGCGGAACCTGCGGGTAATCCGCACAGCGATAGACGATTATTACAAGGCGTACCGTGACGCTGTGGAGAGGGACAAAACAAAGGCCCCTTCCATCAAGGAGTCGGGATATCCTAAGACGCTTGAGCTTCTTGTCGAAGGGGACGATTTCGGAAAAGTCGACGGGCAGAAGAGGAAGTTTCTCCGGAGGATACCCGCCGATCCTTTCAATCCTCCCAAGCCTGGAGAGAAGCCGGAATGGGGTCTGCGTTCTTATACGGACAAGCCGGACAGCACCATATGGGGTGAGGAAGACGTTTACGATGTCTACTCTCTGAGCGAAGACACCGCCATCGACGGGACCAAATACAACGAATGGTAGTCTTACCGGTTACGGCTGGATAAAAAGAGGCACGATGATACTGAACAAGCTGGTGAAGAAACAGAAAGGTTTCACCCTCATCGAACTGATGATAGTGGTGACGATCGTCGGCATTCTAGCCGCCATCGCGGTACCTAACTACAAGTGGGGGATCATCAGAGCCAAAGAGGCGGTGCTCCGTGAAAACCTCTACAACATGCGCAACGTCCTTGACCAGTTCTTCGCCGATCAGGGGAAGTTCCCCGACAGCCTTGACGAACTCGTGGAAAAAAAGTACATGAAGTCGATTCCTAACGACCCCATTACAGGGAAACCCGAGTGGGACGTCATGCCACCCCCTGATCTGGGGCAGGTCGTTTCGGAGGAAAAGGGCCTCGGCAACGTGTACGATGTGAAAAGCACCTCCTCCCTCGTCGGTTCCAACGGTATTCCGTACGGTCAGTGGTAGCCCTTCATCCGTCAGCCAACTATAAAGACAGATCATGATCCATTTTCATAACGTTTTGATGTCGTATCAGAATGACGCCGCTGCACTCAACGGAGTCAATCTAACGATAAGAAAAGGTGATTTCACCTTTCTTACCGGTGTTTCCGGCGCCGGGAAATCCACCCTTCTCAAGCTTGTTTATGGTGCACTGGAACCCTCCCGCGGCCAGGTTATAGTGGACGGGCAAAATCTTTCACGGCTTTCACGCTCGCAGATCCCCGCCCTGCGTCGCACCATCGGCGTCGTTTTTCAGGACTTCAAGCTGCTTCCCAATCGAACGGTTCTTGAGAACGTATCGATTACGTTGGAGGTGCTAGGCTGGGGGAAGAAAGAAATCGGGAAAAAGGTGTATCACATCCTGAAGCAGATGGGGATGGAGCAGAAGCTTCATGTCACTCCTCTGCGGCTTTCAGGAGGGGAGCAGCAAAGGGTGGCCCTTGCGCGTGCCCTGGTGAACGACCCGAAAATCCTTCTGGCAGACGAACCTACTGGTAACCTCGACGAGGATAACAAGCAGCAGATACTCTCCATCTTCAGGGAGGCCAACATCAGGGGCACTACCGTCGTGGTTGCAACTCACGACAGGCGGCTTACCGAGGCGAACTGTTACAGGACGGTAGTCCTAGACAAGGGACAGGTCGTGGAGGATTCTCATGCCGCGCAGTAACGTGCCCAAGAAACCGAAAGCCGCCCGTAACGGGGCCGGGTCCGGAAGGATCGGCTACTTCTTTGCCCGCGCAGCGGCGAACATGCGGCAGAATGTCTTCATCAATGTCGTGGCTGTAGGCACCATAGCCCTTGCTCTCCTCATCTTCTCCCTTTTTCTGCTCCTCTACGTGAACCTCGAAGGGGCTGCCGCTAAGTGGAGCAACCGCGTTCAGGTAACCGTCTATTTGGACCAGGAACCGGATGCCGCGGAACTCGGACAACTCAAGTCGCGGGTTTCGGCCATCGCCGGTACGGATAGTGTCGCTTTTGTCAGCAAGGAAGATGCGATGCGCAGGTTCCGCTCGCGCCTCAAGGGGCAGGAGGCTCTGCTGGCGGGGGTGACGCCTGAGGTTCTACCGGCAGCTTTGGAAATCACCCTAAAGCGGGGGAGTCGGAGCAGCGAGGCTACAGAGGCCTACGTGGCCAACCTGAAGCGGGTTCCCGGGGTGGGAGAGATCCAGTACGGAGAGGAGTGGGTGAAGCGATTCAATTCATTCATCACTTTCGCCCGTCTTGTCGGCGGACTTCTGGGAGCTTTTCTCTTTATAGCCGTCGTCTTCATCGTTTCCAATACCATCAAGCTCACCATCTATTCCCGTAAAGAGGAACTTGAACTCCTAAGTCTGGTGGGCGCTACGCGAATGTTCATCAAGGCCCCGTTTCTGATCGAGGGTGTTCTCCAGGGGGCAGTGGGAGCACTTCTGGCGCTGGTGGTCCTGGGCGGCTGCTACCTCGGTTTTCTTCACAACGCGCCCAATTTCATCAGCTTCGACCCCTCGCGTGCCGGTCTGGTGTTTCTCCCGGTTTCCCATCTCGGCGGTATTTTAGCCGGTGGGGTCGTGCTGGGGTTTCTCGGCAGTCTCACGTCTCTCAAGCGTTTTATCAACGTCTGACCATGAATAAAAAAACGTCAGCCATACTTCTGCTGCTGGGCTTTGTCGCAGCAAGCCCTCTCCATGCCGACCTGACCAAGGATCTGCAGGGGATCAAAAACAAAATCAAGGAAAAGAAGACCCAGCTGTCGAAGACCAAGAAGGTGGAAACCAAGGTCAGCGGAGAGCTTCAGCAGATAGAGAAGAACCTTCGTGAGAAAGAGGAGAACCTTTCCTCGCTCAACAGGGATCTCAAGGGGGTAGAGACGGGTCTGGACCGGACACGGAAAGAAATCGATGTGGTCCAGCAGGAGGCCCAGCATAAGGAAGTGGAGATCAGGCAACGGGTTGTCTCCATCTACAAAGCCGGCGAGTTCGGCGCCCTTCGAATGTTCTTCTCCTCTGAGTCGTTCCCGCAGGTAACGGAGAACCTGCGCTACATGAATTCCGTTCTGCAGAACGACCGGAAGCTGTTCGACGATTACAATGCCAAGATATCAAGGCTGAAGGGGCTGAAGCAAACGCTGGAGATCGATATTGCGCGCAAGGAAAAGATAAAGACGAGCATTGTCGCGAAGAAGCAGGAAATAGAGGTCGAGAAGAAGCGTAAGGCTGATTACCTACTTAAAATCAGGGAAGAGAAGAAGGGCCATCTTGCGTCTCTGAGGGAGCTGGAAGGGAACGCAAAGCGGCTTCAGTCAATGGTGGAAAGGCTTGAAGCCCGCAGCAGAAAAAGCTATAGTAGGAAGCCCGATCAGCCGAAGCGGCAATACGGGCAATCACTTCCGCCCACACCGGACCGCGGATTCGCTTCCCAGAAGGGGCGGCTGGCGATGCCGGTCAAGGGGGAGGTGGTTGCTACCTTCGGACGGCACAAGCACCCCGAGTTCAATTCATACACCGTCAGCAACGGGATTTCCATCGCGGCCCCTGCAGGCACCGTCATCAGGCCAGTCTACGACGGCCAGGTGGTTTTCGCCGACTACTTCAAGGGATATGGCAACCTTCTGATCATTGACCATGGGGGTGGTTTTTTCAGTCTCTACGGTCATGCGTCGAAGATCCTGAAAAAGGCCGGTTCCATGGTTAGTCGCCAGGATGCCGTGGCTACCGTGGGGGACGTGGATTCGGCGCGGGGACCGGTGCTTTACTTCGAGATAAGGCAACAGGGGAGACCGGTAGATCCGCTTCCCTGGTTCTAGTGAAGGTCGCTGGGGCAGCCTTCGAGCCCGAGTCTTCGAAAGCTCCGTGTGCGGCCTGTCGGCAACTCGCGCCATGCATCATTTTAAAACAGATTCTGACTATACATTTTTTTGGTACTACTAACGGAAGATTGGAGAAGCATGATGTTCAAGAGCAACAAAGGAAGGAAGGCTGTCCTTTTCATCGCCGTTATTTCCGTGGTGGCCGTCTTCTTCAGTGTGGGCATTCAGCGCAGGTGTGCTGCCCAGGGGGGGAACGACTACGAATCGATCGAGCTGTTTACCGACGTACTTTCCCTTGTGAAGAAGAATTACGTGGAGGAGGTGGATACCAAGAAGCTTATCTATGGTGCCATCAACGGCATGCTTTCTTCCCTGGACCCCCACAGCTCCTTCATGCCCCCCGAGACGTACAAGGAGATGAAAATCGAGACCAAGGGCTCCTTCGGCGGATTGGGAATCGAGATATCCATCAAGGACGGAATCCTGACAGTGATTTCCCCCATCGAGGACACTCCCGCCTATAAGGCCGGAATCAAGGCCGGAGACCAGATCCTCAAGATCGACGACCGGTACACAAAGGACCTGACGATTACCGAAGCGGTCAAGCGGATGCGGGGCACCAAGGGTACAAAGGTCACCCTGACCATCCTGCGGGAGGGTTTCGACAAGCCGAAAGAGTTCCCGCTTGTACGGGACATCATCCAGGTCAAGAGCGTGAAATTCAAGATGCTCGACCAGGGGTACGGGTACATCAGGATCGCCCAGTTCCAGGAAAAGACGGACGACGACCTCATCAAGGCGCTGGCGGCGCTGAAAGAGCAGAATGGTGGTCCTCTGAGCGGACTGGTGCTCGACCTGCGCAACGATCCCGGCGGGCTTCTCGATCAGGCTGTAAAGGTCAGCGAACACTTTATAGACGAAGGGCAGCTTATTGTCTACACCGAGGGGCGTGACAAGGACTCCAAGATGCGCTTCACCTCGCGCAAAGGGACGAAGGAGCCAAACTATCCGATCGTAGCCCTTATCAACAGCGGAAGCGCCAGCGCTTCGGAAATCGTCGCCGGCGCACTCCAGGACCACAAGCGCGCCGTAGTCATGGGGACTCAGAGCTTCGGCAAGGGTTCCGTTCAAACTATCATTCCGCTCACCGACAACTCCGGTCTCCGTCTCACTACGGCTCGGTACTTCACGCCCAGCGGCCGTTCGATCCAGGCTAAAGGTATTGTTCCCGACATCATCGTGGACAAGCTTGAGCTCCCGTCAACGGAGAAGAAGGATACGATGCATATCCGGGAGAAGGACCTGGAAAATCACTTCGAGGATCAGCCCAAGGGCGAGAAGCCCGAGGAGAAGAAGCCCGAGAAGCCTTCTGCTTACAACACAGACGAACAAATCAAGGGTGACTACCAGATACTGCGTGCCCTCGACCTGCTCAAGGGCTATGCCATTCTCAAAAAAGTAGCTCAGTAGATAGCTGCGTTGCCGACTAAAGCCGGGAGGAGAGATCCTCCCGGCTTTTTTTGTCTTCTATTTTCGGCAGGAACTGACGTTGTGTAGAATCTTGCGTTTAACACCGTTTTATCGATAATTTGCGTTGACTATCCATACGGAAAGGTATAAATAGACGCTTATTATAACTTTTGTACAAAAGTGGGGCCGGGTGTGTGTGCTATCAGAAGCAGTAGAAAAAACGCAGGGTTGCAGCAGGTTTCGGTAAGGGTTTTTGGCGGTCTGGGTATCAGCTACAATGAAACACCGGTTGTAATAGCATGGGGAAGCCAAAAGGCACGGCTTCTTTTCTGTTCCCTGCTGGTCAGTTACGACCAGTGGATTCACCGCGACAGACTCATCGAAGTGCTTTGGCCCGGCTGCGATGTCGCCGCCGGAGTGAATAATTTCAAAACCACTCTCAGCCGTCTGCGGAAATCCTTTTCCGGCCCGCATGCAATCAATCCCGTCATGACTCAGGGTGAGGCCCTTAGGATCAACACTACCCTCATCAGCCTGGACGCCAGTGAGTTCCGCGCCGCTGCCACTGCCGGCATAAAGACATACGCCCGGGGTGACCTCAAGGGGGCAAAGCTCCTTCTTGAAAAGGCCCAGGATCTGTACACCGGCGACTTCCTCCCCGAGGAACCATTCAACCCTTACCTTACGGCTGCGCGAGATGATTTCGGCCGGCTCCACACTTCAGTCATAACAACCCTTGGAAAGGTCTATGAGCAGGAAGGAAACAAGGATGCTCTTGAAGCGATCCGGTTCCTCGTTTCAACGCAGTACCCGCTTGTCGAGCCAGCCTGATACTCCACTGTCGCCCGCGCCATACACCCAACGCCTCTCGGTGCTGTTCCCTTTACTTTTTTACATCCCTATCTTATAGTGGCTGCACCGAACTTTAATGGGAGGGTTTATGAAAAAGGGGATTTTCCTGACTTTGTTCATGTCTCTGATAGCATTAGCCGCTGGATGCGGCGGTGGCGGTGGAGGCGGTGGAGGCGGTGGAGCTACTACGACGATATCAGGGACGCCGTTTAAAGGCCCTTTTGTCAGCGGAACGGTTAATGTATATGATGTTTCGGGTGGCATTACGACAAGCGGAAGACAACTCCTTGGAACCGGCGCAATAAACTCCGATGGCTCCTACACAATAACCATTCCCGCAACATCAAATCCGGTTATGGTAGAGGTGGTAGGGGGCAGTTACAAGGACGAGACCAGCCCTACTGGTGCCCTGGTAGCTCTTGCCACGCCTTTGCGTGCTGTGATACCAAGTGGTGCTTCAAATGCTTCAGTTGCGGTGACACCTTTCACGGAACTCGCTACACAACGGGCAGCAGTTGCGACAACATCGATTCCCGCAGCAATAACTGAGGCGAATCAAAAGGTATCCCTTCTTTATCAAGTCCCCGACATTATTTCGACAACACCTATAGATCCTTCTGTAGCTTTCCCCTCAGGGTCGCTGGCTTCCAGCAAAAATTATGGCATTGCGCTTGCTGCTGTTTCCCAGCTAGCGAAGACACAAGGTAGTCTGGCAGCGGCGCTAAACAGGTTGTCGGTTAACTCCGGCACTATTTCAGATGTCGCAGCAGCCGAATTTACCACGGCGTTGACAACCTTTCTAACTTCGCAACAGAATGCCAACAGTGCTACGGTTCCTTCCCTTGATGCTACTCCTTTTAGGAATGTAGGATCGCAGGTAGCTGTGACACTCCAGCCGCAGAAAACCAGGGCTATCGCCAATGGAGCTGATAGCGTCACAATGACTGCTTCACTCTCTCCTGCGGTACCAGACAACTCCGAGGTGACTTTCTCAATAACTTCCGGGAATGCGGTTTTCTCCAACGGGCAAAACAGTATTAAAGCCGGAACAGCGGGAAGTGCCGCAGCCGCCACTATCACTGCAACCGCTGCAGGCGCGGTTACGGTCAATGCGACATACCTACCGGGAATATCCGGCAACTCTACCGTGACGTTTGTTATCCCTACGGTCAGTATATCTGCTTCCCCGAACGCAGCCCTACCCAACGGGACAAATAGAATCACACTGACTGCCACGGTGGCCTCAGGGGTACCTGAGGTTACAACGGTCTCCTTTGCGGTGTCGTCCGGAACGGCAACTCTTGTAACCCCAGCGACTGTAACGCTAGTCAACGGCGTTGCTTCTGTTGACGTGGTATCGTCAACTCCTGGAGACGTTACAGTCGCTGTTACATATGCTCCAGGAGTTTCATCCAGTGCAACAATAAAATTTGCTACGCCTGCAAAAGCCGTGGTCACACTTGCCCTCAAGCAGACGAGGAACAACGTACGCTTCCTTGATCTGAATCTTGATCACTCCCCTGCGTCAGGTGCGACCTATAGCAGCAACAGGACGCTCAATTCGGACATGAATGTTTTTGGAGTCTTCCCCAGTGCCGCTACGCTTCGGGTGAACATTTTGCGGAGCTCCGGAGTGACAGGCTTCAATGCCAGTGCGGGCACTCCTTTTGTGGAGTTTACCTATGATATAACAGGGAATGTCCCGGTGTTCTCCATCAGCAACGCTGTTCTTGGGTTATTTAATCCGGCGACACCCGATGTCTCTACTGAGGTTCCCCTTACTACCGACGATTTCAATATTTCCGTGTCCTTTTTGGATGCACAGGGCAACCCCCTGTAGCTTCACTCGCAAGGCCGGCAGCTAGCTGCCGGCCTTCTCCTTTTGCAACTCTTCCACTTTTTCCTCACCCTGGTCCCCATCATTCCGAGTCCCTGCTATACTTGTTGATAATTAAAAATTATCAAAGGAGGGATCGGCTATGAGGCATAAAAGTCTTGTAACGGTGGTGCTGCTGTATGCTATTATCACGCTTGCCGGCTGCGGGGGTGGTGGTGGAGATGGTGGCGGGGCGGCAGCCCAGCAGCCGACCACCGCCGTAGTGAGAGTAGCCCTGAACACACAGGTAAACAACCTGGCGGTTCTTGTATTCGACCTTATTCCCACAGCAGGCACCACATTTACGACAGTCAGGGGCATCAACGAAGCATCGGTCAACAACTTCGTCGGACCTCTCGACCAGACGAACCCTCAGTCCACAACCTACACGCTGATAAGCTCCGGGGGGATCAACGCGGCAGCCAACAGGGATATTCTCGAATTTACATACGCCATCGGCGCGGGTGCGCCCACCCCGACCTTCCAGATCGGAAGCACCGTCAGCGCCACTACCACCACCGGGCAGGATGTGCCGATCGTTCCTGCCAACTTCGTTGTAACGACACAACTCAGTCCATAAGGAACAGGAACAGTATGAAGAAAAACAAAATCTTTTCGCTCTTAGTCGTTGCGTTTCTCGTTATAGCCTCCTCTTCCATGGGGTATGCGGCACGACTAACTCTCACCTCCACTGGTCCTGGGGTTTTTCTTCTGCAAGCTGGTGAGTTCTCTAGTTTGAGTGGTGTTGTAGTCGAGATGGCATATGATGTAAACCTACTTGAAAGTCCCCAGGTTCAGATAGGGAGCGTTGTCAATGTGTCAGGAGCTTTCAAAACAATTAATACCGAAAAAATGCCCGCAGGAAAGCTGCGTTTTTCAGTCGCCGGTTTAACGAAGTTCGGAAGCAGTGGGGCTGTTGCTGTCATCAGCTTTAATAAAAAAGTTAAGGACGCTTCTGCGACTGCTCAATTGACGTCCGTGGATGCTTCAACGCCCGAGGCGCAACTAGTACGGGTGAATTATAGTACAGCGCCGGTATCCGATACCGCCTTTGCTAGTAGCACACCGACTACTTCCGACGAGGGCGGTGGTACAACCACTACCACGGGCGGTGGTACAACCACTACCACGGGCGGCGGTACAACCACTACCACGGGCGGCGGTACAACCACTACCACGGGCGGCAGCTGGTCAGGTCCAGGCACCATAACTTTCCCGGGCGATTCGAGCGATAAACCGGCAGAGGATACAGCGCGTACCGAAACGCCCCAGGAAACGCCCCCGTACCAGCAAGTGGAAGAGCGTGTCGCTGCGGCGTCCGCCGAGGAGCAGCCGGCATCGAAGCAGGAGGAGGCGAAGCAGGGAGGGGAGAAGTTCACTTCCTATCCCAGCGTTCTGGAAAGATTCAAGAAGTTTGAAGGGGAGAAGACACCCAGGGCGTTGCTGGCGCTCTTCGATGCTCCTGTTGCCCCCGGTATCAAGCAGGAGCCCGAAATCGCCTTGAGTGATGGAACAACTAAAGTCAGGGTAACCATCGAGTTGCCCGCGGGGGGTAAGGAGAGCCCGAATTTTGCTCTCAAGCGCGCGAAGCTGGTGTCTCTCAAAAATGACGAAAAGAACAGGTGGCTCGTGGAAGCATTGCCTTCCAAGGATGCCAGCGACGTGAGCATTACCGCGCTGCAGGGCAACTCGATGACGGAAATCCCGCTGCTGGTGGTCCAACCGCTCCCGCCGAGCATCCTCCCCAAGGAGGGCTTTACGGAAGCTGCCCTGGCTCAGTTCCTCAAGGAGCGCGGGACGGAGAAGGAGCCGAAATTCGACCTGAACGGCGATAAGGTGCGCAACTATGTCGACGACTATATCTTTGCAGCCAACTATGTTGCCAAACACGGGAAGAAGAAGGTGGCCGAGGACCTGAAGAAAGAGGACCAAAAGAAACAAGCTGAACAGCAGAAAGGTGCAGTGGCTCCCCCGGTCGTTGCGCCGCCAGCTAAACCGGGCCAGGATAAACCTGCTTCGAAACAGGACTCGAAAAAGCCTGCAAAGAAAAAGAAGTGATTTGTTGTAAGTTGAGGAAATACAATGCCCCCGGGAGAATCCGGGGGCTTTTTTTGCTCGTTTCTCACTGATCGATGGAAGCACAACGTCGTTTAAAAATGTGCGGCTCCATGCTATAGAAGATGGAGATTGGCAGGAATGCGGCCTGTGCCGGGCCGGGATGGACCGGACGGGGAATCACGAAAGGAGCATGGGGTGGCGCGTGGCGGTAGAAAAAAGGGGAGTGCGCGGAGGAAGAAGGGGAGGTCCGGCTCACTGCTAGTGCTGCTGGGAGTCGTTCTCCTCATAGCGCTGTCATTTTTCCTCCTGGAAATGCTTCGGAGCAAAGGTTCAGGTAAGCCGGAGCGGCCGGTGCCTCCCGTGGAGCGTCATGCCCTTCCGCCGCGGGAGGTGGAGTCGCCGGTGCTTCGTTCTTTCAGTACTCCTCCGGCACCTGTAGGCAAGAAAGATTTCCGGCGTGGGAGCGTCGCCATCATCATTGACGATATGGGGAGCAGCCTTCGGGAGGTAAACGATCTGATGGCGATAAAGGTCCCATTGACCTTTGCTGTAATTCCAGGGCTGGCCAGGGACCGAGAGGTGGCCGAGGAAGCTCACCGCAAAGGGTACGAGGTGATGCTGCATCTCCCTATGGAGCCGCAAGGGTACCCGCAGCAGCGGCTGGAGAAGAACGGTCTGCTCGTAAGTCAGGAAGAGGATGAGATTGCGCGCAGGGTGAGGGTACTCGTCGCGGAAGTGCCGTACGCGGCTGGCGCGAACAACCATATGGGGTCGCGTTTCACCGAGCATGAGGAGAAAATGAGGGCGGCGCTGGGAGTCTTGCGGGAGAAGAACTTCTTTTTCATCGATAGCAGGACCAGTCCGAAGTCGGTGGGGTATAGGCTCGCCCGTTCAATGGGCATCGAGGCAGGGACGCGGAGCGTTTTTCTCGATAATGTTCAGGAGGTGGGGGCGATACGGCGGCAGATCGATGAGCTGGCGGCGATGGCCGGCAAGAGAGGTAGCGCCATCGGCATCGGCCATCCGCACCCGGCGACCATCCGGGCGCTGGCGGCGGCGCTCCCCGAACTCAGCAGAGAGGGGATAACTTTTGTCTACGCATCAGCTCTTGCGAGGTAGGACGGATCTTTTGCGGGCTGTGCCGCGCCGATAACCGGACCTTCTCCTTCCGCCTCCAGGTAGCGGGCGGCCTGACGTTTCAGTTTCACGAATTCCCGGTACTTCTCCTCCCGCAGGATAGCTTCCGGCTCCTGAGGGTTCGTCGGATGAATCAGGAGGAAGCCGTCCCTGAAACTTTCTCCGTATCCCTCCAGTGTTTCCCGCATCATCCCGTAGAGCTTGCTCCGTTCCCGCGACAGAAGCGACCCTTCATGCTCCTTGAGCGGATGGCGCTTTTTCAGGAGCGGCGAGCCCTGGCGATCGAACTGGACGAACTCGACGTCATGACCGTCGGAACCCTTGAGGGGGCGGAGCAGGAAGGTCGAGTCTCGCGCCGATTCAAGAAATATATGCCACGTCGGGTCATTTTCAGTGACGGTCTTCCCGAGTTGGTAGACATTGGAGAAAAGCAGGTCCAGGAAGCACCGCTCTTCGATGAACCCGCACGATCCTCCGTCTGAAGTTTCGAAATAGAAAGCTGCGTTTCCTGCATCCTGCCGGGGTAGCTGAGTGCGGCACAGCGGGCAGTCCTTCCGTACTCCGGTGAGGCGGGCGTAAAATTCTTCCTTTTTACGGTTATCCTCGGCGGTGTACCACTGCTGAAACAGGAGCGATCGAGGTTCTTTTACCTGCTTCATCTCGCGGAGTAGCTGGGTCGCCAGCTGGTGGAACTGCCCGTATACTTCGGTTCCGCGTGCATATGTGAGAATGGGGTAGACGCGCCCATCCGGGTTGGTGCTGAGGCTTTCGACTTTCGGGCTTTTGGAGATGTAGGTGTCGAGGCAGCGGTAGCCGCGGTTGATGGCGTAGGATTTGAGCAGGGTCCGCTGATCGCGGAAGATGCCCTCGAACTTGATCCTGGAGTCGATGAGGCAGGGGATGAGGGAGAGGCTTTTCCGATCGAGCCCCTTCTGATCGAACAGGTCGAAGATATTCCTGCAGTTTTCAAGTGACGCCATATCCTTTACCGGGATGATTACCCGATCGGCTGCGTAGAGCGCATTCTGGGTCAGGACATCCAGGTCCGGGCGGGTGTCTATGATGACAACTCCCGGTATCCCGGAGGCGGCAAGTAGCCGGGCGAGGACCATGCTGCCCTTGAACGAGTGCTTCAGGTCGTTGAGGGCACCGGATGAGGGGATGTAATTGACCCCGTACTGCCCGGTATGGAGCAGTTCGTGACCTGGCGTTTCAAGGAGCAGGTCGACGACGCTCCCGCGCAGAGGTTGCCCCTTGATCTCGAACATCTTGTCCACGGTGAAATGGTTGTCGAAGGAGAAGATGGAGACTGGAAGGTCTTCGCTGAGGGCCTTGATGAAAATTGCCAGATTGGTTGCGAGGGTTGTCTTGCCGACTCCCCCCTTTTCGGAGGAGACGGTAATTACATAGGGAAAACTTTGCATGGCGGCATCTTAGTATGAATGGCCTGCATGGTCAACCGGTTTGACAGTGCCGGGGGGCTGTGATAAGAACGAGGGCGCGTCCGCTGCAGGCGCGCTTCCGGAGGAGTTGTGGAGCTGTTCGCCGAAAAGAGAATACTGACCGTGAGCCAGCTCACTTCCCTCATAAGGGGCGTTCTCGAAGAGAATTTCGAGCATGTCTGGGTTGAGGGGGAACTGTCCAATTGCGCCGTCCCTGCTTCCGGTCATTTTTACTGCACATTGCGGGATAGCGGAGCGCAGCTGCGCTGCATAATGTTCAAAGGCGCGGTCAGGGCACTACGCTTCAGACCCCGCGACGGGATGAGGATCATCGTCCGCGGAAGGCTCACTGTCTACGACCAGCGGGGGGAGTACCAGCTGATTGCCGAGTACATCGAGCCGCAGGGGATCGGGGCGCTTCAGATGGCCTTCATGCAGCTAAAGGAGAAACTCGCAGGTGAAGGTCTCTTCGAGGAAGAGCACAAGAAGTCTCTACCCAAGCTTCCCCAGCGGATCGGCATTGTCACCTCCCCGACTGGGGCTGCCATTCATGACATCCTTCATGTACTGAACCGCCGGTTCACGAACGTAGAGATTCTCATCCGACCGGTGAGGGTACAGGGTGAGGGGGCTGCCGCGGAGATTGCCGAGGCGATAGAAGACTTCAACCGGTACGGCCGGGTGGATGTCATGATCGTCGGGCGTGGCGGTGGGAGCCTGGAGGATCTATGGTCCTTCAACGAGGAGGTTGTGGCAAGGGCGATCTATCGCTCGACAATCCCCGTAATTTCTGCCGTGGGGCACGAAGTGGATTTTACCATCGCCGATTTTGTGGCAGATCTGCGGGCCCCGACACCATCGGCGGCTGCCGAGCTGGTGGTGCGGAGCAAGGCTGAGCTGACGGCTGAACTCGAATCGCTGGAACACCGGCTGGGGCGGGTTGTGTCACACAGTCTGCGGTCGCTGCGGGGGGAGCTGAAATATCTTTCAGGTGCATTGAAAGACCCGACCCTTCTCGTCGGGCACGCGGCACAGCGGCTGGACGACCTGCACGGGCGGCTCCAGCGTGCCGCTCGAACGGATATTACAAGAAGGCGCGAGGGTATATCGGCTATGCGGACTCACCTGCGCCTGACGAATCCGGCACTTCATGTGGAGCGTGGGAGAGAGCTGATTCTGACCCTTACCGCCAGGAGTGAAAAAGGAATTCGCCGTATTCTCGAACAGAGTCATGAAGCGGCAGCTGTAAACGGGGCGAAACTCCACGCACTTTCGCCGCTCCTTACGCTTGCCCGGGGGTATGCCGTGGCGCGCAGGCTCCCGGAAGGGTCACTGATAATTGACAGCGACCGGCTCACGCCGGGGGACCGGCTCGACCTGCGCCTGCACCGCGGTGGGGCAACCTGTGTAGTCGAAGAAGTGACAGGAACGGAGCCGCCTGCGGAGCGACTTCCTTGACTGAGACGAAGTAAGCTGTATAATGGGCGCTCTTTTAGAGAAGATAGGGAACGATCATGGCTGTCGAGAAATTTGAAACGGCGCTGAAAAAACTTGAAGAGGTGGTCCGGCGACTGGAAGAAGGGGAGCTTTCCCTGGAAGAGTCACTCCGGGCTTTCGAAGAAGGGGTAAAATACGCGGCCTTTTGTACCCGAAAACTGGACGAGGCGGAGAAAAAGGTCGAACTCCTCCTCAAACAGAAGAATGGCGGCTTCATAAAGGAGGAGTTCCGGCTCGACGAGTGATTGATGAATTGTCACGCCACGGGCGGATTAAAGCATATCATGGACCTGAAACAGTACCTGAAAGAACGGTGCAGGCTGGTGGACGAGGCGCTGGAGCGCTACCTTCCCAAAGAGGACGAACTCCCCTCCATTCTTCACAAATCGATGCGCTACTCCGTCTTCGCCGGGGGGAAGAGGATCCGTCCTATCCTCATGCTGGCCGCATGCGAATCGGTGGGGGGAGATCTGTCCCACGCGATGCCGGCGGCGTGCGCCATGGAGATGATTCACACATACTCTCTCGTTCACGATGATCTTCCCGCCATGGACGATGATGACTTCCGGCGAGGCAATCCGACGAACCATAAGGTTTTTGGAGAGGCGGTCGCCATCCTTGCGGGGGATGCACTACTTACCCAGGCGTTCATCCTCATGAGCAGGAATGTGAATGGATCGAAACCATCCGCCGAACGTCTCCTCGCGGTGATTCAGGAAATATCGTGCTGCGCAGGGTCGCACGGGATGGTCGGCGGTCAGGTCGTGGATATGGAGAGTGAAGGGAATCAGGAAATTGATCTTCCGACACTCCAGTACATCCACACCCGAAAGACCGGTGCCCTGATGAAGGCGTCGGTAAAAGCCGGAGCTATTCTCGGCGGCGCTGACGACTCGGCTGTTTCCTCCCTCACCAGGTACGGCGAAGCAATCGGTCTCGCCTTCCAGATAGCCGACGATATCCTCGACATAGTAGGGACTACCGAAGAACTCGGCAAGGATGCGGGGAGCGATGAGGCAAGGGGAAAAGCGACCTATCCCGCTCTAATGGGGCTTGCTGAATCTAAACGGCGAGCCGCCGAACTCGTTGACATGGCCCTGGATGCCCTTTCTTCATTCGATTCGAAGGCCGATCCGCTGCGGGAGATCGCCCGCTATATCGTGGCCAGAAAATCCTAGGTTCCGGAGCAAACCGGCAATGTCTCTGCTCAAGACCATAGATTCACCCCAGTCGCTGAAAGCATTATCCCCCAGGGAGCTGCAAGCTCTCGCCCAGGAGCTGCGCCAGGAAATAATAGCTACCTGTGCTGCCAATGGCGGGCATCTGGCTCCGAGCCTGGGCGTGGTTGAACTCACCCTCGCGCTTCATCGGGTATTCGAGTCGCCCCAGGACCGGATAGTCTGGGATGTGGGACACCAGGCTTACGCTCATAAACTGCTGACCGGACGCAGGGAGAGGTTCGCGACGCTGCGCACCTTCGGTGGGATCAGCGGGTTTCCCAAACGCGCTGAGTCCCCTCACGATGTTTTCGATGTGGGGCACTCTTCAACCTCCATTTCCGCGGCCCTCGGGATGGCTGCGGCCCGTGATCTCAAGGGAGGACGGAACAAGGTTGTCGCCGTAATCGGCGACGGTTCCATGACCGGGGGAGTCGCCTATGAAGGACTCAACCATGCAGGGCACTTGAACAAGGACCTCGTCGTCATCCTCAATGACAACGAGATGTCCATCGCAGAAAATGTCGGCGCCCTCTCCAATTTTCTCAGCCGCTCCATCACGAGCGAGTTCGTTCACAAGATAAAGAAAGATGTTGAAGGTTTTCTGGAAGGACTGGATGGCCTCGGCCGGGGCATGCTGAAAGTAGCCAAGCGTGCCGAGGAGTCGCTCAAGGGGCTTTTCACACCGGGAATGCTGTTCGAGGCGTTCGGGTTCGAATACATCGGTCCCATAGACGGGCACGACATTGAAGAACTTACAAGGACTCTGGAGAACGTCAGGCGGTTCGACGACGCGGTGCTGATCCACGTGCTCACCCGGAAAGGAAAGGGGTATTCTCCGGCGGAAGAGAACCCGTCACTCTTTCATGGCGTCGGCCCTTTTGAAGTATCGAGCGGAAAGATACTGAAAGGGAAGGGGGGCGCTGCTTCATACACCGCGGTCTTCGGAGACACAATGAAGAAGATTGCCGCCGATGATGACAGGATTGTGGCGATAACCGCTGCTATGCCCGACGGCACGGGGCTTGCCGGCTTCGGAAAAGATTATCCGGAAAGGTTTTTCGACGTCGGTATTGCTGAGCAGCACGGCGTCACCTTTGCGGCCGGCCTTGCAGCCGGAGGGCTCAGGCCCGTTTTTGCGGTCTACTCATCCTTTCTGCAACGGGCATACGATCAGGTATTCCACGATGTCTGTCTTCAGAACCTGCCGGTCACTTTCGCCATCGACCGGGCCGGTGTGGTCGGCAGTGACGGGCCTACTCACCATGGGGTGTTCGATCTGAGCTACCTTCGCCATCTTCCCAATATGATCCTGATGGCGCCGAAGGATGAGAATGAACTGCAGCACATGCTCTTCACCGCGGTTAACGGCAACGGGCCTGCAGCCGTCCGCTATCCGCGGGGAAACGGCTATGGCGTGCCGCTCGACCAGCAGCTCCATCAGGTTCCTCTCGGGAAGGGGGAGATGCTGCGCGGTGGAAGCGATGCCACTATTCTCGCCGTGGGTACCATGGTGCGTCCTTCGCTCGAAGCGGCGGCCATCCTTGCCGGAGAAGGGATAGAGGTGTCCGTCTGCAATGCGAGATTCATCAAGCCCCTCGACTCCGAGCTCATCCTGGCCGAGGCCCGACGGACAGGTGTACTCTGCACGGTAGAGGAAAATGTCCTTCAGGGTGGATTCGGGTCAGCGGTTCTGGAGTTGCTTGAGGAGGCAGAGATGCCTGGGGTACGGGTGGCACGCCTCGGGTACCCGGACCGTTACGTGGAACAGGGTGAGCAGCCGGAGCTCCGCTCTATTTACGGGCTGGATACGGGCGGCATAGCATCGGCGGTAAGAAGCCTTGTGACCTCCGATGACTGGAAAACTGCACGGGGTGAACAGTAGCGAGGCGGATGAAGCATCCGGATCGGGTTTCAAAGTGCGCCTCGGGAAAGTGTGCTATAGTTTCGCCATGACCTACACGGAACTGAGAGACGCACTGGAAACCTTCAAATTGTCGGATCGGGCGACCCTCTGCGAGATCAAGAGCAGGCACCGTGAACTGGTCAAGCTGCACCATCCTGACTGCGGCGCGCCCACGGAACCGGGTTTGATCTCCCGCATCAATGCCTCGTACGCTGTTCTTCTCGCCTATGTGAACAATTACCGCTTTTCTTTTGCCGAGGATGAGTTTTACATCCAGAATCCGGACGAACAGCTCTCCCGCCGCTTCGCTGATCCTTTATGGGGGGAGAGGTGACGATGGTACGTTACTTTTTCCCAGAAGCTTTCGTGCGTGTCCTATTCGCCGGCTTCCTTATTCTCTCCTGCACATCCCCGCCGGCCTCAGCCGACGATCCAATTTCTCTCAACAACTACGCTAACGAACTCCTCAAGAAGCAAGAGTATGAGAAAGCCCTGGAACAGCTCCGGAAGGCCTTCAGCTTGTATCCGTATGAGCCGACCCTGCGCAGGAACCTTGCGGAGGCGTACGCCTACGTCGGGAATCGGCAACTGGAGAAGAACTCGTACGAGGAGGCCGCCGCCACCTTTGACCGGGCCCGCGAGCTTTTCCCGGATGAGGTCAAATACGTGATGATGCGGGGGGTGGCGCTCTACCTTGCCAAAAACTACGATGCTGCCCAGATCGAGCTTGAGCGGGCACGAAGTAACGGGGGGGAAACAGCCGAGGTCCTGTTCTTCCTCGGACGTGCTCGCTACGACACCGGGAGCCTTTCAGGAGCCATCGAGTTGTGGGAGCAAGCCCTTCAGTTGGATCCGACAAGGAAGGTGATTCAGGAGGCACTGGAAAAGGCGCGCAGGGAGTCCAAGGTGGAGGCAGGGATGGACAGAGGCTACAGTTCCCGCTTCACCGTTTCCTACGATACTGGCACCAGCTCCGATCTCGCCGACAGTATCCTTTCCACCCTCGAAGATGCCTACAATCAGGTAGGTTCCGATCTTTCCCATTTTCCCACCTCGCGTGTCCCGCTGATAATCTATACGAAGAAGGACTACCGCACCATAACGACGAGCCCGGAGTGGTCCGGAGGCCTGTATGACGGGAAAATCCGCCTTCCGGTTGGGGGGGCGAGCAAGCTGACTCCCTTGCTGCAAGGTGTTCTGTTCCACGAATATACCCATGTCGTTGTCCAGGAACTGGCGGCCGGAAGGTGCCCTACCTGGTTGAACGAGGGGCTTGCGGAATATGAGGAACGCCGTGTCTTCGAAAGGCCCCTCACTGAGCTGAAACGCAGGATTCGGCAAGGCAGTGTGTTGTCCTTCGATACGCTGGAAAGATCCTTTGCGTCCCTTGCGACAAATGACGTAGTACTGGCCTACGAGCAGAGCTATTCGCTGGTGTCCTACATGATCTCGACATACGGCTGGCACAAGGTGCGGGATATTCTTGTCAACCTGGGCGCCGGAATGAATCAGGAATCCGCCGTAACAGCAGCTCTGGAGGATTTCGGTCTGGATTTCCGGAAGGTGGTGGAGGAATGGACAGCGTTCGCGGCAAAGGAATTCGCGGAGTAGAGGTTTATATTGACAGGTGACGGTTTCTGGTCTAATAAGAGACAAAATCGGTCCTAAAGGTGTTTTATGATGGAGCTGACCCGCAAGGGTGAATATGCAATCAGGGGCATTATCTATCTGGCGCGCCTCCCTAAGGGGAAGGTAGCGCTCATCAGCGAGATTGCGGAAGCCACGTGCGTTCCGCAAACATTCCTGGCAAAGATATTCCAGAGCTTCGCAAAACTCGGCCTAGTCAACTCCTACCGCGGCACTGGCGGTGGATTCGTTCTTGGCAGGCCGCCGGGGCAGATCACTCTGCGGGAGGTCGTGGAGGCGGTTGAGGGTCCCATCATGCCGAACCGTTGCCTGATAGCTGATGGTGGGTGCGATCATGACAGAAAGTGTCTTGTTCACCCCGTGTGGCGGAAAGTGCAGCAGGAAGTTATTTCTATTCTCGACGGAGTCAGCATCGAGGATCTGGCGCGCGAGGTGGCCGACGGCGTCAACAGAAGCTAGAGCAGTAAAAGAAATTTTAGTGAATTTAAAGTAATAATACTTGAGTTACTCAGGGATCCCGATGTGGCGGCAGAAGTTCACGCATGTACGGTCACGGTACCAGCAGTAGCTGGGGGAGTGCTTTCTGATGTGGATTTAAACTCTCATTAAAGTAAAGCTTTTTCAGGGTGTGGCCGATAAGCAAACAAATGTCCAATGTCCCTGGAAATTACGTGACAAGATCCTTCAGAATACCGCTGCTTATAGCATGCATCTACGCACTTTTCGGGTCGTTGTGGGTTTATGTTTCCGACGACATCCTCTTCAAGGTGACGGAGGATTCGATCCGTCTGACTCGCCTGGCGACGCTCAAAGGGCTCTCTTACGTCGCATTCACCACATTTCTCCTCTACTATGCGGTTCGCGTTCCTCTTCGGAAGCTCTTCAAGGTCGAGCTGGAGCTGAAAAGCCAGAAGAAGGAACTTGAGATGGCTCTGGCGCGGATGGCGGAGGAAAAAGCAAAAACCGAATCCATAATCGCCGGAATAGCCGACGGTATATCCATCCATGATGCCGACTATCGCATCATCTATCAGAACGAGGCTTTGCAGAACCTTCTGGGAAACCATGTAGGCAAACACTGTTTTCAAGCCTATCGCGGCAAAACTGAGGTTTGCGGAGACTGCGTTCTCGGAGATATGTTCAGGGACGGCAAGACACGAAGGATCGAACGCACCGCGATCATCGGGAATAAGAAATTCTATCTCGACAATACCGTCTCCCCGATCCGCAATGCAGAGGGTAATATTGTCGCGGGTCTGGAGCTGATCAGGGATGTAACGGATCGCCGTAATTCCGATGAAAAGCTTCGCACGACCCAGGAATTCCTTGCTAACCTCATGGAACTCGTGCCTATGCCCATATACGTGACCGGCACCGACGGAAAGCTCCGCATGGTCAACGACGCATGGGAGAAATTCACCGGAATTTCACGAGAAGAAGCGGTTGCAAGCCCCATCGGCCGCTTCTTTCAGAACGAGGTCGCACAGCAGTTCATGAGGACAGAGCCGGCTACGGGTGACGGAACCCTGCCTGTGACTACCGAGCAGTTCGTGAATTCCGGGGCCGGCCGGCAGTATTTCCATACGGTGAAGTTTCCTCTGCACGACTCGGCCGGATGCGTCGAGGCAGTAGGAGGTATCCTCGTCGATATAACAGAGCGCAAGAGGTTCGAAGAGCAGCTGGTATATCAGGCTACCCACGATTACCTGACGGGGCTCCCCAATCGCAACCTTCTCCATGAGCGACTCGATCAGGCCCTCGAATTCGAGTATCACAACAAGGGGCTGTTGGCGCTTCTTCTGCTCGATCTCGATAACTTCAAGATGATCAACGACACTTTTGGCCATCCGGCCGGCGATCTGCTCCTCAAGGATGTTGCAGACAAGTTGAAGCACAACCTGCGTCAGTACGACACTTTTGCGCGGCTCGGAGGGGACGAATTCGTAATACTCATCCGCGATACCGAACGGAATCTGGACATAGGCAGAATAGCCGCCCGCATCCTCTCCATGTTCGATCATCCCATTACCCTTAAAGGGCAGGAGGTTTTCGTTACCGCAAGCATAGGGATAGCAATGTTCCCTGAGGATGGTGAGAGTGGGGAACTGCTTCTCAGAAACGCCGATGCCGCCATGTTTCATGCTAAGAAAAAAGGAAAAAACAACTACCAGTTCTTCACCGAGGCTATTAATGCGGACGTTCACGAGCGGCTTGCCATGGAAACCAAGCTGCGTCGGGCACTTGAGCGGGAAGAATTCTCATTGCACTACCAGCCGCGGATCGAGATGTCTTCGGGGCGAATCAGCGGCATGGAGGCGCTCCTCAGATGGCAACCCGACGGCGGCAAGTTAGTCTCCCCTGCAGAGTTCATTCCGCTGCTAGAAGAAACCGGACTTATCGTACCGGTGGAAGAGTGGGTGCTGCGGACCGCTTGCAGCCAGGCGAAGGCATGGCAGGATGCCGGGATGCAGAGGCTGCGGCTTGCCGTCAATATTTCCGCCCGCCATTTTTCCCAGGAAAACCTCCCTGACAAGATTTCGCAGATTCTGTTCGAAACGGGGCTGGAGGCTGAATCTCTTGAAATCGAACTGACTGAGAGCATCATCATGAAGGATGTTGCCGAGTCCGTCCGCAAGCTCGATGCACTCAAGCGGATGGGGGTGACCTTTTCCATCGACGATTTCGGCACCGGCTACTCTTCTCTCAGCTACCTCAAGCGCTTTCCCATCGACGTACTTAAAATCGACCGTTCCTTCGTGGACGGAATACCCCATGATTCCAGCGACACGACCATCGCAACGACCGTCATCGCAATGGCCCACAACCTCAACATGTCGGTTGTGGCCGAGGGGGTCGAAACCATGGAGCAACTCGCCTTCCTCGCCGAGAACAGCTGCGACGAATACCAGGGGTTCTATTTTTCCAAGCCACTCACCGCGCCGGACTTCGCACGATTTCTCACCACTCGGAAGCCTGTAATGCGTCACGCCGCTACCTAAGCCTTTCCAGCTCCTTTCTTTCCATCCAGACTTTACGCCCTTTCGCTTTAACCACGGCCCCAGCGTTGACAATCGCCATTCCTTTCGACTACATTGCTGCCACCTGACGCTTCGCCAACGGTACGGAGTTAGTGGACCGGACCAAATTCCAGAGGGCCGCGGCACCGCCGCCACGTGATCTTCAATGAAATCAAGGTACATACATACGCAGATTACTGAAATCGAGCGGAGGCGTAAGGAGTTCCATGCCGCCGAACGCCACCTTGTCCGGGCGGAGCGTGAGCTTGAGGAGCTGCGGGAGGAGATAGCCGAATTCGAACGATCATATGTCGAGAGGATGAAGGAGCGCCTCGCAGAGCTGGAAGCTCTTGAGCGAGAGATCAGGAAGCTGCCTGTTACAGATGCCGATAAAGGGAGTGCGGAGCGAACTTCAAGCCGCCGGCAGAGCCGGGTGCTCCTTGGTGACGATGCTGACGAGGAAATGCTCGTGCAGCGGCCTCATCGCAGGGAGGAGAACCTAAAGGAGCTCTATCGGCGGGTAGCGAAGACCATTCATCCCGATCTCTCATTGCAGGATTCCGAAAGGAAGAGACGGCAGAAGCTGATGGCCGACGCGAATCGTGCATACGCAGAGGAGGACATGGCTACCCTCCTGTGCATCCTCGACGAGTGGGAGAACCTTTCGGAGGAGGACATTCCCCCTTCTGAAGAAAGCGTCCTAGCCATGCGGACCTCCAGGGTAAGGGAAAGGATCCGGGAGGTAGAAGCTGAGATCCTGGGGCTCAGAAAAAGCGATGTATATACGCTGCTTAGGCAGGTCAAGCAGGGGAAGGCACAGGGACAAGAAGTGCTGTCACATATGGCCGCGAAGATCGAGGCCGATATTCTGGCTGCCTGCAGGAAGCTCAACCACGCAGCTAGAAGGCGAGAAGCGATCCAGTGTCCAGAAGGGGTGCGGAGCATGCTTTTTCCGTTTCTCAGCCCGATGGGATCGGTGTTCGTCCGCACTGCAGGATCCCGCAGCTTTCTCGACTGGCGTAGGTTGGGGGATGCGGTGGGGAGAGTGACGCTGCCTGCCGACAAGTCGGTGCGGCTCGATGTAGTGCCGGGGAGGGCGGCTGACCTTCATGCTGTAGAATGCGTGCCTGCCACGGGACTGAATGCTTGTTTCCTGTATGGTGCCTGCGATGGCGATGTACCTCATCTTCTCAAGTTTAAGGGACTGGAGGAGGTGTACCTGTCAGGATCGGATATTTCTGGTGACGGGCTCATTCACCTTCTGGAGCTAACTAAACTGGAGAGGCTGTATCTCTACGATTCAGGGGTGGATCAGGAAGGGGTGCAATGCCTCAAGTATCTGAAGATGCTCAAGCACCTCACCATCAGCAATGGCCCTGCCGGGAATCTTTCAGTAGCTGAGCTCCAGAAGCTACTTCCCTCCTGCTCCATAATAAATCTTACTTTACAAAGACAGGCCGCTCCGGCAGTTGCAAAATCCTAGTTTTGAGCTACATTTTTCATGAGTGGAGCGTTCGGATGGAGCTCTCAGGGCTCTATGCCGCATGCTCACAGCGCGAAGAGAAGGAGGCGCGACATGAAAGGGTACGAGATAACTAGAGAGTTAAGGGAGCGCCGCACCGGGAATGACCAGTTCATAAAATGGTGGCGCAAGGAAAACGACTTCCTGGATTACGACCTCATCGACAGATTCACTACCAATTTCCGTGACAGCGAGGAAATCTACGGTTTCGATCTTCTCGATACGGAAGAGATGTGGAATGAGGTAAAAAAGATCTGCGGGAACAGAGTGACCCGGATTACCCGTGACGGCAGTGATTATCTGTCGTGGCAGCCCCCCCGGCCCGGGAAACAGAGACAGGAGTGTCTGTTCACTCCACAGTCGCTGATCAACATCTTCGACGCCGAGACAAAGGGTAACCCTGTGGATTCCTGATATGCGTTAAGGCCGGCCGGACATTTCCGGCCGGCTTCTCATTATAACCCCCTCCATAAATGCCGCTTTACGGGAAACAGCTGTTGACACCGCCTCGCCGGTAAGTGTACAAAAGGGCGACTTTCACTTCAAACAACGCCGTGAGAACATTGCACCCCCAAGCGCATGTGCGGGCCTGTTCCGCAGCAGTTTCTCACAGCCTGTATTTTCCCGGGAGGCGGCACATGAGTACCGAACCGAACAAGATCATCTATACCATGATGCGGGTTTCCAAGTATTACGACAAGAAACCGGTCATAAAGGACATTTCACTCTCCTATTTTTACGGGGCGAAGATCGGTGTCATCGGACTTAACGGCTCCGGTAAGAGCTCGCTTCTCAGGATCATGGCAGGGGTGGATAAGGATTTCAACGGCCAGGCCGTTCTCTCCCCCGGTTACACAGTTGGGTTCCTGGAGCAGGAACCGCAGCTGGACGAGAAGAAGACGGTGCGGGAGGTGGTCGAGGAGGGATGCCGGGAGACGGTAGATCTGCTTCGGGAGTTCAACGAGATTACAGAGAAGTTCTCCGATCCGGATGCGGATTTCGACAAGCTCATGGAACGTCAGGCGCAGGTGCAGGAGAAGCTCGATCATCTCGATGCCTGGGATCTGGACTCCCGGCTTGAGATGGCCATGGACGCTCTTCGGTGTCCTCCTGCCGATACGCAGGTGAGCGTTCTGTCGGGGGGAGAAAAGAGGCGGGTTGCGCTGTGCCGGCTCCTTCTCCAGAAGCCGGACATTCTGCTTCTCGACGAACCGACCAACCATCTCGATGCCGAGTCTGTAGCTTGGCTGGAGCATCACCTTCAGAGTTACGAGGGGACCATTATTGCCGTCACCCATGATCGTTACTTTCTGGACAATGTTGCCGGGTGGATCCTGGAACTCGACAGGGGTGAGGGGATTCCCTGGAAGGGTAACTACTCGTCCTGGCTCGAACAGAAGGAAAAACGCCTGGCGACGGAAGAGAAACAGGAAAGCGAGCGGCGAAAGACTCTCCAGCGAGAGCTGGATTGGATCAGGATGTCCCCAAAGGGTCGTCATGCCAAGAGCAAGGCACGTATTGCCTCGTACGAGCAGCTCCTCACCCAGGAGAGCGAAAAGCGTGCGCGGGACCTTGAAATCTACCTTCCGCCCGGGCCAAGGCTCGGGAATGTGGTTATCGAGGCTGAAGACGTAAGCAAAGCCTATGGCGATCGTCTGCTCGTGGAGGGGATGTCCTTTCGCCTGCCTCCCGGGGGGATTGTCGGCGTTATCGGCCCTAACGGTGCGGGTAAGACAACGTTGTTCAGGATGATAACCGGTCAGGAAAAGGCGGATTCCGGAGCGATACGTGTGGGAGATTCGGTAAAGCTTGCTTATGTGGACCAGAGCAGGACGCTTGATCAGGATAGGACCATCTGGGAGGTTATAACCGACGGTCAGGATACCCTTCAACTCGGGAAGCAGCAGGTAAATTCGCGTGCCTATGTCGCTCGGTTCAACTTCTCCGGCAGCGATCAGCAGAAGAAAGTGGGACTCCTTTCGGGGGGGGAGCGGAACCGGGTGCATCTTGCCCGGATGCTAAAGGAAGGGGCAAACGTTCTGCTTCTCGATGAGCCGACCAATGATCTCGATGTCAACACCATGCGGGCACTGGAGGAGGCTTTGGAGAATTTCGCCGGATGTGCTGTGGTGATCAGCCACGACCGCTGGTTCCTTGACCGGATCGCCACACACATCCTCGCATTCGAGGGGGAGAGCAAGGTTGTATGGTTTGACGGCAACTACTCTGAATATGAAGCCGACAGGAAAGCGCGGCTTGGGGTGGACGCGGACCAGCCGCATCGGATAAAGTACCGGCAGCTGACGCGGGGTTGAGAGGAGCCGGCACTTGGTGCCGGCTCCTTTTTTAACTTTATGAGGTTAGGTTGATGTACAAAGTCCTGTTGGTCCTGTTTACCTGGTTCCTTTTCAGCTACCCGCGCAGTGCTGCCGCGGGAGTTAGGACTGGTGCCGAAATTCTTGCTGACAGCGGGTTTGCGGAACTTGCCGGGAAGCGCGTAGGGCTGGTCACGAATCACACAGCCATGGCAGGGGGCCGGCACCTGATTGATCTGCTGGCGGATAGCGGAAAGGTGACGCTTGCGGCCCTTTTTGCCCCGGAACACGGCCTGCGTGGGCTGCAGGAGGATGGCGTCGCCATTGCGGAGGGAAGAGACGAGCGGACCGGGGTGAAGATATTCAGCCTCTATGGGAAGGACAAGAAGCCCACGCCTGAGATGCTCAAGAATGTTGATATTCTGCTGTTCGACATACAGGACATAGGCGCTCGTTTCTATACCTATATTTCCACTATGGGGCTTGCTATGCGGGCAGCTGCCGAGGCCGGCATCCCCTTTGTCGTTCTGGACCGTCCGAACCCCCTCGGCGGTCTTTACGTCGGCGGTCCTGTGCTGGAGAAGCGCTTCAGCTCATTTGTCGGTCTCTATCCCATTCCTGTAGCACATGGCCTCACGTCCGGAGAACTGGCCCTGATGATTAAAGGGGAGGGCATGCTCGAAGGTCTGGCAGGGCTCGATGTGCGGGTAGTGAGGATGGCCGGATGGCAGAGGGAAATGCAGTGGCCTGATACGGGCCTTCCCTGGATCCGAACGAGCCCCAATATCCCTGATTTCGAGACTTCGCTTCTTTACCCTGGTCTTTGTTTCATTGAGGCCACCGCAGTGAGCGAGGCGCGAGGAACCACTGAGCCTTTCAAGATGAGCGGAATCCCTCGACTTGATTCCACCGCGGTAGCAGCGGCTCTCAACGGAAAAGGCCTCCCAGGTGTAAAGTTCGAGCCTGTCAGCTTTACTCCCCGTTCACTCCCGGGAATGAGCAGCAGACCGAAGTTTTCCGGTACAGCTGTAAACGGCGTTCGTCTGGTTGTCACGGATCGACGTCTGTTTCAGCCGGTGGAGACGGGCGTCTATCTGCTAGAAGTAATGCATGCGAGTACAGCTGTTAACAAGGAGAAATTTTTTCAGCTTCCGGGCTTCGATCTGCTGGCTGGAACGGACCGTTTGCGATTGTCCCTTAAAGACAAGACACCGGCAGGGGAGATTGTCGCAAGTTGGAGGAGTGGACTCGTGAAGTTCGGTGAAATGCGGCGCAACTATTTACTCTATTGATCTTTCTCAGCTTTACCCTGTACGACAGCTTGCTTTATTTAATAAATAAAAAATAACAATATTGCCATCACTAGGCGAATGCGGATTTTTTCTTGCGTTGGCGTTATTCTTACATTAACCTTAAAAACGCCTTGTCATTATAGTCTTTTGGGAGGGAACACAATGCCATATGCCGAGCCGGGAAAAACAAAATTCCAGATTGATCTCCGTAGGCATCTGCGCGATCAGGACATATGTGACAATCTTGTACATCTGATCTGTGAAATTGCAGAGGCGAGCAAATACGTGATCAACGCGGTGAGAACCGGGGATCTCGGCGTCGCTGGTACCTCAAATCTTTATGGTGAGGAGCAACTGGCCCTTGACGTACTGTCGGATCGCATAATAAGGAAGCGTCTCATTCATTCAGGGGTGGTCTGCAACATTGCGTCGGAGGAAATGGAGCAGATCTATGAGGTCAAGGGAAATGCGGACGGCCTTTACTCGGTGGCATATGATCCGTTGGACGGATCATCTCTCGTGGACGTCAATCTTGCTGTAGGTACCATCGTGTCGATTTACCGGGGGTGCGAACTCCTCCAGGAGGGGCGTCACCAGGTCGCCGCCATCTACATCCTCTACGGTCCAAGGGTGTCAATGGTTTATTCCGTCGGCAACGGAGTACATGAGTTTACGATGAATCACTTGATGGAATACACCCTTACGCGGGAAAATGTCAGGATGAAACCGATGGGAGACATCTATTCTCCCGGCGGTCTGCGGAACAAGTACACTCCCGGGAACGAGAGCTTCATACGTCACCTGGAGGAGAAGGGGGCGAAGTTGAGATATTCAGGAGGATTCGTCCCTGACATAAATCAGGTGCTTATGAAGGGGAAGGGGCTTTTTATGTATCCGGCGCTCAAAGGCTCCCCGAACGGGAAGCTTCGTCTGCTGTTCGAGCTTAATCCCATGGCGTTTCTGGTTGAAAACGCCGGGGGTGCCGCCAGTAACGGCCGATGCCGAATTCTGGACATCAAGCCGGAGAGTCTTGACCAGCGAGAGCCGGTTTACATAGGATGTAATGATGATGTAAATAAAGCAGTGGAATTCGTTGCCAACGGATAAAGGAAAGGTTCATGGAAAAGGAAGAAAAGAAACCGCAACGGCTGTGTAGCGAGATTCAGCTGTTCGATCTCTGCACGAAAGATGTGTGTAATCATCGGGATGGCCGGTACTGCACCAAGGGTGACATCCTCGCAAGGTTCGAGGCCATCAGCGAAGAAGAAGAACGTTCTCCAGAAATGATAATGGCTGACGAACTCGATGAAGTCGAAGGCGCTGATGAAATCGGATATGACGAAGCATTCGGTGTCGATGAGTACGGCGAGGAATCAGACGAAGAGTACTGACATCAGAAATAGTCATGGATGTGTAAAAGCCGCTTTTAGAGCGGCTTTTTGCTTGATGGAGCCGGGCAAACTAAAGGTGCCTTATTCGATGCCGATATGAACATGAACTCTCATCGAAACGGGGTGCCTCATGAAACCTAAACTACTCATACTCGATGACGACACGGCAATCTTGCAGATGCTGAAGGCAGTTTTCTCGGGAGACGATCTGGAGCTCATCCTCGAGAGCGACAGCGACTCCGCCCTCAAACGTGTCATAACCGAGCATCCGAACGCAGCCATTTTCGATATCGGACTTCCGGTGAAGTCCGGGATCGAGGTCCTGCGGGAAGCGAAGAAGATGGACCCGGCATTGTCGGTGATTGTCGCAACGGGAAACAAAACGACGCAAAATGCTATCGAGGCGATGCGCCATGGGGCTTATGATTATGTCACAAAGCCCTTTGATCTCAAGAAGCTTAAGACTCTCGTCTCCAAAGCCGTAGAGTGCAACCTCCTCAACCGGAAAGTGAGGTTCACTAAAGATCGAGAGCAACTGACTGAATACAGCGCAGAAGAAGATATCATGATCGGTTCATCTCCCGAGATGATCGAAATCTGGAAAATGGTGGGTAAAGTCGCTGATTCCGATGCGACGATTCTGATTCAGGGGGAGAGTGGCACTGGGAAGGAACTCCTGGCACGGGCGATTTATGACAATTCACGCCGCAGGAATCGTCCCTTTCTTGCGGTGAACTGTGCTGCCATGCCTGAATCTCTTCTGGAGAGCGAACTCTTCGGGCACGAGAAGGGGGCCTTTACCGATGCTCACTCCCGTCGGATCGGGAAATTCGAGCAGTGCAATGGGGGCACCATCTTCCTGGATGAAATAGGGGAGATGAGTATGGCGAATCAGGGGAAGCTTCTTAGGGTGCTAGAGAACCAGGAGTTCGAGCGCGTAGGTGGAAACGAGACAATCAAAGTCGACGTGCGTGTCATTGCCGCTACCAACCGCACACTCGTAAATTCGATCAAGGAAAAGACGTTCCGGATGGACCTGTTTTATCGGCTCAGGGTCGTCTCTTTTTATCTGCCGCCGCTGCGTGAGAGGGTAGAGGACATACCGCTGATGGTTGACCTATTCATCCGCAAGTTTTCCACAAAGTACGGAAAGAAGATCAAGGGAATTGCACCCGACGCTCTCGACATGCTCATCGCTCACCCATGGGAAGGAAATATCCGCGAGCTTAAGAATGTCATCAACTCCGCAACTGTTTTCTGCAAAGGCGACATTCTGATGCCCGATGACTTCGAATCGTTTCTTCAGGCGAAGGCAGGTTTCAAGGAGGTCGATCTCGATTCGGCGGGCGAAGACTACTATGCCGTCTTCTGGAACATGCTGGAGCCGGTGTTCGACGGGATCTGCATGAAGAACAAGGGGGCCATTTACGAGCACATCAACATGGGACTGGAAAAGGCGCTGATACATATGGCGATGGAAAAAAGCAACAACAACCAGGTTCTGGCTGCCAAGCTGCTCGGTATCAGCAGAAACACCCTGCGAGACCGGCTTGAACGATACAAAATCGGCGCTTCAGCTTAACTTCGATTAAAGACTTAAAAAAGGCAGGCTCTCAGGGGGCCTGCCTTTTTTTCTTACATTTGTGCAACTCATGCGGCTTGGCGGTGTATCTTTAATCCACAGAGGTTCATCTCCCTTTCCAGCTTGTCCTGCGTTATCCCTAGCGCTTTGCAGATCGATTCAGTGTCACTCTTGTAACGATCCATCGCCATGAGGATCAAGGCCTTCTTCAGAGAGTTTGAAAGCTTGTCAAGAATGTGCGTCTTTGATGTCTCTGAAATGATGGAAAAGAGCGGCTGCAGGTTCTTTTCGAAAAGTTGCGCACTCTCATCGATTTTTCTGCTGGTATCTCTAGTCATCTTGTTCACCTTGATCATGTTGCTTACGAAATCGTTCATGTGCTCCTGAACGTATCGCAGTGTATCCCAATGGTTATCAACAAGCATTACCCTTGATGTGGAAGTTTCCTTCCCTCCACCCATTTTTTCGACCATCACCACTTCCATCATGCGGAATGAATAGTCGCCGTCTCTCTCAGTAGGAATTACGTATCGGTGTCCCATATATGTATCCTTTCCGTCTGCTCCGAACCTAAACCTGATGGCAGGCATAGCAGAGTTTGCTACGTTCTTTATCTATAGCCAGATGATTTTTCTTCTTGTTAAGAGGGTTGTGACAGGTCAGACAGCCTATTTTGCCGTCAACAAGAACCATGTTGGGGTCCAGTTTTTCCAGGCGCTTATACTGGGGACTCGCATAGGCATAGCTACCGTAGTCCATACCTATCGGATGGCTCCCAAGGACGCTGTTGAGGTCGATCCTGCGGTTGACACTATCGTTTTTATAACGTATCTCGCGCCCAGGAGCATTGATTCCGTCGTGACATGCAATGCAGTCAACTGTAAAGGTATCGAGTTCCATCACTTCACCAGTCCGGAGTCGGGCTTGAACGGTATTAACGAATATCTCACCGTATGGGGATTCTGATGCTTCTTTGGCCATCCGCAGTTTGTTGATGTAATCCATCTTTTCCTGATTGTCTTGAAGTTGTGTAGAGAAGGCGCAGTTTCCGTACTCTTCATCCTGTTGGTCGTCATAGGCCAGCACGGTGCTGCAGCCCAGCAGCAGGGTCGATATGACAATCATTGTGAGGTTCTTGTTCCGATATCGCCGTGGTGACATGCCCTTCTCCTTCCCTATTCTTTTGCTCTTGATGTTACAATACTGATACCAATGGGAGGCCTCATAGAGGTAAAAGATGAAAGTGGCCGATATCTTTCATTTTAATCTTCAAGATGAAAGGTGCTTAAGGGGTGATTCAGGCAGGGTGTTTTGATGGAACTCTGAACATCAAATTTCTGCACATTCGAATAATTGGTGAAATTCCGGACGCTTGGACATAAGGAAGAGATGCTGAACATGGTGGCGAAATTGAACAGGGGGAATTCGCTCGAAGGAAGCTTCCAACATTTGTGATGCTATGGTATAAGTACGACCTACCGTGCATGCTGCATGGTGGCTCCATTCCTGGAAGGAGGACTAGATGAAAATCCGTCAGATCCGAACCCTGCCATGGCTGTTCATATTATTGATGTTCATACCTACCCACCTCCTGGCGGCTGTTAAATCCACCACCGGCATCACACAGGGCCAATTTGCGGCTATGCTCGTATCCACATTCCGCTGGGAACAGGCTTTGCCGGATGTACCGCGGGAGGCTGACTATCTTTCCATCCTTGAAGGACGACGCATATTTCGTATGGAAGCAGAAGAGTATTATGACAAAAGAAAAGATAATGCATCTGTGAAAGAATATCCTCTTTACGGTTCATTTACAGGTTCGGGTTGGGTAAGCGGTGTCTCTACCCCCACAACGGTACACTTTCACCTGATACTTCCAAACGAGGGAGACTACATGCTGATCGTCTCCAGCAAAGGTGAGAGCCAGCAATGGAAAGCGGGAGGAAAGACGTTCTTAGTGAATGCCGGGGACCGTCTAAAGGAGAACGTTGCAGGGACTGTTCATCTGAAGGCGGGTGCACAGGAGATTTCCGTGGTATTGCCGCCGGAAGGAGCAATAGATTATCTGGTTCTCGAAGCTCCCCCCCTGGCACCGATTTCTCCGCTGAAGGGGTGGAAGTTCAACGAGCCTGTTACCATGGGAGATGTGGCGGAGGTAGCGGCTTCCCTGCTCGGGTGGGAGGGCCTGCTCCCCGACGACGGGAACAAACCTGTTGATATGGCAGTAGCGGAGGCAGCCAAGCTTCCCCCTGCGGCGACTACTACGGATGTCCAGTATCTGGGGCCGTTTCATGCAAAACAGTGGGTGCGGGCGGGGTTTGCGCCCGTATGGCTGCACGTGCCGTTTACAGTCGAGGCACCCGCCGTATACCGTATAAAGCTAAACGCCCTCGGCGAGAGGCTGGCGGTAGAGCTGGACGGAAACAGAATGGTTAAGGAAGGAAAGCCTTATCTTGACTGGATCGATCTCGGCCTGCACCGTCTTTCCGAAGGAACCCATACAATTGGCATCGATCTCGGACCGCGAGGAGGAGCAGACGTGGTAAGGCTGGAGAAGAAGAAATCATCCCCCGCCGATTATCTTGCCGCAACCGGACTGCAGGGAAAACCGTCAGACCCCGTCACCAGGGAGCAGGCGGACAAGATACTTACATCCCTGGCGGAACGTTTTACAGAACGAAAGTAACCTCCTGATGGAGAGGCCGCTTCTTCTTCCCCTGCTGTCCGTGATTGCCGGCCTCTCCCTTGCTTCATTCTCGTTTTTCATCCCACCTCTAGTGTCGTTGCCGCTCCTGGTTGTTGGAGTGGCAGCGCTTTTTCCCAAGAGCCGCGTACCGTTTTCAATAGTGATCTCCCTCCTGTTTCTCCTATGGGGAAACCTTACGCTCATTCCGTTTTTGAACCCCCAGTTGCCGCCGAGACACATTTCCCATTTCATTACGGATCAGGAGCAGATTGTCGAAGGGGTGGTAGACACCCGCCCGCAACGCACCGAGTACGGAAGCAGACTGTTCATTCAGGCTGAGAAAATATGCAGAAGAGACGGTTACTTCCCGGTTTCAGGGCGCCTGCTCGTTACGGTTGAGGAGGGAGGTATACCCTATATTTCCGGCGACAGGGTCAGATTTTTTGCACGTTTGCGCGCACCCCGGAACTATGGTCTGCCTGGTGAATACGATTACGTCCGGCATCTCGCCCTACGCGACGTCTTTGTCACAGCATTCGTGAAACGACACGACCAGATAATCCTTATGCAGCAGGAGGCGGCGTTTCCCCTTCAGCGTCTTTTAGACCGAGTAGCCGCTCGGATCGGCGGCTTCTTGGACACTCATGCTCCTCCTGTGGAGGCCGCAGTGCTAAGAGCGCTCCTGATCGGCGAGCAGGGGGCTGTCCCGAGGTCCCTCAATGATGCGTATGCACGTAGCGGCGTCAATCATATTCTTTCGATATCCGGTTTTCACATGGGTATCATTGCCCTCGTTTCGTTCCAACTCCTCTTTCAGCTCGCTGCCAGGTCCGAATATCTGCTCCTTCACTGCAACCTGCGCCGCTTCATACTGCTCAGTACGCTGCCTGTGATGATCTTCTACATGCTGCTGAGCGGCGGAGCTCCAGCTACACTCCGTTCGGTCATAATGCTTGCTGCTTTAATGTTAGGCCTTGCGCTGGAGAGGCACACCGAGCCGCTCGACTCTTTTGTGCTGGCTGCTTTTACCATTCTTCTTCTAACTCCTGCCGCGCTTTTCGACATCTCATTCCAGCTTTCCTTTGCGGCCCTCTGGGGATTGCTGGTGCTTACGCCCATGCTGATGTCTCCTTTCCATAATCTACAGGAAGGGGCGCCGCGGAGACTCCTTCTTTTTCTTGCGGCTTCTGTGGCGGCTACCGCCGCCACCATGCTTCCCGTCGCTTACTACTTTCACAGAGTTTCTCTAGCCGGGTTACTTTCGAACTTTTTCATCGTGCCTCTCATGGGTTATGGTGCCGTGGTTACGGGGTTTCTGGCACTTCCCCTGATCTGGATCGCGCCTCCGCTTGCTTCATCGCTCGTTACCGTGGCCTCCTTCTTTGTCTGGCTTTCAAACGTGATCATAGGCCGGCTCGCTGCTCTTCCCGTTATCAACTCTCTTAATCCCACGCTCCCTGTGCTGCTCCTCTTTTTTCTCTTCGGACTAGCGCTGACTTTTCTCAGAGGTTGGGCCAGAACCGCCTGCTGCACTTTCGCCGGTGGGGCCTGCATCTTTTTTCTCACCGCCGGACATTTTCGTGGCCAGGGAGAGATGCAGATCGCCTTCCTCAGCGTAGGGCAGGGAGAGGCTACCCTCATCACTCTTCCCGACGGGAAGCACATGCTTATCGATGGCGGAGGGCGGCCTATGGGTGGCTCTTCTGACGGGAGGTCCGTGGGAGAGCGCCTGCTGGCGCCGGCTCTCCGTTCGCTTGGAGCAAACAAAATTGATTACCTTGTGCTCACTCACCCTCACCCGGACCACACGCAGGGGCTTCTTTACGTTGCGGAAAACTTTAGTATCGGGGAATTTTGGGAGGGGGAAGCTTCGGTTCCATCTTCCGAGTACCTGGAGCTTAAGCGAATTTTGGAGGTGCGCAGTGTACCTGCGCGGAGGCTTAATTCTGCTTCGGGAGCTCACCGCCTGGGTGAGGTTCTCATAGAGCCGCTTTCGCCGTCCCCACGTGTGCTCCGGGGGGATATAAACGAGGATTCCCTGGTTTTCCGGCTTTCATGCCGCGGCGTCAGCGTGCTTTTCACCGGAGATATCGGTTTCTCCACCGAAGAAAAGCTTCTACTTCGCCCGGAGCTGCTGAAGTGCACTGTGCTCAAGGTAGCGCACCATGGAAGCAGGCACTCAACCTCGGAGAAGTTTCTGGATGCCGCAGCACCTAAAGCCGCACTGATCTCGGCGGGATACCGTAATGTGTTTCATCTTCCCTCTCAGCAGACCGTCGACCGTCTCAGCCGGAAGGGGGTTACCATCTGGCGGACTGATCGTGACGGCACCGTATACCTGTCCTGCGACGGCAGCAGCGGCCGGTGGACGCTTGGCGGCACCCGGCAATTTGATTGACACTCCCTCACCCATCTGTTATTTCCATAGCAGGTTTGACGCAGGCACTTTGGTTCTATAAGCTTGTATAGCCGCTTCACCAGCCGATTCATGGAGTCTTCTATGGAAAGGATACTGATAGTCGACAGCGATCCCTTCTTCCGGGATGTTTTTTCAGGACTTCTCCGACACGAAGGGTATTCTACGGATACAGCTGCGTCCGGTGCCGAGGCATTCGCGAAGCTTCAGGGCGGCGATTATCAGGTCGTGGTAACAGAGCTGGTGCTTCCGGACGTCACGGGGCTGGATATCCTTTCGCGCGTCAAGGAGCATGATCGCTCCATTGAAGTCGTAGTAGCCACCGGCCATGCAAATGTCGAAACGGCGATCCAGGCCCTGAAAAACGGTGCCCGGGATTATCTAGTAAAGCCCGTGAACCATGATGAGTTCAGGCACAGCGTCAGCGTCTCACTTGAACAGCGCCGGCTTCTCGACGAGAACCAGGAACTGAAACGCCTCGTGAGCCTCTTCCAGGCGAGCCAGGCGATAGCCAATTGTCTGGACGTCGAGCGGATAGGCGAGATGGTTGTTAGCGCGCTTTCCAGAGAAACAGGGGTCGAGCGCGGGCTTGCTTTTTTTCCCGACGATGAAGGTTACTTATCGCTCAAGGGACTCAAGGAGCTGGACGAGGCGGCCGGCCGTGCCCTCGCGGAGCTGGTGGCGGCGGCTTTCGGGCGCAGAAGCGCCAAGTCCGATCCGATCCTTTTTCTCCGTGACTTCCTGCCGCAGGATGATCATCTCGCCCCGGCCCGGCAGGCGGATTTGCGCGAGGCTCTCCTGCTAGCGGTGAGGACCAAGGGGAAGCTGCTGGGGGTTGTGGCGCTTTTCAATGACCGGGGCAAGACGCTTCCTTCGGACGTGGAGCGGAAGAACCTGAACTTCCTGCTTGACCAGTCCTCCCTCGCTTTCGAGAACGCGGTGCGCTATACCACCGCCCGCAATCTCGTGAACATCGATGAGGTCACAGGGCTTTTCAACTACCGGTACCTGGAGACCGCCCTTGACCGGGAGATCAAGCGGGCAGAGCGGTACCGCTCCTCACTCTCCGTGGTTTTTCTCGACATCGACCAGTTCAAGGATGTGAACGACACCCACGGGCATCTTATCGGCAGCTCGGTGCTCAGAGAAGTGGGTGCTCTGATCAAAAGACTCGTACGAGAGGTGGATACGGTAATCCGCTATGGAGGAGACGAGTACACGATAATCCTGGTGGAGAGCACCAACGTGGGAGCTGCCAGCGCGTCCGAGCGTGTACGTAAGGCCGTCGAGGAACATGTCTTCATGGCGGAAGAGGGATACAACATCAGGCTCACCGCGAGCCTCGGCTACGCCTGTTATCCCGATGACTCGACATCTTACCGGGAGCTCCTCGAAATGGCCGACCAGGCGATGTACAAAGGTAAGTTCAGCGGAAAGAACGTAGTGTTTCATATCGGGCAGCAGACGGGCGGGGATAACGAGCAAGGAGAGTGACGGGCGTGGCGATTACTGGCATCAAGGGATTCAACGACATACTTCCGGGGGAAGTGGAGAAGTGGCAGCACATCGAGGCGACGGCGCGGCGGATTTTCGAGCTGTACGGGTTCGCCGAGATCCGGATTCCCATCCTGGAGAAGACGGAGCTGTTCGCCCGCTCCATAGGTGATGCCACCGATATCGTCGAAAAGGAGATGTACTCCTTCGTCGACAAGGGCGAGAACCGCGTCACCATGCGCCCCGAGGGGACGGCGAGCGTGATGCGCGCCTTCATCGAACACAAGCTATACGCGGCGGACCAGGTTGCGAAGCTCTACTACATGGGTCCGATGTTCCGATACGAGCGCCCGCAGAAGGGGCGCTACCGCCAGTTTCACCAGATCGGCGCCGAGGTGACCGGAGTCACCGACCCGAAGATCGACGCCCAGGTCCTCTCCATGCTCTGCCACTTTTTCGCGGAACTCGGGCTCAACGAGCCGCGGCTGGAGATCAATTCCCTGGGGTGCAAGGAGTGTCGCCCTGTTTACCGCAACGCTCTCAAGGAATTTCTCGCAAGAAAGATCGACCAGCTGTGCGAAGACTGTACGAGGCGCTACGACACGAACCCGCTTCGCGCCCTCGACTGCAAGTCCGCCGGGTGCAAGGAGGCGACCGCAGGAGCGCCTTCCGTCCTCGACCACCTCTGCCAGGGGTGCGCCGACCACTTCGCCTCCACCCGCCGGTACCTGGAAGGGGTGGGGACCGCCTACGCCATCAACCCGCGTATGGTGCGGGGGCTCGACTACTACACTCGAACCACTTTTGAACTCGTCACGGGACTTCTCGGCGCCCAGAGCGCTGTGGCCGCAGGCGGGCGCTACGACGGTCTCATCTCCGAGCTAGGCGGTCCGCAGCTTCCCGGGATCGGCTTCGCAATGGGGGTCGAGCGGGTAGCCCTTCTTCTTGACGGGCGCGAGTTCCGCAGACGCCCCGACCTCTTCATCGCCGCCATCGGCGAAGCGGCACAGTTCGAGGCGTTCCGGCTGATGAACAGCCTCCAGCAGTTGGGGGTGTCAGTTGAGATCGACTACGAGGGGAAGAGCCTCAAAAGCCAGATGCGCCGCTCCGACAAGTTCAACAGCCGCTTCACCCTTATCATCGGGGAGGACGAACTAAGTCGCGGGACGGCGGTTATCAAGAACATGGACGCGGGGGTGCAGAAGGACGTCGAGCTAGATGCCGAGCGGGTGGCGGAAACTATAAGTAAAGGGTCAGCGGCTTGTTGATGCTATGAGAAGAGGGGGCCGCAGCCCCCTCGCGACACTCGGTAATCCTACTTCTCCTCCTGCGGCCCTTTCGGGTGCGGCGTCCACGATTCGGTCTGCTTGGTGTCCACCATGTCCGCCCCGTCCCCCATCCATGCGATATCGGGTAGCTCCCGCGGGTCGCAGACGTTTTCGGCGGCCTTCGCCTTGGCTAGGCAGATGTTGCACTGCACCGTAGGCTCGGACGAGAGGGCGTGGACCAGATCGATCTTGTTCTCTGCGTTCAGCACGCACATGTGTTGATTGTGATGTTCCTGGTCGCTGCAGTTCATGAGCTCCTCCTTCCGGGAATTTCATTTCTTCCCTTCTTCAGTTAACCACATATCCTCCTCTTTTCAACGATTCCGCTCCTCGCAAAGCAGCTCATTATAGGCTGTCCACGTCCGATCACCTCTTCGGATGGATTGTTGAAAGATTAGGTTCTTATTAGGTAATATTTATTCTTCCGAATTGACAAATGAGGGGGAAGAGTGTATACAGTATGCACCCGTGGACCGGGTGAAATGAGTATTTAAGTCCCTTATTGCGGTAATTTCAGGGAACCATACAGGAGGAGGATGAGAGATGATTGAAGCGTATCTGCAGCACGAAGCCGAAAGAAAGGCGCAGGGTATCCCGGCGCTCCCTCTTAACCCGGAGCAGACAGCGGAGCTGTGCAAGCTGCTCGAAAATCCCCCGGCAGGGAAGGAAGCATTTCTTCTCAACCTGCTCAAGGAGCGCGTTTCCCCCGGCGTCGACCCCGCCGCCGAAGTGAAGGCGAAGTTCCTTGCCGAGATCGTGAAGGGCGCCAAGAAGTCCCCCCTCGTCTCAAAAAAGGAAGCGGTCCAGATCCTCGGGACGATGATGGGCGGCTACAACGTGGCACCGCTGGTCGAGGCGCTGAAGGATGCCGAGCTGGCCGACGAGGCTGCCTGCGCTCTCTCCGGAATGACGCTCGTCTATGACGGTTTCGATGCCGTTGTCGCGCTCTCCAAGTCCAACGCCGCTGCCAAGAAGGTCGTCGAATCGTGGGCCAACGCCGAGTGGTTCACCAAGCGCCCGGCCGTTCCCGAGACAATCAAGGTGAAGGTCTTCAAGGTCGAAGGGGAGATCAACACCGACGACTTCTCGCCTGCAGGCGACGCCTGGAGCCGTCCCGACATCCCCCTCCACGCTCTTGCCATGGGCAAGACCCGCTTCCCGAACCGTCTTGCCCAGATCGCCGAGTGGCGTGCAGCAGGCAACCAGGTTGCCTTCGTGGGCGACGTGGTCGGCACCGGTTCCTCCCGCAAGTCGGCCTGCAACAGCGTGCTGTGGCACATCGGCCAGGAGATCCCGGCCGTTCCCAACAAGAAGACCGCAGGCGTCATCATCGGCGGCGTCATCGCCCCGATCTTCTTCAATACTGCCCAGGATTCCGGCGCCCTCCCCATCAAGGCGGACGTGACCAAGATGAACGACGGCGACGTGATCACCATCAACACCAAGAAGGGTGAGATCACCAACGAGAAGGGTGACGTCATCTCCACCTTCAAGCTCGCCCCCAACACCATCGCCGACGAGTTCCGCGCCGGCGGCCGCATTCCGCTCATCATCGGCCGTGCAGTCACCGAGAAGGCCCGCAAGGCTCTCGGCCTCGGCGACACCGACGTCTTCACGCTGCCGGTCAACCCGGCTCCTAAAGCAGGCCAGGGTTACTCCCTTGCCCAAAAGATGGTCGGCAAAGCCTGCGGCGTAGCCGGCGTTCTCCCCGGCAGCGCCTGCGACCCGATAATGACCACTGTAGGAAGCCAGGACACCACCGGCCCGATGACCGCCGACGAGCTCAAAGAGCTCGCCTGCCTCAAGTTCCTCTCGCCGATGTTCATGCAGTCGTTCTGCCACACCGCGGCCTATCCGAAGCCAGCCGACGTGAAGATGCACAAGAACCTGCCGAAGTTCATCACAGAGCGGGGCGGGGTGCCCCTCAAGCCCGGCGACGGCGTCATCCACAGCTGGCTCAACCGTCTCCTGCTCCCCGACACCGTGGGGACCGGCGGCGACTCCCATACCCGTTTCCCGATCGGCATCAGCTTCCCGGCAGGTTCCGGCCTCGTTGCCTTCGCCGGCGCGATGGGGTTCATGCCCCTCGATATGCCGGAGTCGGTCCTCGTCCGCTTCAAGGGCAAGCTCAACCCGGGCATCACCCTGCGTGACGTGGTGAACGCCATCCCCTACTGGGCGATCAAGCAGGGCAAGCTCACCGTGCCCAAGAAGAACAAGGTCAACATCTTCAACGGCCGCATCCTGGAGATGGAAGGTCTTCCCGACCTCTCCGTGGAGCAGGCCTTCGAGCTCACCGACGCCGCCGCCGAGCGCTCCGCCGCAGCCGGCTGCATCCAGCTCTCCAAGGAGTCGGTTGCCACCTACCTGCGCTCCAACGTGGCCCTCATGAAGAAGATGATCGCCGAGGGTTACCAGGATGCCAAGACCCTCCAGAACCGCATCGACGCGGTGAACGAGTGGCTCAAGAACCCGCAGCTCCTGGAAGCCGACAAGAACGCGCAGGAGACCGGCGCTTACGCCGACGTGATCGAGATCGATCTCGCCGAGATCACCGAACCGATCCTCGCCTGCCCCAACGATCCGGACGACGTGAAGCTCCTCTCCGAGGTGGCCAACACCCCCATCCAGGACGTCTTCATCGGCTCCTGCATGACCAACATCGGCCACTTCCGCGCCGCCGCCGAAATCTGGCGTGGCCAGAAGTTCAACCCGGCCGTACGCACCTGGATCTGCCCGCCGACCCGGATGGATCAGGCCCAGCTCAAGGACGAGGCATACTTCGCCGTGTACAGCGCCATGGGCGCCCGCGTCGAAATCGCCGGCTGCTCGCTCTGCATGGGTAACCAGGCACGCGTGCCCGACGGGGTGAACATGTTCTCCACCTCCACCCGTAACTTCGACGACAGGATCGGGGACGGCGCGAAGGTCTTCCTTGGCTCCGGCGAGCTCGGCGCGATCATCACCAACCTTGGCCGCATCCCGACCAAGGAGGAGTATTTCGCAGCGATCAAGGAGAAGGTCGAGCCGAAGAAGGACGCGATCTACAAGTACCTGCAGTTCGACGAGATGCCTGAGTACGCGGGTGCCTAAGCACCGCGTGTGAGACGCTAGGTATAATCTGAGATGCAATCGACCCCCGTCCGGGCTTTCCCGGCGGGGGTTCTTTTTGATTTGCTAGATGCTGCGTCTAACGCTCAATGCATTGAAGGAATATCAATATGAACTATGAAGAGAAGCTGAATATTTTCATCGCCGCGCAAGGCCTTGCGGCGGAGCACCTTGTATTCGAGGCCTCCTGCCATTCGGTGGCCGAAGCGGCGGTGGCCGCCGGGATAACGGAGCGCGACCTGGTGAAGAGCATCTGCATGATCGGGCGCACCGGTCGCCTTATCGTTGCGATAGTGAAGGGGGAGGACCGGGCCGACCGGCGGCGGGTCGGGGACCTCCTGGGGGAGAAGGCGCCGCGGCTGGCGAAGAGCGAGGAGATTCTGGAGCGCACCGGCTACCCGTGCGGCGGGACTCCCCCCTTCGGATTTGAGGCGACCTTCATTGTGGATGAAAGGGTGATGGAGATGCCGCTGGTCTATGCTGGTGGCGGTACCGCAACGTCGCTTGTCAGGGTTGCACCGGCGGAGATTGTTCGGCTGGGCGGGATCGTGGGGGCGGTCAGGGTGCGTGAGGTGTAGCAACCGAGTGGCTAATTCTTGAATCTTGATCTCAACGTACCTCCGGATTACCTCCGGTACTAGTCCCAGCGCCCCCGTTGCCGGTGCCGCCTGTTCCGGTCCCGGTGCTGCCTTCGGAGGCCGTACCGGTGCCTGGCTGCTGGGGTTCGGTGCCGCCGGTACCGCTATCGGTCCCGGTGCTGCCGGCTTCTGTATCCTCGCTGCCGCCAGTGTCTGTGCCCTTGTCGCGGTTGTCTGTTTCCTTCTCCTTGGTGCTTTTTGCGGGTCCGGTGCCGCCAGCTCCCGTACCAGTGTCACTTAAACCGGTGCTCGGCTCGATCTTGCCGGTACTGGGGTCTTTTTTTACAGGGCCAGTTCTGACGGTGGGACTTGAAGCAGGGCCGGGCGGGGTGGTCCCAGTGGTTACACCAGGTGCAGGCGCGGGTGGTGGGTTCGTTCCGCCACTGGTGGTCCCGCTAGTGCCGCTGCCGGCCATAATGCCCCCCCAGGTCCCACTGTTAGCACCCGCGTCCAAGGCGAGCCCGGATAATGCTACCAGTGCCATGGTACTGAATATGATTCGTATGGCATTGAACATCAGGTGCCTCCTTTCGCAGGTCTTCCGTAAGAATAAGTATAGGCCGTAATCCTTAAGCTACAAGAATCCATCGGTGGTGGTTGAATGGATGTCACCGCCGCGTGCGTTCACCGATCACAATTGTCCAGTTCCTTATCCGTAGTTCCCCGCCCCTCAGTAACCCCCAAACAGCGGCCCCTCATCGAACCTGCGTTTCCAGTCGTCGTACCCGATGACGTAATTGTAGCCGCAGACGGTGGAGAGTCGCCGTCCTTGGAGGCAGTCGCGTATCCGCATGCCTCCTGCGACGGTCTGCCCCGCCAGGCCGAAGGGGTTGTACTTCATGGCGTCGCCATCGAGAAAGACGTAGTCGCAGATGAAGAGCACGTCTTCGAAGACGTACAACGTGAAGCCGGGGGTATGGCCACCGATGTGGAAGGCTTCGATGCCGTTGTGGGTGAAATTCTGTTCGAAGGTGACGTCGAAAGGGAAGGGGCGGCTGATGTCGTGGAGCGAATCTTCGCGGTGGATATGCACCTCCGCCGAAAAGTGCTCCCGGTAGAGGTTGGAGGCGCCGAGAAAATGGTGGTGGGTGAACAGGATCGCATCCGCCCGCTTCAAGGAGCTGTCGAACGATGAGGGACAGTCGACCCAGCAGGGACCGTGTGCTGTCTCGATGTGATAGGCCGCGTGCTCGAGGCCGAGCGGCGGCTGGGAGTTCAGTCGGGTTACCTTGTCGGTCACCGGCGTCCCTATGACCTTATACCGGCCGGAGCACTCCTCGGCAGTGATGAAACGGCTGCTCGCCGCACCGCAGAAAGGACAGCGGTCGGGATGAAAGCCGATCATGTTGAATCCGCAAACGAGGCAGACATACTGCTCGACCTTCATACGACCTCCTCTGCAACCGCGTCTTTCCCAGTTTTATTGCAGTTTCCCGACAACTCCTCTGAATTCCTCCTCCGTAAAGGCCCGCATCGTCTCCGCGCGAACGTTTCCGAGAGCCCCGAGCGCCAGAGAGCAAGGGAAAGTGTTGTCAAAGCAGCGGCAGAGCAGAGCCGCCAGTGGCCTGCCCCGGAACCGGTTTTCCAGCGTCACGTCTGGGCCTGACACCCTCCACCCTGAACACAAAGTATGGTGGTCAGGCTTTGCATTTGCCGTTTGGCCGCTATACTCTCTAAACTGTAATTTATCCTCCTGAAGGCAGAGGCTCCGATGCAAAAAATCCTTTTTCTTTCCCTCCTCCTTCTCACAAACGATCTTCTGGGTTCCGATCTCCCTGAGGTGCGCACCGTCCCCAGCGTCAATGTTTCCCGCTACATGGGAGAGTGGTATGAAATTGCGCGGTACCCCGCCAGGTTCCAAGAGGGATGTCTCGCTTCCAGCGCCACGTACAACCTCCGTCCCGATGGTGAGATTGATGTAATCAACAGATGTCGGGATGAAGAGGACGGGAGGCTGCGGGAGGCGAAAGGGAAGGCATGGGTTGTTGATTCGACGAGTAATGCCAAGCTCAAGGGCTCCTTCTTCTGGCCGTTCCGCGGGGATTACTGGATCATTGATCTGGGGAAGGAGTACGAGTATGCAGTTGTCGCCACCCCTGATCGAAAATATCTCTGGATCCTCGGAAGGAAGCCTGCTTTGGGAAAGGACGTCCTCGATGGAATCCTGCAGCGGCTGAAGGAGCAGCGGTTCGATCCGGAGAAGCTTATTTGGCGTAGGGATTAGGGGAGGGGAGGTATCTCCTGCAAGCGCGAGTTTGCGCGAACTCGTAAAAGGACAGGCTGCCTTGCCTGTCCTTTCGACTCCGTCTCGCGTTACATTTCACGCTTACGGTTCATCATTTCTTGAGAACTCCCCCGAGGATCTTAAGCCTCAGGATCTCGTGCTCCTCCATCCAGTGCAGGCGATGCGCCTTCACCGGGGCCGGGTGCCTTTCATCCTTTGGATGCCTTTTGAATAACCTCTGCAGCGATTTTACGAAAGATGCCATGGTGCTACTCCTTTTCCTTCCTCTCCGAGAGGCTTGCCCTGTTACTATTCTGTTTGAATTGTGTTCCTATTCTACCCCTCCTTCTCCTCCGAATTCCAGTTGTTTCAGCGGAGCGTGTCTGGAAAGTAAGATATGTCGGCTATAATTATTCCAGCCAATACTGTCGTTCCCTCGCTCCTTAAGCGCCGCCGACGTCATGTGCAGGGGCCTGGACGTCAACGCCTGCATCCTCAACAGGAGAGGCCGTGAAAACAATTGCCGGCGAGTTTGCGTTTTTCATGCGGGGAAAGGCACGTCAGAACCTGAAGGTTCTGCTCCTGTACTGCCTGTTTCTGCTTGTGATGGCCCTTACGTATGCAAAACTCTTCCAGCATTTCATGTGGACCCTGGAAGGGCGCCATTACTCCTACATTGCCGGAATCTACTGGGTGATCACGGTGATGACGACCCTCGGCTTCGGGGATATCACCTTCCATACTGACGAGGGGTACATTTTTGCCGGGATCGTGACGGTTTCAGGAGTTGTCTTCCTGCTGATTTTGCTGCCCTTCGGAATCGTCAGCATGTTCCTTGCCCCATGGATCGAGCATCGCTTGAGATTTCGTCCGGCATTGACGGTTCCGGAGGGGACAAAGGGTCACATTCTCATATTCGGAATGGATTCGGTGACGAGGGCTTTGATTCGAAAGCTTCAGGCACAGGGCATACCTTTTTTCATTACGATGGAAAAGTTCGAGGAGGTGCAGCGCCTGGAGGAGGACGAAGGGATACGGGCGGTGTACGGCAACCCTTCGGACGCGGAGGTGTTGAAGAGGCTCCTGGTTTCGCAGGCGCGGCAGATAATTGCCAATCTCGGAGATACGGATAATACCAACCTCATCCTCACCGTTCGAGCCCTCTGTGCGACGCCGATTGCGGCGATTGTGGAAGAACCGCGCTATGCGGATATTCTGAAACTGGCGGGAGCGGATCAGGTGATCCCTCTGAAACAGATTCTCGGGCACTACCTGGCTATCCGGGCTACCACGAAGGGGGCATCAGCGCACGTTCTCGACTCGTTCGGCGAACTTCTCATTGCCGAACTTCCCGTGTACGGCACCCCCTTTGCCGGTCTCCGGCTGAGCGATGCGCGCATCAGGGAAGATACGGGCATGACGATAATCGGCGTGTGGGAGCGGGGCAAAATGGTTGTTCCTACGGCGGAGACCCTCCTTCCGGAGGATGGGGTGATCGTGCTGCTGGCAAAACAGGAGCAGTTGGATGCGCTGGAGAAGATGGTGGGGGGGAGGGCCGAGGATGACCTCGTCGTGATCCTCGGCCATGGCCGTATCGGCTGCTCTGCCGCAACGTTCCTGGACAACAGGCAGATCCCGTTCGTTCTGGTGGACAAGATTGCGAGCACCGACTGCACCGAACATATCGTGGTCATGGGTGATGCTACGAGCCCTTCGCTCCTCAAGGGTGCGGCCATCGAGGATGCCAAGGGACTGATCGCCACGACGAATGACGACGGAGTGAACATATTTTTCACGCTCGCTTCACGTCACATCAATCCCCACATCCGGATCGTCGCGCGTGCAAACAGGGAAGAGAACGTGGACGAACTCTACGCGGCGGGCGCCGACTTCGTCGTTTCCAACGCCTCTGTGGGGGCTACCATCCTGATGAACATCCTCGAGAAGAAGGAGTCGGTGTTCCTTTCCGAAGGCATGCAGATCTTCCGCTATCGTGTGCCTGCCGCCATGGACGGAATGACCCTTGCCTCGTCTCGCATCCGCACGCTTACCGGGAGCACCGTCATAGCAATCCTTCCATCCGATGACACCGAAGCCGCAATTCTGCCTCCTCCGGAGACGGTGCTGAGGCAGGGGATGACATTGATGTTCGTCGGCACCTCGGAACAGGAAATTCGCAGCCGGACGCTCTTCAGGGGGAAGAGCTGAAGCAGAGATCTCTGCCTTTCGTTGCCGTCTCAATGCAGCTTTTTTATCACGGTGACGAGAGCGGCACAAACTCCTTCGGCTCGAAATTCGTCTCCATGCTCCAGGTCTGGGCGAGACATCCCTCCACCCTGAATACAGCCAGGATGTCCTTCCCCATCTGCTCCACCCATGGTTTCAGAAACTCCCGGCCGGGGCTGTTGATGATTTCTTCCGTAAAATGCGGATCCTTTATCTGTGCGGCCCTTCCTCTTACCCGCACCTGTATGTTCTTCTGCCAGTCATTGAAGCACAACTCGACCGCAGGGTTGGCGACGAGCTGGTTGCAGAGGTCTTTCATCGTTCCTGTATGGAAGACGATGCCCCTATCGTCGGCGCGGTATAGGAGCATCCCGCGTACCCGCGGTTCTCCATTTTCGGTGGTGGCGAGGAAAAACGCTGGATTTCTGTTGATGAGGTCGAGCAGTTCGTTCCGGTTCACAGTCTGCCTCCTGGTCTGTTTTTGCATCAGGATATGACGGCGGTCCGGAATTGGCTTTCGGTATTCTGCCCGATTTTTACGGAATGCTGCTCAACCTCGAGTCCTGCGGTATTCGGAGGGGGTGGTGGCGTAATGCTGCTGAAAACAGGTGGCGAAATGTGAGGGGGTGGCAAAGCCGCACCGCAGGCCGATTGCAGTGATGTTCTCGTTTCCGGCGAGAAGCAGCAGGCGGGCCTTCTGGAGACGGAGGCGGATCAGGTACTCGAGCGGAGGGTGCCCGGTCTCCTGCCGGAAGACGCGGCTGAAATGGGCGGTGGACATGGCGGCGATTCGGGCCATGTCGGCCACTTGCAGTTTTCTGTCGTAGTGGCGGTGGAGGTGCTCGATGACCCGGTGGATGTCGATGCGCTCGCCGATCCGGTCGGCCTTCTCCGGAAGGGGAAATGCCGCCCGGATGATGGAGTGGACGATCCTTGTCCCGATGGCGTCGAGCAGTACGTCGCGCCCCGGCAGCCGGGCGTCGGCTTCCTTCATGAACTCCTTGAGGAGGATGATCAGTTCCGGCCCCGGGGAAAAGCTGCGAAAGTCGAAAGGCTGTCGCGGGATCGCGGGATACCGGTAAAGTTCTTCCTCGAAGTGCTCCCGTTCCACCATTATGGCGATGTAGCGTGGGGGCGTGTCGGAGATGATTTCCTGGTGCTCCGCATCCGGGTCCATTGCCATGACCTGCCCCGCTTGGAGGATTCGTACCTCTCCGCCTGCCACCATCTTCGTCTGATCGTCGAAACCCATTACGAAAGAGTAGGCGGGATGCGAGTGGTCGGGGGTGACCGCGTAGAAACAGGGACCGACGGCGGGGACGAAGAGGGCGACCCGGCGCCCGACGAAGCACTCGACGTAGCGGAGCTGTTCCGGCGAAACGTCCCCCACGAGACTCCTGATGCAGTTGATCTCTTCGGCAATCATGCAACCCTCCAATAGTACAAACAAGCCGAACGGAACATCCCGATATATCTGATCGGGAGAATCCGAAGGCACCGGCTAAGCGATCTACCGCTGTTCCTGCGCCCTGCGCTTGAGTTCCTTTGCCACCTCGATATTCGCTCTCGCAGGCGCGGAGGTCGGATCGATCCTGAGCACCGTATCGAAGAGCTCTATCGCCCGGTCGTACTGCTCCTTGCGTCCGTAACAGATTCCCAGCTCGTTGTATGTCTCGACATTCCTGGGATTGAGTTCGAGGGCTCTTGTCAGTGCCGTTATCGCCTCGTCCACCTGATCGTCCTTCAACAGTGCGCATCCGAGGCCGTGGTGGGGGAGGTAGTGGCCGGGGGCCTTCCCCGCCGCGTCCCGCCAGAGGGTGACGCTGTTTTTCCAGACGCCGTTTCGCTCCACCGTCAAGGCTCCCCAGAAGAGGATCAGAATTGCGAAGACGGCTCCTGCAATCGTCTGTCGGTTCACCTTTGTCTGGGCCGGTGCGGAAGGCGGCGGCATGAGGAGGGCGCACAGGAAGGGGGCCGCGCCGAGGAGCGGAAAGTAGAGGTAGCGATCGTTCATCAGCGTCATGAGGGGCACGATCTGGGAGACGGGGATGAGTCCGATGAAGAAGATCGCGTACCAGAAGAAAATGGTGCGCCTGTGCAGCCACAGAGCCAATCCGACGGCGGCGAGAGCCGTGAGCAGAAGGAAGGAGAGGGCGACTTCCGCATCGATGCCGGTGCGCACGGGGGGGGCGTACCAGGCGCTCAGTTCGGTCGGCCAGAAGATCATCCCCAGGTAGCGGGCTAGTACAGGCAACATGGTGAGGGCGGTGGTGTAAAGGCTCCCTCCCGGGTAGTGGTACGCCTTGCCTCCGTCGAACTCAGGGTTCTGTGACTGCATGGAGAGGAGGGCGACAACCCCGGCGGCGGCGATGTAGGGTATGAGGTCGATCCATACGCTCCTGGATCTGTCCCTGCGGAAACAGAGGTTGTAGAGGAGCAGGATCGGCGGGAGGATCACTGCCACCGACTTGGCGAGGAGCGCGAGTATGAATGCCGCGATTGAAAGCAGGTACCAGGCGGTTCCTTTCCTTCCCCGTTGGTCGCGGTGAAGCACGTACCAGTAAATGGCGGGGAGAAAGAAGAGCATGGCCAGCACGTTCTTTCTCTGGGAGATCCACGCCACCGATTCCACCTGGAGGGGGTGGACGAGGAAGATGAGTGCGGCGAAGAAGGCCCAGAGGTGGCGGCTGTGCAGGCGGGTCAGCAGCAGGTAGAGAAGGACCCCGTTTCCCGCGTGGAGTAGGATGTTCGTGAAGAGAAAGCCCGACGCGTTCATCCCGAAGAGGGTGTAGTCGAGCATATAGGAAAGGATCTGGATCGGCGCGTAGTTCCCCGCATAATAGGTCGTGAAGGCGGTGCGTATGTTGTCCCAGGAGAAGCCGCGGACAGCCTCGTTTTTCGTGACGTAGGTGGGGTCATCCCACCCGGTGAGGAATTCGTGGTCGAGAAGCGAGCCGTAGATGGCGAAGGAGACCGCCACTAGGAGAAGGGGGGGCAGGAGCAGGCGGAGGAGTTCATAATGCTTTTCACGCATGCCGAGAACTATATTTCCGCCTGCGGAAACAATCAATCAATTTGTGCGTAAGATTCGAAGACGATAAGGGTTCAGTGGCCTTTCGGTGGTCTGTCCCGCCAGCTGAAGGTAGTGTTGCCGCAGCCCGGGCAGTTCGGTACCGTCAGTCCCTCTTCCACATGAACAAGCTCACCGCAGCGCTGACATCGAAAATCGCCGCTGTTATGGATCTCTTCACCGGCCTTTACGGTCATTGGTGTCACTCCTTCCCACGTATCAACGTGATGTCGTAATAACCTCTGCGCCGGCCCCTTCCCGGCGTGCAGGTCCGTTCTTCACCGACTTGCCGCGATGGAATTTCCCGCACTATTCGCCGAGAGATCGCTGCTGCACCTCGGCGAGCTTTCTCCAGGTGGGGCCTTCGGCTTCTATCAGGCCATTGGGGTTAGCGCTGAAGCGGCTCTGAAAATCTTTTATGGCCCTGATAGTTTCGTTCCCGCAGAGGCCGTCATCAGGTCCGGGGTCAAGGCCGGCGGTTTTAAGAAGTCGCTGCACCCTCATGACATCCTGTTTCAGGTTAGCTCCATTCTTGCCCACAGAATCCGTCAATGCGCCCATTGTATTCCTCCTGATAATCTGCAAGGGGAAGGACCGCGGGTATAGTCTAACCCTTCAGGAAATCCAGCAGTGCCCGGTTGACCTCCTCAGGGTGTGTCCAGTTAAGGCCATGGGGACCTCCCGGCACAACGACGAGCCGACTCTCTTCCGCGAACTGTTTCATCCTTGCCGCTGTGGCAGCCAGCGGCAGAGTGCGGTCGTCGTCCCCATGTATTACGAGTGTTGGAATCCGGATTTTCTTCAGATCGGACCGGAAGTCTGTCAGCCAGGAACGCACGCACTCGAAGGTACCCACAGGGGATGCTGCAGCAGCGATGTTCCAGCTGAGGTGAAGCGCTTCTTCGCTGATCCGCGTGCTCCCCAGGGATTCGGCACTGTAGAAGTTCTCCAGAAACGTGGAGAGAAAAGCGGGACGGTCCTCGATGATCGACTTCTGGATTCCGTTGAATACGCTTTCTTCTATACCCTCCGGGTTGTCCGAGGCTTTCAGCAGGCAGGGTGTGATGGCCGCCATGAAGACGGCTTTGCTTATCCGGTCGGAGCCGTGGGTGCCAAGATAGCGGGCCACTTCACCTCCTCCCATTGAGAACCCCACCAGGGTTACGTCCCGGAGATCGAGCTTCGTGATGATGGTGTGGAGATCGTTGGTGAGGGTGTCGTAGTCGTAGCCGGAAGTCGGCTTGGACGAATGGCCGAACCCTCTACGGTCATAGGTAATGACCCGGTAGCCCGAGTTCACCAGGATCGGCAGCTGCCTCTCCCAGGAGGCGCTGCTGAGCGGCCAGCCATGAATTAGCACCACCGGTTGCCCCGAGCCGTGGTCTTCGTAGTAGATGTCGATGTTGCAGGAGTTTTCCCTGCCGACCGTTATGAAGTTCATAGGCATCTCCTTTCCTTTACCCTACCTCAGAAGGGTATCACCTCCCAAGGGGAGTTCAAATGCGTCCCGGCATAGAGTCGGTGTAGGAGGTTCAACCGATCAGCCGCCGCTGCGGGTGCCGGTCGGGAGAGACGAAAAAGGGACAGGTTTTCGCCCGTCCCTTTTTTCACCCTCATTTCTTCTCGCTCAACCGCAGTTGCAGGCAGCGCACGTTCCCGTAGCGCATTTGTCGGGAATCATCCCTTCCTTGGCCCATTCGGTGATGTCTGCGGCGAAATGGAGGTATAGCTCTTTACTTCCGGAAAGAGGGATCCAGTAGGAATCGAGGACACCCCCGGCGAAGTCGAAGTAGCCGACGACCCGCTTGGCCGTCTGCTCCGAAAGCGCCTGGTTGGCCAGGCACCCTTTGTGATGTTTTTTCTCTCCCATGTCGACGCAGCGGATGCCGGTGGGATAGCCGGCGGTCTCGCCGGCGCGGTTTACGGCAAGAATCGTCCGGTCCTTGTGGACGAGCATTACGGGGAAGGGGAAGTTGTCGGTGAAGAGGTGGAAGTTACTGCGGATTTCCTCGGTGATTTCGTGTGCTGCCATGAGTGCTCCTTTTGAAGCCTTCTTTTGTACACGGGGGTACCCCGCGGTGGAAGGTTACGGTTTTGTGAGGACGGTGGAGAAATGCAGATAATTCAGGAGCACCTGATGGGCAGCTGCCTGGGGCTTAGTCGTGATGCCAGAGACGAAGAGCCTACAGGACAACTTCTTGCTGTCGATTCAAGGTTCGACTTTCAGTCCATGCGGACTGAAATGCCGGCGCTGGAACCAGAAGGCGACGTTCACGAGCCCTATCATCACAGGAACCTCCACGAGAGGCCCGATGACGGCGGCGAAGGCAGCTCCGGAATTGAGCCCGAACACAGCCACTGCCACGGCAATTGCCAACTCGAAATTGTTGCTCGCGGCGGTAAAGGCAAGGGTCGTAGTTTTGGAGTAATCCGCTCCGAGTTTTTTTCCCATCCAGAAGGAGACGAGGAACATGACGACGAAGTAGATCAGCATCGGGATTGCGATCCGGATTACGTCGAGAGGGAGCTGGACGATGAGGTTCCCCTTGAGGCTGAACATCACGACGATCGTGAAGAGGAGTGCAATCAAGGTTATCGGGCCGATGCGCGGGACGACTTCGCGGTGGTATCGATCCACGCCCATAGCCTTGACGCCAACGAACCGCGTCACCGCTCCCGCAATACATGGGATGCCGAGATAGATGAAGACGCTTTCGGCGATCTGGCCAATGCTGACATCCACGACAGCCCCGGAAACCCCGAGCAGCGGCGGGAGGATGGTTATGAAGAACCATGCATAGATGCTGTAGAAGAGGACCTGGAAAATGCTGTTGAAGGCAACAAGTCCGGCAGCGTATTCGGTGTTACCTTTGGCCAGTTCATTCCATACGATGACCATGGCGATGCAGCGGGCAAGGCCTATCATGATGAGGCCGACGAGGTACTCCGGCTTGTCATGGAGAAAGACAATGGCGAGGATGAACATCAGGACCGGACCGATCAGCCAGTTCTGCACGAGCGACAGTCCGAGAATCTTCTTGTTGTGGAATACCTCGGGCATTTCCTCGTACTTCACCTTGGCAAAAGGGGGATACATCATAAGAATGAGGCCAGCTGCGATAGGTATGTTCGTAGTCCCAACCTGAAAGAGGTTGATGAAGTGTTCAATGCCGGGGACGAAGTAGCCGAGGCCGACACCGAGAGCCATGGCTGCGAAAATCCAAAAGGTCAGCCAACGGTCAAGAAAAGACAGCTTTCGCGAGATACTTTCAGACATTACACTTCCTCCCAAATTGTCACGTAATTATATTTATTCAATGAGCTGTTTTTCCTTATTGCAATATTCGTCTGGGCGAATATACTGGCGCAAAAAAAATTCAGGCGCACCTGTTGTCGCTGCCGAATCCCGCTAACGTTTCGCGGTCTGCGATGGTTGTCTTGTTCTTGAGGAGCTGCTTTTTCAGGATGGGTATGAGCTCCCTCTGAATATCCCCGCTGCCTGCAATCGAATAATAGATCCAGAGTCCGCAACGGCGATCGTTAACCCAACCAGCCTTCCGGAGATGGCCAAGGTGGCGCGATATGGTTGGCTGAGGGAGTTTGAGCGCCGCAATGATGTCACACACACATAACTCCCCTTCCGCAAGAAGGAGAGCCAGTATTCGAAGCCGTGTCTCATCGGCCAGACTTTTGTAGAGTTGAGCGTCCTGTTTCATGGACGGAAATATATTCGCATAAGAGAATATAGTCAAGGCTATTGGGCAGCCGGATAAGGGGGAGACTAAGATGAAAGGCCTTAGGTCAAATATTGCGGGAGTGGGGTTTTTGATGTTTGCGGTCACTGCGTTTGCGGTCGTTGGCGGGGGAGACATCGTTCTCAAGGGAGGCAAAGCTGGGCCTGCGCATTTCAGTCACAGTGTACACGTCGAAGCGGCTAACACAGGCTGCAAGGAGTGCCATCCCAAACTCTACTTGGACGTGAAACAGCACAAGTCCGTAAAGATGGCAGATATGCAGAAGGGAAAATCCTGCGGAGCCTGCCACAACGGCAAAAGGGCGTTCGGCGTCAAGGGAGACTGCGCCAAGTGTCATAAAAAGTGAGGAGGAACATATGTTATCCAAGAGACAGCAGGAAGCTTATGTAAATTTTTATGATTCCGCTCGAAAGAATACTTCCTTGAGCCAAAGGTGACCTTGATGGTCCATTTTGCAGCCGCTATTTCTCAAGGATGCTACCCGTGAATGGAGCACTACCTTGGCGTTGCCAAGGAAGAAGGGTTAACAGAAGATGAGATCGGTGCGGTCCAGGCAATTGTGATGGCAGTTTCTGCAGGGAAAGTTAATGCCCAGGTGCGAGAGGCCGCGACTCGGCAGGCCGCTAAAGAAAAGAAAAGATCATTGCAGTCATAGATAAGAAAACAACCAGGAGGGCTTCATGGAGAAGGATGTTTTGGTCAGGATGCAGGAAGACCTGGAGCGGGCTCTGAAAAAACCTGCCGAGAAGCGACGATGGGCGATGCTTCTCGATACGCGCAAGTGCACGAAATGCAGCGCCTGCACCGTTGCCTGCGCGTCTGAAAACAAGCTTCCTCCGGGGCAGTGGTACCGCCCGGTATGGGAAGAAGAGAAGGGAACCTACCCGAAATTGCAGCGGATAGCACTTCCGAGGCCCTGTCTCCAGTGCGACAAGCCGCCATGCGTATCGGTATGCCCGGTGAAAGGTCCTGACGGCGCGACATGGAAAGAGACCAAAGGGATTGGCGCCGGCATCGTTCCGATCAACTATGCCAAATGCATCGGATGCGGCAAATGCGTACCCGGCTGCCCTTACGGCGCACGGTTTCTCGACAATGGAAAATTCCATACTGAGGGAGCACCCCGGATCGAGAAGTATGAAACAATGCCTTCATTCGAATATGGCAAGAACTGGCCTCGCCAGGGAAAGAACCAGCCGGTGGGTAACGCCCGCAAGTGCCACTTCTGCATGCATCGTCTTGCGAACGGTATGCTTCCGCAGTGTATCAGTTCCTGCGTCTGCCGCATGGGATACTTCGGTGACGAGAATGACGCAGAAAGCCTCATCGCCCAGACCATAAAGGCGAACAAGGCAAACCTTCAGATCCTCAAGAAGAACCTGGGAACGCTCCCCCGCGTCTACTATCTGGGGCAGACGGACCTGTCCATCTTCAACAAGCACCTGAAAGCCTGACAAGGCTGTTGAAAAACAGCCGTCTCGCCGGCGTCCTTGAAAGGCGCCGTTTGCGTCGTAGCGGTGCACTGCTGTGCTTGCGTGGGGCTTCTATGGGTCGACGATCTGACTGTTTTTGAACAGCCCGACATTTGAATAAATGGGCTGTGACATAATTTGCGGAGGGAAAAATGGCTGACAAAATGGCTGATACTATAAAAGAAGAAAAAGCAGGCGTCTCACGTAGAAAATTTTTAAAAACTTCGGCAGTGGTTGGTTGTGGAGCACTCGTCGCATCGCAGCTCGACTTCGCGCGTGGCCTGATCGCGCGGGTAGAGGCGGGAGAAATCTCGCCGTTCGACGCGTACGAATTGATGAAGGCTGAGAATACGCTCTACACCGTGTGCCTGAACTGCAATACCGGCTGCGGGATCAAGGTCAAGATCATGGATGGCGTCGCGGTCAAGATCGACGGCAACCCCTACAATCCGTTCACGCTGCATCCGCATCATCCCATGAAGGCCGAACTCTCTAAAATGGCCAAGGTGGACGGGGCGATATGTCCGAAGGGTCAAGCGGCGCACCAGGGTGCCTATGACCCTTACCGGATTCGCAAGGTGCTGAAGCGTGCCGGGAAGCGTGGTGAAGGGAAATGGATTTCAGTCCCCTTCGATCAGGCAGTGGACGAGATAGTGAATGGCGGACTCCTTTTCAAGCACGTTCCGGGAGAGGAAAACCGGCTCGTGACGGGTCTGAAGGACGTATATGCGTTGAGGGACCACAAAGTGTACGAGGAGATGGCAGCCGATGTAGCCGCGATCCGCAAAAAGAAGATGACGGTTGCAGATTTCAAGGCGAAGCACGCCGCAAACCTGGACAAGCTCATTGATCCGGAACACCCCGATTTCGGGCCCAAGAACAATCAGTTCGTCTACTTCTGGGGGCGAAAGAAGGGCGGACGCAGCGATTTTTCCAAGCGCTTCACGGAGCAGTTCGGTACCGTCAACACCCACGGACACACCACCGTGTGTCAGGGCTCCCTCTACTTCGCCTGCAAGGCTATGAGCGAGCAGTACACCGGCAGCGACTTCAAGGAGGGGCAGAAGTTCTACTGGCAGACCGACCTTGAGAACGCCGAGTACGTTCTCTTCGTCGGCTCAAACCTCTTCGACGGGAACTACGGCCCACCGAACCGCACCCCGCGGCTCATTTCGCGGCTCGTGGAAGGGAAGACCAAGTGCACTGTCCTCGATCCCCGTTTTACCAAACTCGCCGCCAAAGGAAACAGGTGGGTTCCCATCCTCCCCGGCACCGATGCCGCCTTCGCCATGGGGATGACTCGGTGGATACTGGAGAACAAGCGGTTCGATGCCAGATACCTTGCAAACTGCAACAAGGCTGCTGCGGCTGCGGACAAGGAATCGACCTGGTCGAATGGTGCTTGGCTCGTGAAGCTGGACAAAGAGGGCAAGCCGACGACATTCCTTCGGGCGTCGGAAATCGGGCTGAAGGCCAAGGAAGTGCGCAAGGACAAGGACGGGAAGGATTTCGACTTTGAATACCTCGTGGCGATGAAGGACGGGAAGCCGGTGGCCTTCGATCCCAACGACGATAAGGAGGCGGTGGAGGGAGAACTTTTCGTCACGGCAGAGATCCCGGCGGAGAAGGGGCCTGTTAAAGTTAAGAGCTCGCTTCAGATCATGCTGGAGGCTGCGCAGGAGAAGAGTCTGGCCGATTACGCCAAGATCTGCGGCATCGATCCGGGCGTCATTGAGGCGACGGCAAAGGAATTTACATCATTCGGGAAGAAGGCGTCGGTGGATATGCACCGGGGGCCTGCCCAGCACACCAACGGTTTTTACAACATCGGGTCGTTGATGAACCTCAACCTTCTGGTGGGCAACTTCGACTGGAAGGGGGGAATGATTGCCCCTTCGACCTACAATGCCGACGGTACCAAAACCGAGAAGCAACCCTTCAACTTCAAGAAGATAACTCCTAAGGGGCCAAAGGCATTCGGGCTTTCGGTCATCCGCCATGATGCCAAGTACGAGGAGTCGACGCTCTTCAAGGGGAAGGAGAGCTATCCCGCCAAGCGCAACTGGTGGCCGCTTGCGTCAGATGTGTATGAAGAGATCCTCCCCTCCATCGCCGATGCCTATCCTTACCCCGTAAAGGTAATGTTCTCCTACATGGGTGCGCCAACCTATTCACTTCCGGCAGGTCATACGAATATCGACGCACTCACGAATCTCGACAGGCTTCCCCTTTACTTCGCCAGCGATATTCTGGTCGGTACGACTTCCATGTACGCCGACTATATCTTCCCCGACCTTCACTTTCTGGAGCGCTGGGAAATGCAGGGCTCACACCCCAACATGCCGGTGAAGGTCCAGCCGCTGCGGAATCCGGTCATTGCTTCCCCCAACGAGGTGGTGAAGGTGTTCGGAGAAGAGCAGCCGATCTCCTACGAGACGCTGTGGCTTGCTCTGGCCGAACGGTTGGGGCTTCCCGGCTTCGGCCCGAACGGCTTCGGCCAAAGGCAGCCGCTTGCCCGTCCGGACGACTTCTACCTGCGGATGGTGGCGAACCTCGCCAATGACGGGAAGGAGCCGGTTCCTGATGCCTCTTCGGAAGAGATCGAAATATTCCTGAAAGGGAGGCGTCACCTGCCGAAGAACGTGTTCGATCCGGAGAGATGGAAGGCCGTCTGCGGAGGCAACTGGGCCAAAGCCGTCTATGTTCTTAATCGTGGCGGACGCTTCGACACCCAGGAGAACTCCTATAAAGGTGATCACGTAGCCAACAAGTACGGCAAGCAGATCAACCTCTATCAGGAGAAGACGTACAAGTGCAAGGATGCCTTCACCGGGAAAAACTACTACGGTATGGCGCGGTATGTGCCCGTCGCGGATACGCTGGATAAAGCCCCGACCGAGCTTTCCAAAGGTTACGACCTGCACCTCATCACCCAGCGGGACATCCGGATGACCAAGTCCCGTACTATCACCCATCAGTACCTGACGGAGATGATGCCGGAGAACGAGATCATTCTTAATACCGGGGATGCCAAACGCTTGGGAATCAAGGACGGGCAGAAGGTAAAGGTGGTCTCGGCTACGAATCCGGAAGGTGTGTGGGACCTGAAAAACGGGACGAAGAAACCGATGGTCGGCAAGGTGAAGGTGACTGAGACTATCCGGCCCGGCATCATCACCTTCACCCTCGGCCACGGCATGTGGGCTACCGGGGCGGACGACATGGAGATCGACGGCAAGGTCGTGAAGGGTGATCCGCGCCGCGCCCGTGGGGTGCATGCAAATGCCGCAATGTGGACCGACCCGCATCTGAAGAACACCTGCATGATAGACAAGGTGGGGGGTAGCGTCTCCTTCTACGACACAAAGGTGAAGCTGGTAAAAGTTTAGTAACGGAAACGTTAAAAACCAGTCACTTGACGGGCTCCTGCATGGGGAGCCCGTTTTTTTTTAAGTATGGAGCTAAAGTCGAATGAGTATACACCGATTCGCCTTAAAGATATTTTATCCTAAGGAGGATGTCATTGATGAAAAAGTACATCTCATTACTTGCCTGTGCCCTGCTCGCGACTGCCGCTGTCGCCCAGGCGGAAACCGTCAAGCTGCACGGTTCGACTACCTGCCAGAAACGTATCTTCGAGCCGGGCAAGGAGGCACTAAAGAAAGCAACCGGAATCGATCTGGAGCTCGTCGGTAACGGCACCGGCAACGGACTCGAAGACCTAGTGGCAGGCAAGGCTGATGCATCCATGGCTTCGGAAGAACTGGCGGACGCCGTGGCAAGCATGAAGGCCGCCACCGGCAAGGATGCCCCGGCCGACCTCAAGCCCAACGTCATAACAAGCGACGTCATCAAAGTCATCGTCAACCCGGCCAATCCGGTTTCGAAACTTTCCAAGGACCAGCTCAAAGGGCTTCATACCGGAACCATCGACAACTGGAAAGAAGTCGGCGGTGCGGACCAGCCCGTCATCGTCGTTACCTCTCATGCCGGGTCCGCTACCCGCAAGGTGTTTTCCAAGGTAATGATGGATAACGCCAAATACGTCGACGGCGCCATCGAGGTGAAAACCACCCGTGAAGAAATCGATAACGTCGGTCAGCTCCCGGAGGCGATCGGGGCGGTGAGCATGGGATTCATAAACCTGCCTGGTAACAAGGAGAAGGTGAAGATAGTGGAGACTCCGGAGATCAGCCGGCCGCTGATGCTGATTACCCGTGGCGAGCCTTCGGCAAAGGTGAAAAAGGTACTCGACTTCTTCACGGGTGAAGGGAAGAAGTACATCAAGGATTAGTGAACCGATGCCTTAACGCAGGGGGGGCGGCAACGTCCCCCCTCCACGCAATGTAGTCTGGGAAAGAGCTCGATGACCATCAAGACAAAACTTTTCGCCAATATGTTTCTGACAATCGCCGGCATCGTGATCATCGCCGGCTTCAGCTTGGCCGGCATGCGCTTCGTGCAATCCAAGCTGTCTGTTCTGACGGAAAAGTCGACTCCATATCAGCTGAAGACCATCGAGTTGCAACGCGCAGTGCAGGAACATACCTCTAACCTCCTCAAGCTGGTCGGCTCCACGTCACCTCAAGAGCTGGCTGCAGCACGAAGCGATCTGGAAAAAACGCTGGCGGAGGTAACGAATATTTCTACGGAGCTCGCCTCTTTCAAGGGAAATGCGTCCGTCGAAGGAACGGAGAAGCAGCATCTTGATGAACTGGCCGCCATTACGGCCGATCTTATCCGGACCGTAGGTGAGAAGCTCAAGGCACGGGAAGAGGCCGGGAAGGCCGATCTTCTTATGAAAGGAAAGCTTCAGCAGATCAGCCAGAAGCTTAAGGAGATGGACGGAGCCATGAAAAAGCTCCAGAAGGGTTCCATGACCCAGCTCTCCACCTCCAACGAAAGCGTGAAGCAGATCAGCCAGCGTGTGAAGAATGTCCAGGCCACGATGAACGCCATCAACGACGTCAAGATGGCCCTGCTCCAGGTTGCCGCCGCCGAGAACAAGACCGGGGTCACGGTCGCCCGTAGCCAGTACACGGTGGCCTCCCGGTGGGTGACGACAGGCGCCTTGGCTAAAGCCGAAAAGGACACCGCTGCCGTAAAAAGTCTTATGGATGGCATCAACGAAATAACGAAGCAGGTAACCGGCCCTGGTGGCCTTATCGAGACCAAGAACGCCATCATCGCAGCTCCTACCGAAGACCTCAAGAAGCACTTCAATGAGACACACGCGGCAGCCTTGCAGAAGCTGGCCCAGATGACGGTCATCATGGGGGACCTGGTCGAGAAGGCGGCGGAAGTCAACACAAGTGAGAACAAGCGGTTCGAGGACTCTTTAAAGGGCTCCGAATCTGCAAGTTCAGTAATGTCGATGAACTCCGACCTCGTAGCCATAGGAGGGGATATCAGAAGCCTCACCAGGGAACTTTTCGATGCGGAAAATGCGCAGGAACTCGCAACGGTGCGTGCCGAGCTTGAGCGAAAGTTCGCCCAAGCTGATGCAGTGCGTGCGAGAGTGCAGTCCGGCTACGGGTCTCAGGTGCGCCAACTTCGGGATGTGCTCGGCTCGCTCCAGGAGATACGCAGTCTCCTGCTGGCCAAGGACGGGGTTGTCGTCAAGCTGCAGCATTCCCTCGACGTAACTCGGCAGGCACAGGCCCTAAACGAGAAGCTCAAGGGTGTTGTGGCTGCCCAGCGGGAAGAGGGCAGGAAAGGGATGACGAGCGCCCAGGAGGAACAGAGCAAAGCTGTTAAATCCGTAAATACGGTCTTCCGTTCCAACATCGCCACGGTAAGCATCATCGGTCTGGTGGTGCTCATACTCGGGATTGCCTTCAGTGTCCTCCTCGTGAGAAGCATCACTAAGCCGATCAAGGCATTGAGCGATATGGCGGAAAAATTCGGCAACGGAGATTTCAGTGTACATCTTGATGACAAGCGCAAAGACGAGTTCGGTCAGCTGGCAAGTCATTTCAACAGTGCTGTGGTGCGGCTGAAGGAAATCACGGGAGGATTGCGGCAGGCGATCAACAATCTTGCGGATCATTCCAGGGATCTCACGCAGACAGCGGAGGAGCTGAACCGCGGAGCCCAGCAGCAGGCAAGCCAAGTCGCCCAGGCGGCCACGGCAATGACCGAAATGAACCAGACTATCCAGGAAGTTGCTGCCAATGCTGGCAATGCTGCGCAAGCGACCTCCAACTCTCTTTCCATAGCTTCAGGGGGAAAGGAGACCGTCGGGAACACAGTGAATGGTATGGAAGAGATAGCCAAGGCGGTTCGGGATACTGCCCAGAGCATAAGCCAGCTCGGTACCAGCTCCGAACGGATCGGCGATATTGTCAACACAATCAACGAGATCGCGGACCAGACGAACCTGCTGGCGCTGAACGCGGCAATTGAAGCGGCCCGCGCCGGGGATGCCGGTATGGGGTTTGCCGTGGTTGCAGATGAGGTGCGAAACCTTGCGGAGCGAACTACGCAGGCAACCAGCGAGATAGGCGGCATGATCCGGGAGATCCAGTCCCAGACTAAGCAGTCGGTGGTTTCGATGCAATCCGGAACTCGGCGTGTCGAGGAGGGAGTAGCTCTTGCAGGCGAAGCGAAGGACGCCTTGGAGAAAATTGTAGATGCCTCGAGCCAGGGAGCCGATATGGTTACGCGAATTGCCACTGCTGCCGAGCAGCAGTCAGCGACTGCTTCCGAGGTCTCGGCCAGTATGGAAAAAATCGAGGACATTACCCGTTCGACGGAATCAGCTACGGGGGAAATCAACCGTGCGGCACAGGAGCTGGCTGGGTTGGCGGATAACCTTAACAAAATGGCAGGTTGGTTTAAATGTTGATTCCTTGAATAAGAGAGATTTGTAACTTAAAAGACCGTAAAAGGCCCGTGAGTTCCACGGGCCTTTTCACGCTTTAAAGGTCTCACCGAAGCATTCCAGCGAGCCGCCCGTAAATTACGCTCCTCATCGCCGATACAGGACGCACTCCCGTGGCGGCTTGCGGTTAGCACCTAGTCGAACATGGCAATGCATGGTTCCATGAACATCATTTCAAGTTCGGTGGTATCAAGTTCATCCTCTTTTCCGGGAGTGGTGTCCGTATCTGCCAAATAGGTGCACCCGCCTTCGAAACACCAGTTGAGGTTCAGATCTGTGCTTTCAATGTTCATGTCTCTCATGGCTGGCCCCTCCTTCCTTTGAAATGATTATAGCACAATTTGAATATCAATTTCACACCTCTCGCTTTGCCCATCCGAACTGTATACCGTAACTTCGGTATACATTATTGTCTTCCGAATCCAGCCGCTTTATCGTATCGATACAACAGTAAAGACGCGTAGGGGGAACACGTAATGTGCAAAAAGATTTTCGTCGCTGCTACCGGGCAGCATTGCGGCAAGACAACTATCAGCATCTCTCTGCTTCACCTGGCCCGGCAGATGTACGGCCAGGTAGCTTTCATGAAGCCAATAGGCCCGAAATGCATGACATTCAACGACATTGTCGTAGACAAGGACGCTGCCCTGATGGCAGGCATCTACGGGCTGGAGGAGGATATCGCCTTCATGTCTCCGGTGGTTCTGGGCCGCGGGTCGACAAAACAGTACCTAGACGGGCTGCAATCCAGGGAGGCTGCTGAGGAGCGGATACGGGAAGCCTGCAACAAACTTGAGAGCAAGTCGGAGTTTCTCGTGGTGGAAGGGTCGGGGCATGGCGGAGTCGGGTCAGTGATCGGGCTCAATAATGCACGTGTTGCGCGGGCCGTGGATGCCCCGGTGGTGATGGTCGCCGGTGGCGGTATCGGCAACGTCATAGACGCAGTGGAATTGAACCTTCCCCTTTACGAGCGGGAAGGGGTGGAGGTGAAGCTTCTCCTCGTGAACAAGCTCTTGCCGGAGAAGCGTGAGGAGTCGCTTTCATACCTGCGGAAGGCTTTTGCCCCAAGGGGTCTTATGGTGGCAGGCGCCTTCGATTTTTCTCCAGTGCTCGCCGATCCGACCCTCGCTCACATCTCACGGCTTCTCGGGCATCCGCTTCTAGGCGACACCTCGCAGCGAAACAGGATCATTCACCACATCCAGCTCGGCGCGGCATCCTCGCAAAAGGTAGTGGACGGGCTCCTCCCCTCGACTCTACTAGTCACCACCAGCTCCCGCGATGAACTCATCGTCACCATCTCCTCCCTCTACCACATTCCCGAATACCGAGAGAGGATTGCCGGGCTCGTCATCCCGGGGCACGCGCCGATCTCCCCTATAACCCAGCAGATCCTCACTGAGAGCGGGGTCCCGTATTTAAGGATTGTCGAGACGACGGCGGAGGTTTTTTCAAAGGTGACTGATCATGTATCGAAGATAAGTGCCGATGACCGGGAAAAAATCGATCTCATCAGGTCTTCTGCGGAAAGGGTCCTGCGAGGGGGGGTGGTGGAGGAGCTCCTTAAGGCGTAAGTTCTTCCGGGAGTCTGTGGATCAGATTGAATCTCTATCGAAATAGAGTGGGGTGGGAGGCGCAGTTGCGACTAAGGTGTTACAATTTGCGTGTTAGTTTCGAACTTTCATCAGGAGGCCTGTCGTGACGAGGAACCTAGAGACGAGACGGGTAAAGGAGGCGGTGGAGCTACAGGTCACTGCGGTCAAGATGTTTGCTGCACGACTCTCGGCACGCGACACTGCGGGGCTGGAATCTGATTTCGCGGAGCTCGAGCGGGCAGTGGCCGACCTTCGGGGGGTGGTGGAGTCCCTTCCGCACGTCCACCATTCGGGCAATGGAGGGAAGGGGATCGAGACCGGTGGCGGCAAGGATGCGCTGGAACCTCAGGTAAGCGCGGTGCAGGCGTCGGCATCGCGGCTGTCGGCACAAGATACCGACAGTCTCGACTCCGATCTCTTCCAACTGGAGCGGGCAGTCGCAGGGCTTCGCGGGGTTTTCGAATCAATGCCGGAAACCCACCTGCGGGAGTCCTCCCCCGGGGCTCCGGCAGCCTCGCCTGCAACGACTCGTCCCGAGCGGGAAGCTAAGGGTGCGGAGACTGCGGACGGAACTCAGAGGCACCGTGACAAGCCAAATGAATTCTGAGCATTCTCCCTGCTTCCGGGTCGGGATGGTTATCTCTTCGAGCCGGTGTGTTTTACGCCTGTGATGATCGCGATGCCGACGAGGATCAGGACGGCGATGCCGATGTGGCTAGATTTCACCCCGGCAAGGAGCAGAGCCCAGACGATTCCCCCGATGACGAAGGCGTAGCCGATGAGGTAGAGGACGAGCGACATTGCGACTTCTCCACATAAGGATGTGTGGTATCTGCTATGGACCAGCCGGTACGGGTACTGGTTGAATAAACTATATCAACCCTTCACGAGTGGTCAAAGCAGGCCGAACAGATTCTCTCTTTGCTGAGGGAGTGTCAATAACAGGTTCAGGTTGAATCAACGGTGCGGAGTGGGATTGAAAAGGGAGAGTGCTTCGGCAACAAGCCTCTCCCGTTTTTCAATATTGTGCTGATTCCATCAGCCTCCCAGTGTAAGATGTCCCAATGTGGCTTCTGCATCATCCAGTTTTTGCTTCAATATTATCAACTCTCTGATAGTGTAGACAGCTGTACCCCTGGAGATTTCTAAATTAAGCTTCGATATCCGGGACTGGATGCTGTCCACTTCCTGTCCACAGTTTCTGACTAGCATCTGACATTCCTTTATGCACTTCTCGTCATGCCCTACATGAGCATGCTCAACCGCCATAGCCGTACCTGTTCCAATAAAAGATGCCGCCAGAAGCATGATGATCTTTTTCATTTTTCACTCCTTGTAAATATTTTTGGCTGCTAATTCAGCACCCGTTTACTACTTATAAAAGCATCAGGCGTGCCATTTTCCAATTACCTGAAATTGCAGCCATTTTTCTGTCTTGTTTCGTTTTATGAACAATAATCTTCTTTACACTGGATGATATTCGACAATGGATTTTCAGGGATCACATATCGCTGAGGTCGCTCCCGGCTGTTCCACTCCTTTTCCCCCATCCATACAAACACCTCTCCATCCTTCCTGACATAGGTCGTGCGGCCTTTACTGCTGTTCTGTTCTTGCGGTTTCGAGCTGACGTGCTGTCCACTACCTCCCCTCCTTTTTACCGGTCTCTTGGTGGACGGTATCCAGAATCGAGATATTATTAGGAAGGAAATCGGAAACAGACTTTCCTTTATGGGAAGACGCCTCGATGTTTTCGTGCCGAAATGGGGAGGGCTCCCTTCGTCAGCGCAGGGATTGCGGGAGTGGAAGTGGATGGAAGAGCAACTTGCATGCGAGACGGTAAAACCGCTGATTCTTGTGGCGGAAGATGACGCCATGGCAGGCGAGCTTGTCAGGGATGTGCTCGAAATGTGGGGGTTCGACACAAATCTGGCACGTAACGGCGAAGACGCAGTGGACCTGTGGGAACAGCGGCATTACGACTTGATACTGATGGATATACAGATGCCGAAGCTTGATGGTATCAGTGCGACCTCGTTGATCCGGCAGAAGGAAAAAGAACGCGGAGGTCATACACCGATTGTGGCATTTACCGCCTTCGCCTTTGGCAAGGACAGGGAGAGATGTCTCGCTGCCGGTATGGATGCATATCTGACCAAGCCGCTTGACTTCTCCGAAGGAAAGCGGGTCATAACGGCACTTATCGGCAGGTCCGGGACTTCCTGATTCGGCTGATCCTATTTCATCCGCTTACACCGGCGCCCCCGCCAGGGTGAGTGCCGCTTCTTCTCCGACCCCTCCGAATCTTTCATGGATCTCCTCCGCCCGCCTTAGCGCTGAACCTATATTTGGAAGGATGTTGCGTGCTCCCATGATTCTGGGGAGGTTCGATGTATAGATGATTCTTTTCGGTTGACGTCGTGCGCCGCAAAGGATGAGGGTACGTCCCGAGGCGTGGAGCCTTTCGTAGAAGCGCTCGATGGCATGCAGTCCGGTCCCGTCGACGGCGGTAGTGTGGCGCAGGCGCAGGATCACTATATTCGTAAGGCCATCGGTGGGAATGTCGTTTAGCTTTTCGGCGGCACCGAAAAGAAGGGGTCCCTGGATATAGAACATGCTCACGTAGTGCGGGATGCTGTGGTTTTGGACAATGTGCCGCCGCGCCTCTTCCAGCGCTTCCGGCGTCACCGGAGCCACCACCGTGGTGCGGGAGACCTGATAAATGTAGAGCAGGGCCGCAAGCGTCATTCCGACTTCGACGGCTATGGTGAGATCGGCAAAGACAGTAAGAAGAAAGGTGATGACCCAGACTGCGATGTCCTTCATTTCCAGCTTGAGGATCATCGGGACTTCGCGCCATTCCCCCATGTTGTAGGCAACCACGAGCAGAACTGCGGAAAGAGTGCCGAGCGGGATGAACTGGGCTAGGGGCGCAGCTATGAGGATAACGAGTAGAAGCGTGAACGCGTGGATCATCCCCGCGACGGGGGTGCGGGCGCCGGAACGGATGTTTGTTGCGGTGCGGGCGATGGCGCCGGTGACCGGAATTCCCCCGAAAAGCGGTACTGCAATATTCGCTACTCCCTGAGCTACCAGTTCGACGTTGGAGTTGTGCCGGTCTCCGCTCATGGAGTCGGCAACGACTGCTGACAGGAGGCTTTCTATGGCTGCGAGGAGTGCTACGGTGATTGCCGAGGGGAGTAGCGGGAATATGAGGTCGACGCGGAATTCGGGAAACGCGATATCAGGAAACCCTGTGGGAATACCGCCGAACCGGCTTCCGATTGTTTCAACCGGCAGGTCGAAAAGCGCCACGGCCGTCGTAGCCCCTATTAGGGCGACTATCGAGCCCGGAACCCGCTTAGTCAGCCGTGCCACTCCGATCACGACCGTAAGGGAAAGGAGCGCAAGGAGGATAGTGCCGGGACTGACGGCGGCAATGTTGTTTCCGATCCACACCATGCGGTGCAGGAATTCGCTCGGAACTACCCCCGGTCCGGAGATGCCGAGAAAATCTTTGATCTGGGTCGATGCTATGAGGACGGCGATGCCGTTTGTGAAGCCTATGACGACCGGTCGCGGGATAAACTTCACTGCATTTCCAAGTCCCGTTATGCCTAAAATGAGGAGGATTACCCCTGCCATCATAGTTACCATCAGCAGTCCGGAGAGGGAGTAACGGGCTATTATGGCGGCGATGACCACGACGAAAGCTCCCGTGGGACCACCTATCTGTGTCCGTGAGCCACCCAGCGCGGAAATGAGAAAACCCGCGATGACGGCAGTATATATTCCTGCCTGAGGGGTTACGCCTGATGAAATGCCGAAAGCCATTGCTAGAGGAAGGGCGACAAGTCCGACGGTGATGCCGGCCGTGGCGTCCGCGGCTAGATCGGAGCGGGTGTAGTTGCGAAGCGAGATGAGAGACTTGGGGGTCCAGGATGAGCAATTGGGCGTTGATCGTCGAGTTTCCATTGACTCCTCAGGATCTGCGGAAGGCCGCAGCGACCTTCCCAGGGCAGCCGTCTGTTTCAGTCTTCTTTTGATACGTTCAATTCTTCTGCGCCTATCAACCGCGGAGGTACTCCCTGTGCGCCTAGAATCGTCACGAGCTTTTCAAGTCCGTGCATAATTTCCGCCCGCTCCTGCTGGGGGAGTGTCTCCAGGCCACGTGCTATGGTGCTGGTGGCAACTTCAGGCGAATGTTCGACAAGTGCCATTCCTTCTTCCGTCAGAGTTATCTCGACCACCCGACGGTCTTCTTCGGAGCGCGTCCGCGCCACCAAGCCGCGTTTTTCAAGTCGGTCGAGGATTCCTCCTACTGTCGCAGGGTGAAGATACATGCGGCGGGCAAGGCTCGTGAGGCTCAATGGACCTAACCTGGCGATTGTCATTATGGCCCATGCCTGTGGGCCGGTTAGGCCGGTTTCCTTTTCTACCTTTTTCGACTGTTCATTTACCACTTGAAAGACTCTGCGGATATTGTCAAGAATTTCGGCAACTTCTAGCTCGGCGGGCGTAGGTGTGAGTCCTGGCATAGATACCTTTGCTATGCAAAAATTTTGTATACCGTGCATTTTTGCATATCTAACATTGTATAACAACGTTTTTTTATTCTAATTTGTGGGCATTTAGTTTCGTAAGTGGCAGTGGGAAACAAGGCTGCTCTTTATTGAGGGCGGCCGTTGCGTTGACTGAGGGTTCAGCCGTGGTAAACAGATAACTAACAGTATGTAAAATCATTCCGGTCGCAATCGGCTCAGACGGGGCGACCGAACCGTGCAGATGGAAAGGAGAGCCTAGATGTCGACACGCATTCAGAAAATCACCCCCTTTCTGTGGTTCGAGAACCAGGCCGAAGAGGCTGTAGGTTATTATACGTCCATTTTCAATAATTCCCGGATTACCAGCACTACTTACTATAGTGCGGAAGGGGCAGAGGTTTCTGGACGGCCAAAAGGGACAGTCATGACCGTTGCATTCCAACTGGAAGGTCAGGATTTTATAGCCTTGAACGGCGGGCCATACTTTACATTCAACCAGGCGATATCGTTCGTTGTGAACTGCGAATCTCAGGAGGAACTGGATTACTTTTGGGAGAGGCTCTCGGAAGGGGGGGACCCAAAGTCGCAACAGTGTGGCTGGCTTAAGGACCGATACGGCGTCTCCTGGCAGGTTGTGCCGACCGTTCTGGGAGAACTCCTGAATGGTCCAGATGCCGACCGATCGCGAAGGGTTATGAAGGTGATGCTGCAGATGACCAAGATCGACATAGAGGATCTTATGGCCGCAGCTCAGGGCGCGGGTGTCACTTAGAATTGTAAAAAAAAACCTTCCATTCCTGGAAGGCTTTCTGCACTTACACAGTCTCAGTGAATCGTAATTTTTTTAACTTTCTCTTTTGATTCTTCCGTTCTGGGGATTCTGATTTCAAGTACCCCATCCTTGAATGTGGCCGAAGCTTCCTCCGTCTTCACTTCAGTAGGGAGGAAGATGCTCCGGCTGAATGAGCCGTACGACCGTTCGAGCTGGTAGTAGTCCTTGTTTTCCACCTTCTCTTCTTTTTTCTTCTCTCCCGAAATAGTGAGAACGTTTTCTTTGAAAGTGACATCTATCTCCTCTTTTGAGATGCCTGGAACTTCTGCTTTGACCACTACGCTGTTCCCCTCTTCAAAGACATCCACATGTGGTGCATGAACCTGTTCGAACTCGGAAAAGGACCTTGACCATGGTGTCCGAGTCAACAGGGAGAAAGGATGCTTGAAGAATTCGTCGAACATCCTTTCCATCCTTTCCATCTCATGAAAAGGGGATAGCGCCATTTGCGGAGTCCTTGGACCAAGATCTTTAGTTCCTCTTCTTTCTGCCATGGCTTGTTCCTCCCTTCTCCTGATTCATCTCCCTGACTAAATATTATCAAAAGATGAGAATGAATTTCAACGTGTAAGTTTTGTTTTCATCAACGATAATAGGTGACTAGGGGTTGAGGGGGCGTCAGCAAGCCTCTGAAATGTGGTGAGGAACCCACATGAGCTTGGAACCGGAACGAAGGCTTTGACAAAAGCATTCATAATGCTTGTGTTGTCATTTCATTACGTCTGGAGTATCTTCCAGATTTACGTGTACAGGCGATTAAGACCCGCCATGGAGTGGATCGGGATATGAGGGCTTCGCAGAGGTTGCTAAAGAAGATGGATCGGCTTGTAGGTAAGCCTGCCGTTGCACTTCTTCCTTCGCCTCCCAGACGGGAGATTCCGCAGCATCCGCGGAGAATACTGGTTATACGCCCCGGCGGCATAGGTGATGCGGTACAATTGATTCCCACCTTGGGTACGTTGCTTGATCTATTTCCGGGAGTAACCATAGATGTCCTGGCAGAGCGACGAAACGCGGGCGTCTTTGCTCTCTGGAGCGGAGTCGGTACGGTATACCGCTATGATACCCTTTCGGACCTTTTTGCCCTCCTTGGCCGTGAATACGATGTGGTGATAGATACGGAGCAGTGGCATCGCCTTTCCGCAGTGGTTGCAAGATCTATACGTGCCCGAGTATCCATAGGGTTCGGGACGAACGAGAGAAAGCGGCTCTTTACAGAAGTGGTGCCTTACTCTCAAGAGATGCATGAAACCTTCTCATTCCTGAATCTGCTCCGTCCTCTCGGGCTGCACGAACTACATGAAATTCCCTCTAAGTTTCTTTCGGTTCCTCCTTCGGCAAAGGCGCGAGCGACGGATATGCTTGGATGTTACGTCACTAAGCCGTTTGTGGTTCTGTTTCCGGGTGCGAGCATCCCTGAGCGCCGCTGGGGGGCGGAACGTTTTCGTGCTGTTGCTGAGGCGTTGTGCTGCCGCGGGATACCTATAGCTGTGGTTGGTGGCAATGAAGACCGAAACGCAGGGACGGTAATTACTGCGGGAAATGTCGGACTGGATCTCACCGGCAGGAGTTCACTCATTGAAGCTGCTGCCATTATTGAAAAAGCCTCGGTTCTGGTCTCAGGCGATTCAGGTCTTCTTCATATAGGTGCGGCTCTCGGCATTCCCACAGTCTCGCTCTTCGGGCCGGGGAGAGCAGACAAATGGGCGCCGATGGGCGAAAGTCACATTGTCATCAACAGGCGGTTACCTTGCTCTCCATGTACGATCTTCGGCTATACTCCGAGATGCACGAGAGGGGTTCAATGCATGTCTGAGACAGGCGTGGACGAGGTAGCGCAGAGTGTCCTTAAGCTGGTTCAGCATCAGAGCGCCCGCTGTAACGAAAGAATTCCAACAAAACCCTTGACACCTTGAGTTTGAACTGGTATCAGTGTTGTGTTTTTACGCAGGCGCGTAGCTCAGGGGGAGAGCGCTACCTTGACACGGTAGAGGTCGGCGGTTCGAGACCGCCCGCGCCTACCATTAAAACAGTGCGAAGTCGGAGGAACTGCAGGGGCATCGAAGTTCGATGCCTCTTTCTGTTACGGGGCATCCATGAGTGAAATCACGATAACGCTGCCGGATGGTTCATCCAGGACGCTGCCAGAGGGCGCAACCATCTTTGACGCCGCCGCATCCATAGGCGCCGGGCTTGCCAAGGCTGCCATCGCCGGAAAGGTGGATGGCCAACTGGTAGACGTAGCTGCTGTGGTGCCGGACCGTGCAAAGGTCGAGATAATAACGGAGAAAAGCCCGGAGGCACTCGAGATCATCCGCCACTCCACTTCACACCTCATGGCCCAGGCGGTCAAAGAGCTTTTTCCTGACGCGAAAGTGACTATCGGTCCTGCTATTGAAACCGGCTTCTACTACGACTTCGACGTCCAAAAGCCCTTTTCCCCTGAAGATCTTGAAAAAATTGAACGAAAGATGGCCGAACTTGCAAGCGCAAACCTTAAGATAGAACGCCAGGTTCTTTCGAAGGCGGAAGCGCTCGAGCTTTTTGGCCGGATGGGGGAAATCTACAAGGTTGAACTGATCGAAGATCTGCCTGCTGAGACAGTGTCGGTGTATCGTCAGGGCAGCTTTGTCGATCTCTGTCGAGGTCCCCATCTTCCCTCCACGTCGTGGTGCAAGGCTTTCAAGGTAACATCCATAGCCGGAGCGTACTGGCGTGGCGACGAAAAACGGAAAATGCTCCAGCGGGTCTACGGCACTGCGTTCATTGATAAAAAAGAGCTTGATGCATATCTGATGAGGCTTGAGGAGGCAAAGCGTCGCGACCATAGAAAGCTGGGGCGCGAACTGGACCTCTTTTCCTTTTCTGACGAAGTGGGCGCAGGACTCGTAATCTGGCATCCCAAGGGGGCCATGCTGCGAACCGTCCTCGAGGATTTCGAAAGAAAGGAGCATTTCCGGCGGGGATACGATATTGTTCTGGGCCCCCAGATTCTGAAAACAGAGCTGTGGCAGCGGTCCGGGCATTACGAAAACTACCGCGAAAACATGTATTTTACCGAGGTGGATGAGCAGAGCTACGGTGTGAAGCCTATGAACTGCCTCTCCCACATGATGATATACAAGTCCCAGCTCCGCAGTTATCGCGACCTGCCCCTGCGTTTCTTCGAGCTTGGGACTGTTCATCGGCACGAGAGGGCCGGAGTGCTTCATGGACTCCTTCGTGTCCGCGGTTTTACCCAGGATGATGCACACATCCTCTGCACACCGGAGCAGCTCGATGAAGAAATCAAGGGAGTCATATCATTTGTTAATGATGTGATGGGCATTTTCGGCTTCGAGTATGAGATGGAACTTTCCACCCGTCCGGAGAAATCCATAGGCTCCGATGAGGATTGGGAGCGAGCGACGAACGCTCTCCTGGGTGCGCTACGTGATACCGGTCGACCCTTCGAGATCAATGAAGGGGATGGTGCTTTCTACGGGCCGAAGATAGATATCAAGCTGCGCGACGCTCTTGACAGGAGATGGCAGTGTGCTACAATCCAGTGCGATTTTACCCTGCCGGAGCGCTTTGATCTTACCTATATAGACGCTGGGGGTGAAAAAAAGCGCCCGGTCATGGTGCATCGGGTTATTCTCGGTGCCATTGAACGGTTCATCGGTGTCCTTATCGAGCACTACGCCGGAAGTTTCCCCGTTTGGCTTTCTCCTGTGCAGGCGATAGTGCTGACAGTAACGGATGCTCAGCAGCCCTTCGCGGAAGAGGTGTTTCAGCAGTTGCGCCAACTTGGAATCAGGGTTCAGAAGGATTTTCGAAATGAAAAGCTAGGATTCAAGATTCGGGAAGCCCAGTTGCAGAAAATCCCGTACATGCTTGTAATCGGAAACCAGGAAGTGGAATCTGCCACTGTAACCCCGAGGCAGCGGGATGGACAGAACCTTCCTGCAATGAAGATTGATCAGTTCTGTGAACATATAGAGAAGGAAGTCCGAAGTTTTCATTAGGAGGTGGCACCATAGCTAAACCTACAGTTAACATCAATCAGGCAATCCGAGCACGGGAAGTTCGAGTCATCGGTGCCGACAGCGAACAATTGGGGATTCTTCCCATCGGGGAGGCGCTGTCACTGGCCGAGAGCCAACAGCTGGATCTTGTTGAGGTGTCGCCGACTGCCGTTCCTCCGGTTTGCCGAATCATGGACTTCGGGAAATACAAGTATCAGCAGAGTAAAAAGCTTCAAGAGGCAAAAAAGAAGCAGGTGCAGGTACAACTTAAGGAAGTCAAGCTTCGTCCGAAAACAGACGAGCATGACCTTCAGTTCAAGATAAAGCATGTCCGCCGATTCCTGGAGGAAGGGAATAAAGCAAAAATAACCCTCGTATTCCGCGGGAGGGAGATTACCCACATGAACCTGGGGCAGAAGGCCCTTGACAGGTTTACCGAGGAATTGCAGGATATTGCGGTAGTCGAAGTAAAGCCTAAAATGGAAGGGCGCAGCATGTTCATGATTGTCGCCCCGAAAAAATCATAGAGACTGCAGAGGAGAACAGAATGCCTAAGCTCAAGACCAACAGGGGCGCTGCCAAACGGTTCAAGAGGACCGGTTCCGGTAAGATCAAACGCAGCCATGCATTTACAAGTCATATCCTGACTTCTAAGACCCGGAAGAACAAGCGGAACCTTCGCAAGGGAGCGATTGTTGAAGCTGTAGATCACAAGAATGTCGCACGTCTGATTCCCTATCTGTAGAATACAGTGTCCGTGAACCGTGAGGAAACGTCTCCCCTTGCGGATCCGGCAAAATTCACTAAAGGAGTAGTAAATGCCAAGAGTAAAACGTGGATTCAAAGCGAGACAGCGAAGAAACAAGGTCCTGAAACTTGCAAAAGGTTACCGGGGTGCTCGTTCGAAGCTTTTCAGAAGCGCTACTGAAGCTGTTGATCGCGCCCTTAATTATGCGTTCAGAGACCGTCGAGTTAAAAAACGCGATTTCCGTTCTCTATGGATTACCCGCATAAATGCTGCCTCTCGGCAGAACGGGCTTTCCTACAGCAAGCTCATCCATGGGCTCAAATCTGCAAATGTACAGATAGACCGTAAAGTACTTGCTGATCTTGCGGTTTCGGATCCACGAGGATTCGCGGAAATCGCCGTACTTGCCAAGGCGAAGATCTAACACTCTATCTACTGGTGGACATAAGGAAATGGGCTTGGGCTCATTTCCTTTTTTTATCGGAAAAAGGTTTGATAATGAGAGAGAAACTCGAGGCGCTTCTCGAAGCTGCAGTGTCAGAAATTCAGAAGGCGACGAGCGAAGATGCCCTTCAGGAACTGCGGGTTAAATATCTCGGGAAAAAGGGAGAGCTCACCACCATCATGAAAAGTATTGGTGCGCTCTCGCCTGACGATCGTCCTGCCATGGGACAGGTCGTCAACTCTGTAAGGGACCGGCTTGAGGAGCAGCTTCAGCTTAATCTCGGCATCGTTCGGGAATCGCAGAAGGCGGCAAGGCTGCGTGAGGAGCGAATCGACATAACTTTGCCCGGGCGCCGCAGGCCTATGGGGAGCAAGCACCCGGTAACTCTCATAATCGAGGAGATATCCGAAATATTTGCAGGGCTGGGATTTCAGGTGGCGGAAGGGCCGGAAATCGAGCTTGATTATTACAACTTCGAAGCTCTGAATTTCCCTAAAGACCATCCCGCACGTGATATGCAGGATACTTTCTTTGTTGATGAAAAGCGCCTGCTTCGCACGCACACTTCTCCGGTACAGATCAGGACGATGCTGAAGCATGCTCCTCCGGTACGGATCATAGCACCGGGGACAGTTTATAGATGCGACTCTGACGCTACGCATTCTCCTATGTTTCATCAGATCGAAGGGCTCATGGTTGACAAGGGTATTACCTTCGGCGACCTCAAAGGCATCCTTACTATTTTCATAAATCAGCTTTTCGGAAGCGGGACGGGAGTGCGGCTGCGTCCCAGTTTCTTCCCTTTTACTGAGCCGAGCGCGGAAGTCGATATCGCTTGCGTGATATGTAAGGGAAAAGGGTGCCGGGTGTGCAAGAACTCGGGCTGGCTGGAAATTCTGGGAGCCGGCATGGTGGACCCCGAGGTGTTCAGGCATGTTAAGTATGATTCTGAAGCGGTGTCGGGTTTTGCATTCGGAATGGGAATCGAAAGAATAGCAATGCTCAAGTTTGGAATCAGCGACATGCGATTGCTCTTCGAAAACGACATCCGGTTCCTGTCCCAGTTCTGATTGCGATCTTTTGTATTGCTTTAGGAATATGACTATAACTCCATGAAAGTGCGAATATGATCGTTAGCTATAATTGGTTGAAGGAATTTGTCGAGTTCGATCTCCCCCCCGAGGAGTTGGCACATTTGCTGACTATGCTTGGGCTCGAGGTCGAGGGGATGGAGCGCCGTTTCGGCGATCTAGACAACGTAGTCGTCGCACAGGTTATCGATAAGCAGCAGCACCCCAACGCCGACAAGCTTTCCCTTTGCAAGGTGGACAATGGCGCAGAGATACTCGGCATAGTCTGCGGTGCTCAGAATTTCAAGGCGGGAGACAAGGTCGCCCTGGCGCAGATCGGAGCAGTTCTGCCCGGGGATTTTCGCATCAAAAAATCGAAGATCCGTGGAGAAGAGTCGAGTGGTATGCTCTGCTCGGAGAAAGAGTTGGGCCTGGCAGAGGACTCGGCTGGCATCATGATCCTTCCCCAGGATCTCCAGTTGGGCACCCCTGTTTTTGATGCTCTCGGATTAAAGGATACCATTTTTGAGGTCGGACTAACGCCAAACCGTGCGGATTGCCTTAGCGTCGTGGGGATCGCCCGTGAAGTAGCTGCAAAGTTAGGGAAACGCATTTCGTATCCCGTCCAGAAAGTTGTGGAGAGCGGCGCACCCATTGATACCGTTGCCTCGGTGACAGTTGAAGATCCTCATGGCTGCCCACGATACACAGCGCGCTACATTTCAGGTTGCACAATCGGTCCTTCCCCCCAGTGGCTGGTAAACCGGTTGCAAGCGGTAGGTATGCGCTCCATCAATAATGTGGTCGATGTGACGAATTACGTACTCCTTGAGTATGGGCACCCGCTCCATGCATTCGATTTCGATCTTCTCACCGCGCGAAAGATCGTCGTAAAACGAGCATCTGACCAAGACAAATTCACTACCCTCGATGGACAGGAACGCGTCCTTATCTCCACCGACCTTACGATCTGCGACGGGGAAAAGGCTGTTGCACTAGCGGGAATAATGGGGGGAGGGAATTCCGAGATCCGTGATGTGACGCGTAATATTCTGCTTGAAAGCGCATATTTTGCTCCTTCCGGTATCCGGCGCACTAGCAAGCGCCTGGGCCTTCATACAGAGTCCTCCCACCGTTTCGAGCGCGGCACCGACATAAACATTCTGACGAGGGCGCTTGACCGCGCTGCCTCTCTCATTGCAGAACTGGCTTCCGGTAGTGTTGCTACTGGAGTCATAGATGTGTATCCTCAGCCTGTCGAGCAACGAAAAATCACCCTTAACTGCAGCAAAGTCAACAAATTGCTCGGCCTTGATCTTTCCGAACAGGAGATAGTTCACTTTCTTGAAAGGCTCGAATTCAAGGCCAAGCAGATCGAACGGGGTGTGTACGAGATCGTTATTCCGACCTTCCGGGTGGATATCGAGCGGGAAATAGATCTGATAGAGGAGGTAGCACGACTTAACGGCTACGAACGGATCCCTGTCACTATGCCGCTTGCACGAGTCTTTTCTGATCGCCCCCCCCGACATCAGCGTCTGGAAACCCAGATACGAAGTCTCTTGGTTGATCAAGGATTCAACGAAGTCATTAACTTCAGTTTCGTATCACCCTCTGCATTGGAAAAGCTGCTGCCGGAGGCTGATGTCGCCCCTCCTGTCCCCATCAAGCTTCTTAATCCCCTGGCAGAAGAGCAGTCGGTTATGCGTACAACGCTTATTTCCGGACTGCTCGAGACAGTAAAGCGAAACTTGAACTTCAGAACCATGACCCTTCGGATCTTCGAGCTTCGTCGTATATACCTTGCTCATCCCGAACGGGAACTGCCCGAAGAACCAATGATGCTCGGTGCTGTTATGGTGGGGCGGCGCAATCCCGAAGGGTGGAATCAGGGGAAAGAAGAGGTTGATTTTTACGATGCCAAGGGTGTGGCTGAGCATTTGCTCGCTTCTCTCAGAATACGGCAGCCTCTCTTCTCCACGAGCGACCTGCCGCCATATTTTCACCCGGGCAAATCATGCCGGATTTTCAGCGGGACTGAGGCTGTCGGTTCTGTCGGGGAGCTGCATCCGACTGTTTCGGAGAACTTCGGGATCGATAAGCAGATATTTTACATCGAATTTAACTTCGAGAAGCTGTTATCTCACGTTGATGCCGTGCCAACCATTGTGCCGCCTCCACGTTTCCCTGATACTTTCCGTGACGTGGCTCTCCTTCTTGACGAGGAGCTTCCTGCGCAGGATGTTGTTGGATATCTGCAGGCTCTGAACGTTCCGGAACTGGAAGGCATCGATATTTTTGATTTTTACAAAGGAGAGCATGTTCCCGAGGGCAAGAAGAGCATAGCTATCAGGATTCGCTACCGTTCTGCCGATAGGACACTGACTGATGACGAAGTAAACCCTATTCACCAGCGTCTGGTTGAAAAAATGGTAAAGAATCTAAAAGCATCCATTCGATAAAAATTGGTTGATTATCTTCTGACCCTATGTTATAAACCAAACGCGTTGCGCCGAGCCTGTTAATATAACCGAAACTTCAGTGTATTGAGGTAGTTATGACCAAAGCTGACATTGTTGAAAAGATATATGAAAAAGTAGGATTTTCTAAAAAAGAATCGGCTGAACTGGTCGAGCTCGTGTTCGATATTCTGAAAGCGACCCTTGAACAGGGTGATAAGATTAAAATCGCTGGGTTTGGAAATTTTGTAGTAAAAGAGAAAGCCGACCGCCGGGGCAGGAATCCACAAACAGGCGAAGAGATAGTCATAACTGCCAGGAAAGTACTCACCTTCAAGCCAAGTCAGGTACTTAAAGCCTCTATTAACAGCTGAACAATCTTCATCTGAGGTTGCACAATGGCAATCGGTATTCCCGATAAGCTTTTTTTTAAAATCGGGGAGGTAGCCGAACTGGCTTCGTTGCGACCGTCGGTTCTTCGTTTCTGGGAATCCGAATTCCCAGCCTTGAAGCCGAACAAGAGCAGGACCGGGCAACGGCTTTACTCACGGAAGGATGTCGAAACTGTATTGGAAATCAAACGCCTTCTCTACGTGGAAAAGCTTACGATCGAAGGTGCCCGGAAGCATCTGATGTCAAAAAAGAAAGCAGAACCTCAGGACGCACATCGTGTGCATGCTATAATCAGTGAAGTCCGGCAAGATCTTCTGAGTTTTCGGGATCTGCTATAAACTATGAATAACGGGGCGTAGCGCAGCCTGGTAGCGCACTAGACTGGGGGTCTAGTGGTCGCTGGTTCGAATCCAGTCGCCCCGACCATCTTCAAAAAGGTTTACAGGTCCTCTGTAAACCTTTTTTTATAACTTCGCCCCTGTTTTCCTATCTGCTTGCATCTCCGATTCGACCATTATCCATTACTCCTCTATGCATATTACTATTATCCAGCGGGGGGATATGAAAATTCTGATTACCAACGATGACGGAATTCTTTCTCCTGGAATACAGACACTCGCCGCAGTTTTGCGTGAAATCGGTGACGTAGCGGTCGTTGCCCCTGACCGGGAGCGAAGTGCCGTAAGCCATGCACTCACACTGCATCAGCCATTGAGGGCGACACGTTTGGCCGAAAACACATTTGCCGTAGACGGGACTCCCACCGATTGTGTCAATCTCGGCATTCATCAGCTTCTCACTTTTCGCCCAGACATTATAGTTTCCGGCATAAATCGCGGCGCCAACTTGGGTGACGACATTTCCTATTCAGGTACAGTTTCAGCTGCCATGGAAGCGACTCTAATGGGAATTCCCGCCTTTGCCATTTCACTGGCCTCCATTGCCGAAGATGCAAATTATGATGCAGCTGCAGCAGTTGCATTGAAGCTTGTACATGTTATCCTTGATAAAGGCTTGCCTCCAGATACATTTCTCAATGTCAATGTCCCTGATCTGCCGGCTACTGCGCTTCTCCCTCCTGTCGTGACTACTCAGGGGAAGCGTCGCTACGAAGGGATGATCATCAATAAAGTTGACCCCAGGGGACGAAACTACTATTGGATAGGCAGTGTAGGGATGGACTTTCTCGACATCGACGGTAGCGATTACAGCGCCGTCTCCCGTGGCCACGTTTCCATTACGCCGCTTCATCTCGATTTGACAAATTACAAGGCCCTGAATGTGCTGAAGAAGTGGCAGTGGCTCTGAGACTGGACTTTTGTAGGCCTCTTTGTTATATTCCGGCGACTATTTTGTAAGGTCCCGGATACGACATGAATTACGATACTGCACGCAAGCGGATGATTGACTCTCAGATCATTGGCGGAGGCATCACTGATCAACGTGTGATCGAGGCGCTTGGCAAGGTACCCCGTCATCTTTTTGTAGAAGAGGCGATGGCTGCCAGGGCCTACGGTGATTCTTCCTTGCCGATAGGAGAAAAACAGACTATCTCGCAACCTTACATGGTTGCTTTAATGTCCCAGCTCCTCCTGCTCAAGGGGAAAGAGAAGGTGCTGGAATTAGGAACCGGCTCAGGATATCAGACAGCGGTTCTGGCAATGCTTTCAGCTCACGTTTACACCATAGAGCGGATACGTCCTCTGGCGCTGCGTGCTCGCAAGACGCTCGATCAACTCGGGCTGCTGAATGTTAACCTCAGAATAGGGGACGGTTCCATAGGATGGAATGACGAAGCCCCCTTTGATGCCATTCTCGTTACAGCGGGAGCCCCAGAAATTCCCACCACCCTGCTTGAGCAGCTTGACGTAGGAGGCAGGCTGGTAATTCCGATCGGTGAGCACCATTCCCAAATGCTTGTCAGAATCACCAAAGAGGGGGATGGCACGTTTCTGAGGGAAAACATCGGGGAGTGCAGGTTCGTGAAGCTGATCGGAAAACAGGGATGGAATGAAGAAGACCGAGGTACCCTCAATACTAACTGACTTCTCAAGGAGCCCTCATGGATACTGAGGAACTGATCGAAGTGTTTGAAGAAGAAGGAACTCACGGACAGGCTGAAGAATTTGTAGAGCCAGAGCCGGAAGCGCTCCAATGTGAAGAAGAAATAGAAGAGGAAGAAGTAAAGGTACCGGAAGAGCATTTTGACGATGCCATAAAACTCTATCTGCGGGAAATCCAGAAGACGAAACTGCTGACTGCGGAAGAAGAGAAGGAACTGGCACGCCGTATAGCCAAAGGAGATAAGGCGGCGCGGGACAAGATGGTTGAGTCAAACCTGCGACTCGTCGTCAAGATTGCCAAGCGTTACATAAACCGCGGTCTTCCCTTCCTCGACCTGATCGAAGAAGGGAATATGGGACTTATAAAGGCAGTAGAGCGGTTCAAGCTGTCAAAGGAATGCCGCTTCTCAACCTATGCAACCTGGTGGATCCGCCAGTCCATCGAACGCGCCCTTGTCAACCAGTCACGCACCATTCGCCTGCCTGTCCATGTCTCGGATGACATCAACAAGATGTTGCGCGTAACGAGAGAACTGATCCAGCGGATGAACAGGGAGCCTTCAGTTAAGGAAGTGGCTGCGGAAATGGATGCTACTCCCGTCTACGTGAGAAGGCTTATGGTTCTTTTAAAGAAGACCTACTCAATCGAGCGTCCCATGGGGGAGAACAACGATTACTTCCTGATAGACACCATCGAAGACACATCTACCGTATCGCCTGCTGTACTTCTCGAGGATGTAAACAAGCACGAAATGGTCACCAAATGGTTCGAGACCCTTTCCGACAGCGAAAAGAAGATTCTGACACTCCGGTTCGGCCTTGACGACAAGGAGCCTCAGACTCTCGATACAATAGGCCGCAGCTTCGGCGTAACAAGGGAGAGGATACGGCAGATCGAGGCGAAGTCGCTAGAAAAGCTTCGTAAACTTGTGGAAACAACGGATGCAGCAAATGTTATGAAATAGGAGGATCGATGGAAGAGCTGAAGAAAATAATAAGGGATATACCGGATTTTCCCAAGAAAGGAATCATATTTAAGGACATAACGACTCTGCTGTCTGACGCAAAGTCGTACCAGCGGATGGTGGACCTGATCGCACACCGCTACGTCGGCGACAAAATTGATAAAGTTGTCGGTGTCGAGGCAAGGGGCTTCATAATCGGAGCTGCGCTTGCCTATAAGCTCGGCGCAGGTATCGTCCTCGTGCGGAAACCGGGAAAACTTCCTGCCGAAACCTTCAAGAAGAGCTATGACCTTGAGTACGGCACTGACACGCTGGAAATCCATTGTGACTCCATAAAAAGAGGTGAGCGAGTCCTGATAGCGGACGATCTTTTGGCAACAGGGGGGACGATGTCGGCAGTAGTCGACATGGTGAAGAGCATGGGTGGAGAAGTCGTCGAGTGCTGCTTCATGGCAGAACTTGAATTCCTAGATGGCAGAAGCAGGCTCCCCGAGAAAAAGGTATTTTCGTTGCTGAAATTCTGAAATATGCTCTCGCAGGTGGAAACACTTGCAATGAATCACCAACTGGAGTATAAAAGCGATCTTGGTTTGTCCCCGTAGCTCAGCTGGATAGAGCACTTCCCTCCTAAGGAAGGGGTCGGACGTTCGAATCGTCTCGGGGACGCCATCAATAAATCCGGCAATGGGATAAGCGCTCGTAGCTCAGCTGGATAGAGTACCTGGCTTCGAACCAGGGTGTCGGGAGTTCGAATCTCTCCGAGCGCGCCAAGTCACGCATCTTCCGCGGGACATATCCATTGACAACCTTAGGGTAACATAGTATAAGAGTCACTCCGTGGGGCTGTAGTAGCACGGGTGCCTATACGGCGGCGTAGCCAAGTGGTAAGGCAGAGGTCTGCAAAACCTTTATTCAGCGGTTCAAATCCGCTCGCCGCCTCCACAAAATCAAGGGGTTAGCCAATCAAGGCTAACCCCTTTTGCTTTGCGCGTGGCCTCTCGCGTGGCCTCTTTTTCGTTGGGAATAAGTGCAACGAATAGAGACGAGGAGAGTTCCAGGGAGACCTACCCCCTACTCAGAACTTCTAAACCCATCCATGCGTATCCGCCGCAAGGGTTAGAAATTCTTGCTTCACGAAATGAGCGCGAGAAGAGTAGGAAATTCGAAAGACTGCGTTTTTTTCTGGGAGGTAAAATGGCGGCTGATATTAAGGAGCTCGTACAGCGATATAAGGAAGACCGTGAGTCGGTATACAACACGTGGTTTATCGACAACCAGACGAGGATTAAAGCCTTCCGCTCGATACGACGGGGGGTCATAGAAGTTATCGAGGCGATCAAGGCCGGCACATTTGGCAATGACTTCAAAGGGTCACCGCTGGAGTTCGTTCTTACCTGCATTACCGAGCAAAAACAGGTCTTCGAAGGTGCTGCACATCCCTTTTACTGGAAACCGAAGCTGCGCATTCCTGATATCTATGAAAATGATGAGAATAAAGCTGCCTTTGCGCGCTTCCTTGAGAGTTGTCTTTCCTGCTCAACGGCTGATCGAATTATACGGGAGATTCTCCTCCTGGATGACTGGCGCATAAAGGGGCTGGGCCCTGCTGTTGCCAACATTCTCTACTTTCTCCACCCGACCCACATGCCTCCCTTCAATACGGCGATGCTCAATGGCTTCAATACTGTCTTCGGCGACAACAAGAAACTCGGATCCTGGCCTGCATATTTGGAGATGCGCGAGACGATTATACGGACCAATGAAGAACTGCAACCGGCACTTTCGAAGGATCTGGGAGCCATGTCGGGGCTACTGTTCGATGTGGGTGTTGGAAAGATAGCGCTTCAGGGGAACTTCAAAATTGCACTGGAATTTGATAGGGCGAAGCTGGAGAAGGCACTCAATAAGCGTCACGATGAGGTGCGAAGGGAGCAGGAGGAAGAGAATTCCCACCTTGAGATGCAGTTCATGCTCACGAAAATGGGGCGCAATCTTGGCTATGATGTATGGGTTGCCGCCAATGACCGTACGAGAAGTCTGAGAGGAGTCAACCTTCAGTCCTTCACTCTTTCGGAACTTCCACCGCTGAAAATGCCTGCGGATGTCCTGAAGACGGTATCGCTGATCGACGTTATCTGGATCAACCGGGAGAACCGGCAGATCGAGTGCGCCTTTGAGATCGAGAAGAGCACATCGATTTACTCCGGTATGCTGCGGCTTTTGGATCTAGCTTCGTCGCTCGGAGACAAAAAATACAACTTCTTTCTTGTTGCACCTGACAACAGGGAGAAGGAGATCCTCGCACAGCTTCAGCGGCCAGCGTTCCGCAATATTGGCAACGTAGCCTTTAGATACTTGCTATTCTCGGACATTTCCTGCAACTGCGAAGCTCTCGTCAGATTTGGAGATGACTGGCGGGTGTTACTGAAGCTTTCAAAGGCCGCAAACTCTTCCCTCTGAAAGTAAAGTTAGGGGGGCGTAATTCCCCCCATCGGTTACTACTGACTAGCTGCCATGTGTCAGCACAAAGAGCAGATCTTCTGCCTTGCTACCTCCTTTCCTTTTGCAGCCTTGTAATTTCTCCTGAATCGTTTCCCCCTGCTGCGTTCGCTCCCGCACCCCTACATTCTTCGATGCCGGCTGTTCATTTGCGATCCCTGTTGACCGCATCGTCGCTGCTGATGTTTGCCTCGGATCACATCAATCTGCGAGAACCTCCGACGGACCTGGAGGACGCTTATTCGATCAAGTTCACAAACAGGGAGTTCCAGGGCGTCCTCCGTGACATCGAGGATGGGAAAGGAGCGAGCCGCTGGCTCTACCAGCCGATCTTCGAGTTGGGGTTGATCGGAAAAGGACCAGGTGTGCCAACAGGTAACCCCTCAACCCGGCAGGTCTCTCAGTTGCCCATCTGCGGGATTCAGAATAATCCTCTCCTTCTCGTCTGATTTGAATTTTTACTCGAATGGGTCAGACTTAATTTATGAGTCAAAAATCTTGAGGCAGTGAAATGAAAGGATCTGGTGTGCCGTGGAGAAGCCAAAAGAAAGTAAAGTGGGCAAGATCGATCCTGTCTGTGGCATGACAGTAACTCCGGAAGCATCCGCAGGTTTCTTCGAGTATTCCGGTGAGGTCCTTTACTTTTGCAGCAAGGGTTGCCTCGACAAGTTCGCTGCTACTCCGGAGAGCTTTCTTTGGAAAAATGAAGGCCCCCAGTCCCATCATGCCAGCGAGTTTACCTGCTCGATGCACCCGGAGGTGCGGAACCCTGGACCAAGTGCATGTCCGAAGTGCGGAATGGCGCTAGAACCTGCCCAACCCGTGGTTCAGCCGGGAGTGGAATACACGTGTCCTATGCATCCACAGGTTGTACAGGCACAGCCTGGTTCCTGCCCCATCTGTGGAATGGCCCTGGAGCCTAATACTGTTATGGCTGAGGAGCCTCCCAATCCGGAGCTGGAGGACATGACCCGGCGGTTCCGGGTTAGCCTGGTATTCGCTCTCCCAATCTTACTCATCACGATGGGAGAGATGGTTTTCGCTAGATCTCTGCATCCTGCAATAGATGGGCGCACAGCCGGTATCGTGCAGATGCTTCTGGCAACACCGGTGGTATTGTGGGGAGGCTGGCCTTTCTTCGCCCGCGGGTGGCAGTCCATTGTCAATCGCAGCCTCAACATGTTCACCTTGATAGCTATTGGTACCGGCACCGCTTACGTCTACAGTGTAATCGCCACTATAGTCCCTCAGGTGTTTCCATCTTCCTTCCGAGGCCACAATGGACAGATTGCGGTTTACTTTGAAGCCGCTGCGGTTATTACCGTTCTGGTGCTCCTGGGCCAGGTGCTCGAGCTGCGGGCGCGAAGCAGAACCGGTAGTGCCATCAGAGGCTTGTTGCAAATGGCTCCCCGGACGGCGAAGCGATTGGTCAACGGAAACGAAGAGGAGGTTCCCCTCGAAAGGATACTTCCGGGAGATGTCCTTAGGGTTCGTCCGGGAGAAAAGGTCCCGGTGGATGGTGTCGTGCAGGAAGGGTTCAGCTCGGTAGACGAATCGATGATTACAGGTGAACCGATGCCTGTTGAGAAACCTCCTGGGGCACGCATTACTGGAGGAACAGTAAACGGGAACGGCAGCTTCATCATGCAGGCCGACCGGGTCGGCAGCGAGACGCTGCTTGCACGTATAGTCAAAATGGTGTCCGAAGCGCAACGGAGCCGCGCCCCTATCCAGCGTCTGGCCGATGTCGTCGCTTCGTGGTTCGTTCCGGCAGTAATTGCCTGTGCCGTCATCACCTTCATTGTCTGGAGTATCGTTGGCCCCGAACCGGCGATGGCGTATGCACTGGTCAATGCAGTCGCTGTTCTGATTATAGCCTGTCCATGCGCCCTCGGCCTTGCAACCCCTATGTCCATCATGGTTGGTACGGGACGCGGGGCGCTTGCGGGAGTTCTGATCCGGGATGCGGAGGCGCTCGAAGTGCTGGAGAAGGTGGATACGCTTGTTGTGGACAAGACTGGCACGCTTACGGAGGGGAAACCGCGGCTAGTATCGGTGACGGTCGAGCCTGGGTTTAATGAAGCGGAAGTGCTGCGCCTGGCAGCAAGCCTTGAACGGGGGAGTGAACATCCATTGGCAACAGCAATCGTCAAAGGTGCTGGAGAGAGAAGACTCGCTCTCTCAGAGGCATCTGACTTCTCGACCATTCCTGGTAAAGGAGTCACTGGGATTGTAGATGGCCGTGACGTCGTCTTCGGCAATGCAGCCCTTCTCAGAGAGAAGGGAATCGGATTGGGATCAGTTTTCGGTCGAACAGAAGAGCTCAGACGTGATGGACAGACAGTGATGCTAGTCGCAATTGACGAAAGCGTTGCGGGAATAATCGGAGTCGCAGACCCGAACAAGGGATCGACACCCGAGGCTATTGCTCTTCTCCACCAGGAAGGTGTCCGGATTGTGATGCTCACCGGCGACAACAGAATCACAGCTCACGCCGTCGCCGCCGAACTAGGAATAGACGAAGTCGTCGCAGAGGTACTGCCCGACGAGAAGAGCAAGGAAGTGCAGCGCCTTCAGGAGACGGGACGAACGGTCGCAATGGCAGGAGACGGAATCAATGACGCACCGGCTCTGGCCAAGGCTCATGTCGGCATAGCAATGGGGACCGGCGCCGACGTCGCGATGGAAAGCGCCGGGATAACGCTCGTAAAGGGTGATCTCCGTGGCATAGCGCGAGCTCGTCGCTTAAGCATGGCCACGATGAGAAATATCCGCCAGAACCTTTTCTTTGCCTTCGTCTACAACGTGCTCGGAGTGCCGATCGCTGCCGGCGTGCTTTACCCTATCTTCGGTCTGCTGCTGAGCCCGATGATCGCGAGCGCTGCGATGACCTTCAGTTCGGTATCAGTCATTGGGAATGCTTTGCGGCTGAGAAGACTGAACCTTTGAAAGGAGTTACAATATTGGATCAAAGAGGATGATGAACGGGAGATCCTGGCGGCCGACTATAATGACAAGAAGTACTAGAGGCCGATAAAGGTGGTGGGTACGTTAGGACACTGTGGAATGTTGGGGGAGCAAGGTAATGCTTGCCTTCAGGAGCGAGAAGAGCGCTGATGACTTTGTGAAAGCTTTTGGCGGGAAGAGGTTCTCCTTCGACGAAGCCCTTAAAGCAAGCTACCTCGATATGGACATCAGGGAAAAGGCCGCCGGTAAAGCTGCCGGGCGCTGTGCAGCGCCTAAGCTATAGAATTGCGTGACCCTGCGGGTGAAGGCCACGCAATCTTCACATCACATCATCATTCCGGTGCTTCCAACCATGACAGTGGCCGTTGCTGATTTTGTCGGGTCGGAAGTGCTGGTCCCCTTGATTAGGTACATCCCTTGGCGAGCCGGAGCCGTATAGAGACCACCCTCTGAAATAGTTCCGCCGTTTGTGCTGACAACAGACCAGGTCACCGGAACGGTTGCGGTGAACTGCTGCGTGCCGCCTACCTGCACTTTCGCCGAGGCGGGGGTAATCGTTACACCGCTGGTTGCCGGAGCGCCTGGAGTCATGATGTTTCCGGACATCATGGTCCCGCCAGAGATGTTTACCATCGTACCTGAATAGACTTGGGTACCGTTGACATACATCATGGTTACGTTGCCATTCTGATCGATTCCCATTTTCACATCGTCAAACATCCTGTCCATCCCCTGGCCGATGGTGAACTGCCCTTTGACGGGATCGGCGCCGGCGACGCCGTAAGCGCTCATCAGGGGCTCCATCGTCTGGTGAAGCCGCGTCCTCGACGTGCTCATGTTGCCGAACATGGTGTTCATCCTGGTCCTGTCCGGGTTCCGGTAAAACGTGTTGAGGGAAGACATGTTGCTGAAGCCTCCCATGTCGGCCACGATGAGGTTCGTCAGCGGATTGATGTTGGCGGTGCCGGGACCTCCGCTCATGGAATAGAGGGAGCCTGCCCGGAGCAGGAACGGCGGGGTCTTCCCGCTGACGTCGAAGGAGAACACACCGTTCCGGGCATTTATGCTCGTGGTCATTTCCGGGCTGCCGGCTGCGTCCTTGAGAAATGCGGTGCCGCTCACGGGCGCACCGGTCGCCGCAACCCCGGAAACCGTGGGTCCAGAGCCGTCTCCCCCTCCGCAGCCGGTAAGTGAAATGCATAGAGCAATCGCGATACCTGCGTTCTTCAACCCTTGAAATCCCTTTCGCATAGCTGCCTCCCTTTGCTGAAGTTTCAAAGTACGACAAGTATACCCTTGAACTCTTCAGAACCAGATTCGGACCCCTGCCGCCAGGGAGAGCTCTTCCGGCTCTCCACCCTCCCGGCGGGTAATGTTCGCCGTTTCGCCCAAATCGCGGCGCCACGTGATGCCGATGTAGGGAGCGAACTCCCTCTCCATTTCGTAGCGCAGACGAAGGCCCATCTCGATGTTGCTCATTCCGCTCCCCACACCGAATTTCTCGACTTTCTGCACGGCAAGCTCCGTCTCCACCCGCGGCTGAAGGATCAGCCGCTGCGTCAGGAGCAGATCGTATTCGGCGGTGATCCGGGCGGAGATGTCCCCTTCCTCGCTTATGAACAGGGAGGGCTCGACCTCGAACCAGTAGGGGGCAACTCCCTGGAACCCAATGACGGCGAATGTCCGGGTCCGGTCGGGGCCGGGACCGTACTTCCACTCCTGTCTCGCGCCGACCTGAAAGTCCCAGAAGGGGGAGATGAGCCTGCCGTAGAGAACCTGCGCGTCTGTCTCTCCCGCCGGCCTGCCGCTAAGATCATGGGTCCCTTCGGTTTTGAGCCAGATGCGGTTATAGTCCCCGCCGACCCAGCCGAAGATGTCCCACCGGACCCTGTCCCCCCCATCGGAATCCCTCTGATACTCCAGGAGGTCGGTGAGAAGGTACCCGATGACGGGGCTGTCATGGACGGGGGAGGGCCACCCCTCACCGGCGCGGGCTTCTCCCCACGTCGTCGCTAGGACCAGGAGCGGCACCAGCCGAAGAAGCTGACGAAATGATTTCCGCCTCATTCCCCCACCCCCTGCGCCGGTTGCGATACCGAGACCACTCTGAACATTCCCGCTTCCATGTGGTAGAGGATATGGCAGTGGAAAGCCCAGTCACCGGGGGCGTCGGCTGTGACGAGGAAGGAGAGCCTCTCGGCTGCCTTTACGTTGATGGTGTGCTTGAGGGGGTTTAGCGGGCCGTTGCCGTTGTCCAGGATCATCCACATGCCGTGCAGATGCATGGGATGCTCCATCATCGTGTCGTTCACGAAGGTGACGCGCAGCCTCTCCCCGTACCGAAAGCGTATGGGGGTAGGGTCGTCGGAATACTTCTTCCCGTTGATCGACCAGATGAACCGCTCCATGTTCCCGGTAAGGTGGAGTTCGATTTCCCGTTCGGGCTCACGTGTGTCGTAGAATGGTTTGAGTGCCCGCAGGTCGCTGTACGTCAGGACCCGCCACTGCATGTTCTCCAGCCCCGTTCCCGGCTCGTCGAGGCGGCTTCTCGACATCATGGCGACCATGGCGTTGCCGGGACCGTGGCGATCAGGGCCGTGCATTACGGCGCCGGCCCTCCCCCCTTTGGGGGAAAAGCCGTGCGCGTCGTGAGCCGCGCCGTGGACGGCTTCTCCATCACCGGGCATCTTCATACCTCCACGGTCCATGCCGCCGTTGTGAACCATTCCCATGTCCGCCATCGTCAGAACCGGCCGTTTGCGGCGCTCCGGGATCGACACAGCCACCCCCTCCCGCGGCGCGAGAGTACCGCGGGCGTATCCGCTGCGGTCCATTGATTCGGCAAAGATGGTGTAGGCACGATCATCCTTCGGCTCGACGATCACGTCATAGGTTTCCGCAACCGCGATGCGGAACTCCTCCACCGTCACCGGCTCCACGTACTGGCCGTCCGCCAGCACGACCGTCAGGGGAAGGCCCGGTATGCGGATGTCCATGATGCTCGCTGCAGATGCGTTGATGAAGCGGAGCCGCACCTTTTCTCCCGGCCGGAATAACCCGGTCCAGTTGGCCCGTGAGGAAAGACCGTTTATCAGATACGTGTAGGTGGCGCCGGTCACATCCTGGAGGTCGGTGGGGTCCATCTGCATCTTTCCCCATTCGAGACGGTCCTTGACGGTATCCCAAAATCCGTTGCGGCCTGCGTCCCGGATGAAGTCTCCCATGGTCCTCTTCTGGTAGTTGTAGTAGCCGCCTTCCTTTTTGAGGTTCCTGTAGACCTCTTCCGGTTTTTCAAACGTCCAATCGGAGAGCATGACGACATATTCCCTGTCGAATTCGAACGGTTCCGGCTCGCGGGGATCGATGATCAAGGGCCCGTACTGCCCGGACTGTTCCTGGAAGGCGCTGTGGCTGTGGTACCAGTAGGTCCCGCTCTGCTTGAGGGTGAAGCGGTAAGTGAATGTTTCTCCCGGTGCGATGCCGGCGAAGCTGACGCCGGGAACGCCGTCCATTTCGTGGGGAAGGAGGATGCCGTGCCAGTGAACGGAGGTCGGCTGGTCAGGCATCATGTTGGTGACGCGGATCACCGCCTCCTCACCTTCGCGAAAGCGGAGAAGCGGCCCCGGAACCGATGCGTTCATCGCTACCGCGTTTCCCCATTCTCCGTCGACCCGGAGTTTGAACTGGTGAACCGAAATGTCGTATCGGCCGGGGCCGGACGCCGGTTTCGGAACCATGGAGGTGGTTGCGGCGAAGACAGGCGTCGGCGGCAACATCCTGCCGAAGGCCGTAACGGTCCCAATTGCAACGAACCCACGGAGAAATTTCCTTCTCGTAACATCCTGCACATTCTCGTTCACTGCTACACTCCTGTGTTGCCCGGCGAAATCTCCAGGTGCCGTCACAACCGGCCTCACGACATCCGTACTTATTTTAACCAGTTTTTCTCATTTTACTACGGACCCGAATTTCATTACTGACGATTCGGTGGTCATGGCGAAAGTGGCTGGACGCAACAAGACCTCGTGCGCAGCGTCTCACGAGGTCTTGTTTACCAGGGGCAGAACTGAATATGTAGCAGGGAGGAGTAGATGAGCAATAATAAAATTATGAGTGGCGAGGCGATATGCTTTTCGTCTTCTAATTAGTTATATTCATAGATTTCCATGTATATGAATCATGATCTACTTTCATTAAGGTGTCAGACTGGCTGCTCATCAAAGCTAGGGCCAGTACGCATTGAGAGAAATGTGCTCGTGATTAGGCAGGAAATGGAGAGAAGGGAAGGGCGACGAGAGGAGCCGTAAATGTGAAAAAGCTCCCAACGGTGCTGCGGGGAGCTTTAATGACAGGTTACCCTCCCTGTCCGTTTACGTTGCTGGTTGCGGAGTTGCTTATTTTCTTCAGTATGGAGTTCACTGTCTCTTCCAGCCTCTGCTCCTGCTGATATCTAAGATCAGCAGCGGCAAACTCGCGTTCGGCTCGTTTTTCAATGCTTGCAGTCGTCGCAACTTGGCCATAGGGCATTGTCTCGTAGTGGATGTGGGGGCCGGTCGACCTGCCGGAATTACCCGACAGGGCTATCACGGTGCCCGCTTCTACATGCTCTCCCAGCCGGACGTTGAAGGAAGAATTATGCCCGTAAAGGGTCCGGTTGCCGTTAGCATGTTCGAGAATGACGGTGGTTCCGTGGCCGCCGTGGGTGCCGGCGAAAACCACCCGCCCGCCCCTAGTGGCTCGGACGGGGGTTCCTGTCGGCACTGCGATGTCTATGCCGCGGTGGTAAACAGGTCTACCGCTGCCGAAGGGATCGATACGCCATCCTACCCTGGAGGTAACGACTCCTGTGGTAACCGGCAAATCGAGGTCGGCTCCGGCGGAGAGCGGCAGAGCCAAAAGCATCACGGCGATGAGGAAAATGAGCGTCCCTGACCGCAAGCGCTACAGCCCCTGAAAAAGAACCGTACTCAAATACCGCTCTCCCGTGTCGGGAAGGATAACCACGATCATCTTCCCGTGGTTCTCCCTCCTCACGGCTATTTCCATGGCTGCGAATGCTGCTGCGCCGGAGGATATGCCGACCAGCAACCCTTCCTCCCGCGCTAGTCTGCGGGCAGTGTCGATTGCTTCCTCGTTGGATACCTGAAAGATCTCGTCGATCACCTTACGGTTGAGGATCTCAGGCACGAAACCGGCACCTATGCCCTGGATTTTGTGGGCTCCCGGTTCACCACCGGAGAGAACCGGGGAATCCAGGGGTTCGACCGCAACAACCCTGACCGAGGGCTTCCTCTTTTTAAGAACCTCGCCTACGCCGGTTATGGTCCCGCCTGTTCCCACACCTGCCACGAGGATGTCCACTTTGCCGTCTGTGTCCTTCCAGATCTCTTCGGCTGTCGTAAACCGGTGGATATGGGGGTTTGCGGGGTTCTTGAACTGCTGTGGAATAAAAGACCCGGGCGTTTCCGCCGCCAGTTCTTCCGCTCTTCTTACGGCACCCTTCATCCCTTCTGTTCCAGGGGTCAGCACAAGTTCAGCACCGTAGGCTTTCAGTAGATTTCTCCGCTCCATGCTCATGGTCTCTGGCATGGTGAGGATAAGGCGGTATCCTTTGGCGGCGCATATATATGCGAGGGCAATTCCCGTGTTCCCGCTTGTCGGCTCGATGATTACCGTGTCCCGGTGGATGAGGCCACGTGCTTCCGCATCCTTGATCATGGAGAATCCGATGCGGTCCTTGACGCTGCCGCCCGGATTGAACGACTCCAACTTTCCGATAATGTCCGCTTCCAACCCCCGTGTTATCTCGGAAAGCTTCAACATCGGTGTCTTCCCGATGAGGTCAGTCATATTCTTGTAGATCTTCGACATTATTCGATCCTCGTATTCATTTAGTGCTGACTGACTGCACCTTAGCAATGCTTAAGGCACTCTTCAGAACTCATGATGATGGAGCAGATTTTTTCCGTTCCCTTATGGGCGGCAGATATTGTCGGCTTCCCCATCGTCAGGGTGAGCATTACTGCGGACAAGGCGAGAAATTTCCAAAACAGCATCTTCTGAAGGGAATTGATAATTCTTTCTTCCATGGCGCTACCTCCTGTTGTTCTCGTGCGTTAGTGTGAGTGTCCGCCGTTGCTGCCGGACCTGCCTTTGTACCCCGTGCTTGATCCGTTACCATAACGACGATACTCATCGTGTCTATCCGCTGGACCCGCGTATTTTCCGTCCAGAAAATCTAATACCACACAGCCCGACAGCAGGGAAACGATCCCTGCCAGTATGAGCATCCTGCAAACGTTTTTCATGGCCACTCCCTATTTGATAATAAGCCTTTGCATCAGCTCGTTACTTTATAAAAAACGGCGCACTCCAAGAAGGAGGGTAAAACAGAAGTGCGCCAAACTTCATGTTCCTAGAGCGGCGTAACGTGCAGGAGCAATCCGGAACTTCTCCAGGCATTCGTAACAGCAGAAGTAGTAGAAACTTCCACGGTATGAAAGGATCCCGTTCGCTTTCCGCCAGTCGATCAGTTCGCCGCAGACGGGGTCTCTGGCGATGTCCATCTCAGCCGTTCCTGTCGTGCTTTTTACAGAGCTATCAGCATCATCGGTATCATCATGAGGAGCATCAACCCTCCTCCCCACCAGCCCCATTTGCCGCCACCGAAATGATGGGAGAAGAAGCCGTGGCCCTCGTGTCCCGAGGGTTTTGCTTCTCCGACCGTAGCATTGACCTCGTAACGGATAGCTTCGGCATGCTGCTGTGGATCGGCGACGGTCGCTACAACCTTATAGTCACCGGTTTTTTCAAAGCTCCACGAATCGATGTATTCATCTTCCAGAACATCAACCTCTCGTTTCAGCACCGGTTCAGCTTTGTCCTTCTCGTACACTTCAAGGGTTACTTTTCTGTCGGTAACCGGCTGCCCGTCCTTTTCAAGCTTCAGTGCAAGGTTCACCTTGCTTTCTGCCGTCAGTTCGTCCGGCGATAGCTTGACCGTAGCTTTCAGATCGTTTTGCGTGAAGCTCTGTTCCATTGCCAGTGCCAAAGCAGGCATACCAAGAATAAGGCATAGAGTTGTGAGATAGAGAACCTTGTGTATCACTGTTACCTCCGGGATTGGTTTTGAATCAACTTGAGCAAACGTTGTGCCAGAATAAAACATAAGTAAAAACAGCTAGTTGTGTAGAATGTCGGATGCTGGTATGTGAAGAAAAAACTACATCAATAGCAGTATATTCTCCGCTACGATGAGCAAACACCGGCACCTTGCCGTTCAGGGGACGTTTCTGTGGCAGAGGCTTTTATACTCAGGCATCCTTGCGGGGGATTTAGAGAAATGCGTGAGTATTGAGGCGATAATCTGACACACCTGCTTAATATTCCTCAGGATATTAATCGCCGCTTCGATTGGCATCATGGCTATGCCTTGAATTTTAAAAGAGATCTGAAAAGTCCTGCTCTCGGCATGGAGATTGAAACGCTTGAGTAATGGAAGCTTCGAGCGGTGCAAAAATGACGAAAGCGAGGTCTAAGACATGGACTCATTCAACGCAATGGAAATTAGCGCTTCAGCTTTAACGGCAGAGAGAAGGAGAATGAACCTGATTTCCAACAACCTCGCCAATGCAAATTCAACTCGCACTGCCGAAGGAGGACCATATAAGCGCAAGGACGCGGTGTTTGCAGCCGTATCTGCGCCCGGTTCGTTCGCGGAAGCTATGGGGCGTGCAAGAGGAAGAGAGCCGCAGAAGGTTGAGGTAATGGAAATTGTCGAAGATCAAAACCCTCCGCGGATGCAGTACGATCCTACGCATCCCGATGCGGACCCGAAAGGGTATGTGGCATATCCCAATGTAAACGTTGTGGAGGAGATGGCTGACATGATGGCTGCAACGAGGGCTTACGAGGCAAACGTTACAGCCTCGAAGGCTGCGATGAGTATGGAAATGAAGGCGCTAGAGCTGCTGAAATAGCTCCAGCCGACAGTTGATGTACATTTTTCGGAGCGGCTCAACTTGTTCAGTAATAAAGCTCTTACACTATGAAAAAGCATGGCATGCGGTGCTGGTCGTTTGCTGCCTGGGGGCTCGGCAGATATTAAAAATGGCTGCCAGTTGCTGCTGGACTACTGACGGAGTAATCTCCAAATTCAGCAAATCCGCGGCAGTTGTTCACCTGCCAGCATCTCAACCGCCCGGATTCCTCCGATGGAGGTTTGCAGCTGTACTTTTCCGCCGCCGGTTCCGGTTACTTCACCGATAATCGCACTGTTCTTCCCGAGAGGGTGCTTACGCATGCGGGCCAGCACCCGGTCGACAGCATCCGGAGCTACAAAAAGTAAAAGCTTGCCTTCATTCGCCACGTAGAGCGGGTCCAGCCCCAGCAATGAACAGGCTCCCTTGACTGCTTTTCCCATCGGCAGAGCCGCTTCTTCAAGCATTACCGTTACCTCGGACTGAACGGCTATTTCCTTGATGGTTGTCGCAACTCCTCCTCGGGTCGGATCGCGTAACACATGGACAGCCTCCCCCCCTTCTTTCAGAAGCTCTTCAACCAGCCCGTTGAGAGGGGCGCAGTCACTGGTAATTTCCGTTTCCAGTTCCAGCCCCTCCCGTGAAGCCAGCACGGCAATCCCGTGGTCCCCGATGGTGCCGTTGATTATGATTCTGTCCCCCTGCTGGGCGCGGCTACCGTCGATCCGATAATCATAGTCGTAAACGCCTACGCCTGAAGTATTTATAAATATCTTATCCGCCTTGCCTCGGGGGACGACCTTGGTATCCCCGGTTACGATTGTTACCCCGGCTTGGTCTGCCGCTTGCCGCATTGCCTTCAGAATAATGGTTAGGTCGCCTCGGCTGAACCCCTCTTCGATTATCAGTCCCACGCTCAGGCATAGCGGGCGGGCGCCCACCATGGCCAGATCGTTGACAGTGCCATATACCGCCAGCTCGCCTATGTTGCCGCCCGGAAAGAAGATCGGGTCAACAACATAAGAGTCGGTGGTAAAGGCGAATCGCCTTCCTCCATGTGAGACAAGTGCGGCATCGTTCTGCTCGTCAGGTGACTTGCCCGATAGTACGGGAATGATCAGACCGGACAGCAACTGGTGGGAAAGTTTCCCGCCGCTGCCATGGCCAAGTAGGATGAGGTCTTTATCCAAGTGCAATCTCCTTGTTTATAGTAGATGTAATTGCGTGAGCGATGAAAGGTCGCTTCCGCTGCGTGCGTCTGTCTTTGCGGGCTTGACGGGTCGATCTCAGCGGCGGTTTACGCCGCAAGTGGGGGGACAGCCGTTCCGGCGACCGGCCCCGGTATCTCCGCTCCACCGAACCGCCATCTCTCATAAATTCAGGAAGAAAGCACAATAGGGGGTTCAGAGCAGAGAAACTCGATGTCAACAAAGCAGGCGGAATAGTCCGGGCTGTCAGCGTTGCCTCGCGTGGTTATAGTTCCGCCTAAAGCCCGTATTTGAAGACTGCCGCACAGGTCCCCTCCGAGGATACCATGCACGCTCCGACGGGAGATTCAGGTGTACACGCGGCACCAAAGAGCGGACACTGGGGAGGAGATGCCTTCCCTTTGAGAATTTCCCCGCATAAGCAGGCCAGCGGCTCCTGCGGCTCTTCGACCGTGACTGGTATAGAGACTTCCGCGTCAAAGGCTCTGTATCGTTCCGCAATTGCCAGCCCGCTTCCGGGAATGACGCCCAGCCCGCGCCATGCGGCGTCGCAGACGGTGAAAACCTGTGCCAGGACCTCCTGGGCTCTCCGGTTTCCTTCCCGCTTCACCACGCGGCTGTATTGGATTTCCACCTCGCAGCGCCCTTCCATTACTTGGCGCGCCAGCATTTCCACTCCCTGCATTATGTCCGTCGGCTCGAAACCGGTCACGACACACGGCACATGGTGTTCTTCCGCAAGGGCTCGGTACGCATCCGCACCGATAATGGCGCTGACATGGGCAGGGCATATATAACCGTCGATTCCAAGTTCCGGATCCGAAGTGAGAACTTCCATCGCATAGGGAATCGTCTTGTTGTTTGCGAGCACGAAGTAATTATCCAGCCCCAGCTGATCAGCTGCCAGAATGCTCCCCGCAATGGGAGATGCGGTTGTCTCGAAACCCACTCCGAGAAATACCACCCGGAGGTTTGGGTTGTGCTGCGCCAGCTTGACGGCATCGAGCGGAGAATAAACAATGCGGATGTCTGCACCACGGGCGCGCTCTTCTATCAGCGACGAACTGGAGCCGGGAACCCGAAGCATGTCGCCGAAGCTGGCTACTATGGTTCGCGGCAGACGGCTGTATGCAACAGCCTTGTCCACATACCCGATGGGAGTTACGCAGACGGGACAGCCCGGTCCGGAAATGAGGCGGACCTGGGCGGGGAGCAGGCTGCGAATCCCGTATTGATAGATGGACATGGTGTGGGTGCCGCAAACCTCCATGAAGGCCATCGGCTTCTCCCTTCCCGACACGGCCTCCCGGATCCTTGCCGCCAACCCAAGAACGGTGGCTTTGTCCCGAAACTGATCAAGATAGTTCATAGCATATCCTCCGGCCGGAAGAGCTCGCGCATCAGTTCCAGGGTCTGCAGGGCATCTTCTTCATCCAGGCGGGATATGGCAAACCCCGCATGGACGACTATAAAATCCCCCCCCCCGACCTCTTCATCCATGAGCATCAGGCTCGCTTCCCGTCTGACTCCATCTATTTCCGCCACTGCATTTGTGCCTTCAATGCCGATAATCCTCATGGGGACACCTACACACATTATCCTGTCTCCTTCTCGGGTTCGCTTAAACAGCCATGCGGCCGGCCACTACCGCTTGGCCGAGGGCAAGCCCTCCGTCATTGGGAGGAACAAGCCGGTGGACAAATACATCGTAGCCCCTTTGTTGAAGTGCATGGAACAAGCCTTCAGTAAGGAGCCTGTTCTGGAAGACACCTCCCGACAAGACAACTCGGTTTACCCCCGTATCCTCGCGGATCTTGCCGCACATATCGGCAGACGCGGCCACGATCGTATCGTGGAAAGAGCGGGCAAGCAAGGGGGGAGGTTGTCCCGCCAGCATGCCCTCGACAACGGCAGCCATGGTCGGTGTGCAGTCCGCTACCAGCATTTCATTTTTTCGCACGATCTGGAAGGGTAGGGCATCCTTTTTCTGACAGCGCTCCGCGAGCGCTTCCAGTTCCAAAGCGGCCTGCCCTTCATATGAGACCCTGTTCCTGAGGCCGATGATTGCCGCTACGGCATCGAACATTCTGCCGCAGCTGGACGTGGACGGTGAATTTATCCCGCTATCCATCATGCGAGCCAGTGTCTTCTTGTTACTCTGGCCGAGCGCCTCCAGGAAGGGCAGGGGCAGCTCAAAAGCTTTGTCACCGTAACAGGCACGGCAATAGGCGAGGGCCATGCGGTAAGGCTCCTTTACAGCGGCATCTCCACCGGGCATCGGGACTTGACTGAAGTGGCCGATGCGACGGTAGGAACGGCAGTCCCCGAGCAGGAATTCTCCCCCCCAGATGGTCCCGTCTGGCCCATAGCCGGTGCCGTCGAAAATGACGCCTATGGCTTGCTCCTCGACCCGGTTTTCCGCCAGACATGAAGCCAGATGGGCATGATGGTGCTGGACCCCCACGGTCGGAAGCCCCATCTGAGCTGCAAAGGTGGTTGAGTAATAATCAGGATGAAGATCATGTGCGACGATCTCCGGCTCCACATCCAGGACGTGCCGTAGGTGGGAAGCGGTTTCCTCTAGGAATCGTTGTACGGACACATTCTTCAAATCTCCGATATGCTGGCTCAGAAAGGCTGTATTGCCGCGGGTGATGCATGAAGTGGCCTTGAGTTCGGCACCTGTGGCTAAAACAGTTCGCTGAACTGCTGGGATTTGTATGCCGCGGGGAGCGAAGCCTCTGGAGCGCCGCAGGAAAAGCGGTCCTCCCTGAAATACCCGAATGACGGAATCGTCGGTAGCGGTATGGATCCGCCGGTCATTAGTCAGGAAAAAATCGGCGATTCCTGCCAAGCGAGCAACGGCATCTTCCTCGGCATAGGCAATCGGTTCATCGCTTACATTGCCGCTGGTCATGACGAGGGCTGTGAAGTTTTCCCGCAGAAGCAGGTGGTGTAGCGGTGTGGATGGCAGCATCACTCCGAAGTAATCGTTAGCCGGTGCAACCATTCGGGCGATAACGTTTGCTTCTCTTTTTTTCAGAAGAACGACAGGTCGTTCCGTTCCGGAAAGAAGCTGCTGCTCGATTTTTCCGCATACCGCGTAGCTGCTTACTTCCGCAAGGCCGGCTGACATCAGGGCGAAAGGTTTTTCATCACGTCTCTTTCGCCGCCGCAGCTCCAATACGGCTTCTTCGTTGCAGGCATCCACAGCCAGATGGTAGCCGCCAATCCCCTTGACCGCGACTATCTTCCCCTCACGTAGAAGACCTATAGTTGCCGTCACGGACGCATCACCACACCTTCCGGTTTCACGACCGGATGCGTCGAGCAGCCTCAACCGAGGTCCGCACGTCGGACACGCATTGGGTTGGGCATGAAATCTTCGATCAGCCGGATTGTAGTACTCGGCCAGGCAGTCATCGCACAAGTCGAAATCAGACATGGTGGTTAGTGCCCGGTCATAGGGCGTCCCGGTTATAATCGAGTAGCGCGGGCCGCAGTTGGTGCAGTTGATGAAGGGATAACGGTATCTGCGGTTCGCCGGATCGAACAATTCATGCAGGCAGTCGGGGCAGACATCGCAGTCCGGGCTGATGTGCGTGTTGCTCTCTCCTCCACCGCTGGAGAGAATAAGAAAGGAATCATCTCCATTCACAGGAAGCTCTGCTTTTTTAACGCGAGCTATGACTGCAAGGGGTGGAGCGTGCGGCTCCACCTCGAAGCAAAATTTATCGACGGCGGCACAGCTTCCTTCCGCTTCAAGTTCGACACCGCCTGGAGTGTTGCGGACCCAACCATTGATACCGTGGCGTGCGGCCAACTTGTAGATGAAAGGCCGAAACGACGCCTTGAACGATACCCTCTATTTCAATTCTTACCCGCTTCATGGAACGCCTGCGATTTATTTCCTGTTATCGTACATTTGACTTCCTGAACAATCTAACGGCTCAGCGGACTTTGCCGCCGCAACCCCTGCCGCGATCCACCGGTACCAGGCCTCGATCCCTGTGCCGGTTAGAGCCGAGACCTCGAAAATCAGTATCCGTGGATTTACACGCCACGCCATCTCACGGCATTTACGGATATCGAACATCACGTGTGGAGCCAGATCAACCTTGTTTATGAGCATCACGTCGGCGGCCCGGAACATATGAGGGTATTTGAGCGGCTTGTCCTCTCCCTCTGTTACGCTCAGAACCGCCACCTTGTGCTGCTCCCCCAGGTCGAATGAAGCAGGACAAACCAGATTTCCCACATTCTCGATAAAAAGCAGATCAAGACCGTCAATACTCAATTCATCTACTGCGTGGGAAACCATATGAGCGTCAAGGTGACAGCCGGCACCGGTGTTGATCTGTCGTACGGGCGCTCCAGTTGCTGCTATACGGACTGCATCGTGATCCGTCTGCTGATCCCCTTCGATGACAGCGGAGCGGAACCTCACGCGCAGGTCGTTTAGCGTTCTCTCCAGGAGAGTCGTCTTTCCCGATCCGGGCGAACTCACCAGATTCAGCACGAACATGCCGTGATCTGAGAACCTTCTGCGGTTTCTGCGGGCGAACAGGTCATTCTTCGCCAGAACATCGGTCTGGATCGAGAGGCGCTTCGTTTCATTCTTGCTGCCGTCATTGTGATGATGAAAATGGCTGTTGGGGCCATCATCATAATGATGATCACGGGAATGGTCATGATGGGAGTGATCGGCAGAACAGCCGCATGTGATGCACATTCAGGAAACCTCCAGTTCTTTCACCCTCAGCTCTTCGCCGACGGTCATCGTGACCAGATGACTGCCGCAAGCCGGGCACGGGTCGTAACAGGTATGCATAGAGAAGACAGTATTGCATTGGTAGCATGCCCCTGCGGCGGGAATCCGGTGAATCACTAGCTTAGCCCCTTCCAGCAGGGTTCCTTTAACGCAGGCATCAAAACAGAACTCAATCGCTTCCGGGATTACACCCGAAAGCTCGCCTATTTCCATTGTAACAGAGGTGACGGGGCACCCGCCGACGCTGTTTTCGCATATATCGACGACGCTCTGTACTATTGACAATTCATGCATGAGGATCTCGTGATGCTGGCTCTACTGTTTGTTAGTCTCGGCAGGATACCTACAGCATATTATTCTGGGGATGGTAGCATAAGCTGATGTAGACCTAAGTTTGTGTAACTGATCCGTTAGAAAAGATGCTCGATTCCGTCCGGTAAACCTACAGCAACTAAGGTGCCAAAGCTTCCAACCCCTGACTGGGGACGTGTGAGGTTTGTTGGGATCTGATTTGGCTGGAGAAAAAGCTACATCCTTTGCAGGATATTCGTCGCTGCTTTTACAGTCACGTGAGTGGTTTTAGTCTTTTCTTTGAAGGTGAATATTCTGCATAGGGTGGCTGTTATTCTTTAACTTTTTATTAATTGTCTCCTTCTGCGCAAGTAAAAACAGGTAATTCTGCCCTTAATTAGAACGGCATAAAAGATGTAGCATGTATACCTGACTTTGTCCCTTAGCCGCGAACTTGTTGGCTGTCGTTGATGTAGCTGCACCAAAATCAGGTAAAGGAGAGACTAATGATCATTTCCCGTCGCACATTCCTCAAACTGGCAACGGCAGCCGCTTCACTCGGCCTAACCGGCGTCGATCTTTTCAGGCTCCGGGAGGTGTTTGCAAGCGGCACCGCGCCTCCCGTTATCTGGCTCCAGGGGGCCGTTTGCACCGGGTGCAGTATTTCGCTGTTGAACTCGACGGCGCCGGCGATTGATGACATCCTCTTCAATACAATCAGTCTTGAATACCACCCCAATCTCATGACAGCAGCCGGTGAACCGGCCATTGCTACGCTGACCGGTGCAGCCGAAGCCCATGACGGGGAATTCATCCTATGCGTCGAGGGGGGCATTCCCACGAGCATCGATGGGCGTTATTCGATTATCGGCGAGAGGAACGGCGAGCCCTGGACGATGCTCGATGCCGTTATGGAGTTAGGGTGCAAGGCGAAATATGTGCTGGCGGTCGGTACCTGCGCATCATTCGGCGGAGTCGTGAAGCCGTCTGAATATACCGGAGTGCGGAGACTTGCAGAGGTGCTTCAGGGAAGCACAACCAGCCCGGTGATCAATCTGCCGGCCTGTCCCGTCAATCCGATCGTTCTTGTGGGAACGCTTGTCCGTCTGCTGACTTCCGGGATGCCGCCGCTGGACTCATGGGGACGACCTGCCGACTATTATGGAACCACGGTACACCATATCTGTCCGCGTCTTACCACTCCCATGGTTAGCCAGATCGGCGTCTTCGGCTGTTACGAGCATGTCGGCTGCAAAGGTCCCCACACCAGTTTCACCTGCCCCAATCTGAAGTGGAACAATGGCGTCAACTGGTGCATCGACAAGACCAACAGTCTCTGCATCGGCTGCTCGTCCCCGAATTTCCCCAGCACCCCTTTCTACGGCAAGCTTGAGGAAATCATGCCCTGCTGCGTTACCTGCGAGCAGTGCAGCACCTGCGTTGACTGCTCCAAGTGCGCCAATCTCGGGAGCTGTACCGACTGCGTGGATTGTTCCAACTGTTCCGTCTGCGCGGACTGCAGCAATGAGGAGAAGTGTCCGGACTGCGCAAACGCTGCGCTCTGTGCCGACTGCCCGTCAAACGAGCAGTGCGCCTGCTATGCAGGTGCCGGTGCCGCTGCCCCTCAAGTGATCAGTGAGCCGCCTGTTACGCCGGAACCTCAGCCTGAACACCAACACTAAAAATCTAAGGAGAATTCAATGGGCAGCATTATCACGATCGATCCCGTGACGAGGATAGAGGGCCATCTCAAGGTAAAGGTGGACCTCAACGACAACAAGAAAGTGCAAAAGTCGTACATGACGGGGAACCTGTATCGGGATTTCGAGAACATCCTTAAGGGAAGAAAGCCGTGGGACGCCGTACATATAACTCAGAGAATCTGCGGCGTCTGCCCCATTTCACACGCCATAACAGCCACCAAGGCAGCGGAGCGGATGGCAGGGTTCGTCCCAGACCATCAGGCACTCCTGATAAGGGCGATTATTCAAAGCGCATATTTCATCTCCGACCACATCCTGCACTTCTATCACCTGAACCTTCTCGACTACATTTGCCCCCCGGACATCGCTCCGCTGCGGCCTGCATACAATCGTGACATGCGATTCAGCGCGGACCAGACCGAAAAGCTCGTGAACAACTACGTCGAAGCGCTGAAAATACGTCGGCAAGCTCAGGAGGTAGTGGCAATCCTGGCCGGGCGGATGCCGCATGTCATGAGCATTGTTCCGGGAGGTGTGACTCAGGCGCCCTCACATGAGCAGATTCATGCTATCAAGGGATATCTTCCGGCCATTATGGACTTCGTCCTCAACAAGTATTATCCCGACGCACATCTCCTTTCCCAGGTCTATGCCGACTACTTCAGGATCGGAAAAGGAATCGGGAATCTTCTCTGCTTTTCCGCATTCGATCTGCCGCATGGAGAGGCGGTCTTCCGCCAGGGGTTGTTTACCGCCATGGAGAGGGAGTCGCTGAGCTTGCACGATATAAGGGAATTCGTGCGGTATGCATACTACTCAAGCCCTACCGGACTTCATCCCAGTCATGGTGAGACAACACCATCGTATGGAAGATCCCCCGGCTATACTTGGTTGAAGGCGCCGCGGCACCGCGGGAGGCCCTACGAAACGGGTCCCTTGGCCAGAATGACGGTCAATGGCTACTACCGGGGTGGCTGTTCCGCCATGGATCGGATCCTGGCAAGGGCGGAGGAGACGAAACTGCTTGCGGAACGCCTTCCGCTGTGGGTTCATGCTCTGGTTCCCGATGCGGTTTCCTACACGGATCTCGCGCTTCCTCCATCCGGAACCGGAGTCGGACTTACCGAGGCCCCACGGGGCGCATTGGGGCATTGGATGGAATGTTCTTCCGGAGGGATGATTTCCCGCTACCAGATAATTACTCCCACCTGCTGGAATGCGTCGCCCCGTGACGACAACGGTGTTCCGGGACCCATTGAGCAGGCACTGGTTGGCACCTATGTGGAAGATATGAACCAACCCATTGAGCTCTTGCGTATTATCCACTCTTTCGACCCATGTACAAGTTGCTCAGTCCACTAGCAATTTGGGTTGAACCAGCTTAACGCAAGGCCTCAAAGAGGCGCGTACATGGAAAATAAGACAGGGCTGAACGGAAAAACTTTCAGGATCGTTGGTCTGGGCATTTCGGTGGCTGTGATATCGGGGCTGCACTTCCTAGTTCCCACCGAACCGCACTGGAACCATCAGGTCCACATTGTCCTGCGCAAGCTGTATTTCCTCCCGCCTGTAATGGCTGGGGCTTGGTTCGGCCTGAGAGGAGCATTTGTCGTCACATCAGCGGTAAGCATTCTTTTCACTATCCATGCATTTCTCGACTGGCCGCAAAATTATATGGAGCAGGCGAACCAGCTAGGGGAACTTGCGAGTTTCTGGGTGGTAGGGCTTGTCCCGGGATACCTGTTCGAACGCCAGAAGAAACTTCTTGTTGGTATTGCACAAGCAAACGAAGAGACCCTCATGGCTCTCGTATCGGCTCTCGACCTGAGGGAGCGGAATACCAGGCTCCATTCTCAACGTGTCAAGGAATACACACTTCTTATGGCAGATCGATTCGGCGTTTCAGAAGCAGAAAAAAAAGTGATAGGGATCGGTGCACTTCTTCACGATGTGGGCAAGATCGCAGTTCCCGACCATATCCTGTTGAAGCCGTCCCAGCTTAGTAAAGAGGAGTGGAAAGAGATGCGCAGGCATCCGGAGGAAGGCTTCAAGCTGCTGCAGCGGATCGACTTTCTGCGACAGCCCGCAGAAATAGTATATACGCACCATGAACGTTTTGATGGCAGTGGCTATCCCAGAGGGCTCAAAGGTGAAGATATCCCATTGGGAGCAAGGCTATTCATGGTCGCCGATGTCTTTGACGCTCTGACCTCGGAACGGCCGTATCGTGTTCCTTTGCGGTATGGGGAGGCGGCAGCGGATATTGCCGCAAACAGCGGCAAACATTTTGACCCTGCGGTGGTCGATGTCTTCCAGCAGATAGATCCCGAAGAATGGGTGCGTCTTCGAGAGCGGCTTACAGATGCCGATGGTGAAATGCCGCCTGCGACGACTTCCACTCCGTAATGTTCCCTTTCTTTGAGAAGATGAAGAGGGGCGGCGAGACGCCCCTCCCGAGTTTACACGCGTCTTGAAACCGCTAGATGACTGTGTAATTGATCATCATCCCCTCATCTTCATGTTCCAGATTGTGGCAGTGGAAAACGTATTTCTGCTGTCCGGGGGCATTAGTGGAGAAATCGATGGCTATGCGAACGGTTTCGCCGGGCCAGATAAGGACAGTGTCCTTCCAGCCAATGTCGGTAGGAAGCCTCCCGTCGTCCACCGCCAGGCTTGCAGCCTGCTGTGGGCTGTTCAGCCTGTCAATGACCTGGAACTGGAAGCCGTGGATGTGCATCGGGTGCGGCATGCTCATCATCTCGTTCATGATCTCCCAGATCTCGACACTGTTGCGCTCAACGGAAAAAGAGATGTTGTTGAGGTCGAACATCTCGCCGTTGATGGCCCACTTCATTACGCCCATGCCCGCCTGAGCCAGCGTGATGGGTCGCATCATGGCGCCGGAGACATCGATGGGCTCCAGCACTGAGAGTTTCTTCGGGATCCGGCCCCCATGCCCTTGGTGCCAGCGTTTCACGTTCAATTTGAGGATGTAAAACTCTTCGCCGTTGGCGAGCCCGGTCATCGGCTCCGTTCCCATGCCGTCAGCCATTCCTTCGTTGTCCATCGGATCAAAGGAAAGGCTCTTCAGGAAAAGCGATTCGCCCGGGCTGAAATCGGATAGGTCGAGGAGCACGTCAGCCCGCTCCCCTGGAGCAAGGAAGAGCTCGTTGATTGCCTGAGGCCGGTCGAGGAGCCCCCCGTCGGTCCCTATCAGGTGGAACTCTTGTTTTCCTTCCATGGTGGTGAAGGCGAGGCGGTATATCCTCGAATTTGATCCGTTGAGCAACCGGAAACGGTATATACGGGAGGCTACGTCCAAGTACGGCTTTACCGTCAGGTTCGCGAGTATTGTGTCGCCGAGGAAGCCCATGAACCACTCGGACTCGCTGGGGTTGTAGACGATGTTCCCGTCAGCGTCGAAACGCTTGTCCTGGAGGACGAGCGGTATGTCCGTCACGCCGGGTTCCAGGTCGAGTGCGTGCCGCAGCCGCATCTCGTCCTTGTCCTCCACGATGAAGAAGCTTGCCATGCCGAGATACGCCTGGGCAGAGGTGAGCTGATAGGGATGCGGGTGGTACCAGTAGGTCCCGCCCCGGTTTTGGACGGTAAAGTCGTATTGGTAGCTCTCGCCCCCCTTGATCGCATCCGATGGGATACCGTCGTTCTTCGAGTCGACAATGAGTCCATGCCAGTGAATTATGGTATCTTCATTCAGATCATTCTTAAGAAGCGGAGCTATTCTGTCCCCTTTCCTGACTCTCAGGATCGGATTAACATAGTTGGTGCAGCCGTCGGTTACTCCATAAACGAGAAGATTGGAAGATTTTCCGGGGAGAACCGGCGCCTGTGCAGTCGTGGCGCGGATTGTGAATTTCTGGTGAGGCTGAAGGTACCCAAGGATGCCGCCCTGCTGCCCGGGAAGGCGCAACGGGTTTAAAAATCCTCCTGCAGTACGTGGATCGAGGTTTCCTCCGGTGGTGTCCCCCATGGCAAAAAGAGGCCGGGGAATCATCATGGAAGCTGCACCTAGTCCTGCCAATTTGATGAAGTCCCTTCGTTTCATCTGTTCCCTCCTGAGCTGAGTTAATTAATGACATAAGTAATAGCTTGTTAAATCTTCTTGTCAACGGGTTCAGTATAAAAAACTGAGTGAAGACAACCAGTTGCAGAATATTCTGCAAGTGGTCCTCTTGATGTACAGGCTAGCGAGACAAAATTCCAGGCACTGTTGCTGTCGTCGCAATGTGCAGTAAAATTCGGTTGCTGTACATTCGTGATGCATCTTTCAGTAAGAGACCTTCAGGGGCATGCAGTATGTGTGCTCGGCGCAATAAACCCGATACTGCATATCGGCATGAGGCAATACGGCCCGGGTAAGGAGGATGAATGAACGTGGTTAATGCAAGATCCATCTGCAGCATAATTGTCGCGGCCGCCTTGGGTCTGCCGGCGGCGAGTCTCCTCGTCATCTATTCCGGCTTCTACAATGTAGCCGCGACAAGCGAGCATTGGACAATCACAAAGGCAGTCATGCAGATTACTATGGAGCGTTCAGTAGTCTTTCATGCGAGAAACTTCAAAGCCCCCTCGTATCCACTCTCAAAAGCAGATGGATTTTCGGGTTACAATGAAATGTGCGCCGGATGCCACGGAGCGCCGGGTGTAGATCCCGGTGAAGTCGGAAAAGGGCTGAACCCAAGACCCCCTGATCTTGCAGTTGCCGCAAAAAAGTTAAAACCCTCGGAAATCTACTGGGTTGTCGAGAACGGGATAAGAATGACCGGTATGCCCGCGTTCGGTCCAACACATTCCGAAAAAGAGCTCTGGTCCGTCACAGCTTTCGTGAAGGGGCTTCCTGAGCTGTCTGCATCGGAATACAGAGGGCTGAAGCAATCGTTGAATGGGAGTCATCATCACATTCGTGGCGATATGAAGCACTGATCTGGCCCTGAATCGGGTTCGAAGATGATTGGCGGGAGATTGAGAATGAGTGACGAAAGCGGAAAGACAAAAGCTGCAATTCTCATCTTTTTGATATTCGTTATCACTTTTTTTCATTTCTCCATCCCCACCGAAGATCATACTTCCCACATGGTTCACATCATTCTGCGAAAGTTGTATTTTCTTCCGCCTGTGATGGCAGCGGCATGGTTTGGTCTGAAGGGAGCCACACTCGTCACATCGGTCATCAGTGTGGCGTTTCTGTCTCATGCCGTTCTGGATTGGCCCGGTGATTATATGGAGCAGGCAAATCAGTTCGGGGAATTGGCGACCTTCTGGGTAGTTGGACTTGTTCCGGGTGTTCTGTTTGACCGCCAGAAGGCTTTACTGCAAGACCTTGCAAAATCTCAGGAAGAGACGCTTCTGGCTCTGGTTTCAAGCCTCGACCTGAGGGGAAAAAATACTCCCCTCCATTCCCAGCGGGTAAGGGAATACACCGTGCTTTTAGCGGAACGAGCCGGCGTGTCTGAAAAGGAGAAGAAATCAATAAGCCTTGGTGCTCTCTTGCACGATGTAGGCAAGATTTCCGTTCCTGACACCCTATTTCTAAAGCATGCCGGCTATTCCCCGGAAGAGTTGAAAATATTTCGTGCACATCCGGAGAAGGGATACAGGCTATTGCAGAAGATCGGCTTTCTTCGCGATGCAGCGGAAATCGTCCTTACCCACCAGGAAAGATATGACGGCAGCGGATATCCCAGGGGCCTGAAAGGTGAAGAAATACCATGGGGAGCCAGGCTTTTCATGGTTGCGGAGATTTTTGATGAGTTGACCGGATATCATGCCGGCCTTGATTACGATCACGCCACCGAAATGATAAGAAAAAAAAGCGGTTCCTGGCTCGATCCCGCTGCCGTGGAGATTTTTATTAATATCACACCTGCTGAATGGGAAAGAGTTCGTAATCAATATCCTCCGACTTGACATGCCTTGTAGAATATCCCTCATGCGCTGCTCAATATTCCTCGTCTCAACCCTTGCCTAACAACTTTCTTTTTCAAAAGAAGGGCCAAGTAACAGACGCTTAGCGAGTTGGTACGGCTTTTGATAACTCTGGTTAGCGGAGGTAAGCCAGATGAAGCCGAATCTGAACAAAAAGACAATAATAAATTTCGTTCTTGTTGTGGCCGTTCTCGCGGTTCTTGGTGTGCTGGCTTTTCATGTTCGCATAAGGCCGGTAGCCGAATATGTTGCGGTTCTGCGAACTGTGGGCATGACATGCGGCAGTTGTGCGGGGAAAATAGAAAAAGCTCTCATGCGATTGCCTGGGACGGCTGGAGTTGAAGTGGATGTAAATGGCGGGTGGGTCCTTGTCGGCTATGACTCTAAAAGCGCCAAGCCGGAGACTTTTGCAGACGCGGTCAACAGAACCGGCTTCAGAAGCTGGCTTATGGAAAAGATGTATATCGAGGATTTTCGCAGGATCGCCGGTCGTGATTTCGGGATCAAGGTAGCCCAGAGCGGCTGCGGTGGCGGGTGCGGCGGCGGTAAGAATTAAAGGGGGGTAGCATCATGCATATTTCAAAGAAGGTGAGCTGGTTTGTGGTAACCGGGATGGCAGTACTTATGTTCTTTGCGGCCGTTTGTTTTGGGGCTGCACAGACGGCAGACACGGTAACGGTTCTGAAAGCCGAGAAACTCTCCTGCGGCAGCTGTGCAGCGAAAATCACAAAAGCCCTTGAGGCGCAGCAGGGCGTTGCATCTGTTGACGTCGACATTGAAGCGGGAAAGGTAACGGTATGGCATGCTTCAAAAGCAATCGATGCCGAACGATTGGCGTCGGTTGTCACTGACGCCGGTTATCCGAGTGGTGTTTATAAAACCGCCGATAAAGAAGCATTCGAGAAGGAAACGGGTAAGGCCGCAGCCGTGAAGCAGAGTTTCGGCAGCGGATGCGGCTGTTGCAATCAGGGCAGCAAGTAAAACAGCATAAAGGGGAGCATAATCATGGGAAAGGCAGCACGAAAAAGAAATCAGGTATGTGAAGAAACGACAGCAAAAAACAGCAAGCAACCCACTGCCAAGACTGGTCTGCGATGGAGTCTCTTGGCTGTGGCATTCCTCCTCGCCGGAGTAGCTACCGTCTTCGCCCTTAACATTCCGGGGTTATCGAAATCCCAGAAGGTAAAGCCGGTGAACGGATTGGTCACCGTTCCGGTTGCCAAAGTTTCTGACGGCAGCGCTCATTTTTACCGGATCAGTGACGGCGGCAAAGAAATTGGGTTCTTCATCGTGAAGGGGAGCGACGGACAGCTCCATACCGCCTTCGATTCCTGCGACGTCTGTTTCAGGGATAAGAAAGGGTATGTCCAAGATGGGGATTCGATGCTGTGCAAGAACTGCGGGAAGAAATTCCTGGTAAATCGGATCGGCCCGCATTCAGTCGGCGGCTGCAATCCTGCGTATCTTCCCGGCACCAATGATGGCCGCAATGTCACTTTTAAAATCGAAGACCTGAAGCAGGGTGCACGTTACTTCTAGAACCGCGGAGCCTAAGAGACATGAAACTTCACAATATTTCACTGAACAACCTGCGACGCAGAAAAGCCAAAATGGCGTTCCTCACTATCGGTCTCATGGTAGGCATTGCCACGATAGTTACCCTCATTACTCTGACCGAGTCGATGTCCCAGGACATAGGCCGAAAAATGGACGAATTCGGCGCCAATATCCTGATTACACCGAAAAGCGAAGATCTGGCGATGAGCTACGGCGGGATCAGTTTAGGCCAGGTCAGCTTCGATCAGCGGGAGATCAGGGAAGAGGATCTGGCAAAGATAAAGAGCATAAAGAACAGCCGGAACATTCTTTCTGTTTCACCAAAAGTGCTCGGCGCTGCGAAGCTAAAGGATAAAAACGTCCTTCTTGTCGGGGTCCGCTTCGAGGACGAGCTGAAGATGAAGCAGTGGTGGCAGATTTTCGGAGATGCTCCGAAAGCCGATGACGAGGTTCTTCTGGGCAGCACGACAGCCGATACGCTTCACCTCTCCTCGGGCGACACGATTGAGATTGGCGGCAACACGCTGAAGGTTGCAGGAATCCTGGAGCAGACGGGGTCCCAGGATGATTCACTGGTCTTCGCTCCCCTGGCGACGGCACAAAAGATCCTTGGCAAGCAAGGGAAGATTACACTTGTCGAAGTGGCCGCTCTGTGCGCCGGGTGCCCAATTGGCGATATGGTGGTGCAGATCGCTGAAAAGCTTCCCGATGCGAAAGTTAACGCGATCCAGCAGGTGGTGGAGTCACGACTAAAGACTCTCGATCAGTTCAAACGGTTTTCGTACGGAGTATCCGGTGTGGTGATATTCATCGGCTCGCTGATCGTGTTCGTGACCATGATGGGAAGTGTGAATGAGCGGACTACCGAAATAGGTGTCTTTCGAGCCATAGGTTTCCGCAAGAGCCACATCATGAGGATCATCCTATTGGAAGCTGCACTGGTAAGCCTCTTGGCCGGAATATTCGGGTACCTGTCTGGAATGGGGGCGGCTAAGCTGGCTCTGCCATTTATGGCCGAATCAAAGAATGCCGCACTGGTTTGGGATTCATTGGTGGCATCAGGCTCAATTAGTATTGCTGTAACTATTGGCTTGCTCGCAAGCCTGTATCCTGCGCTCCATGCAAGCCGCATGGATCCAACCGAAGCGCTTCGGGCGTTGTAAGAGAGGTTTCAATGGCACTGATAGAAATAAACAATCTAACAAAACAATATACCTGTGGTGGAGAGACAGTAGAAGCTTTGCGCGGGGTAGACATCGGCGTAGAGGATGGCGAGTTCATCACCATAATGGGGCAGTCGGGATCGGGTAAGAGCACACTGCTTTCAATTCTCGGCGGAATGAACCATCCAACCGCGGGAAGGGTCGAAGTGGGCGGTACTAATATTTACGCCCTTGGAGATGAACCACTGGCTGATTTTCGTGCCCGTAACTTCGGATTCGTCTTCCAGTCATTCCATTTGATCCCTTACCTTACAGCCCTGGAAAACGTAATGCTTCCCCTTACGGTAGCATCCCGGAAAACCAGCGAGAAACGGGAAACTTCGCGACGGGCCTTGGAACAGGTCGGGCTGGGCGGGAAGTGCGACCGGCTGCCGAATCAGCTTTCCGGCGGAGAGCAGGAGCGGGTAGCAATCGCAAGGGCCATCGTCAACCGTCCCCATATACTCTTTGCTGACGAGCCGACCGGGAACCTCGATTCCAAGAACAGCGAGGAAATCATGTCCCTATTCAGAGAGCTCAATAACGAGGGGCAGACGGTCATCATGGTTACCCACAACCCGGAAAACTGCGTATATGCCGACAGGACGATCCAGCTGAAGGATGGTCTTGTGGTGTAACCTATGCTTCACGTTGGACGGAAAGGGTCACGAGGAGGAGGTCTCATGGAAAACGCAACTGTTCTGGTTGTAGATGATGACCATGAAATCCTTCTGCTGCTGAAAAATGCCTTCGCCAGATATGGTGTGCCAGTGGACTGCCTATCCAGCGGAGAAGAGGCAATCGCGCTACTCGATACGGATGCAGGGTACTCTATTCTGCTTACGGACCTCAACATGGAGGAGATGGACGGTATTGAACTGGCCAGGCAAGCGAAAGCGATCGTCCCGGAAATACGCATCATGTTGATCACTGGTGCCCCGGTTGATGACAAAGCATCTCAAATTGCGGAGGCGGGCATTGAGCGGGTTTTTGAGAAGCCGGTTAGCGTGGAAGACCTTCTAGACGACTTGAACCTGCTTCCTCCAAAAGTGTGACGTCCTCCAATAAAGTGAGAGTGAGGCAATCAGTCAATCTCGACCGTGCAAGATATAGCAGGTCAGTGGTGACCACGGAACGGAGGCGGATGAACCTCATTTCGAGCAACATCGCCAACGCAAACACCAAAAGGCGGCCGAGATCCGCAAGGCTGTAGCATATCCAATGGCAACATTGAAAAAAATTGCAGTCATGATAGCTGCAAAAAGCTTACGAAGCCAACGCAATCAATGGAGGCAGGGATGGAAATGCAGATAAGACCCTGTTCGTCTCCAAGTGAAGCAGGACTGTGGATTTTCGAGAAAGAGATGACCGCAAGAAGCATTCGTCAAACCGGCATACGGTTACTGGTCCTTACCGCATTTATCGGCGGCATCAGTCTTTTCCATTACCTGACGCCGCTGAACAGGCCGATGCTGCACGACATATTCCAGAGACTATACCATCTGCCGATCATTCTTGCGGCTTTCTGGTTCGGGTTGCGCGGCGGCCTCGGCTGTGCTCTCTGCGTCAGTTTCCTGTACATCCCACACCTCATCTTTCAGTGGGGACCACATACCGCCATGGAGCTGGAACGTTATCTCGAAATTCTTCTCTATAACGTCGTTGGTGGAGTAACAGGGTTTTTGTCGGAGAGGGAAACAAATCAGCGGAAAATACTCGAGGAATCGAACCTTACGTTACAGTTCCAAGCCGAGACAATTGTACGTATCGAGGATGAGCTTCGCAGGGCCGAGAGACTTTCGACCCTTGGGGAATTGTCCGCAGTTCTTGCCCACGAAATCAGGAATCCTTTAGGGTCCATTCAGGGAACCGCTGAGATATTGAGGGATGACTACAGTCCTGGTGACAGGAAGTATGAGTTCATCCAGATACTTCTCAAGGAGTCTGAGCGGCTCAACCGGGTGGTCGAGGACTTCCTGAGGCTTGCCCGTCCACGGCCGGCAACCATGACTGCCTGTGACATAATTCAGGAATTGCGTGCCGTGGCAACGCTGGCAAGAATAGAGGCCCGGAAGCGCGGCATTGACCTGGAACTCAAGGATGTGCCACTCCCCCTGATCCAGGCTGACGGAGAGAAGCTGCGACAGGCATTCCTCAATATTCTGCTCAACGCCCTGCAAGCGACTCCATCCGGTGGAAAGGTGACGGTGACTGCCGCTCTCAGTGAACTGGATGGGGGGCGCTGGATTCTGCTCAGCTTCGATGATACCGGCGGCGGTATATCCGGTGATGTCATGGAGCAGATATTCGAACCGTTCTACACGACCAAGGAAAGCGGCACCGGTCTGGGCCTTGCGGTCACACGAAAGATCATCCAGGCGCACGGAGGCTCTGTCACCTTGCAGAGTGAGGTGGGGCGGGGCACATCGGTATGTGTGCGCCTGCCTTTGATGCGCAAGGAGCTGGAGGCGACATGAGTGCAAAAATCCTGATTATCGACGACGACGCGTCGTTCCGTAGAGTTCTCGAATACAACCTTCAGGAAGAAGGTTACGAAGTGCGTACTGCTGCCTCCGGCGAAGACGGCCTCGCGCTTTTTCACAAGATGAATCCGGAGCTTGTGATAACGGACGTTAAAATGCCAGGAATGGATGGTTACCAGGTGTTGAAGGCGGTCAAAAAGGCTTCTCCGCAAACGGAGGTGATCATTATCACGGCTTTCGGGGCAGTGGGGGCCGCGGTAGAGGCGATGAAGCACGGAGCTTTTGATTACATAGCGAAACCCTTTAATCGGGACGAGCTGAAGGTGACCGTGCGACGTGCGATTGAGGCGGGTTTACTGCAACAGGAAGGGGATCGTTTGTTTGCTCCCCTTACCCGGGGCATTATAGGTAACTCCCAGGTAATGTGGCATCTAATCGATATTATAAAACGCGTAGCAAATACCGAAGCGACTGTTCTCATCACCGGAGAGTCCGGAACCGGCAAAGAGCTTGTTGCCAGAGCACTCCACGAACAGAGTTCGCGCCGGAAAGGGAAGTTCCTTGCCATCAATTGTGCCGCCATTCCTCGAGAATTGATGGAAAGTGAACTGTTCGGACACGTCAAGGGGGCATTCACAGGCGCCGTTCGTGACAAGGAAGGTAAATTTCAACAGGCAAAGGGCGGCACTATCTTTCTAGATGAGATCGGAGAACTCCCGCTGGAACTTCAACCAAAGCTTCTGCGGGCTCTTCAGGAACGTGTAGTGGAACCTGTTGGAGGTGCAAAAGAGCAGCGCCTCGATGTTCGTGTCGTGGCAGCCACGAACCGTGATCTCGAAAAAGCAACTGTGGATGGCTCTTTTCGAGAGGATCTTTTCTACCGGTTGTCAGTCATTCCCATCTCTGTCCCTTCGCTAAGAGAGAGAAAGAAAGACATTCCCCTTCTCATAGACCACTTCCTGAAAAAGTCTGGCGGTGCCGGTGTTTCCCTTTCCGAGGACGCCATGGAAGCCATGCTCTTTTACTCATGGCCTGGCAACGTGCGGGAACTGGAGAACACCATCGAGCGGATGCTCATCATGCGGACGGGCAAGGTTATACCATTGTCCGATTTGCCAGAGAAAATCCGCACCGGACACGATAGCTCCGTCAAACTCGTTATTACCCTTCCCGATGAGGGCTACTCACTTGAGCAGCTTGAGCGGGAAGTGGTCGTCCAGGCCCTGGAGCGTAATAACTGGAATCAATCCGCTGCTGCTCGTTTCTTGAGAATCCCCCGGCATACACTTCTTTACCGGCTGGAGAAATACGGAATCGTGCCTCCAGAGCCAAAATAGTTGCAGACGATTAAACTACTATATCCTTGCTGCCGATAGATTTCATGTAACAATGGAAGAATATTATGAATTAGGTGCTGAATATTCTGCGATAATTTGCTTGCCGACCTGCTTAACCCACTGAAATTTCGACTGACACCCGTATGGCACGGCTTATGTAGTTAACAGGTCTGATCGAAAATACAGGAGCTGTAAGAATGAAACGTATAGTTCTCGCTTTGTTAGTCTGCGGTCTCTGGATTTCGCAAGGGGCGCGTGCCGAAGAGCCCGAAAATCTTCAACGGCTCGTGGAGACGGCTCTCTCCAACAACCCGGAGATCAAGGCTTCGTCGGCGCGATGGGAGATGTTCAGGAACCGGATCGCCCAGGCAAAATCGTTCGACGACCCGATGCTCATGCTCAAGATCCAGAATGGGCTCGTGAAGGACCCGCTGAGTTTCCGCCGCGATCCGATGACCCAGAAGGTGATTGGGATAAGCCAGCAACTCCCCTTCTGGGGGAAGCGGGCTCTCAGGTCGGAAGTGGCTGCGAAAGAGGCGGAATCGTACCAGTGGCAGATCGAGGAACGCAAGCTCGAACTTGCCCGGATGGTGAAGGAAAGCTGGTACCAACTGTGGTTCGTTGAGAAGGAACTCGACATCGTCGACAAGAACATCAAGATCCTCGATGATTTTATCGCACTTGCCGAAACCAAGTATTCCGTCGGCCAAGGTGTACAGCAGGACGTGCTGAAAGCCCAGGTGGAGCGGTCGAAGATGCTCGATATGAGGATAACCCTGGAGCAGCAGCGGAAATCGGTGCAGGCAGCCATGAATGCCCTGTTGTACCGCAGCGGAGAGAGCTCGTTCGGGAAAATCGAGGATTTCACCCCGCGCAAGGTGTCGTCCTCGGTCGATACTCTCAGGGCAACCGCAAAGGAAAACAGGCCGCTTTTGAAAAGCCTGAAAGCCGAGATCGACAAGGGATCTGCCGGGCACAAGCTCGCCGAGAAGGAATACTACCCCGATTTCAACATCTCGCTTGAATACATGCAGCGCGATCGAATCGATGAGATGGAAGTAGGAGACGACATGTACTCACTTGGAGTGACTTTCAATCTCCCGGTCCAGCGCGCACGGCGGCAGGCGATGATTGCGGAGTCTTCATCTGAAATCAGGATGGCGACGGAAGAGCTTAACAGCCAGAACAATACCATCAATCAAGGTATCACTGATCTTCTCGCCCAGCTCGAGCGGCGCGACAAGTTGATCGCTCTTTATCGTACTGGGATACTTCCGCAGGCGGAGCAGGCCCTTGAGTCGGCGGTGATCAGCTATCGCGTAGGGAAGGTCGACTTCCTCACGCTTCTCGACAGCCGGGTAACCCTCTTCAACTACGAAAGGGAATACTACGATTCCCTGGCGGATTACGAGATGAAGCGTGCGCAGCTTGAAGCGCTGGTGGGCAGGGAATTGCCGTAGTTTTCAATGATTTCGTTTTTTAATTTTCCGAGAGGTTATGATCATGCTCATGTCTAAGAAGATTATCATCCCCGTGCTCTTGATCGCCGTTGTTGCGGCAGGTGGCGGAGGCTACTACCTCTGGAATGCCAAAGCTCAGAAGGCCGGTGCACAGGGAACGACAAAAGCGGAAAACGCCAAGGAACTCTACACCTGTCCGATGCACCCCTTCATCATCAAAGACAAGCCGGGCTCCTGCCCCATCTGCGGGATGACGCTTGTCAAGAAGGTGGAGGGGGCACAGGCGGACGCAAAAACGATGGAGATGCTAGGCCACGTTTCCATGTCCCCGACCCAGATGGTCATCACTAACGTCGCTACGACGGCGGTGAAGGAAATCCCTCTCGATAAGGATATCAATGCAGTCGGTATAGTCCAGTACGATCAGCGCCGCCAAGCGAAGGTCACCGCCTGGGTTGCGGGCAGGATCGACCAGCTTCTTGTCAATGCCGTCGGTGATTACGTAAGCAAGAGCAAACCAGTCGCTCTGGTTTACTCGCCCGATCTGGTGGCGGCACAGCAGGAATACCTTCTCGCGTTGAGAAGCAGGGACCGGTTGAAGGATTCGCCCATAGCATCCATATCCCAGGGGGGCGCGGGACTCGTTTCCTCTGCTAAGCAGCGCCTGCTGCTTCTCGGAGTTAAAGAGCAGCAGCTTGCAGCTCTGGAAAAAGGGGGACAGCCCAACATCAGATTACCGATTTACACGCCCCTCTCCGGAATCGTGATCGAGAAAATGGCTCTGGAAGGGCAATATGTCAACATGGGAGAACCCCTCTTTGCTATAGCGGATCTCTCCACCGTGTGGGTCGAGGTAGAGGTTTATGAGAATGAATTTCCCTTTGTGAAGGTTGGACAGCGGGTGGAGGTGACTTCTCAGTCGTATCCGGAGAAGACGTTTTCTGGACGCGTCTCTTACATCTATCCGTTCCTTGATCCGAAGACGCGGACGGTAAAGGTGAGGGTCGAAATACCGAACCCCGGACTCAAGCTCAAGCCCGATATGTACGTGAACGCTAGGGTTAAGACGCCGCTGGGCCGTACCCTTGCTGTGCCGATTGCTGCTGTTATCGATACGGGCAAGCGGCAGGTGGCCTGGGTCGAAATGAAACCGGGAATGTTCGAGCCGCGTGAGGTTAAGGTAGGGGCGAGGACGGCCGATTACGTGCAGATCCTTGAAGGCCTGAAGCCGGGAGAGAAGGTCGCTTCCAGCGGCGGTTACCTGATCGACTCGGAGGCCCAGTTGAAAGGTGGGTCCGGAGGACACGCCGGCCACGGTGAGAAAAAGAAGGAAGATAAGGGAGCACAGGCTCCGGCGGGAGGGCATGAAGGTCACGGCGGCGCCGCTCCGGCTGAAAAGAAGAACGACATAAAGATGGATGATATGAAGATGTGATTACGCTGCGTGCCTGATGTCGGCCTAGCCGTAATACAATTGAACACTAGCACGTCGCGCTAACGAGGTTTTTCAATGATCGAAAGAGTTATCGAATATTCCGCGAAGAACCGGATCATCATCTTCATGATCTACGGGCTCATCATCGCTTGGGGAATCTGGGCTGTCTACAAGACTCCCGTCGATGCAATTCCCGACCTATCTGACAACCAGGTTATCGTCTTCACCGAGTATCCCGGGCGGTCTCCCCAGGTGGTGGAGGACCAGGTTACCTATCCGCTGGCGGTGAATCTCCAGGGGCTGCCGCAGGTGCGGGCGGTGCGTGCCTCCTCGGCTTTCGGCTTCTCGATGATTTATGTGATCTTCGAAGATAAGGCAGATATCTATTGGGCGAGAACACGGGTTCTGGAGCGGCTGAATTATGCAGCTTCGCTTCTGCCGCCTAACGTGCGGCCGACCCTCGGCCCCGACGGCACCGGCGTTGGGCATGTCTTCTGGTATACCCTTGAAGGAAAAGGGTACGACCTGGAACAACTGAGAACTCTTCAGGACTGGTTCGTCCGCTATCAGCTCAATACAGTCCAGGGGGTAGCGGAAGTCGCCTCCATTGGTGGCTTCGTAAGGGAATACCAGATCGACCTAGATCCCAACAGGCTCTTTTCATACAAAATAACCACTGGACAGGTGATGGAGGCGGTGCAGCGCTCCAATAAGGACGTCGGCGGTCGGCTCCTGGAGCAGTCGGATGCCGAGTATCTCATCCGTGGCAAAGGCTACGTCAAGTCCACCAAAGACCTTGAAGATATAGTCGTCGGCGCCGACATGCGCGGCACTCCCATCTACGTCAGGAACCTCGGTACTGTACAACTGGGAGGTGCCATTCGCCGCGGCCTGCTGGACATGAACGGCGAGGGGGAGGCAGTTGGCGGAATTGTCGTCATGCGCTACGGCGAGAATGCTCATGACGTCATCCATCGGGTGAAGGAAAAGATTGCTGCTCTGGAGAAGGGTCTTCCTCCAGGAGTCAAGATCATGGTCTCCTATGATCGCTCTGACCTTATCATGCGGGCAGTGGATACACTGAAGAAAGCTCTGTTGGAGGAGTCGGTCGTAGTTTCGCTCGTTATCCTCGTCTTCCTCTTGCACTTCACCAGTTCTCTCGTGGTGGTGATAACCCTCCCCATTGCAGTTCTCTTTTCATTCATAACGATGAAGTTGATGGGGGTCACTTCCAACATCATGTCTCTCGGCGGCATTGCAATCGCCATTGGCGTTCTGGTCGATGCCGGCGTAATCATGGTGGAAAACTGTTACCGGCATCTATCGGAGACGCCACCCGAAGAGCGGAAAGAGCGGCGGTTGGAAATTGTCATCTCCTCTGCCAAGCAGGTTGGAAGGGCTATTTTCTTCTCACTTGCCATAATAGTTCTTTCGTTCGTGCCTGTTTTCCTGCTTGAAGGCCAGGAAGGAAAACTTTTTCACCCTCTCGCGTTCACCAAGACTTTTTCCATGATGGGGTCGGCAATAATTGCCATCACCCTCGTGCCAGTACTGATGTATTACTTCATGCGCGGGAAGATGCCGAAGGAGGAGTCCAACCCGGTCTCGATGTTCTTCATCCGGCTCTACTCGCCTGTAATACGATGGTGCCTTAAGTTCAAAAAGAGCACTATAGCACTTAACATAGCCGCTCTTGCGCTCGCCATTCCCATGTTCATGTCGATCGGATCTGAATTCATGCCGCCACTCGATGAGGGCTCACTGCTCTACATGCCGGTGACGCTTCCCAATATCTCCATCAGCGAAGCTAAGCGTCTCATCCAGGTGCAGGACAAGATAATCAAAAGCGTACCGGAGGTGGAGCACGTGCTGGGCAAGGTGGGGCGCGCTGAGACTTCGACGGACCCAGCGCCTGTGTCCATGTTCGAGAGCATCATCATTCTGAAGGACAAGGACAAATGGCGGGCGGGAATGACAAAGGCGGACATCGTCGCCGAACTGGATGCGAAGCTTCAGCAGATCGGCGTCAGAAACGGCTGGACGCAACCAATCATCAACCGAATTAACATGCTCTCCACTGGGGTGCGGACAGACCTAGGAGTGAAGATTTTCGGTAACGACCTGAATGTTCTCAAGGATCTGGCAGTGCAGGCTGAGGGCATTCTGAAGACGGTTCCCGGGGCTGCGGATGTTGTAGCCGAACGCGTTACCGGTGGGAATTATCTCGACATCGACATCGACCGTGAAGCGGCAGCGCGTTACGGTATCAAGGTTGGGGATATCCAGGACGTGATCGAGACCGCGCTAGGCGGCGAGATGCTTACGACGTCAGTGGAAGGGCGCAATCGCTTTCCGATCAGGCTCCGCTACATGCGCGACTATCGGGACGACATCCCGTCCATTCAGCGGATCTTGGTCTCGGGAATGAGTGGTGAAACTCCGGTGCAGGTTCCTCTTTCCCAGGTGACGAAGCTTAACGTTTCTACGGGTGCTCCCGAGATCAACAGCGAAGGGGGACTGCTCCGCTCCATCGTCTTCCTCAATGTGCGCGGACGCGACATGGGAGGCTTTGTCGGTGAGGCCAAGCAGGTGCTGGAGAAGCAGCTGAAGCTGCCTGCCGGCTACTATGTCGCATGGTCGGGGCAGTGGGAGAATCAGATCAGGGCGAAGGAGCGCCTCCGCATCCTCGTTCCCGCCGGGATGCTGATCATATTCATCCTGCTTTACTTCACGTTCCACTCAGCCCTCGAAGCAAGCATGGTTATGCTGTCGGTGCCGTTTGCTCTGGTGGGAGGGGTCTATTTAGTCTGGCTCCTCGGCTATAATATGTCCGTAGCTGTATGGGTGGGCTTTATTGCGCTCTACGGGGTGGCGGTGGAGACGGGCGTGGTGATGGTCATCTACCTCCACGAGGCGTTAGACAAGAAGCTTATCAACGGTCCGTGTACAGAGCAGGACATTTATGACGCGACATTCGAAGGGGCGGTGCTGCGGCTTAGGCCGAAGCTGATGACGGTGGCGGTGGCACTGATCGGTCTCGTTCCTATCATGTGGTCGTCAGGTACCGGTGCGGACGTGATGAAGCCTATCGCCGCGCCGATGATCGGAGGGATGATCTCGTCAGCGATACATGTTCTCATCATGACGCCGGTCATCTTCGTGCTGATGAAAAAACATGACCTGAAGAAGGGGAGGCTGCACTATTCCGGGATGAAGCATTAGCAGGCTTCAATCTTCGCACTATCGGCGCCGGTTGCTAAGGTGGGAAATTACAAACAAAAGGAGAGAAGGAATGAAAAAACTCACAGCAGTCATCGCAGTAGCATCTCTGGCCCTGGGTGTTCCCGCAGTTCATGCAGCCATGGATCATGGCTCAATGAAGATGGATCACGGCAAGCATGGGGACGCAGCTCACGAGGAAGTGGTTGACGGAGTAAAGGTTACTTTCAAAGTAATGAGCATGGCGGAACACATGAAGGCCATGAAGATGGAGATGCCGAAGGGAATGAAGGAGACCCATCACGTCGCGGTGGAATTTAAGGACGCCAAAACCGGGAAGCCGATCACTGAGGGAGTCGTGACGGTAAAGGTGCAGGCTCCCGACAAGACCGAACAAACGAAAGACCTGATGGCGATGGAAGGTCACTTCGGAGCGGACTTCGTTATGGACAAGAAGGGGAAATATGGAGTCATGTCGAAATTCAAGGTCAAAGACGACAAGGTACGGAGTTCCAAGTTCTGGTACACCGTGAAATAAAGAAACGCTCTCTTGGCTGTTAACGGCGCACCGCAGATGTGACTGTTTGCGGTGCGCCGTACTCAAATAAGTGAATGATCTGTCACCCTGTGGACAAGTATGTCAATTTTCTTGACCAAATCCGTAAAGAATGGCGCGACGACGACCTGACAATATAACTTTAGAAGGATACACTCATAAACTTTACCCAAAACTGCCAATTAAGGGGCAAACATGCGAATGTTACCTGCGTTTCTGTTGGTACTGCTTTTCCAGGCCGGAACGGTTCAAGGCGATGAGCCAAAAAGAATAAATACTGACAATAACGCGCCCCCTCTTTCTTATTATGAAGATTTCAATCAGCAGCCTAACGTGTTCCTTATGGATATGGTTCGGGGAATGAAGCCTGGGAAGGCGCTTGATGTGGCCATGGGCACGGGGCGAAATGCCGTCTACTTGGGCACCCTTGGGTGGGATGTGACCGGGTTTGACATTTCCGAAATGGATATAAGGATAGCTGTTGAGAAAGCCAGAGAGGCCGGTACAAAGATAAATACCGTAGCCCAGGATGTTGCTACTTTTGATTTTGGAAAAAACCAATGGGATTTGGTCGTTCTTTCTTATGTGCCTTTCGCCCGTGTTATAGTTGATAAAGTCCATGAAAGCCTAAAACCCGGCGGTGTTGTCATGTTGGAGTTTTTTCACCGTGACAGCCTGAAAATGCGGTTATTAGCTCACGATTTAACCTTTGCAGATAACGAGTTGTTGCAGATATTTTCCAAATATCGAATTTTGCACTACGAAGATGTACTTGCGAAACAAGATTGGGGCCTTTCCCATGGCTCTAATAATCGTTTGGTCCGATTATGGGCGCAAAAAAAAGATCTACTATCACCCGCAGAATGTACCTTGGAAGACAGGCCGTATCCGGAGGAAGCGGAAGTATGCTGGCATGGAACGAAAGTCGTATGCTCCCGGGCGGGATGGGTTACAAAAGCCGGTAAATGTGGTTAATATAACTACAACACTTACTGGGAAGAAAAAGAGGAGAGTACGGTGTCCATTATGCATCGCCGATTTTTGTTTCCGATAATCATGCTTCTTGCTCTACAGACCGCTGCTTGCCGTAATCAGGATACTTCGCAGGGCGCAAGACCTGCCAAGATCTCAGCAACAAAAGCTTATGAAAAATATTTCGGCCCAACTCCCACTACTGACAAAGGGACCTGCTATGCCTTCGTCATTTATTTCCCTTCGGCCAAGGAGCCGGGGAAAATCGTGCCATTTCCGTTTTTCACCTTCGACGAGAAGACCATGAAGAAGGTGGCAGTGGAGCGGCTGTTGGGCGGAATGGACGAGGGAAGCTACAAGGGGGAGATCCTTCAGCCGCTCAACCCGGGCACCCACCTGCTGGACCTTATCGAAGAGAGGGGGACGGTTACCGTCAACTTCAGCAAGGAAATCCTTGATTCCCCAGGAGACAAGGCTGCGGAACGTGCGCTCCTGAATGCCCTGGCTCTGTCCGTTCTTCAATTTCCAGGTATCAAGGATATCCGGGTGCAGGTAGATGGAAAAGAGAAAGGAACCGTGGGTGGCAAAGATGTGGCACGTTTTCTCGGGAACGGCGGGCTGACGACGCAACCACTCGTTCCCGACGAAGATGCGGTGGCGCAACTTCCTCCACCAAGGCTCCTGAGCATTACCGCAGTCAAGGACAAGGGAGCGAAGGATGTGGAAGAGGTTAACGCCTATTTCGACCGGCCGGTGGACATCAAAGAGATAAAGATCGCCGGCAGGAACGACGTTCCCTTTGAAGGTGAAGTCTACCACTCGGTATTTGATATGGCTGCGGTTCTCAAGCCCAAGGATGCTACCCTGTTCAAGGCGGGGATGCCGGTGAAGGTACGGTGGAAGGCGGTGGACAAGCTCGGACGGAGCGGGGAAGGAGATCAGGAGTTTCTCCTGGAGGTGAAGGAGCATTGAGTTATGATGATCCGAGTGATTTATAACGACCAAAGTGCGGGGATGGTTGCAGATTACCAACTGGACGACCTCATAAATGCTGGCAAAATTGTAGCATTTCACCGGACCGACGGATGGGTTTCGGTTGAGCAGGGTCCCCTGCGGGGCAGGGGGGAGGCCCCGGGTTCTTACGAAGGACCTGAACGCAGAAGAAAGAACACAAAATCCTGTAAAGTAAAGATAGCGGAGAAGCAATGAATAGATTCCATATTTATGTTACTTGTCTGGTTGGAACATTGATGTTTATTCAGACTGGGGCATACGCTCATGAAGGCAGTGTTCATGAAATGAGTCATGCCAAAGATGCCGCAATGGAGAAACTGCACCGGATGATGCCGGTGTACATGCAGGCCCAGGCGCAGATCGATCAAGCGCTGACAAGCGGAGAATCTGCAACCGTTGTTGAGGAAATCGGAAAAATAGCAGCCACAATCCCCGATTTAAAGAATGCAAGACCCCACAAAAATCTAAAAAGAGTCAGCAACTTCAGAAAAATTGCCTCGGACTTTGAAGGAGATGTACAAAAAACTGCTATGCTGGTCAATAAAGGAGATCTGGCAGGGGCCAGAGACGCTTTTGAATCCGCGAAAATGCGTTGTAACCAGTGCCATGCAACGTTCAGGGACTGAAGCCCCTGCTAACCACACCCAGGAGGTGACGGTTATGGCTGAGACCCATCGGTTATCGAGCAGAATAGCCGACAGACTCGCGCGGCATCAACGCGATCTTTCGGAGCAGCAGAAACGGATCGACGGTTCAATGAAGGAACTGCTGGAGCAACGGGACCGGCTTTCAGCCGTTGCCCGTCGCATGATGGAGTCGGTGGTGCATCCCCGCATGGAAGAGCTGATCCGACACTTCGACAATGCCGCCATCATGGACTGTCATGGTGATGTTGACTTCCACTGCGTCTGCAAGTTCGCTCACACTCCCCGGTTCCCAGCGACTGTTTCGCTGGACCTGGCTCTACTTCCCGGTGAAAGGCATGCGGAACTGACTGCTCGCTACGAACTCGAGATACTCCCGGTTCTGATGGAATACAAGCGGGATGAAGAAGCGACCTTTCCGTTTGACGGCTCGGATGAGGCGGTCGGCTTGTGGGTGGAAGGCAAGATCGAGCAGTTCCTCGACGCCTATCTGCGTCTCGAGACTCATCCTCTCTACCAGAAGGACAACCTGGTGACCGACCCGGTATGTGGAATGCGAATATCTTCGATTGCGGCTACCAGTAAGGTTGAGTGGCCAGGACATACGATCTATTTCTGCTCCGACGTCTGCAGGGATGCATTTTTGAAGGAGCAAAAATGATTAGGTTTTCCCACACCAGGAACGTGGTCATGGCAAGAATCTTCACGGCCTTTCCGTCCCTTGCAGCACGATGGGGACAGCGGCTCCAGATGAATACATCCCTTGTCCCGTGGGCCGAACCTGGCAAACCGTTAAGAGAAGCGGTCGTGGCACTTGTCACTACTGGCGGTGTACACCTGAAGAGCCAGAAGCCGTTCGACATGAGCGACTCAAACGGCGACGCCTCTTTTCGAGAAATCCCTGTGTCCACCCCACGAGAAGCTCTCACCATAACCCACGATTACTACGACCACCGCGATGCGGACACAGACGTGAACCTCGTTCTGCCGGTCGAGAGGCTCCAGGAACTGGTTGAGAGAGGCGTGGTAGGAGCGTTGCATCCTGTGGCCTATGCGTTCATGGGACATATCGATGACCCACATCTCAATACCTTGGTCAGGATTTCAGGTCCTGAAGTAGCCGGTAAGCTCGCCGATGCCAAAGTTGACTACGTATTGCTGGTGCCGGCCTGAGGGAGCTGCAACCGGTCCGTGGGGCTGGTAGCTCGTGCAATCGAATCGGTAGGCATTTCTACAGTGTGCCTCTCAATCGTCAGGGAGGTTACAGAAAAGACGCCTCCTCCAAGGGCGCTTTATCTTCGCTTCCCGTTTGGCCATGCGCTTGGGGAGCCGGGCAACATCGAGCAGCAGCTCACAGTTCTCTCCTTAGCATTCCGTCTTATCTTTGAGGCTGAACGGCCTGGGGTGATTAGGAATGCCGGCCTGCACTGGAAGAGAGAGATGTATCCTCCTCCCGATTGGGAGGCGTTCGGGCAACTTGGCCCGGTAACAAAACGAGCTGGCTAGGGATCCAAGAGATCATAAAAAAGGGAGCAAGAAATGAGGACCCTCTCGTTAGTAGGACTGGTAGCGGTCATTTTATCACTTGCCGGGTGCATGTGCCTTCTGCCGAGAACCCATCCCAATCATTCCAGCAATGGGAAGCAGAAGCCGGTCGAAGAGGAAAAAGTTGAAAGTCACAATTCGCATTGAGGGTGCGGGAATAAGTGCCTCTCTACAGTGTGAAGAGTAAGCCTGAGACGGCAATGGGGTCCTTTTCCCGATTCAAGATTTTCGGCATATGGCTGGCCGTCTTTGCGGGGCTTATCCTCTCCATTCTGTCAGCCCTTAAGGTCTGCACCGGCCCGTGCAGTGAGGCCGCGGTTTATACGATATTCGGGGTGGATTTCGGCTGGTTCGGAATGGGCTTCTTCGCAATTCTTGTTTTTCTGCTAGTTGTCAGGCGCTATTTTGCTGCTGCCGGGACAATCGTGCTCTTCTTCACCCTGGCGGCGGTGGGGGCGGAACTTCACCTGATCTGGCTTCAGAAATTTGTCATTGGCCGCTGGTGCCCCGTATGCCTGTGGATTGCACTCGCCGTATTCGTGGCAGCAGTGTTGCTTGCGCGGGAAAAGAAGATTACCCGGTACTTCTATGGAGACATCATGAAAACGCGACTCACCCGTGTCTTTCTGGGACTTCTTGCGGTCACTTCAGGGTTTGCTGTAGCAGTGATGGGAGTCACAAAGGAGGCTGCCGGCGAAAGCCTGGACATCTATCTAGGCAACACCCGGAGCGATACCACCGTTTACTATATAAGCGACTGGTTCTGCCCTAGTTGCCGCAAGATAGAGCCGGAGATCAAGCGGATGTTTCCTGAAGTGGCCAAAAACGCCCGTGTTGCCTTCATCGATTTGCCGATTCACAAGGAAACGGTGAACTTCACCCCTTATCATCTTCAGTTTTTGCTCTACGAGAAACCGAAATACATTTCCCTGCGCCATGCGCTGGATGAACTCTCCCGCAAAACCAAAAGTCCGGAACCGGAGCAGGTTCAGGCTGCCGTAGCCCCGCTCGGCGTGACCGTGAGGCAGCTCAACTTCATGGAGTTCATGAACGGCGCAAAGCTTTTCGAGTCAATTTATAAGGGCTTCGGTGTCACTGCCACGCCTACTGTTGTGGTGGAGAATCAGAAGACGAAGAAGAGGAAGAAACTCGTCGGAGATCGTCAGATCTCGACGCAGGCAGTTCTTTCAACAATAAAAGAACTCGAAAAGTAGGGCAGGGATGAAAGTAGCCACCAGCAATTTAAGGAAAGGAGGTGAGAAAAGTTATCTGTATCAAAGGCAACTGATTTATCACTCAAAAAGGAGGAAAAGATGAGAATTATTATGTTGGCAGCAGGAATCGTGGCGCTTGGTATTTCCTTGGCCGCTCCCGTAAAGTCTGATGCGGCCGAAAAGAAGGTAAAGAGCGAAGTGGTTATGAAAATGGGCAGCAAGGTTCATCTGTTTCATAGCGGATCAGTAGAAGCCAGTAAGGAGATTTCCATCGGCGATGTACTCACCGTATCCCGTCAGGCAACACGGACCGGTCAGGCCAAGGAGATCGGACAAGTCAAGGTGCTGAGTTTCATCGGCGAGCATTATTTTGAGGCAGAGGTCGTAAAAGGCGACATTGAGGTTGGAGATATTGCAAAGGGCAGTGCCGGCGCATATCTTGTTCAACCCGCCAAATAGTTTCCCCCTTGCAGTAGGTCCGGGTCAATGGCGCTCCGGACTCTAATATTCAATTAAGTTCGCTTCCTGGAATAACCAATACGTAAGCAGCTCATGTGGTTTACTTGAGAATTTCTTCAAGTACACTCATACACTTACCTTGTGCCGGGCCTGAGGACAATTCAGTGCCACTCTTCGCAGGATGGCCGAAGGCGTCGGGTTTTTCATCAATGGCGCAGGCACAATTATGATTCGGCTTTCGGCATATCATCAGGTTGATCACCTGTGTCCCTTTTTCTGATTGCAGAAAAAATTTGAGAGCCTCGTTCGTAAACGCAGCTAACTTCCGGCTTTTGCGCAACTGCTCCAATACATCAATGGTGGCAGGATCATAGGGATTCAGTTTGATTATATACTGTGGCATCGAAGGTTCACTTCCCGCAGGCAAGAGACAGAAATCCTTTCGCATTTGCGAATTCAGGCTCAGGCAAAATAACTACCTCGATATTCTTCGCAGGAAACCCTTCTTTGAAGAAAGCTGCTCCACCACCAAATAATAGCACGCGCTCAAAATCCGCGTGCATGCCGACATGGGCTTGCAACTCCCCCTCGATGTCCCGGATAATATGCTCAACATACGCGATGCCCGCTTCTCTGATTTCCCTCGTGACATCATAACGTTCGAAGCCGTATTGCAGGTAGCCCTTTTCGATCAGGAAGGCAATCTCGACCGGCGTGAAGGTTCCTGATGGGGCAAGGCTCTTGATTCGGGGGAGAAGGAAACCTGTCGCCATCTGATAGACGCCGCGCTTGTTGAGGGTCTTGCCGTGAATGATCTGCTTTCGCTCGGGCGAGAACAGCGTGAAGATAATTGTATTGAACCCAATATCAATGCCGAGCACGTTCCCCGATGGACGCTCATTCAATGAATCCAGATACGCCCTGAGTCCACCAAGACCCTGAGGGAAAATGCAGACGTCCCTGACAGCATCGCAGGTCAACGATTTTGCCAGGGCTGGTACCGTTCCACCGGGTTTATGCTGCTCCTGCCAGTACGAGTACGGCAGCCCGACGGCAAGGTTTATATCTCCCTCGGCCGCAGCAGCTCTCCGGCAATGTTCGACAAACACCGGGTAAAACCTTACCAATTCCTCCATTGTTTTCAGGTAGGAGGACCCTGACGATAAAAGCGCCTGTTCGCCGATGATCAAATTCTCTCCATTGTAGCTGAAGGCGGAGATTATCCTCCCCTTGCGCTCTCCGTAGATCCACTTCGCCGAAGAAAAACCAAGATCACAAACCAGCACCCCCATTATTGCCTCCTCCGCATTTGGATGGGACATGACTCCCTCACTTATTACTCTATGAAGGGGGAAGGTGAATGGTTCCTGAAATGGTTACTATTAGGGTAACGGAGGGTTCAGGGGTCGTGAAGGCACCCTGTTTGGTACCAAAACGGTATCCATCGATGATACCGTGGAAAGCCGGTTACCATAAAAGGCACAGAATATGGCGCCGACACTGGTGGCCTATTCCGTAGCCTTCAACCGAATCGCCTTATTCAGCTTGGTAATCCTTTCGAAAAGACCGTACGCTGTCCTGATCCTTTCCACAGCGTGCTCCCAATCAACACCTATCTCCTCAACAGTCGGATGTTCCACGATCTTTGCCACATAGCCGTCCCGTGTCATGTCCCACGCTATCATTACCGTAGGCGGAGATGAAAATTCACCTGCCCTCGGTCTCCTTTTGGGAGACGGTCCCCCGAAGATCCTGAAGTGCACCTCCGGAAAATCCCGCCTTAATGCCTCGTGGGCAGCAGTTATCTCTCCATTTTTAGGCTGAGTTTTCAAATCCACCGCAGCGGAAGACGGATCCATTTTCCACCCCAGGCACCAGCGACCAAATGAGTACCCCATTTTGCGAAGAACTGAACTGAAACGAAAATCGATGTCGTAGGTCCTCCGATATTCACTTCTGGCCATTGGCTGGATATATCCGGTGTCCCGGAGCAAGCCATGAACGAATTCGACCCGGCTCCTTCCCAGTGCCCTGTTGATTTCGACGACACTCATGCCGCCCGAATATGCCGCTATGATGCGGCTGTTGAGTAACTCCTCGAGATCTTCGATTCGCATTTGTTCTCCTGTTCACTGCCGGCTTGCCGGGTTTTGCCGTAATACAAACTTTCTATATCTCCTTATTAAGAGAAAGTTTGTTACTTGGAAAATTTGACAGATGTTTTCCCTCCTTGTCCTCATAAGCTTCCTGCAGCATGGCAAACTGGAGAATGAGCTGTTTCCTTGCACTCCCTCGGGATTTGCGACGCAGGTTGTAGGCGATCTGACGGATTCGCTTGATCTCGTCCTCGGAATACTCCAAGTGGAAATATTTTCGGATTCGCTCGGCTACCTTCCGAACCGAAAGCTTCTCGTGAGGCTTCAGATTCAGGTATGAGCTGAGGACATAGCGATCGATCTTTCCGAACTCAGGGAAAGCCAGCATCACTGCTCTCTTGTCCAGCCGGAATGCCTTGTTCATCTGGGATACGTACCATTCACTTGTCCAGATGCGACAGAGAGCCGACATTAGGCACTGATCTGCCTCGGAGAGGGGAAATGCTATGAGGCCATCATAAGCCAGCCTCCTGAGCACCTTTCGTGAAATCGGCCGGTACGTCTGAAACGCTGATTCAAGGTTCATGGTGTTATCTGTTAGAAGCTTCTGGTTTACCGCAGCGATTTCGGATCTATCTTCCCTTCGTCGATGAGGCGCCTGATCCGTCTGAAGGCCCTGTCGAGGGTGTCGCGAACGTTCATGTCCGAGCATCCCAGGCGCCTGGCGATTTCCTTGTTGGAAAGAGTACCTTCGTCAGCTATTCCGAGTGACATGTAGAGGATTTCCCGTTCCCTCTTGGTGAGGAAATCGCAGATGGAGGCATAGATCACCTCGACGTCCGGCCTCCGCTTCCTGCCTCTTTTGGTCCTGACGGTGATGGTTTCGATATCTACTGAACAGCGATGCGAAGGGACAGAATTGGAACCATGAGTCTTGCTGTTGTTCGGTGTAACGACGCTTATCTGATTGCGGAAGGTGACCCAGAAGGCTGCTTCGAACCGTATATTCTTCGTTCGGCATTTTGTTGCGGCTATGATTGCCGCTTCGAAAGCCTCCTGCATGTAATCGCTCTCTTCGTATGGAGAGAATCTGCGGTATTTCGAAATCTTGTTTCTGATGATCGCTTCGTTGTTTCTGACCCACTCCGTTGCTTCAAGAAAATCCATCCGTACTCCAAAAAAAAAGCCGGTCAACGGAGGTGTTCTCCGATGACCGGCTTTGCCTGTGCTCAAAGTTTCTGAGCCTGGCCGTGCCAGGTTGTGTTATCTCCTACTGCAATTCATTTTGCTGAACCGGAAAATGGGGCAGCTACCGTCCTGGTTCAGTGCTTATGGAAGGGGCTATATCTCCTATTTTTCTGAATGCAGAGATTGTTGCTGTGATTAGGCTCACGTAACCTACTTTAATTTTATGCCCAGACATGCTGCGATACGTACAATATCTTGATTTGATGCCGATTTACGGAGATGGTCTTCAATCCTTCGGCGGACTCTTGTCCTGTCCAAGTCGAAGTCGATTCTTGTACCGCATACGTTAATAAATCCATTATCAGTCATGTAAATGCCTCCATTCAAGCAAGCTTCCCTAATTGTGTTGTGATTAGGACTCCCATCGATGAGCATGGTCGTGCCTCCAACGCATGCCACAGTCTTTCCTATGCGGCGTAAGTACGAAATCACCGCTTTCGTCATTTCATACGGTAAAGGGCAGTTCATCTTCCTGATAGTCTCCGTTCCTTCTTATTGGTTAAAAGAAGGTTAAATAGGGTTAGTGGGGTGTGGAAAAGTTCGTAATTTCATGAATCATTTGGCGAATCCGGCAGGTGCCGGTCGGTCATAGGTCAACAGTCCAGTCGGTCAAAAGTCAGTAATCGGGTCGGTCATAAGTCAGTACCGGTAAGTCAAAGGTCAATACCCGGTCGGTCATGGGTCAGTAGTCGGTCGGTCAAAGGTCAACACCTCCTCTTGACCACCACCAAGTCTTCCCTGAACTCCCATGTTTCCAGGAAACCTATTTGCACCAACAGGCCGAGAGACTTCTTCAACTCCACCTTGAAGTGCTTCTGCGACATCCCTGAACCGCAAAGCTGGAGCAGGGTGGCGATCTTTACCGGAAAGGGCTGGCGGTGACTTGCCCAGTAGCCGAAAAGCTTGGAGGTGATTCCGTCAGGCAGAGACCTCCTGACCTCCCAGTTCACCCTCGTCAGGAATTCCTCGTCGAACAAGAGCCTCATCTCCTCTCCGACCCACACCTCCCACCGTGGCAGCGTCTCGTCCCGGTCGTTCCTGGACCTGAACTTCTGAATCAGCGACACACTTATGAAGCAGCCGAGCCTCTTCGACTGGATCCTGATGGCGGTTGCCTGCATCCTGCTCAGGCAGGTGCGAAGCCGTTCGTAGTTCTGCCCCTTGATTCCCCATCCAAGTGCTTTGATGAAGGAATAGGGGGTAAAGTCGACGCAAGCGCCCAAGTGGACTTTCTTGGCGAGGTGCATGAGGTGGAGCCAGACCAGTTCGTCGTCCTGGCGCAACTCCTCCCCGCGGTACATGACCTGGCCGTCGCCGATCACGGCGATTTCCGCATCCTTCATGAACATTCTTGCCTGCTTTCGGTTGCGGCAGTTGAAGAGGGCGGAGCGAAGAATCTCGTTCGGCATTGCCCTCTGACCTTCGGGCCATTCGGGAAGGTATTTCGGCTTCGAAGCGAAGCTCGCCAGGATCTGCTCAAAGGAGTCCGATATGCTGGGAGTCTCTGTAGCGAAAAGAAGAGGTTGGGTATTCCGTCGGGTTTTGTCATGCAACAGAGGCCTCCCCGGAGGTCGTTTGCTTCTTCGCATCCAGCCACAAATTAATTTCTTCCCGGCGCCAGCGTTTGGCACCGTTCATAAGCATTACCGGCTTCGGGAAATCCGCTTTTTTCTGCATTCTCCAGAGGGTTGCCCTCGATATCTTCATGAATTCCATCAGATCCCGCTGATTCATAAGTGCTTCCATTGTCTTTCCTCCATTCCGGATGTTTCCTCCTGTTTTAAATCTCTATGAGGGGGGAAGGCGAAACGTCCTATGAGTCAGAGGAAGTGGATGTATCTCACCGAAAGAACAGAATATTATTTTTGATTAACGGCATGTTTGCGGCTCACAAAGCTCCACGTAAAACGAAAAATGCCGAGGGATCAATGTCCCCGGCATCCGCGTATCTCGCTGAATCAATTTCTTCGGTTAATCACTCTGCTTCGCTACCCCCCCCGCCGTCTACTTCATCAAATCCAAACCATTCAGCTGCCTCTACCTTCCCCCCTCATAGATTATCCATATGAGCACGATTTTCAGGAGGACACATGCCCGGGAAGCCAATCGCTGCCGTACTCATGCTTCTACTTCCGGCGACCGTCAATGCGGCTGAGATCAGGCAAAGACCCTTCGAGTATTCATTCGAAGTAGCAAAAGCGCAGACCGATGATGTTTTTGCCATTTGTTCCAACTGTCCTGACGATCACATTTCCGCACTGCCTGCGCCTCCTCAACTGGCACTCCGTTTCGGGCAGAAGGCAGAGCCAACGGAAACACCAATCAGAACCGCAGCAGTGCGTGAAGTCAGCAAACCCGGGGCTACACTGCTGGGAACCATACATTTTCAATTGGACAGCGCGGTGTTGCCGGGGACTGAACGCTCAAAGCTCGAGGAGGTTATCAGCAGTATTCCGGCAGGGACGGCAGTGAACATCGATGGCTACACATGCAACCTCGGCAGTGCTGCTCATAACCTGCGCTTGTCGTTCAGCAGGGCACGAAGGGTTGCCGGGTATCTGGAATCGAAGGGCGTTCGGGTTCGGAAAGTCAGAGGGTTGGGCAAGTGCTGCGCGGTGTCCGACGACAGGCGGCTCAACCGTCGGGTTGAGATAACCGCTCGTGAAAAGGAGGGTGAGTGAGGCGAGCGAAGTACAGGAATCTCGGAACGAAGGTCGGTGGCCTGGTCTTGATCGTAGTAACGACAGCAGGAATCTCCATAGCCAATGACAATTTCCAAACCGAAAGGGATGCCCTTCTGAAGACTTTCCCCAATCTGAGAGTGGACAGGGTGAGTGAATCGCCAGTCAAGGGGTTGTACGAGATTGTTGCGGGCAACCAGGTTTTCTATTTCAGCCCGGATGGCTATCTGATGTTCGGCGAGCTGTGGAGCAGGGAGGGAAAGAACCTCACTGCCGAGGTGCGAGAACAGGTCCTTGCAGAAAAGGTGAAGAGCATTCCTCTCGACAAGGCGCTGAGGATCGGCTCCGGACCTCACCGCGTCATCGAGTTCACCGATCCCGACTGCCGTTACTGCAGAAAGGTTGACGAGTTCCTTTCAAAGCGTACGGACGTTTCCCGGTACATCTTCTTTTTCCCGCTCAGGAAGCTTCACCCCGACTCGGAGAAAAAGTCGCGCTACATCCTGTCGCACAAGGAGAAGGAGCATGCATTTCGTGAGGTTTTCAGCGGTTCGCTGGATGGTAAGACGATTCCGCAGGGTGAAGGGGCAGGTGGGCAACTGGAGGAAATGGAGAGTATCGCCCGGAGTATCGGCGTGCAGGGAACGCCTGCCATCTGGATAGACGGTAACTCTGTCAACGGCGCGGACATCCCCCGTATCGCGGCACTTCTCGAAGGGAAGGGGGGGAAGGGGAAAGACGGACTTCACCAACAGGAGCAAAGGCAGGAAATCAAACAATAAAAGGAGCAGCAAAAAATGAAGAATCACAGGTTCAAGAAGCTTGTAGCAGCGTCCGTCGTCGCTTCAATTTCGACCTTCCTGGCGACTCAGGCCATGGCCATCACGGCTCCTGCAGCCGGTTCCTTCGGTTACGAGGCATACAACTTCCTTGTCACAACTATTCTGAAGGGCCCCTTTGGTGCTATCGCGGCCATTCTCCTTTTCCTGATAACCATCATGCTCCTCGTGAAGCAGCAGATGGTTCCGGGGCTCATTTGTCTTACCGCGGCGATAGTGCTGATCAACGTATCCAATATGGTGACCGCACTGGGCGCAATTTACTGATCCAAAGTATCCGAGAGACGTCATGAACGAAGTCAGGTTTCCCCAGTATCTCAATAAGCCGTTTCAGATTCTCATGTTCGAGTCGGACGAACTGGCTTTCATGGTCCTCGGCTATGTCCTTGCCCAAAGGTTCGGCGGGTTCTTCTGGATAATCATGTTCCTCCTGCCATGGGGGTACAGCCGCCTGAAGAAAAGCTATCCGAGGGGATTTCTGAGACACACCCTCTACTTCATCGGGATTACTCCGCTGAAAGGATACCCGCATTTCTTCCAGAACAAGTTTATCGATTGAAACGGAGGCACCAGGTGCAGTTACAGCTGTTCACCAGCAAAGCCGCAAACACATTTGCCGAGAACCGGATGCTCAAGTTCACCGTCCTGGTGCTTCTGGCGGCGGTTATCGTTCTCTCGCTCTGTGTAGTGACGGTAATGAACAAGGAGCGGGTGATCCTTGTCCCGCCGGTCATCAACTCCAAGATAATGATCAGCGGTGATAAGGCATCGGAAGATTACCTGCGGGAGTTTACCCGGTACATCATCAGCCTTGCTCTCACCTACAACCCTGCCAATGCCAGGAACCAGTTCAGCGAGCTGCTTGCAGTGTATGACCCGGCGGGGTTTCCGAACGCACGGAAGGAACTCTACGAGCTTGCCGACAGAGTCGAGAACACCAGGGCTTCCAGCGCCTTCCACATCCAGACCATGACATGCCATCCGGATAAGAACCTGATTGAGGTCGAGGGCTCGAAGATGACCTACATCGGGGAGATGAAGGCAGACATCATTCAGACCGTCTACCTCGTCGAGTACCGCTTCGATAACGGAAGGTTCATTCTGACCCGGCTCTACGAGAAGCCGACCGGCAACAACACAAGCACGAAGTAGAGGGATTGTGATGTACAGGATTCTGATAATTGCCGCTTTGATGCTGCCTGCGATTGCAGTTGCAGCGGATCATGTCGTGATGCCGTTCGAACCCGGCGCTACCGACCGCAAGGCCGCTTTGGATGTCAAGAGTGACGAGACGGGGGCCGAAGGTGAGTGGCCAATGGTGGTCTCTCCTGAAGTTACTACTAAAATCCGCCTTTCAAGCTCCGACGTGAACCGTATCTCCTGTTCCACAGTAATCCGGGATGCGCTTACCTCCACGGAAAAAGGGGTGGTCATAAAGATCACCGGAAGAGATGCATTCGTCAAATTCAAGGTCACGAAGCGCCCCGACAAGATGGTTTACTCCACCACCCCGACCGAACTCTACGTCGTCTGTGGTGACGAAACTTACTCCATGGTCGCCGTTCCGCAGCGGATTCCCTCCCAGACGATCAGGCTCTCCTCCGGCAAAATCAGAAAGATGAAGGACAATGCCGCGCTCTACGCCGGGCTTCCCTTCGAGAAGATGATGCTGAAGGCGATCCAGGATGTCTATACCGAGCAGATTCCCGACTCTTACACCGTCACCGGAAAGGATCAGCGCTTCGATTCTTACCGTGAGCTCCGCCTGGTCCTGAAGAGGGTTGTTGATGTGGAAGGGGAGGGGCTACGGATCAAGGAGTACCTGGTGTCACTGAAAGAAGGCACCAAGGAATTCAGGATGAACGAGAAGATGTTCATCAGGACGGAACTCGTGGAGAATCCGGTGGCCATTTCCATTGAGCGGCATGTGCTTCGTCCGGGCGATACGACAAGGGCCTTTGTCGTTGAGCAACGGGGTGAACGGCAGGGGCTTTCCCGGAAGCTCGAATCCGATCTCCCGGTAGTTGAGGACACGGGAAAGAGACAGAAGACGCCTGCAAAAGGGGGGGAGGAGGCAGCAGATAGGCGGGAGGCTGAGGATGAAGAATAGGATCAAAGTTTTCTGGAGCGGGCTTAGCTCTAAGAGGCGAAAGGAACTCGCCATAGCCGGGGTAGGCTGTGGACTCCTCTTTCTGAGTTTACTGGGGTACCTCGTAACCCGTGACAGAACGGCCTCTCCTGCTGAGGCTAAAAAGCCGTCAGTTCTCGCTCTTGAGCCTAAACTGCTTGAGAAGAGCCAGATGCTCGAGACCCAGAAAGAGCTCTCTCAAAAGGATGAGGAGCTGAAAAAGTACAAGGAACAGATAGAAGCCATAAAGGCAGGTGCAGCAATTCTTCCCGGACAGCCGCCTGTCCCGGCGCAGCCCGCAGTCGCACAGGGAGAAACAGCCCAGGTCAAACATGGAGATGCTTCTATGGGCAACAAAGGAATAAAGAACCATCCTGTCATTCCCCCACCGCCTCCGGCCCTTCCGAATACACCACTTCCTCCACCACCGCCACCGCCTGTGCCTGTGCACGGGGCCGATCACGCAGGGCTGAATGCGCCTCCTGCGGAGACGGAAATCGGCGACATTGCTTTTGTCTCCAGTGGCGTCTCACCGAAAACCGCTCAGTCTGAGGATAAAAAAAAAGAGCCGGCCGCCTTGTATTTACCCCCTTCTTTCATGGAGGCGATTCTCCTGAGTGGCTTGGACGCGCCTACCTCGTCGGAGGCCAAAGGTAACCCGGTGCCGGCACTCCTGAAGGTAAAGACGCCTGCCTTTCTCCCAAACTCGGTACGTGCCGACCTCAAAGGCTGTTACGTGATAGCTGATGGAAAAGGGAACCTCGCTACGGAGCGTGCGGAACTTCTGCTCGTTTCCCTGTCGTGCCTCGACAGGAAGGGGAGGGCGGTTATCGACCAGAAGGTGAAGGGATTCGTGGTGGACCAGGATTCCAAGATCGGCCTTCGCGGGCGCGTCGTCGCCAAGATGGGGAGCATGATCGCCAGGTCGATGATCGCCGGCTTTTTCGGGGGAGTGGGCGATGTTCTCAAATCCTCTGCAACCACAACTGCGATCAGTCCTCTGGGAACGACCCAGACAATCAGTCCCACTGATCTGGCTAAAGCCGGAGTAGGGAACGGTCTCGCCGCGGGTTTCAAGGACATCGAGAAGTTCTACATGGAGCTGGCCCATCAGACCATGCCGGTGATCGAGGTCTCCGCGGCCAAGCCGGTGACGCTCGTGATCAGTGAAGGTGTGAACCTGGAGATAAAGAAGATACGCAAGGGAGGCGTAAAGTGAAAAAGGCTCTCTTTCTGATCGTCATACCGGCGCTCCTCAGCGGCTGTGCCCTGTTCAACCCCTATGAAAGCGACTTCAACTGTCCGGATACCTTCAAAGGGAAATGCGCTTCGGTGCGCCAGGTATACATGGAGGATGCAGCCGGGCCGCAGCCCGCCAAGCCGGCGCCGAAAACGGACTGCACCACCGTTTACAGCGGGATAGAGGGAGAAGGTCCGGTTACTGCCTGCACCGATGCTGCCACCGCCGATACTGGCAAGACAGCGTCTGAAATTTCATCAACAGCTCCCGCCCCAGGAAATGCCGAAGAGACGAACTTCAACCAGTATCGTTCCGCTCTCTACGACAAGTTCAACGGACTTCTCAAGGAACCCCGGACGCCGATTGTCGCTCCACCCAAGGTCATGCGTGTGCTGCTTCTGCCGTACACGGGCCAGGACAACGAGTTCTACATGCTCCGCTACGTCTACTTCTTCGTGGACAAGCCGCGATGGATCCTGGGGGATTCTGTCACTGCCGAAGGGGAGGATGAATAGCCATGGGCCTGTTTGCACGAGCAGCCGGAGGCCCGGAGGTCGGCCCGGCAGTTGATGAAGTCGTTGGGCTATCTGAACGGGACAGGCTTGGCAGTTTCTTTCCGTGGATCGCCTACGATGAAAAGGAGAGCTTCTACTTCAACGCCGACGACACTGTCGGGATGTTGTGGGAGTGCTCGCCCATGTGCTTTGCGGGGGAGACGACAATCACGACCCTGCAGGCGCTCTTCCGGCTGAACGTTCCGGAAAGGACTGTCGTACAGTTCATCCTTTTCGCCGACCCTCACGTGGAGCCAATCCTTGAAGACTTCCGTGCAATGAAGACACGGAGTTCAACTCTCGTGCGGGAGGTGAGTGACAATCTCGCCCGTTTCTACGAAGGGGGCAAAGAAGGGCTCGCCAGTCTCAACGGCATTCCCGTCCGCAATTTCCGCTCCTTCCTGGCGGTAAAATTCCCCGTTTCAGAGATGGAGAAGCTCAATCTCGGCGAGATCCGCGGGACGATACACGAGACGCTGCAGGGTGCGGGTCTACATCCCGGGAATGTCGATCCTGCCATCCTGCTGGATTGGCTTCGCAGGCTTCTGAACGACGAGGTTTCACTCAACAATTTCAATTACGACGAGGGAAAGGAAATCCGCAGGCAGGTATTCTTTTCCACCCCCGTCGAGACGAAGTTCGCCCGCATCGACATCGGCAGGAAGCATTTCCGCTGCATCACTCCCCGTGTCTACCCCAAAAGGGGGAGCATCATCCAGACCAACAAGCTCTTTGGCGGGATCATGGGGCAGCTCACCGACGGAGATCAGATACGGACGCCGTTTCTCTTCAGCATCAACATCCTGATGAAGAACCAGAAAAGGAAGCTTCACACGAAATGTAACGTGATCCTGCAGCAGAAAGGTGTTGGCTCCTTCGCTCCCTCCCTTGCGAGGAAACAGGAAGAGCACATGTGGGCCGCCGACGAACTTGAACGCGGGACGCTTTTTCTGAAGGTAATTCCGACACTCTGGGTCTACGGCAGCGATGAACGGCTGGTGAACGAGTCCGTCAGCCGGGCAAAGCGGGTGTGGGAGGGGCAGAACTTCGTGATGCAGGAGGACAGGGGAATTCTCATGCCCCTTTTCCTTCTGTCGCTGCCGTTCGGCCTCTACGACGTGAAGGGGAATGTGGAGACCCTCGACCGGGACCATGTGATGCCGGTGGATTCCATTGCCGTGACCCTTCCCGTCCAGGGGGACTTCGCGGGACTGGGACGCCCGGCAATGCTGTTCACGGCCAGGAAAGGGCAGCTCTTCGGGCTCGACATCTTCCACAAGAAGGGGGTGAACAACCATAACGCCCTCATCTGCGGGACTTCCGGGGGCGGCAAGAGCTTCTTTCTCAACTATCTCCTCTTCAACTACTACGCCATGAACGCCAAGATCCGGGTGATCGACATCGGCGGAAGCTACAAGAAGATGACCACCCTCTGCGGCGCCCGCTACCTCGACTTCTCCGAGGAGTCACAGGTCTGTCTGAACCCGTTTTCCAACATCGTCGACGTCGAGCACGACATCCCCACCATCGCCCCGATCGTGGCGCAGATGATCTTCTCTTCCGGAAACAACAGCCCCAGCGAGACGGAGATGACCCTCATCACCCAGGCCGTGCGCTGGGCCTGGAACCAGGAGGGAACAGACGCCTGCATCGACACCGTGCATGCATACCTGTCCAACTTCGACAGGTATTCGGCTGCCGGCGGCGAGATCAGGGAGGCAGCGACCAGGCTGGCCTTCAACATGGACGACTTCAGGAGCTCCGGCGCCTTCGGCAGGTTCTTCAACGGCAGGAGCACCTTCGACATCTCCAATGACGACTTCGTGGTCCTGGAACTGGAGCATCTCCTGCCGAAGAAGTCCCTCTTCCGTGTAGTCACGCTCCAGGTGATCAACGCGGTCACCATGGACCTCTACCTCTCCGACCGCTCGGACCGGCGTCTGGTCTGCTTCGACGAGGCATGGCAGTTCCTTGGGGAGAGCTCGACCCTCAAGCAGGTGATCGAAGAGGGATACCGGCGAGCGAGGAAGTACCACGGCTCGTTCACCATCTGCCTCCAATCGATCCTCGATACGCTGCGGTTCGGGGCGGTGGGGAACGTCATCCGGGAGAACTCCGCCTTCAAGTTCTTCCTGGAGTCCCCGGCGTTCGAGGAGGCAAGAAACCAGGGTGTCCTGGACTATGACGAATTCACCATGCAGATCCTGAAATCAACGAAGAGTCTTCGGCCGAAATACTCCGAGATCTTCATGGACACCCCGCTGGGTATAGGCGTGGGCAGGCTTACCGTGGATCCATTTTCCTACTATGCCTTCACCTCGGACGGTGAAGAGATCGCTGAAATCGACAGAATGGTGCTCGCAGGGATGAGCTATGAGGATGCAATTGGCGAAATGGTCCGCAAATACCGTGGCATCTAGCCTCTGTCTCACGTTCATAACAGGGGCCGTCCTTGCCGGTGGCTATGAGGATGGAAAGTCGGGCGGAACTGCGTCGGCGCGGAATGTTCTGTCCCGATTTGGCAGCAAGGATACCTCCAACCTCAACATTTCCCAGCCGATGACGAGTCCGACGAAGCTGATGCAGACCATGGATGGTTCCCGGAGCTTCCAGGCAAACATCACTTCGCCGGCATCGGCGAAATTCCTGGAAGTGTTCATCCAGCCGGGAGGGACCGGAGATCTGCAGAGGATAGTGGTCAGCCAGGATCTCGATACGAATGGGGCGTTCGACAACGTCCACACCATTCCCCGTCCCGTGTCCGGGGTGTGCGGTAACGGTTACATCGCCTGTGATCCCGGAACCTGGAACCACTGCCGGTATTTCAAATGGGCGGCCGGTCCGGATGGAAAGCTGGCGGAGGCATCCGCCTCCATCACAGACCTCGGCGGCTGTTACTGCATCAATCAGAGCTGCGGCAGCAACCTCGTCTGGTCGAACAGCTCAGTCATCCTCCAGGATCTGGGAGGGGGGATCGTCAACGCCATCCATAATGGGAACACTGCCTTCACCATAACCAACGTGAGCTACGATCTCACGACCATCGATTACTTCGGGCGTGTGACCGGAAGCACGACCACGGCGGCCGGGTCTATCAGTTCACTCACCTCCTCCCCCACGATCGGCACGCTCACCGGGTATTACAGCAACTGGGGCGGACTCACATCGGCGCGGGACAATGCCGCAATGGCTCAGTCCACCGATCCTCAAAGCCTTTATTACCTCATATCCAACTCCGGCGCCGCTGCCCAGGCAAGCGGCAAGAGGAGTTCCTGCACCATAACCCGTAACAGCACGGTTGAGACAACCACCAGGACTATCAACGATTCCGGCACCGGACAGGCTTGTACGGACCATCTGATATTCATCCAGGTGCACAAGGTGAGCGACTACGATTACCAGCTCCAGTACATCGACTCCGGCCCCGGCGGGTTGGGTGCTGCACATCATAATTGTGGAGACAACCCTGGCGGCAACGGGTGGCATGTGCTCAAAGATGTTGTGCTTCCACCGCCGGATCCGAACCGGCTGGAAAAGCTGATGCAGGCGAACCTTACACTCTCCAGCATCACGGGCCCAGGCTGCAATTCCGGTTCAGGGTCGGTGGACGGGATAGTCAACGGCTTCGATAGTCCCGTCCAGACAAGCACGGCGTGCCCTGCTTCCGGAGCCCAGTCCCCCACCTTCAACTGGGGGTATTACTTCCAGTTGAAGACGGACCAGTACAACGAAGGGGTGGATGACCAGTGTGCGACCCTTGAAAGCGACTCTTCATGCCGCCTGCAGAGCGAGACTGTTGACGGAGTCCAGACGTTTACCAACTTCAATTCCACCGGTCTTTCGCCCCTTCCCAGTTGCAGGAACTTTACGGGAGAAGTCGCTACCAATACGATCTGCCGCGCCTGGTGGCAGAAAAAACGCACCTACGTCTGCGGGAGCCAGGCGTACGACTTCTCTGCAATCGGGACCAGGTTCGGCACTGTCATTCCATCCGTCACGGACAATATCACCAGTCTCAACTTCGACGACAACACGCTCACGACTACGGGATGGAGTGCGTCCAACGGCAGCATAACCCTCCCTGGCCGTGACCCGTCATTGACGTGCGAGCAGGCCTGCAAGACCAGGCTTCCGAAGACGGATACCCAAGTGACGGTCACAGGTGACGTGACGGATATGAGGAATCCGGCGACCTCCTACGATTTCTTTTACAGGGTATGCGACCAGGACAATCACTGCCCTGCAGGCCCCGGCGAGGAGATCGTCAAGGACTGCCAGTGCATCAACGAGTTTGCCGAGGCGGCGACGATCATCCAGACGCTCCGGGTTGCGGGAAAAGACACCATCTGCACCACCGGCAACAGGAAGCCCTTGTGAGGTCGGGGTAAGACAGATGATCTTCAGGCTTCTCCATTCCGTCATATATTCGGTTCTCGTGCTGACCCTGACGGGTATTCCGCAGGCGGCCCTGGCCGTCGTGAGCTGCCAGGACACGATCAACACGAACACGAGCATCCGCTACAGCGATGCCCTTGTCTCGTTCAAGTCATACAACGGGAAGACATACGCTATTGCCAGATCGGCGGCGACGGGAGGGACTTCCGCCGCAGAGACGTTCTTCGACTTTACTGCCAACATCACCCGCGCGTATGCGCTGACCGGCGACTCTACCGGCTCCCTCAAAAATCTCCTTTCACTTGGCCAGTACGGAGCCGCAACCCCCGTCAGGATAACCAGCACAGAGATCCAGCAGTTCATCCTTACCCAGTACGGCAAATATCTCGGAAGCTCAGCCACTGCCAAGAGCAGTTACATAGACGCCTGGAAAGAGTACGGCTCAGGCGGGTTCACCGCCATCGATGGATCGATCCTCCCCTATACGAACTGGCCCTCACCGGTTTACACGGGGCAGAACCCGCAGGCCGTCGTCATGGGAGCGGACGGCACATGGACAAGCGGGCTCGATGGGCTGAGAACAGCCCAGATAGTACAGTTCGACGGAGTCCTCGACTGTGCCACCGATTTTTCCCAACCACAGTCGGGTACCGGTACAACCACGACCCCGCCGCCGACCGGTTCAGGCGATCCCGACCTGGCGAAGCCCGTATGCGGCCAGGATGTGAATGGTAACGGCTATGCTGCCGACCCGGGAGAGATCGCAAACTGCCTCCAGACGGCACAGGGACTTCTCTGCCCGATCAGCGCCGTCAACTGCGTTGAAAGCTACTCCTCCCCTGTGTGTCCCGCCGGATCAGCGTTGGACACCTCACGTGACATGTGCCAGGCCCCGGCCGGAGTCACATGCGGAGCAGGCTATACCTATGATGCTTCCATCGACCGATGCGTCCAGCCAGTCACCTGCCCGGATGGCGGCACATTCAACGCGGTGACCGATCAGTGCGAAAAGCTGGTCCTGAACGAGTGTCCAACCGGCTACACCTATGACAGCACGTTGGACGCCTGCCGCATGAGCGCGAACTGTTCAGGGACTCTCAACCCGGCTAAGGACCGCTGTGAGACTCCACCCGCCTGGAAATGCCCGACCGGTTTTACCTACAACGCATCCAGCGCCAAATGCGAGGCAACGCCATACTGTCCGACCGGAACGGCATACGATGCCGGCAGAGATCGTTGCGAGGTTTCCATCGGCAGTTGCCCGACCGGATACACCTACAACCTCGTCTTCGACAAATGTACCGCACCGGTCAGCTGTTCGTCCGGGGGAAGCCTCAACGGCACTACCGATACATGCGAGACAACCAGTTCAATCTCATGCCCGGCAGGCACGACGTACAACGCTGCTAGTGGCAAATGCGAAGCCCAACCGACATGCTCCTCGCCTGGCAATTACAGTAAGACCTATGATCTCTGCCTCACTCCTTCAACAGGAACGGTCTGTCCGGCCGGGTACGCATACAGCTCGACTTATGGAACCTGTATCTCCAGCCCCTCCTGCGTTGGCGGGACATATAGCGCCGTCAATGACCGGTGCGAAACCCCCGTAAGCTACTCCTGCTCAAATGCTGGTTACTCCTACAACTCGGCAATGGGGCGCTGCGAGAAAACACCGGTCTGCTCCCAGGGTGCCTACAATGCGACCTACAATGTCTGCCTGCAGAGTCACACCCCCACCTGTTCCGCAGGTTATACTTACAACGCCGGGACAGGCCGGTGCGAACTCGTCCCGCAATGCGGCCAGGGAGCCTATAACCCTGTCACCAACAAATGTGAAAGCGGATCCAGCTATACTTATCCAGCTACTCCAGTCGTGACGGGCGGCGTAGTTTTCAATAAGCCTATCTATACTTCCAGCACCGGATTTCTTGACTATGTCTATAGCAGTTCCGGAAGCGGGCACACCATCATTTATGGATACACGGCAGCATCGTCATTCAGTGGCGGAATTCCTGTTTATGTCTATCCACCCTCGGGAAATCTCGCTTTCGTCTCGTCAGGATACCCTCTTCACAGCTACGTAAGCCCTGTGAATTACGGGGGTATGAAAAAAATCTATTATTCGAGCACCAGCGCCAGAATGCTGGTAATCAACTCGCAATATTTTTTCAATGGCTACGTCGCTCCTTCGCCAGGTACTTATGGTGGGACTACCACATATACCTGCCCGAGTGGCGGAACCCTCAGCGGTACAACCTGCATCGTCAACACCCTTGTCCAGACCAGTCCCACTTGCCCCGGCGGGAACTTCCAGGACAGCGGCGTCTCGGGGGATGTTTGCTGGACAAGCTATACTCCCTCCTGCCCGGGTGGTATGACGTATGACAGCTCCATAGGCTATTGCACCGTTGCCCCGACTTGCACGAACGGCGTCCTCGACGGCTCGCGCGACGTCTGTTATCAGTCTGCGAATGCCGGCTGCCTAAGCGGATATTCCGTTTCCGGCAACATTTGCATTGCTTCCACTTCGTGCGGAGGCGGCGGGTCTTTGAATGGCTCGATTGATTACTGCACGTACCCCGTCTCATACTCATGCCCCAGCGGATACAGTTACAGCGCCACCTACGGCCAATGCTATCAGACCGCCAACTGTGGCGTCGGCTCCCTGAGCGGTTCGCTCGATATCTGCCAGCAGTCATACTCGCTCACATGCCCATCCGGTTACACCCTGAACGGTTCCACCTGCCAGGCGTCACCCTCGTGTACCACCGGGGGGAGCTACAGCGCTTCCCTCGATCTCTGCGATGGCGGCTCGAACGTCTGCAGTTCCCCCCTCGTTCTCGATTCCGGCGTCGGCAAATGCTATCAGCCTGCCAGCTGTTCCGGTGGAACACTCAACGTCGGAACCGACAAGTGTGAAGCTGCCGCGACCGTGAATTGCGGATCGTGGACATGGGACGGCTCCGCTGAGGTATGTTTCTCTCCTCCTGTCTGCAACCTTGGTGTTTACGATGCCACTGCCAACGAGTGCCGTGCGACCATCACCAGGAATTGCGGCACCTACGGCTGGTCGTCGACACAAGAGAAATGCATCTACGAGATAGTCTGCCCGAAAGATGGTAGCTATTCACTCAGCAGCACGGTTGCCTACTCCCCAACCCTCGACAAATGCGTCTCCGACACGCAGCATAGCTGCCCGGCCGGCACAGCGTATAACGGGCTCCCCATCGGCAAATGCGAGGCGGTCCCCACCTGCACCGGCGACGGGATTTACAACCCGAGGTTTCATACCTGCTATCTGGGCATGAACACCTGTCCCCTTGGTATCCAGTACACCTGCATGAACAACAGCGGCACCATGCAGTGCTCGCCAAATCACTGCTTCACTGCCGGTACGAGTGGTACGGAAGAGACGACCACCATGGATGAGTCGATGATGCAGAATGACGGCCAGCGCGACCAGGACGGCAACTGTCTCGACCAGCTCTTCGTCTTCAACGGCAAGGCATCCCGCTGCCGCCCGCCTGGTCTAACGGTGGGGATGATCAACGACTGCTGCCAGAGCGACAGTGTCGGCTCCGACGACATGGGGAGCAATATCTCCATGGTGGCAAATGGGGTTCAGACAGCCTACGAGATCGGCCAGGTCGCCTATTACTCATACATGGTAGGAACCGGAGCGGCAACGGTCACACCGATTGTCGGGACGGCATCAGTTGGAATTGTTACTGCCACCGGAACCACTACGGTGAGCGGCGCCGTTGCCACCGGGGTCTCGGCAGCGGCTGCCGGCGGAAGCACCGGGGCCGCAGCGGTTGGTACCGCAATGCAGGCCTATGTCGGCGCTCTTCTGAATCCCGCCACCATCGCAGTTGCCGTGGTCGTCATGGTCGTGATGAAGGTCCTGATGGGGAACGGATGCGATCAGGGGGACATACAGACCGGGATGCAGGCGGCTGCGAAAGACTGCCACTACATCGGTGACTACTGTGAGAAGAAGTGGCCTCTCGTCGGCTGCGTCCAGAAGGCGAAGGGGTACTGCTGCTTCAACACGAAGATGGCCCGGATCATCCACGAACAGGGCAGGCCGCAACTGCAGGCGTTCGGCACCGATGGCGGCTGGGGAACTGCCGTTTCTCCGAACTGCCGCGGTTTCACGCCGGATGAGTTCCAGTCGCTCGACTTCTCCCGCATCGATCTCTCCGAGTATTTCGGTGACATTCAGAAGGATCTCGACACGAAGATCCAGGGAGCGCAGACGACGATTCGGAACAAGGTGCAGCAGCAATTCGGGAAAACGACGGGAGCCCACTGATGAAATTTCTGCTCGTGGTATTGGCCGTCTTAGCCGCTTCCGTTGTCCATGCAGGAAATCTGGGGACTGTCGGGGCGATGTACGAAATTGCCGAGAAAGATGCTCTTGCGGAGATCGAAGATCGAGCGAGGAACATCGACTGGAGCAAGGTCATCAAAAGGAAACAGATCGAGGATTACGACGGCCCGCGGGATCGTGTAACCCTGCCTCGTGCCGCAAGGGACAGAAGCTTTGCCGTGGACATGACTTGGACGCTGCAGATGGACGTGCCGGATGGCAAAGGAGGGATTCTCTATCCGAAGGGTTACCGATTCAACCCGCTCGAGTACGTGACATTCGCCAAGACTCTTGTCGTGATCAACGGCAATGACCCGGAGCAGGTGAAATGGTTTGCCGGATCGGAATACAAAGGACGGATGGATGTGACGGTTCTCCTCACGGAGGGGCAGTACGGAAAGCTCGGAAAGAAGCTCGATGTTCCTCTGTTTTACGCAAACAGCAACATCATTGAGCGGTTGCAGCTATCGGCCGTCCCCTCGGTCGTAAGGCAGGAAGGAAACGTTATGGTCGTCCATGAATTCCCTTTACCGTCTAAGCGGAGCCGGGACGTTTCAGGGAAGCGGAGAGGGTCACGATGATGAAGCTTCGAATCCACCTTGCTCTGTTTGCGGTGGCCTCGATGATGTGGCTGACGGTATACACTGCCCATGCTGCTTCAGTCTGCAAGGGTACTCCCATAAATCCGGTTACCGACATCTGCTGGCAGTGCATGTTCCCTGCGCAGATCGGCAGCGTTTCCTTCGGCATGGGACAGGAGGCCGCACCTGGAAATATCACTACGCCTACCTGTGTCTGTCCCGACAGCAAGCAGGGTGTCATCGCAGGCGTCTCGGTTGCATTCTGGGAGCACGCCCGGATGATCGAGACAGTGAAGGACCCGTACTGCTTCCCGATCCTGGGAACGGGGATGGAGAATCCGAAACCCGGGTTCTCCTCCGGCACGTCCAAGGGGCCCGGGCACAGCGACAATGAGTATTCCTTCCAGCAGGTGCACTACTACACGTTCCCGGCGTGGTCGATCCTGAAACTCTTCATGGACTTCCCCTGTGCAGAACAGGGTGGGTTCGACCTTGCCTACATGACGGAAGTAGATCCCATGTGGAACGACGACAGCCTCTCGTTCATCATCAATCCGGAGGCGCTCCTGTTCGCCAACCCCGTTTCGCAGGTTGCCTGCGTCGCGGACAGCGTGGCTGCTACGGTCACGACACCCATCGATCCTCTTTTCTGGTGCATGGGCTCGTGGGGATCGTTCTATCCGCTCACCGGGAGCGTGAACTCCAGCGATCCTCTGAGTGTGAATGCGGGCCTTGCGGCGAGGATGCTTTTCAAGCTGGGACGGGAATCGCTCATGTTCGATACCGGGATCAACCAGTGCTCTTCCGCCGGTGTCATCACACCTATCCTCGTGAAGAGCAACTATCGGCTCCAGATCGCCAGACCTGTCCGGGGCACCGCCTGCAACCCGATAGGCAGGCCAGCCATGATCTGGGGTTCCGGTAAGAACCCTGCATGGGGGGCCGGGGCGAATTCCCCTGACAATTTCTTGTGGTCGCTGACAAGGAGGAGGGTATGTTGCGTAGGTTATGGGCTCAATTGACTGCCTGTGCGGCGCTGTTGGCGCCCCTGTTTGGTGTTGCCTCAGGGGAGGAGGGGTCTATCTCCACACACGATCTCTCGGAAACCCTGAATAAGGCCGGCCAGGTGGCGGGGAGGCTCACGCTCCCGAAGAACCCCGCCGAGGATGCAATGAAGGAAGCAGCAGGAAAGCTCGATTCCTTCTATCGGTCCGAGGAATTCCAGGGACGGGTAAAGGGGGAGGCCGACAGGATAAAGGCCCAGGTTTTCGGGGAAAGCTTCGCCAGGTTCTACCCCGACAGTGCGGCAGGGGAAGGGAAGGGGAGGCTTGCCGACTCGGAGAGGGTTTATCTCTTTGTATCGTCCTCTATGCCGATCACGACGCTGCGAAATTATGCCTCATCGATAGCTGTGATGAAGGATGCACGGGTCATGATGGTGATGAGGGGATTCGTGGGAGGAATGAGCAAGATCCAGCCTACCCTCGACTTCGTAAGTAATGTCCTTCAGGAAGATGTTTCGTGCACGTTCTCTAACGGGGAATGCCGGATGCGGCAGGTGAATCTTGTTGTTGATCCACTTCTTTTTCGGAGGTACGCAATCGATCGAGTGCCGGCGGTAGTCTTTGCGCAAGGTGTCAAATCCGGGGATGCTGCGTTGAGCGAGGGGGACACTAATGTCTCAGCTGCTTACACTGTCTATGGTGATGCTTCACTTGAATATATTTTGGAAATGATCAGCCGCGAGGCAGGAGCTTCTTCACTCCATGCGGTAATCAAGCATGCGCAGCAATAAACAGGTACATATCGGCTTATGTCCGGGCAGTCAGCCGGAAGTCATATTCAAATGGAGATGTGTCGGCAATGGTTACGGAAGGAAATTCGGCATGAAGGGGATTGATCAGGTAATTCCATCCTTCGCCACGAACCACGGCAGAGGGGACTTTGAGGAGCAGGGAACTTTTCCCATGCGCCCAGCTCCTGCCTACCTCTATCAGCTGGGGGTTGGGATGGGGGAGGAGCCAGGTCGGGGGAAGCTCTGCAACGGTCACTGTCTCAATGCTTGCGGTGTCGGGTATTTCATAGATCACGCGGCAGTAATGCTTAGGGGTGGAGAGACGGACCAAGACTTCAAGTGCTGCCAGGGCTACGGATTCCGCAGCGTAGATCATCGGAATCCCCTTGGGGTTCCAGCGGCCACCATACAGTCTGGCGCCTTCACCCGACAGGTCTGCGGCGAACTGCTGTTCAGCGATCCGGTACAGGAACATCAGACAAAAATCCCGTGCTGAAGCCGACCGAGTTCATCAAGGACCTCCTGTGCACCGGTGAACGAGGAGAGATAGTCCAGGGGGCGCTTGAAGCGGAAGGTGTAGTTAGGGGTCTTAAGCCAATGGATAGCGTTTTCCTGGGACTCCAGGACTTCGGCAGCACGTTCGTAAACCTTGCCTACCATCAGGACGTGGTCGGAAAGATGGGAATCGAGAGAGCCGCCCCGGTACCGGGCAAGGGTACGGCGAGACACGGGAACTATGTGGCAGAAATCCTCAAGAGTCAGATCCAGAGCCTCAATAAGGCGCTCAACTGCATCATACGGGAGGCCTCGCTCGATAATCTCGACAGGAGTCCGGTTCTCTTCCTCGTATCCAAGTATTTCAGCAAGAGCGGGGTTACCCATATAACCTCCTTTGATCTTTGTGGGTAAATTGTCTCATATAAAGTGACATTTGGCAAGATAAACAAAATAAGAGGTGTCGTTTTGGAAAATACGGAAGAAGAACTTTCACCTGGTGCTTCGGCACATTGTCCATCAAGGCAGATTGCTAGGCAGAGCTTTCTGTCTGTGGTCGAAATATCTATTTTTGTGTCTCTTGCCATTTCCGCTGCCGCTCTATTGGCCTATGACCGGTGGGGGGCTCAGAAGGTGGCGGCGGTGGACATGAAGGGCTACATTACCCTGCAGCGCTACAAATACAAGGACGGAAAGATCAATGACGAGGATCTGCGCAAGGCCTTCGATAGGCTCGAACTGTTGATGAACAGTATCCCCAGGAACAGAGTGGTCATCATGGGGGACACGGCCATACGCAACGCCGAAGTCTTCAAGCTTGGCCACGAGGAAGAGCTGAAACAGTATGAAGAACTACTTCGCAGATCTTTGCAGGAAAATCCTGCAGCTCAGGAAGAATAGGTGGCTTTGCATCGCCGTAGTTGCGGCAGTTACTACCGAAACCATAATTCCACGCCATCTCGGCATTATCCTCACTCCGTCTCTCGATCATCGACTGTTCTGGGTGAACCGGGACCCTCAGCATGTGAAGCGGGGAGAGTACGTCTATTTCGTGGACGAGGAATTGGCAAGGAAGGTTGGGAAACCCGAAGTACCCAACGTCTTCAAGATCATCCGGTGTGACGAGGGGGATATCCTGAACGTGGACGCCGCGAAGTGCTTTTTCTGCAACGGTGAGTATATCGGCATGGCAAAGGATTATTCCCGGAAAGGGGAGAAGATGCCGCATTTTGAATTCAACGGCAGAATCCCGCCGGGCTTCATGTTCGTCATGGGCGAGCACAAGGACAGTTACGATTCACGGTACTTCGGCCTGGTGGAGAAGAGTCGGGTCGTCGCAAGACTCTACCCGATATTGTGAGGAGAAGGGCAATGCCTATCGAGAGATTCAATCCGCTTCACTACATGAACCCCTCCGAGTACACCGGATTCTGGCAGAAGCTCTTCGCCACCTTCCTTTACGGCTTCTGGGGCAGGTTCTTCTTCATTTCGCTCATCGCCCTCGCTTTCTGGGTCGGGGTACGACAGAGAAATCCGACCTTGGCGGCGCTATGCCTGTTTCTTGCGGCTCTCGTTGCCTACGGCGGCGGTGTCTTGAACCTGATCACGTCCCTGATCTGAGAGGAGAATAAAGATGTCACGCAGCAGCAATAACACTCAGGATATCATGCCTATCCCTCAGGGGAGCGAGATCCACCCCCGTGGACTTCTGGAGGCGATCTCGTACATCGACCAGAATTTCGCGAACGAACTGGGTGGGTGCATCATCCACGCACGCTTTCTGACGACCAAACAGCGGCTGGAGTTCATGGAAGTCGGTTTCCGGAGCGCCTTCGCCTCTGGATTGGTCTCGGCGCTCCTGACACCGGTGGCCATAGGAGTGATTGAGCGATACATCCCCATGTTCGGTAATGCCGATCCCTCCCTTTTCGACAAGTTCAGCGCATTCATGCTCGCCCTCGGGTTCTCCCTCGGCTACGCCATCTTCATGGCGAAAACGGCCACCTGCTACATCGGCAAGTACACCAGGGCGATGATAACGAACCTCCTAGGAGGAATGGCCTTCGGGGCTATCCTCAAGGCGGTGGTAGCCTTCATTGCCTTTCACTTCGTCTACTTCAAGGTCCTCTCCGACGGCAACGTGTCGTGGGCCGTCTCCAAGCTCTACCACGCAAGCCTTTCGGAGAAGACGGTAGCGGCAATCTTTAACTGGGTGCAGGGCTTCAAGAATGTCTTCCTGACATCGGCCTATTTCATCCTGGTCTCTACCGCGATCTTCATTCTGATTCCGCTAATCGCCATGATCTACGCCTATTTCCGGAACAGGAAACTGATTGCGGCCGGGTTAATAAACGTTGAAGCATACAAAGGGTAAGCAGTTTCCCGCATGAAACGAAGAACCATTATCTCAGCAACGATCCTCCTGATCGTCATTGTTCCCTCTGCCGCTCTGGCCGTCGATTTCGACTACTACGTCTATGGCGGGTTCGATGCGGTAGTCAATGCCTTCAACAAACTGGCCCTGGTATTCGGGGACAACGGGTACATGTCGTTTTATGCGTTCTCCATCGCTGCGGGAATATTCTTCGGTTGCGTCACCATTGCCGCCAGAATCCTCGGGGGTGGAAACGGCTCCCCAATGTCGTGGATTGTTCCCTCTCTGGTTGGGATAGGTGTGTACCTGTCTCTTGCCGTCCCGAAGGGAAACCTCCATATCTACGACCCGGTGTACAACAAGAACCAGACCATAGGAGGCATACCGAATGGTGTGGTGGCGATTGCCGGAGTACTTAATGCCGTGGAAAGAGGCTTGGTTGATATCGTCACGACCTCGGGCGATCCGTTGAGTTACGAGAACCAGGCAGGAGGCAAGGGGTTTCTTGGTCTCTACCAGATTTCGAGCCTCCCACTGTCGGCGGTCAACAGCAACATCGATACCTCGATGCGGAACTACATCAAGGACTGTGTCAGCTACGAGATCATGCGCCCCGGTACGACCCTTACCGTGGATGCCCTGCGTAAGACCTCAACCGACTTTGCGCCCCTCCTTGCACAGGCTCAAAATCCCTCAGTCTATACGGTCTACTACGACTCGACCACATCGAACGGCCAGTCCCTGACCTGTACCGATGCCTGGGCCAACATAAGCGGACAGCTTACGCCGGACAACCTGAAGAACAACATCACCGCTGTCTGCTCAGCTCTCGGTTACGACCCCAGTAACGCTGCATCCTTGACCCAATGCAAAACTGTCCTGAACAACGTCAACACGGGCGTCGGCCTGGGCGCGGCATCCGTTGATGATTTCGTGAAGCAGGCTTACATCTCCCAGCGCCTTGATGACATCTTCCGCAGCGGGAATTCCGCTGGTGCTACGAACTACCAGTTTCTTCTCAATGCTTCAGGCTCCATGAAGGCGGCAAACGAATGGCTGCCCGTTTTGCGGGCGATTCTCACAGCCATAGCGGTCGGGCTGGTGCCGTTCCTGGCCCTCTTTATCCCGACTCCGATTATCGGCAAGGCTGTCGGTGCCATCTTCGGATTCTTTGTCTGGCTCGCCGCATGGGGCGTCACCGATGCAATCATCCATCAGTTTGCCATCGATTATGCGAACCGGACATACCAGTTGGTGCGCCAGAACAATTTGGGGATGGATGCCTTTTACTTTTTCCCGGATCAGACAACCAAGATCCTCGGGATGTTCGGGACACTTCGGATGAGCGGCATGATGCTCGCGACAGCTCTGACCGGCATGCTCGTCAAATTCGGCGGGCACGCCATGGCGATGATGGCCGGTTCCCTCTCGAAGCAGATCCAGTCCGCAGGCAGCCGGGCAGCCCATGAGGTGGAGGACCCTGCCGGCAGGGCTTCATCGATTCAAAGAAATTCCTCCGCTGTGCCGACTCAGGCTTGGGGCAACGAGCACAGTTTCTGGGCCAGGGGGAACCAGTCCTACCTCGACATGACATCCAAAACCACGGCTTCTAGTGATCTCGTAGACAGTTTCGGGCTTGGCGGGGCGTCACGGATGATGGCCGATGGCGGAATCGGGAAAACTGTCGGCTTTGGCGGCAAGGGGGCTGCCATGCGGCAGGCGGGGCTGGACAACTCTTACGGCCTCAGCATCTTCGACGGAAAAGCCGGGTTGGCACAGTCTGGGGCACTACGTGACGTGATTGACAAGAATTATGGCGGCAATCTGGATTCCCATGCACAGATGAAAGTGGCGAATGATGCCGCTTTGGGAAAGGTCTTTGGGACTGCCGAAAATTACAAAGGCTTCCTGGAGAAGAACCTCGACAGGAACGTCGGCCAACTTGATGGTGAAGTGAAAGCCTACGAAGGAGCCCAGGCGCTGGGGTTCCAGGGGAACTGGCGACAGTTCAATGCATTCCGCTCCGAGATGCAGGGGCTTGGGGATTACACGAATGCCGCAGCGGTAAACCAGGTGGCCTCGAAATACGGGCTCACGTCAGGCCAGGCGCTACAGATGAAAGCACAGTTCCAGAATGCAAGGCATCTGTCTGAATCAGCTGAGATGTCGGCTAAGCTTGGTGGAGCGATCAATGCCGGCGCCGAAATGGGAAATGTTGTCGCTGCCGAAAGTGCAGGGAAGGTTCACGGTGTCTACATGTCCGGTGGCTATGAACACTTCCAGACAATGGCTTCACATGATGTAACTGGCAAAGGCGCACGGTATGACCTGGTGAGGGGTGCTGCGGACCAGATGGTTGATCGAATAGCGCCTCAGCTGAAGAGCGACCCGGAAATGTACCAGGGAGAGAAGCTGACCGACAAGGGCTTTGCGCAGATGCAGAAAGCGATGGAGGGGCAGAACATCAATTTCACCACCTCGGACGGCAGGCACACCATGAACGTCGGGATGGATGGTAATGTCGTGAACTCGAACAGCCAGGGAGTGGTAGCCTCGGGCGACAAGGCCGCTGCCGAGACCCTGAAGCAGGATCTTCGGAAGGCAGGTTTCGGGAAGAATGCAGTGTCCGAGGTGGATCGTATGATGAAGGCTGGGAAAGGCTTCGCCTATGACATTACCCGGGATCGTGCCGGCAACATCGAATCCTTCTCAATTAACAGGGGAGGGGAGGTCAACCGGAGAGATATGGCGACATTCCGGGTCGGGCGGGATGCCGAGAGCGTTGATAGGGATGTTCGGACCGTTGATAGGGGACTCCGTGAGACAGTAGGGAGTTTTATCAAGACGGGATATGAGCATACGGACCTGAATCTTTCTCGGAAAACCGGTGCATACAATGTTTCGGTCGGCGGAAAGGAAATGAAGGTCAACGGCGACTGGTATTACGGCCGGAATGAGAAAACAGGCAAGATGGAACTCGTCGGAGGATCTTTCTCGAGCGGTCTTGATAGTTCGGTGCTGATGTACAGCAAGGACAGGGATGGAGATCTTCATTTTGCGAAGGTTGAAGGAAAGATGGATGCGAGAGGAAACCTGGTTGCAGGGAAAACAACGGACATTACAGAACAGGAATTTGTGCAGTTTTCGCAGCATGGCGCTGCAGTTGTGAGTTCACGCGGTGGTGGCGGTGTGATAGCGAGCGTTCGTGCTGATGGGGGAGTAAAGGCTGACTTCTCGTCAAGGCAGGTAACTGGAACAAGAGTCACGTCAGATCAAAATCTTGCTGGTAGTGCTGCTACCAAAGATTTCACCGAAGGGCGAAGTATTGATGCCGGCACAGCTGCCACAATGATTGCGATCGGCAGGGATGGATTGCACGAAACTGCTGGGATGGTTGGAGATGTTACAAAGGTGATTGGTCCATATAAGGCAGCTGTAACACGGCAAGAAGAGACGGTGATGCAGCAAAGCCGAGAGGCAACGGCGGTAGCACGAGAGGCTGAAGCGCGAGTTCAGCGAGGGCTCCAAAAGACCGGAAAGATTCTGCAGCATCAGAGCAAAAACTCGCCCCTCCCAAAAAGTGGTGTGCCTGCTCCATCTCGGGGGCCTAAGAGGTAATCAAATTGATCGAAAAAATGATTTTTGTGTCAGATGGAGTAATCGCCCTTGTCGCTGAAGGGGAGGAAGTGCCGGTGCAAATTGACGAAGGCGACATCGTATTTGCTCTCAAGGAATACGGAGCAGAGATTTCCATAGGTGAGATCTCTTTGAAATTGCCAATTGCAGTTCTGAGCCATTTAGAAAAAGCGGAGGATACATTTCTGTACTTCTACAGTTCTGATCCGTTTAGCATAATTGCTGATTATAAAGGGAGTATCGTTCTTCAACGGGACGATATTTTGAAACTCAAAGGAGCTTGGGAATACTCAAAGCCGCCATAATTTTCACCAATGGTGGAAGGTTGAGGGATCTTTTTTTCTACGGCGATCACGGAAAATGCGCAGGGGAACACCGAATACAACCCAATTCATATACCATTCATACTCTGCGGCCGACATTGCCGGCCTTAGCACAGGCTTCGCATACCCGTATTTCAACATGTGCCACATTCCTGATCGATCAAGGCACCCGCGGTACAGCCGCAGGTGGACTCTGTCCAGTAGACACCATATGAAAGCGAGTGAGGCAATACCGATTGCCCAGTACCAGAAAGACTTGATGAAGAAGAGCCCAACCACACCTCCTGCAAGAAAGCAGGGGAGAACGGTCCAAAAAGCAGATGTGATGAAGGCATAAATTTTTCTGGTCATGGCGTCACCCGCCCTTTCAATAATGATGGATTTACTTTGGGGCATCTTCAGGATTTTTGTCAATGAAAAACCGGCGGGAACAACAGGTGAAACTTCTTTATTTCAAATGGTTGGGTCCTCTGTCCTGCTGAAACAGAGTGAGTCAATTTCCAGGGACTGCTTTCAACATGGTAGCAAACGGAAGGAAAAGTTGGAGTTGACTGTCGGGAATGGGGACAAAGCCGAATTTCTTGTAGAAATCAGATGCATTCTGATCTTTGGCATCGACAAACAGACCGATGAGACCCGTCTGCTCGGCGACCAGCACTGTACGATGAACAGCCTCGGCAAGCAAGAGCCCACCGTAACCCTTCCCTTTATACTGCTGTGAAACGGCAAGCCGAGCGAGCCGAAGGGCGGGGAGAGGATGTTTCGGATATTTTCGGACAAAACGAGCCGGGAGTTTATCTGCCGTGACTTCACAGAGAGTGATGGTGAAGAAGCCCATAATTGTTGAGGGGGTGTCCTGATCAATGAGGACAAAAGTGCGAGAAATCCCCTTTTGGATGTGCTGCCGAGCCGTGGTTTTAAGGAATGCATTCAGTTCAGGAACGCCGCAATCGAAACTGGACCGATCATGGTCGTTAGAGAGAGGTACTATTTCCGGCACAGGATTTCCTCTCTGTGTTGCATTGCCTTTTTCAGCCGTTCGTTCGGTTCCGGCGGATTCTCGATGAGGTCTAAAACGGTCTTGGCGGCTTTGGCGGACAGGGTTATAACGCGTTCCCTTTCGACAATATGGTGCGCCTTCTCAACGGCAGATTGTACGAGGAACTGGTTGATTGTAGCCCCGATTGAGCTGGCAGCTTCTGAGAGCAGCTCATAGACGTCGTGGGGGACTCTTGCGCAGATCCGGTCCTCGGTTTTTGCATGTGCCATGTGACACCTCCAGGTTTTTCTTTATCATATTGACGCCATTTTGGCAACACTATTCAGCATGGTACGACGTCCAGCTGTACCGGAGGATCAAGTAAATAATGCGGTGGAAGAGCCATAAACTCACTACCGGAGCTGTGGTATACGCAGTAACGGGAAGCTGCCTGCCAACGTTAATGGCAATCCTTGGTTCACTCGTTCCTGATCTCCTGGAAATGGGCATTGTCCGGCACCGGACTTTCACGCACTGGCCGCCACCATGGATTGGGTTCGTTGTTGTTTCTTACGGAGCATGCTGGCTTTCCCCCAAGATCTGGCTTTACCTTTGTTTCTATATCTGCATCGGGGCGCTTCTGCACCTGGGGGAAGACTACCTCAGTATTACCGGAATCCCTTTCAGATCGCCAGGCGGTCCGCCGCGGGGGGCGAAGCTGTATAGCACAGGAACAACGACTGAGACCATTCTTGTTCTGTCCATAACGGCGCCATTGATGGGTTTCATATGGATGCGCGGGTTCTTGAGCCTCCGGCATCTCACGGAGGAAATGAAGAAGATGTATTCCCTGATAGCTCTTTTTTGGAGGTAGCTCTATATGCATATGATCGCAGAAAACGCGCTGAATATCGCGTTGGAACACAACTCGCTGGTTCTCGTTCAGAAGTGCCTTTATGCACGAAATCTCGATCTGTATCGGCATTCGGTGCTGACGGCCGAGATAGCATGGGAAATTGTAGTGGGCACAAAAAAAGACTTCGGCTTGTCCGCTACACAGGCGTACCTGGCGGGAATGCTTCACGATGTCGGCAAGCTCTTCATCCAGGACCGGATACTGGACAAGCGGCATTCGTTGACGGAGAGGGAATGGGAAGTAATGGAGAAACACCCCGTTTGGGGACATGAATATGTTCAGGGGACGATCTTCCAGTCTCTCGGCGACATTATTCTCCACCATCACAGGCTTCCTGACGGTTCCGGATATCCAATAGGCTTGCCACCCGAGGCGTTGGATGACCGGGTTCGTCTCATCGGCTCTGCCGATAAAATAGCCGCGTTTCTGGAGGACCGTCCTTATCGCAGACGCATTTCCAACTTCGATCTTATTTCGCAGGAGGTGAAGGCGGTGGTAGAGATGTATTTCCAGGGGGAGAAGGCTGAAGCAGTTATTGCTGCCGTTCTGGAAGCGGTTTCCAGGGAACATTCCACGATCGTTAACACTGAAAAGCTGGATCGGATGGTTGGAGGATGCCGGTGAAGGTTACAGAGCGAACACTGGTGGAGTTGTGTCGCAGGGTCAATGGCGATCAGCTCAAATGTTGGAATTCAGGCCTGAAGGTGGAGCGCTGCGGTAACGAATACATCCTGATTCGCCTTATCCGAAAGCCAAAGGAGGGACAACCGCGTTACCTCGACATTTATTCCGGATCGCCACGGGAGGTAAAAGCTTTCATCGACGGCTATGTCCATGCTGCTGAATTGACGAATCGTGGTGATTGAGATTTTGATGTAATAACCTGATAGTAAGGTTTTTGTTGGTTTAGGCGCGGATATCTGGTAAAAGCCGGGAATTAAATAATAATAATGCACCATCCGGGAGGGTCACAAATGTCAACGCTGCTCGAATTAGCATCATCCATTGTCTCGTCACATGCTGCAACCACCCCGATGTCTACCGAAGAACTCCTCCAGGAGATCCAGAAAGTCCATGCGGCACTTCAGACGCTCGAGACAGGCAAAGATGTGGCTGCTCCCGAGGAGGCTAAGCCTGCTCTTACGGTGAAGCAGGCCTTCAAGGCCAATGAGGTGATCTGCATGGTGTGCGGCAAGGGTAAGATGAAGACCCTGACCCGCCACCTGAAGAAGGCCCATAACATGAAGCCCGGGGAATACCGGAAGCAGTTCGGGATTCCCAGGGATCAGTCCCTGTCGGCCAAGAGCCTCACGGAATCGAGGCGGAAGACGGCACAGGAGCGGGGATTGGCTGCCAATCTGGCAAAGGCGCGGGAAGTAAGAGCGGCCAAACTGAAGGTCCAGAAAGCTCCCGTCAAAGAAGCCGCGGCTGCAAAACCGGCGAAGACGGCGGCAGCGCCGAAGGTGAAGAAAGCTGCACCGGCAAAACCGGCAAAAACAAAAGCAGCTCCGAAGGCAGCACCAAAGCCCAAAAAATAATCGGCCCCTTTCAATAAAGAACCAGCCGCTCAGAGATGGGCGGCTAAATTTCCCCCCACCCGTTCAAGTCTCTCCTTCTGCACCTCATTTTTTTGCATAGTAAGTCCATTCACACTGGACATACTATGCTGAAAAATGTGATTTTCTTGCCGTGCCCCGGGTTATTAACCATGTGACTGCCAGGACATTGGAGAAAATCGTTGCGTTTTTCCGTGCTTGGCGGATTTCATTGACTTTGGAGGCGAAATAGTGTATTAAACCGGCGTAATTTCATGTATTTATGGAGGATAGGGAGATGGCTGCATCCCCCACTATATCGCTGGGACCTTAAGCCGCCTTTGTCAGCAAGTATTGACGGGCGGCTTTTCTTATTAAGATCTCTCCTCGAGTCCAACTTATCGAAGAGGTGTCTTTCGCGCATGTATAAAGAACACTGGAAATGACCGGGTGGTAGATGAACCACGCACCTGCTTGGTGCCCCAATCTAGTCTTGATATCGCCTCATCGGGATTCCCGCTTTTCGCTTTTACAGAAGTCGTCAGGTTCGGGGCGTGCTCGACGTTCTAATATCGTGGGAGAAAACAATGAGTGACCTTCGTACCTGCTTTAAGCGGGTGGATTATGATCTTGCTGGGCTGTTGCATTATATCGATATCGGCGATATCGGTCTGCCTGATATTCAGCGGCCATTTGTTTGGTCCGCCACCAAGGTCCGTGATCTGTTTGACTCCATGTACCGGGGCTTCCCGGTCGGTTATCTGCTTTTCTGGGCGAATGCTAATGTTGGTGGGGCCAAGGCGATTGGTGTCAGCGAGAAGCCTCATAAGGTGCCCAATCTGCTGATAGTCGATGGCCAGCAACGGCTGACCTCCCTCTATGCTGTCTTTCGCGGCAGAAAAGTGCTGAACGAGGATTACGCAGAAGCCAGGATCGAAATTGCTTTCCGGCCTAGGGACGGCAAATTCGAGGTGGCCGACGCCGCTATTAGGAAGGACCCTGAATTTATAGCCAACATCTCCGACATCTGGTCTTCTGGCAAATCTAGCTACACTCTGGTCAAAGATTTTCTTAAGGGATTGCGGGAGAAACGGGGCGAGCTGAATGACGAAGAGGAAGAGATGATCAGCCATAACCTGGATCGTCTCTTCGACCTGCAGAAGTATCCCTTTACTGCCCTGGAGATTGCCCCCACCGTTGGCGAAGAGCAGGTAGCCGATATTTTTGTCCGGATTAACAGCGAAGGGGTCAAGCTCAACCAGGCAGATTTTATCCTGACCCTCATGTCTGTCTTCTGGGACGAAGGGCGCATGGAACTTGAGTCGTTCTGCCGTGCGGCCAAATTACCCACAATTGGCGCCCCATCACCCTTCAACCACTTTATCACTCCCAAACCGGATCAACTGTTGCGTGTCGCGGTCGGATTGGCGTTCCGCCGTGCCCGGCTGCAGTATGTCTATTCCATACTGCGGGGCAAAGACCTGACCACAGAGCAGTTCAGCCCAGAGCGTCGAGATGCCCAGTTTGAAATCCTCAAGCAAGCACAGGCCCGGGTGCTCAACCTGCAGAACTGGCAGGATTTTCTGAAGGTACTTATGCAGGCTGGCTATCGCAGTAGTGCGATGATCAGTTCCGGCACCAACCTGCTCTACACCTATGTCTTCTATCTGCTAGGCCGGCTCGAATACGGCGTGGATGAGTACAAGCTGCGACGGGTGATTGCCCAGTGGTACTATATGGTGAACCTGACCGGTCGCTACACCAATTCATCCGAATCGCGGATGGAGACCGATCTGGGCAGTTTGCGCACAGTTAAGACGGCGGACGAGTTTGTCGCTACATTGCGCCGTAGTTGTGATTCCCTACTAACTGGTGATTTCTGGGCCATCACCCTACCCAACGAACTGGCCACCTCGGTGGCACGCAGCCCCTCGCTCTATGCCTATTTCGCCGCGCAAAACCTGCTCGATGCCAAGGTGCTCTTTTCCCAGCATAAGGTCTCTGAACTGCTAGATCCCTACACCAATGCCAACCGCTCTTCTCTAGAGCGGCACCATTTGTTCCCCAAGGCGTATCTAAAGCATCATGGGATAACCGACAGCCGCGACACGAACCAGGTTGCAAATTTCACCATGGTTGAGTGGGGCGATAACGCCAAGATCTCGGATAAGCCGCCCGTCGAATACGTGCCGGAATTGAGCCAGCGCTTTTCTGTCCACGAGATGGAGAAGATGCGTTACTGGCACGCCCTGCCTGATAGATGGGAGACCATGGAGTACTGGGACTTCCTTAAGCAGCGGCGGGAATTGATGGCCAAAGTTATTGCCGACGCCTATCAGCAACTGGCCAAGGATGAACCGGCGAAAGACGAGAGTGCCAACGCAGCTGCCGATTTGGTGGTGCACGAGGAGAGTATCCCCGTCGAGTTCAAGGGGACCCCGTACTAATCTGCATACCGTTGAGAAAGACCCTCGCAGGGAAACGGCAGTGTTGAAGACAATTGCTGACTTTCTGACACCTATGGCGGCTCACTAATTGTCGGTGTGACGTTTTTTCTGCGAGCTGAGGCTTCAACCATCGAGTTTACTGGTAGCCATACACATCAGTAAATAAAAATGGTTTGCGTGAATTTATTGCTACCAGTCAGTTCTTGAAAATATGAGGATAATACATGCCTTTTCTCGATTGGGTTAACAAAACCCAGGCCGTGGGTACGTCGGTCGAAACTCCCTATCATTTACTGCAATTTCAGGCCGCCTTTGGAGATGCAGCTGCTGACAATTTGCTGATTCAAGGCGACAACCTCAAGGCGCTGAAAGCTCTGCTGCCGTTTTACCGCTCGCAGGTAAAGTGTATCTACATCGACCCCCCATACAACACCCAGTCGGCTTTCACCCACTACGACGACAAGCTGGAACATTCACAGTGGCTGTCTATGATGTATCCCCGGCTTGTGCTACTCCGGGATCTTCTGGCAGAAGACGGAAGCATCTGGGTTTCTATTGATGACCGCGAAGCCCATTATCTGAAGGTTATGATGGATGAGATTTTTGGGCGTGGGGCTTTCATCGCTTCGAATGTCTGGCAAAAGCGATATTCTCGCGAAAACAGAGAATCTATCGGTGATGTCCACGAATATATAATGGTCTATGCAAAATCACCAGATAGGTTCAAGTCAGCTCGGAATCGAGTCCCGTTAGATGAGGCACAAGCTAAGATTTATCGCAATCCTGATAACCCTAAAGAGACTGATCCAACAAAAAGGTGGCGTGGTCTCCCAATGACAGCGCAAGGATATCGGCCAAATCAAATGTACACAATTACTGCCCCCAACGGGAAAACCCACGTTCCTCCTGAAGGGCGTTGTTGGTCGACCATTGAATCTGAATTCTTGAAACTTAAAGACGCAGGCCGAATTTATTGGGGTAAAGACGGTAACGCTCAACCTAGCGTCATAAGATATTTATCGGAAGTTGAAGGTTTGGTTCCTTGGACGTGGTGGCCTCATGATGATGTCGGGCACACTGACGAGTCAAAAAAAGAATGTAATCTTCTTTTTGGAGCTGACGTTAGTTTCGGTACTCCTAAGCCAGAAAGACTTCTTCAAAGAATTCTCCATATTGCACCGAACCCCGGCGACCTCGTCCTCGATTCATTCCTCGGTTCCGGCACTACGGCAGCGGTTGCCCATAAAATGGGGCGACGCTGGATTGGTGTCGAAATGGGGGAACATGCGGTATCCCACTGTATGCCCCGGCTGGAAAAAGTGATTGCCGGCGAGCAGGGAGGAATCTCCAAGGCCATCGATTGGCAAGGGGGCGGTGGCTTCGGCTTCCACACGTTGGGAGAACCGGTTTTTGATGCCGATGGCGGCATTCATCCGAATGTCCGTTTTGGGCCTTTGGCAGCTTATCTCTGGCATTTTGAAACAGGAGACGCCGCCAGGCAGGAGTTCACCACACCTTTTCTCGGTGTCCATAACAATACTGCCTATTACCTGCTGTACAACGGCATTCTCGGTGACCGCCGCCCGCAGGGAGGCAATGTGCTGACCTCTACTGTGCTGGCATACCTTAACGAGACCTTTCCCCATGATGGCCCCCGGGTGATCTATGGCGAGACTACCCGCCTGGGAGAGGCCCGGCTGCGAGAAGCCAACATTGTTTTCAAACAAATTCCCTATGACATAAAGGTCCGGTGAGTATGTTCAAACTGAAAGATTATCAGGAACAATCGCTGGCAGCCCTCGACAACTTTTTCCGGCAACTGCGCATAGGCGGGCTGAATGCTGCGTGGCAAAAATGCGCTCCGTTGCAAGAGAAGCAGGGGCAATCCTGGCAGGTGCCGTACAATTCCGAGGCGCTTGGTGATGTACCGGCAGTCTGTGTGCGGATACCGACCGGCGGCGGTAAAACCTTTCTGGCTGCCCATGCGGTGGCGCATACCGGCAAGACCCTGCTCGACACCGATGCCCCGGTTGCATTATGGCTGGTTCCATCCGACGCCATTCGTTCCCAGACCTTGGCGGCCCTGTCAGTCCCGCGCCATCCCTGCCGCATGGCGCTGGCGGAATATTTCGGCGAGCGGATTCGGGTCTGCGCTCTGGATGATCTGGTAACCGTCGGGCCGCAGGATGTGGGCCAATCGGCTATCGTCGTCGTGGCGACAATCCAGTCGTTCAACGTGAAGGAGAAAACCCAGCGCAACGTCTATTCATTTGATGAAAACTTTGCCCGTCATTTCCAGGGGCTCACCCCGCAACAGGAAGAACGGTTGGACAAGGTGACTGAAGCTGATCTTGCCGCGCAACCGTACCTGACCGCGTCCGATCTGGGGCGGGTCAAATCATCCCTTGCCAACTGGCTGACCCTGCACAAACCAATAGTGGTTGTCGATGAAGCTCACAATAACCGGACCGATCAGGCGTTCCGCACCTTGAAAAGCCTGCATCCTGCTTGTGTGATCGAGCTAACGGCAACTCCTGCGGACAATAGCAATGTCCTGTACCACGTCGGCGCCGGAGCCTTGCAGCGTGAGGACATGATCAAGCTGCCGATTGTCTTGATGGAGCACCCGACCGGCTGGAAGGATGCGGTTCGAGACGCAATCCTCACCAGAGACCGTCTGGAAATCCTTGCTGCAAAGGAGTCGGATTACATCCGACCGGTGTTGCTGTTTCAGGCTGAACCGAAGAATGGCGAAGTCAACGTTGAGAAGCTTTTGGAGCATCTTGTCAGTCCGGATGGGGAGAAACTGGAGAGAAAGCAGATTGCAGTTGCGACCGGAGACCAGAAGGAACTGGATGGTATTGTGCTTGCCGATCCTCTCTGCCCGATCCGCTATGTCATCACGGTGGAGGCGTTGAAAGAAGGGTGGGATTGCCCTTTTGCCTACGTGCTCTGCGGTCTGCAGGATATGAAGAGTTCGAAAGACGTTGAACAGATTCTGGGGCGGGTATTGAGGATGCCGTATGCCCGGCCTCGCCGGCAGATTGAACTGTCAAAAGCCTATGCCCACATGGTTTCAAGCGTTACGGCGCGGGTTGCCGATCAGTTGGCCGACCGTCTGGTGAACAACATGGGATTCGAGCCCTATGAAGCTGCCCAGGCTATTGCTCCCGCTCAAACAGCATTGCCGCTGCCGCAGGGTGGCGAACAGGCTCGCCCCAAGCCTGCCGAAGCTGTTATTACACTTCCGGCAGCACCGACTCAGTCCGTTCCTGAAGACCTGAAACAGACAATTGAGATTCGGCCAACTACCGGCGGGGCCACGGCAATCGTTCGCGGAGAGCTTACCGAGCAGGTTGAAGAGTTCCTGCTGACTGCTTGCAATGCCAAGCATCAGCAGACTATTAAGGATTCCATCGAGCGTGAACGGACCCGTCAGGCAGCACTACTGGCTCCGTCGGCAAGAGGCGTTCGTTTTGCGCCACTGCCGCAACTCTGCCTTGATTGGGATGGAGAACTGCAGCCGGTCGAAAAGCGTATTCTCTCCGAACTGGGAGAGTTCGATCTTTTCAGTTCGCCCATTGCCCTGGCCGGATTTACGATCAGGGAGCGTGGCACCGCATTCGAAATCGATCTCGATGGTGGCAAGGTTGTTTACGAGCTGGCAAGCGCAGAACAATTGCATCTGAATGAAATTGCCACCCATGCCACTGAAAATGATCTTATCCGTTGGCTTGATCGGGAATGCCGCCAGAAGGATGTTGGCCAGGCGGAGTTGCTCAAGTGGTTATTGGCAGTTGTTCGTCACTTGCAAGCCGATCGTGGATTCAGCCTGACGGCCCTGGTTCGCGCCAAGTATCCGCTTGCTGAAGCGATCCGCCGCGAGATTGACCGCCGCAGAGATAATGCTGTTGCTTCGGGCTTTCAGAAGTCCTTGCCAGGATTCCTGGCAGCTCCCCAATTGGAAGACAGTTTCAGCTATGCATTCAGCTTTCACCCTACCCATTACCCAGCCCGGCCGCCGTACTATTCCGGACGCTACCGCTTCAAAAAGCACTATTACCCGGTAATCCATGATCTTCGTGAAAAGCGGGCCGATGGTACTCCGGCAGAAGAGTTTGTGTGTGCCCGGGCGCTGGACATGCATCCGGCTGTCAAGCATTGGGTGCGCAACGTGGAGAAGGAAGACCGATTCTCCTTCTGGCTACCGACCTCCACGGATTACTTCTATCCCGATTTTGTCTGTGAACTGACTGACGGGCGTGTTCTGGTTGTCGAATACAAGGGGGAGCCCTACAAGACCAATGACGATTCACGGGAGAAATCCCAGGTTGGACATCAATGGGAAAGTTCCAGCAACGGGAAATGCGTATTCCTGTTTGCTGTTCAGCAGGATGAGCAAGGCCGAAATGTCGAGCAGCAGATAGAATGTGCAATTCGGAAGCGGTAATTTAAGGAGATAACTTATGATAGCTCATGATCCTCTTCGTGTTGCACTTGAGATTCGAGAGCAATTAGCTTCCGAAAAAAGGAAATTTGCTTTCTTTTTTGGAGCAGGAACATCTATGTCAATTGGTGTTCCTGGTATTACTGCTTTAACACAACAAATATCAAATGAACTAGATGAACCTTATAAAACTCTGTTCAACTCAATTAAAGAAGAACTAGGTAACAACGCAACTGTAGAATTGGTTCTTGATAGGATTAGAGCAATCAGAGAACTAATGAATAATTCTGAAACAAAAGCATATGACGGTTTAGTTGGTGCAACAGCAGCTATAAATTTAGATATTTCTGTTTGTCAGCTTATATCGAAAAAAGTGCGAAGTATTGATTACTCAAAAATTCAACCACAATATAAACTTTCTCAATGGATTCATTCATTACATACCAGTAGGTATTGGCCAGTCGAGATATTTACTACTAACTACGATTTACTTTTTGAAGAGGCTATGGAGCAGGCTAGTGTCCCATTTTTTGATGGATTTATCGGATCAGTTAATCCTTTCTTCTCACCTGAGTCGGTGGAGGCAGACGATTTAAAATCTGAGTGTTATGCATACCCACCAAAATCTTGGACGAGAATCTGGAAGATACACGGCTCAATTAATTGGATAATGACAACTAATCCACTAGATAAAAAGAAACGGATTAGCCGACTTTCTTCTTGTGAGCCAAATCCTGGTGATGAGTTGATGATTTTCCCTTCGAGAGACAAATATACCGAGTCTAGAAAATTGCCATTTCTTACATATCAGGACCGGCTCAGAAGATTTGTATCAACGGGAGAAGCCTTGCTGGTCGTATCTGGATATAGTTTTTTCGATGAACACCTCAATGAAATATTATTCCAAGGCCTAAGGTCTAACCCTAGGCTTTCAATAATAGCATTAATGTTTGGTGATCCTGTCGAAGTAGAAGGTGAAACGAAACTGAAATTGTCGGAAACTCTTTGTGGTTTCGGTAAATTATACAAAAACTTATCTGTACTGGGGCCTGATAAAGCATGTATAGGGGGGATTGTTGCGCCATGGGGCGAACCATCCAGAAAAAAGAAAGACACAGAGCTGTGGCCATTCTGGGATAGTGAGAATACATATTTCACTCTCGGGAATTTCTCTTCTTTTGCTGATTACTTGGAATTGTTCATAGGATTTAGAGTTAAGCACGGGTTTGAACCTTCTGTTCAATTACTATCAGAAGCAGAATCACAAGGACAATCCAATGCAAACTGATGTCACTTTTCTTGGTGTAGTGCGAAGAGTAGTCGGGGCAAAGGTTTTTGTTGAAATTTCTCAAAATATTCCTTCTGCCAATCCTATAATACACGGAAGAGTTTATCGAATAGGTCAGATTGGCTCATTTGTTAGAATTCCTCTGGGTTTTTTAAATCTCTTTGGTGTTGTCTCAATGGTAGGTGCTTCGGAATTATCCCACCCTGAAGAAAATGATGTGCCAGTGCCTATAGGTCAGCGGTGGATAGAAGTACAGCTTGTCGGCGAGTCCTACGGACATGAAGGGTTTCAGCGAGGGGTCAGTGTATTCCCTACACTTGATGATGAAGTTCATATTGTTGCAGAAGATGATTTGTCAATAATATACGGGAATACAGGCCCTTCTATGATTGAAATTGGCACTCTAGCAGCTTCAGAGAGCCTGCCTGCATTTGTAGATTTAAATAAAATTGTTACAAGGCACGCAGCAATAGTAGGCTCAACTGGCAGTGGAAAATCAAACACAGTTGCTGCACTACTAAGGGCATTAACTTCAAGTTCCTATCCAAGTGCACGTATTGTTGTAATTGATCCGCATGGTGAATATGCATCTGCCTTAGAGGGTAAATCTAAGGTGTATTCAATAGGAAATGAGACTAACCCACTGTTTATACCTTATTGGGCTATGTCATTTGATGAACTTGGATGGTTTTTAATTGATAGAAAATCAGCTAGTGAATCTGTCCAAGATTCAGCCCTACGTGATGTTGTTTTCGATATGAAAAAAGCATTCTGTGCAATAACAGGCCAAGTTGACGCTGATGAAATTACAGTGGATTCACCAGTGCCGTTTTCTATCAAAAAGCTATGGTATCACTTTGATCGCAAGGATAAAGTTACTTATCTTGATATGGCAAGAACTCAAGAGGCTCTTATACAAGAAGGTGATCCTGAAACGTTAACCTCAGCATCTTTTCAAGCTCCTGGGGCTGGTAGCAGTGCGCCTTTTAAGCCAACAATGAGCTTGGGGATGGGGAGTTATCTCAATAAGATTTTAGGTCGCTTAAAGGATAGAAGATTTGACTTTTTACTCTCGCCAGGTGACTTTGATGGATATACCCATGATCTTGATGTCTTGGTAAAGGAATGGGTTGATCATGAGCATGCGATTACTGTTCTTGATCTTGGTGGGGTGCCATTCGAAATAATGGATCTAGTTGTTGGGTTGCTGACGCGCATCCTGTACGAAAATATGTTCTGGGGAAGAGACTTGCCGGGAGTAGGTCGAGACCGGCCATTATTGATGTTTTACGAAGAAGCTCACGCCTATTTGCCTAAAGGTGGCACTGCGCAGTTCGTTGCTGGTTATGCAAGTAGAGCTGTCAGAAGGATATTTAAAGAGGGAAGAAAATACGGGATTGGTGCAATTGTAGTAAGTCAAAGACCATCAGAATTGGATGAAACTGCTCTTTCACAATGTGGGACATTTATTGCTTTGCGCCTATCCAATAGTGATGATCAAGGCAGAATCAAATCTATTGTCCCTGATTCACTTGGTGGACTTGTTGATTTGCTGCCGGCACTAAGGACCGGAGAGGCACTTGTTCTTGGTGAATCTGTCAAAATCCCTAGTCGAGTTCGTTTGCCGCTTATTGAACCACGTCCTAAGAGCGACGATCCTGATGTTTCGGAGTGCTGGGCAAAAGCACGGGATGCTATGCCGCATTATAAACTAACAATTAATGGCTGGCGACGGCAAAAGATGCCGAAATTAGATCAAGGAGGAAGTGACAATGATTAGAGAACCTGTTCAATCATCAAATTTGGCGAGTGTGGGCTACGAGATTGAAACATCTACGTTGGAAATTGAGTTTCTTAACGGAGGTATTTATCAGTACTTCCAGGTACCACAAGAAATTTTTGAGAGTTTAATGACTGCTGGTTCAAAAGGCACATTTTTCCATCAGTTTATCCGAAGTGCCGGATACCCCTACTCGAAAGCAGGGTAAGCCGTTGATAGATTTGCGCTTCATCCACACTGCCGACATTCACCTTGGCAAAACCTACCGCACCTCAGTCGGTGAAGCCGCACGCTACGAAGACTTTTTTCGTATGCTCGGCAGTATTGTGTCTGATGCCATTGCCGAGAAAGTAGATTTTGTCCTCATCGCTGGCGATCTATTCCACACCGGCCAGATTCTCCCCCGCACCTTTGCTCGTACAATCGAATCTCTCCAACCTCTGAAGGATGGCGGTATCCCATGCATCGCCGTGGAAGGAAACCACGACTGGATTCACCGTCGTGACAGCATTTCATGGATGGAGGCGCTGTCACAGATGGGCTATATCCATCTCCTCCGTCCTACTCGAACTGAGAACGGTGGCTACCGTTTCGATCCGTTCGATCCCGAAACCGGGATGGGCGGACATATCGAGATCAAAGGACTGAACATCTATGGACTCGGCTACATCGGTGCCCAAGCAGGCGTGCATGTGCCGCGCATCTGTGAAGCGGTGGAGTCGAAAAACAACATTCTCCTTTTCCATGTCGGGATTTGGACATACTCGCCCGTTGAGATTGGTAACATGCAGCCGACAGAGGCTCTGCCGCTCGCCGATGTCTTTGACTACGTGGCCCTGGGCCATGGCCACAAACCATATGTCATCGAGACTCCGGAAGGTCGTCCCTACGCTTTCAACCCTGGCTCACCGGAACGGGTGAATTTCGGCGAAGAAGGGTACGACAAAGGGTACTGGCTTGTCACTGTTGATGACGGTAACTATGCAACGGAATTCCGGCAGACTGACCCTCGTCCGATGAAGTCTATCTCAATGAGTCTGGACGGAGCAGAAAGTGTTGATCAGGCCTTGAACCATTTGAGGGATCAACTGGCAGAAAAGCTGAACGGGGTGGGTGAGCGGCCACTGCTCGAGATGAAAGTCACCGGCCGCGTCCGGTTCCATCCTTTCGAGCTGGGGCGCGAACGGCTTCGGTCTCTTGTCGAAGAGCTGGCCGATCCACTACACGTCGAGATCAAGAACCACCTGTCCCTGGTGACAGGACGAGGGCTGGAAGAAACTGAACGACGGAACCTGGAAGAGATTGAGCGTGATGTATTGCATGAACTGATCGGTGCCAACAGTGCGTGGAAAGGGAAAGAGGATGAACTCGTATCGCTGGCAACTGCCATCCGCGACCAGGTGCTGAAAGGCGACACTGAGGGAGAAGAGCTCTTTGCTCTCTTGAAATGATGCAGATACTTTCGATCCATCTTAAGAATATCAAGTCCCATCGTGACACTGAACTCGTATTCTCTCGTGGTATCAATGTTCTCTCCGGGCCGAACGGTGTTGGGAAGAGCACCGTTTTCGAGGCCATCGGGTATGCCCTCTTTGGTGTCGATGCGCGGGATTTCGTTTCCAATGTTGATCGCTTTCTCACAATTGGCGCCAAACGGGGAGAAATATCCGTCACCTTCGCCGCCAGTGATGGCGACAGTTACCGCGTAACACGGACTGTGGGGACACCGGCGACATGGCGGCTGGCAAAGGACATGGGCGGCATTTTCGAGGTCGAGGACCATGCCGGGGGCGAGGAGACTGAAGAACGGATTCGGGAGCTTCTCGGGCTCTCCAAGGGAAGATCCCTGGCCGAGCAGTTCAAGCTGGTGATCGGGCCTTTCCAGAGCGAATTCCTCGGGCCATTTGTCAAGAAACAGACCACGAAGCGAAAGGAAGATTTTGACGAGATCCTCGGGATCGACTCCTGGCGCAAGACTTTTGACGGCACGAAGCGTAAGCTTCCCTGTCAAGTAGACAGTTGGAAAGTAGAGTTTCCGGTGTAGTTTTCCATGTATTCGGCTGGCGTCATGTCACCGAGCGAGTCGTGAGGACGCAGCTCGTTGTAATCGTTCATCCACCAGTACGTGATCTCCCGGACCTCCTTGAGGTTGCGGAAGAGATATAGCGATAGGACCTCCTCGCGGTAGGTGCGGTTGAAGCGTTCGATGTAAGCGTTCTGGTTCGGTTCGCCCGGCTGAATGTACTGGATAATTATTCCTGCTGAGTCGGCCCACGCAACGAACTCGCCAGATAAGAATTCAGGGCCGTTGTCGGTTCGCAGCACTTCTGGTAAGCCGCGCTCAACGCGCAGCCGCTCGAACACGCGTATCAGGCGTTTGCCGGTAATTGAAGTGTCGATCTCGACGGCAAGACACTCCCGGTTGAAGTCATCAATGACGTTGAACGTTCTGAAGCGGTTACCGGCATACAGCGTATCGCTCATAAAATCTGCCGACCATACTTGGTTCGGCTGCTGTGGCACCAGTAGAGGCTGTTTCACCCTTTTTGGCAGCCTTCTCTTCGCCCGACGCTTCTGGTTCAGCCGAAGGTTGCAGTAGATCCGGTAGACACGCTTGTGGTTCCAGAGGTGACCCATACGGCGCAATGCCCGGAAACATTTCCAGAACCCCCACCTGGGGTGGCGATCAATCAGGGTGTTGAGCGCCGAAATCACTTCCTGGTCGGCTTCTGAGGCACAGACTGTGGGTCGGTAGTAGGCCGCACGAGCAAGGCCGACACAGCGGCAACTGCGCTGGATCGAGAGCCTGTGCTGAGCGATGAGATAAAAGACGGCTTCTCTTTTCTCGGACGGCCTCAGAGCTTTTTTTCGATCAGGTCTTTCAGCGCACGGTTCTCAAGCGCAAGATCGGCGTACATCCGCTTGAGACGGCTCATTTCCGCTTCCATCTCCTTCATGCGCTTGAGATCGGAGGCATCCATGCCGCCGTACTTCGATTTCCAGTTGTAGTAGGTGGTGTCGCTGATCCCGTGCTTGCGGCAGACGTCCTTTACCAGCATTCCGGACTCAGCTTCCTTGAGAATCGTGATGATCTGGGTTTCAGTGAAACGGGCTTTCTTCATTCGAACCTCCTGGCGCTTTAGAATGCCAGAAAGCTCTACTTTTTTCATGTCTCATTATTGGGGAAGCTTACGGAAGGAGCTGGGAAACATTATCAAGGCGAAGCTCACAAACCTGGAGACAGATATTGCCGGCAAAGAGGATCGTATCGCCTGTCTCCCGCAGCGACAGGAAGAACTCAAAACCCTGGTGCTGGATGAGGAAAAGAAGGGAAGCGAGCTGAAAGGGGTTACCGCGGATCTCGTCGTCGTAGTCGAACTGCTTCAAACCCTTGAGGAAAAGAAAAATGGAGTCGAGCGACTTCGCAGCGAAATTGTCCAGGTGAAACAAAGTATCGTTTCTGGGAGCGAGCACATAACCTCTCAAAAGGCGTTGGTCGAACAGGCTGAGACGGCTGCCCGAACCGCTGAACAGGCCCGGCCCGGCAAAGAACGCTACGAGTCCGTCGAAAAGAGGCTTCAGGAGCTCCGTGAGCGTGAGAAGACGAAACAGGCACTGGATAAGGAAATCAATGATCTAAACCTTCAGGCAACTTCGGCACGTCAGTCCGCCGACCACGAAGAAAGCGAAGCCGCTCTCCAGGAGGAGAAGCTCCAGGAGGATCGAAAAACGGCCTTAGCCGAAGAGAACGATCTGCGGCAGAACCTGACCAAACTGATTGAGGAAGAAACGCGCTGTCAGTCCGCAGTCGATCAGGTGAAGAGAATCGAAGAGCAGTTCCGGAATCTTCCGCTGGTGAAGATCGATACCCACATGCCATACCTCCGGGTAACTCTCGGGAGACTGGTGGAACTCGATAGTGGTATTCATGAAAAGGAAAGCCAACTCCTGGCCGAGCCGGAATGGAAGGCTGCCGCCGCGACACTGGAGCCTCTTCGCAAAGAACGTGAGATCCTGCTCGCAGAGAAAGCCCGGTTCTTGGGGAGAGTGGCCGGCTTGACAGAGGGGGAAGAGAAACTGCTTGAAGGCAGTTGTCCGTTCTTCGGTGAACAATGTCGGAACATGGATGGCAAACAGTCTCTGGAGGTCTTTCCGGAGCGAAGACTGCAGATCAAAAGTGAGATCGCGACTATCGAGGCAGCCATTTCCGCAATGGAAATCAAGATTGCTGTAGCAGAGGCTGCAGGAAAAGAGATGGAAAAATTCCGGTTGCTTCGTGCCGAGATTGCCAGTCTGGAAAAGGAGCGGAACGCGAAAGATAAAGAGCGGGAAGAATACCTCCGACAACTAGACCCTGCCGGCATCGCCGCAACCTTTAGTGTCTGGGTTGAAGAGCACCAACTTGACGATTGTCGGAAGACGGGTGAAACGCTTAAGGCCGGCGTCTTCTCGGGAGAACCATCCGCACAGCTTGTCACCCTCGAAGGATGGGAAACCTGCTGTCATGATGTGGCGTCTGCGGTAACGACTATCATCGGCAACATGATGACCACTGCGGAGACGCCACTTGCAGCTGTCAGGACAGACAGGGCGAAGGCTGATGCCAGAATCCATGAGCTTGAGCGTCGCTTACAGGAGTTCTCTGAAGCGGGTAAGCGTAACGAGCAAAGAAAGAATGCCGCTAAACTCCAACGCGAGACGGCCGAGAAGACGGAACGCGAGAAACAGCAGAAAGTGGAATTGCTGGCTGCGTATCAAGACGTTGAGACCGGTATTCGCGAAGCCGAGGAGGAACGTCGTCTTTCACAGCCCGACCACGAACGTTACCTTCAGGCCGAGCCGATAGCGAAAGACCTGCCGAAGCGGCAGGAAACGCTGGAGAAGTACAAGAAGCGTCTTGCAGATCTGGAGCGGGATCAGGCTGCAAAAGAGAGTAGTTTGCAAGAAGTAGAGAAGGATTACTCACCCGAGAGCCATGCCGAACAGCAACAGAAGAAGGAGACGCTGCAGGCATCCGAAGCGACTCTGAAGGAGAGCCTGAAAAACCTTAACCAGTACCGGCAACGTCTGGCGGCAGGAATTGCTGAACTGGAGAAGGTTCAGGAGGAGATTCGCAAGAAGCAAGAAGAGGCGCGGGATCTCCGAAAAAAGGAAGAGCTGGTCAAGTTCCTCCGCAACAAGGTCTTCAAGAACGTTTCGGCTCAGCTTTCCGAGCGATTCCGGGAAGAGATCACCCTCCGTGCCGACCGCATCTACCGAACAATTTCAGAAGCAGACGAGGAACTGATCTGGGGTGACGACTACAGGATCATCCTTCGTGACATGGTTAACGGCGAAGTGCGTGAGCGCTCAGATGACCAGCTTTCCGGTGGGCAGACCATGAGCGCCGTGGTTGCACTACGCTTGGCCCTGTTGCAAACCATCGGCGCCCGGGTAGCTTTTTTCGATGAGCCTACCTCCAATCTCGACGTATCACGGCGCGAGAACCTCGCCCAAGCTTTCCGTGCCATAGATCATGGGAAGGAGGAGGTGACCGATCACTGGTACGACCAGCTCTTCCTCATCAGCCATGATGTGGCCTTCACCGAGATTACCGATCAGATGATACAGTTGGGGGAGCAGTAAGGCTGGGTAAACTTTTGCACTGGAGTGGTTATGGGGGAAAATCAAAAACTGGTGCAGTATCAATGGTTTGACCAGCAGGTGAAGGCAGGTAGATACCCAAATGCAACAACGCTAGCCCAACAATTTGAAGTAGTGACGAAGACAGCTCAACGAGCGATAGATTATATGCGCGATCAGTTAAACGCGCCCCTCCAATACAATTCGACTCGAAAAGGCTATTTCTACACCGACAATACATTTGTTTTGCCAGCATCTGAACCAACCCAAGAGGAGATGCTAGCAATCCTTCTTGCCCAAAACATCTTAGCCAACAGTGCCCAAGGCGTCATCAGCCAACAGATAAAGTCATTCGGCCGTAAACTCTTCGGGAAGAATGGACTCTTCGGCGTTACAGAAAAGAGATTTCGTGAGGCTTTTTCCTCTTCATGGAATGAATATGCTCCTGCGCAAGGCCAAGTATTCAAGACCGTCATGAAAGCACTCATCGAAAATCGACTTCTCACCTTTATTTATACCTCACCTCGCGACCAACAACCTAAAGAACGGACTGTGGAACCGCACCATTTGCAGCATTACATGGGAAGCTGGGGCGTCATTGCATTCTGTCATCTTAGGGGTGAATGGCGATCGTTCATGTTGTCACGAATGCGAGATGTTGAAATGAAATCCGATACCTTCGTCCCAAAACCGAGGTCGCAGTGGAAAAATCAGATGGAAGGGGGATTTGGGATATTTCAAGGAGGACAGCTGATCCTCGTCAGATTGCACTTCAACCCATTTCGGGCACCGTGGATCCGGGAGCAAATATGGCATAAGGATCAGCAGATCGAAGAGTTAAATGACGGAAGCCTCATTCTTTCATTTCCAGTTTGCCAGTTTCATGAGGTGAAGATGCGAATCTTGCAGTACGGAGGGGATGTTGTAGTTCTTGAACCGGAGAAGCTGAAACAGGAGGTTCTGGAAGGAGCAAGGGTAATATGCCGGAATTATGATGAAAATATTTTTTAACGTAGGACACTTTTAGGGGGAGGTCGTCATTTATTATGGCACCTGAGAATATTTCAACACAAAGGGGCTATGAACATGGCGGACATCCACCAGATCAAGTGCATTAACAAGAGTGATCGCATGAATGCGCATGAACGCATTCGTTCCGTCGGCGGTACCAACGCAGATGGTACTCGTTGGAAGCTGTCCCAACAAGATGCGATTGTCGGCATCGAGAGCGGAAAATGGAAGTTCTATGTCAGCGTCGGAGGGAAATCAGTTTGGGTCATTGTCGCTAGCAGAAATGGCAACAAGTATCTGAAAACTGAAAACGATGGAGAACATCCCAATAACCTGCTTAGCCTACCAGAATGCCCGTAATTTCCTTTCTCAATAATAAGGGAGGCTCAGATGCCAAGATTCAAGGTAGCACATATCCGGGAACAAGGTGTAGACCTTGTCATTATCCCTCTGGATAAGTCATTCGGATATAAAACTGAAGATGAAAAAGACTCGATAGTTTCAGAACTACAAATCAGGGCTTCATCTGCGGGATTAGCTGGCACAGTAGTGCCGGTTTGGGATAATGGTGGTGGACGTATGGCATTTATTGCTCCTCATAATTGGCACCTGTTTTTCAAGAGCTTAAGTCTTCCATTCATTGCCGCAAATATTAACCGTGAATTGTACTGGTAGTGCGGAGAGCTCTATCAGTACAACTACAGGATAACAAAAGCTCAGTTGTGGATGAAGGAGGAGTTTATGGATCTCGAAGCAGATATTAACTGTCCTGGGTGCAAGCGTAAGATAAAAATCAAAATTAAAGAAATGGTTCCTGGCCGCAAGAAAACGTGCTCGTATTGCAGAGCAGAAATTCAATTCAGCGGTGATGACGGTCGGAAAGCACAGAAGGCAATGGATGAGCTTGAGAAATCCCTAAAAAGCCTCTTCAAATAGAGGGTTGCATCACAAAAAGTGACACCCTAATCTTGTCTCTAAATAAGAGAACCTCTTGTTTTTAAAGGAGAGGAATATGCTGATACCATTTTTCGGCTTGCCCCGTTGTTTATGCAAATTCATTCTTTTGGTAGCGGTAGTGGCTCCTTTAACATCTGGATGTGTAAGTATCCCGACTCGAAATTTTGATGCTTACAGGAGCAGCTTTGCAGCGGCAAAGACAGCGACAGAAGATATAGTACTTCGTGGGAAAATTGCGGCAAAAGCTCTTGCTGAAGACCCTGCGAACCCACAACCTGCAGCAGAACGCCTGGCCAAGTTAAAGGAAAGGGACCAGGCAGCAAATGAACGACTTCTGGCGTTGGAAACAATCGACCGTTACAACACGGTACTTGTTCAACTCGCTGAGGGCAAAAACCCTAAAAACGTCAAATCTAGCCTAGAGTCGTTCAGCAACAGTCTCCTGCAGATTGGGTCAAGTAGAATTACGGAAGCAGTCCAGAAGGCTGTCCCTTATGCCGGCATTGCAGCCGAAATTATTGCGATGGCTGACGAGGCTACAAATAGGAGGGAATTCCTGAACCTTGTTACGAAGGGAGGGGAACCAGTCCGCGAGATCATCGGAATATTGATTGCCGATGCAGATGACATCGACAAAATCGTTTCTGAGCAAATGGCAGTACCTCGGGACTTATCCGATAATCGGCTTTCAGGCCTTCGATTTCAATTCCTTAATGTTGCGGACGAACTACAGGTCGCAACAGAGATCACCGGTGTTATTAAACAAATGAATGATGCAAGGGCTACACTTGTTCACCAGAAACTGCCTGAGGTTAAACCTCGTGTTGGAGTTCGGACTCCCGGGCATACAGACCTGGCGATGCTAAAGATGCTGGTGGATTCAACAAAGAACGAAATTGCAATCGCAAATGCGATAACCAGCAGGATCAAATCTCAGCACGAAGTGATTGTCGAATACAAGAAGCTTCTTAATCAAACCAGAATGTCATTACTACAGTTAGAAAAAACGATAAAATACAATCGGCCAGTTGCCACTGCTGATTTTATAAATAGGGCTTTGGGGTTAAGGGAAGCAACTTTGAAATTACGGGAGGGAGTCTGAAATGGCGAGTACAACAGAAATATATGAAGCTACAATCGCTAAATTGCAGAACTACGTGAATGACGAGCCTGACCAAGAGAAGAGGGATGTAGCGACAAAACAAATACGACAGCTTCGAATTGCCATACAAGAGGCGCGTTTCGATGATTTTTGTCAGCGGACTTCACGTCTCACAGAATTAAAGGAGGCACTTGAAATTATTGTAAATTATGGGAGTGACGGCTCGGGAGCATCTGGGGCTATTGCGGAACTTGATGAATACGTGAAGGCCATTATACCTTAGCTCGATCCACGCTGGAAGAAGGGGCCGGTGTGCGGAGCTTTACTTTCCATTGACGCGGGATCTCAATATCGTGCTCGGCTTGAAGGTCAACACACTCCGCGATGAGATGGTAATAGCTTCTCCGGTCTGAGGGTTCCTTCCGGTCCGATCCGCCTTCTTCCGAACCACAAAGTTCCCAAAGCCGCTGATCTTCACATGCCCTTCCTTGACTATCGCCTCTTTGAGCGCTTCCAAGGCAAGTTCCACTAGTTCAATTGAATCGTTCTTCGTGCATGACAGCCTTTCTTGAATTCTTTCCGCTATATCAGCTTTCGTCATCCCAGGACCTCTTCGTTTAATATGAGTGCTGTAAATATCACAAATGATTAATAACATCCATCAGATTTGAAGAGACCGGAACACATTGGGGAGTGCAGGCGGTAATCCCGTACATCCTGGCAAGAGATTCAAGTTTTCAAGGTCAGTAAGTGCTGCGACACCAGAAGTTCCTTGTCTGCCCGATTCATGGCCTTGATCTGTGATTCCCTTTTGGCTGCAGAAGAGCGGTTGTGGGCATTTTCGGAATACACAACCTGTAATGGATGTCGTCCCCGGAAATATTTGGCGCCACTTCCATTTGCGTGCTGCCGGAGGCGCCTATCAATATCCGTGATCATCCCAGTATAGAGTTGTCGGAATAGAGAATTATGTAGACGAGCCAGTTTATTGCCTAAACCTTCATCGATCTGGCGACGAATTCCGCAAAAGGCTTTATTTCTCCCCGCGAACTCGCCGATTCAAGGCATGCCATATAATCAGATCGTTGTTCAATCCGGATTACCGTCCACGGGTAACCGCCGGACGCCAGCATGGCATTCATCAGGAACCGGCCCAATCTGCCATTGCCATCAAAATACGGATGGATGTACACAAACAGAAAATGTCCCAGAACAGCGCGAACGGCTGCGCTCTGTTCAGCCTCCAACAGGTCGCACAGTTCCGGCATCATGTCACGGACTGCATCCTGAGAAGGGGGAACGTGCGTTGCACCCCTGATAAAAACCTTGTCAGTCCGGTATCCGGCCAGGTCCGCCGGCTTGAGGAAACCGGCATCGACATTTGGTGAGAAAAGGTTGCGATACCATGAAGCGTGGTCATGGCGGAAAGCGGCGCCGGGATTTGCTCCGGTCAGAATGCTTCTGATCGTGGTCTTGACCTCGTTATGAGCGAGCCAGTAACCGTGTGCCGCCATGGCATTTTTCATTTCCGCGTCAGAGCCATTACTTTCCGGATTCCAGTCCCCGGTGGCGACCTTTTGAATAAGATCCGGAGTGACACGATACCCTTCAATGGAGAGGGAATGATAGGCATCGGTTTTATAGTTTTCTTCAACTGCATCCATGAACTTCTCTATGTCGCACGGGATGCCTGGTTCAGCGGGGAAAGAGCTCAAGACGATCTCTCGCATGGTTTGCCACATGAGACGCATTCGCAGGACATAGGGCGATTGCGCTCTGGTGAATGCCAGGGCCGGCGGTGCGATGCTGAAAGGATTCGACTCGTTGACCACAAATCCAGCTGCTCTCATGGTCGCCAATACATCAGCCGCCAATTCTTCTCGCCCCGATGCCCGTAGCGCGCCGGCGAGACGCCCGGCTACACTGCTATGGCCCCCTTCCAGGAGTTCCCGGTTGAGATCCGACGCATCCCGCAACTGATGAAGAGCGATATGGGCATCCTGGACATAGGTAGTGAAAAATGCCTCCGGCACCCGGATGAGTGCCACCGGCAGTGTTAGAACGCGGATTCGTTCCACCACCTGGATTTTCCCGGCAGGAATAAAATCCTTTACCTTGTAGTCCAGGATCGAGCAATTGTCAGGCAGCTTCAGCAGACCGTTCTGGCCAAGCGGCGAATGGATCACAACCTGCTGCGGTGTAATAGTCTTTCCCGTATGCAGAAACAATGAGTATTCTGCTGATACGTGCCATTGATCACCAAACCGCTCGGTGCAATAGCCTTGGATGAAGTCACGCATCGCCGCATACCAGGGCGTGCTGTCGCCGGTCTCTTCGCCCGGCCGGCAGGGCATATACCACCCCTTGACAATAGGTCGCAGGAAGCCGTTCTTAACAAGACTCTCCCGCTGCATTCGAGTCAGGTCACCCGACTTTATGGCGGTTTTACCGTCATCCTGCAATATCTTCAGGGCACTTAGAGCATCGGCAAGCCTGCGTTGTACCGGAGTTGTTGCCATTGCAATCCCTTTCCCACTTCTAGACTATTGTGCATTACAATAACTAGTTTATTCTGTATTGTCAACGCTAGATTATTGTGCATGGCGGTAGCAAGATTATTCTGTCGAAGCGCCTGCCGGTTTGAAGGTTGGAGCAACCTTCGCTCATCTAGTATCCTCCGTTAATTATCTAGAATCGGCTATATTCATTCTTTCATGGCGTTGTGGTGAATAACATCAATGATCATGTATATAATGGTGGCCTTGTGGCATTAATGCTGATATATATACGAGCGTATATGTGGGGTCATGGAGGTAACATGAAGATTGCCAGTGCGGAAGACATCGGGCGCATCATCAAACAGAAGCGGAAAAACGATCGCCTCACGTTGGAAGAGGCTGCTGCTGTTTGCGGAGTGAGCTATGCCTTTATGTCTGCCCTGGAGAACGGCAAGGAAACGGTTCGACTGAACAAGGTGCTCCAGGTAATCAAGTGCCTGGGTATCGAGTTGGAAGCGAAACCACGGACGTGGGCGACTCCGGGGGCCGAATCATGACTGCAGCTCTCTCGGTGAGAATTGATGATGCAGTAGTCGGGCGGCTCTGGTTGGACGAGAAGAAGCGGTTCTGCTTCCAGTACGACCAGGACTGGCTGGAGCGTTCGAAAATCCCCCTGTCGCTCTCGCTGCCGCTCAGGACCGACCCCTATCTTGACGACGAGTCGCATCCCTTCTTCGCGAACCTCCTTCCTGAAGACAAAATCAGGGCAGTGATCGTCCGCAATCTCGGAATCTCGCTGAATAATGATTTCGGCCTGCTGGAGCGGATCGGTGGCGACTGCGCCGGTGCTGTTTCTTTTTATCCCGAGACCGGAGAACTGAAACACGAACCTGGTCGATATCGCCAGCTCTCGGCGGATGAGCTCGCCGCCATCATCAGAGAACTGCCGCGTCGACCGCTTCTTGCCGGCGAGAAGGGGGTACGGCTCTGCCTTGCCGGCGCGCAGAAGAAGCTGCCCGTCTTCTACGATGACGACCACTTCCATCTCGGATATGGCGCATTCACTTCCAACTACATTATCAAACCGGCAATCGAGGACCTTGACGGCTCGGTAGAGAACGAAGCATTCTGCATGGCGCTAGCGGGCGAGATCGGCCTGGATGTGCCGCGCTCGTTCATCCATCAGCATGAGGATACAAGGGTCTTTGTCGTCAAACGGTATGATCGCATTACAACCGTGGATGGCACAAAGAGGCTGCACCAGGAGGATTTCTGCCAGGCGCTCGGGGTTCCACCAGAGTTCAAATACGAATCCGAAGGGGGCCCATCACTGGCGGCATGCTTCGATCTGGTACGGAAGACAAGCGTCAGATCGGGAAAGGATGTGCTGTCACTGCTGAACTGGGTAATCTTCAACTACCTGATCGGCAACTCCGACGCCCACGGTAAGAACATTTCCCTGCTATTACTGCCTGAAGGGCCAATGCTGGCCCCTTTCTACGATCTCCTTTCCACCCGGATCTACGCCCAGTATGGCCTGGCAGAAGGGCTGGCCATGAAGATCGGCGGAGAGAACGATCCTGGCGACATCCAGAAGAAGCATTGGGAGCTGTTTGCCGAGGAGGTCGGCATCAAGCCGCGGCTGGTGCTGACCCGTGTCGCCGATCTCGCGCAGAAGATCGAGGTTGCCCGTCTGCAGCTCTTCAAGGGCGCCTTCGCACCCTACAAGTGTGATGCCCTCTACCGCTTGATGGATTTCATGGGGGAGCAGGCAGAGAAAACCATGCATAAGCTTGCATAGGTATCCTGCTAGTTTCGCATCTCCTATCCCCTCTCACCGGCACCCAGTTGCCGCAAACTTGTAATATCCCGCAAAGGTGGGGCTCCAAACATGCGGTTGTACTCGCGGCTGAACTGCGAAGGACTTTCATATCCAACCTGAAATGCTGCGTTTGCAGCATCCATCCGCTCCGCCAGCATGAGACGCCTGGCCTCCTGCAAACGTAGCTGTTTCTGGTACTGTAACGGGCTCAATGCCGTCATTGACCGGAAGTGTTGATGAAAGGTCGAGGTACTCATGCGCGCCTGCTCTGCGAGTTCTTCGATGCGCAACGGCCGCATGAAATTCACCTTCAGCCATTCGATTGTCCGAGCTATCTGATGACTCTGGCTACCCGCCGATGCAATCTGGCGCAGTCGCGCCCCCTGATCCCCTACCAGCAGCCTGTAGATAATCTCCCGCTGGATAATCGGCGCCAGGATCGGAATATCCTGTGGCTCGCCAAGCAGATCGATCAGCCGATGAAAGGCAGTAAGCAACGGAAGGTTGACCTCCCCAGTCGCCATACCACGGCCCGATTGCTGCGTACGCGGTGCAGGAAGGCTGCTGTCGGCCATGAGTTGTGAAATCTCGCGCTGATCGAGCTTCAGCCTGAGCCCCAGGTAAGGCTTTCCCGGACTCGCTTCGATTATCTGCACGACAGTGGGTAGATGTACGGACGTGATCAGGTAGTGGTGCGCGTCATATACGTAGGTATCTTCCCCCAGGATTACGCGTTTCGCCCCCTGTGCTATGAGACAGATGCTCGGTTCGTACATGCCGCTAACCGGCTCCGTTGGTTGCTCACGTCGGAAAAGGGCCAAGCCGCGAATAGCCGTTTCGTTTGGCTCTATCTGTTCGGTCCATCGGGCAACTCGCTTTCCCAAAGATTCTATCGCTGTTTCCATTTGTTCCACCCGCAGGTTCCTGCATGACAATTAGGTTTTTTCCCGCACTCTACATATAGAGCGTACCTTATCATCTCTTCGGCTTTCAACGAAAATTTACCGTTCCGTAGGATTAGGCAAAAAACACGGAGGATCAATCTACCGCTTTTGCCACTTAATCGGTACGATACAATTAATAATTGATCAGCTGCTACGGATCAGTTGGGCCGTAAGTGATGAAAGGAGAAAACAATGCAAAAGCGATTATTGGGGAAAAGTGGTCTTGAGGTATCAGCACTCGGTTTCGGCTGTATGGGTATGAGTTTCGGATACGGACCCCCAAAGGATAAGCTAGAAATGATCGCCATACTCAGGGCCGCTGTCGAGCGTGGAATTACCTTTTTCGATACGGCAGAAGTCTACGGCCCTTTCACCAACGAAGAGCTTGTCGGAGAAGCGCTTGCGCCATTCCGCAACCGGTTGACTATAGCCACCAAGTTCGGTTTTGACACCAGTGTTGATCCCCGTTCGACTAAGGGAGGTGGGCCGGTACTGAACAGCCGACCGGAGCACATCAAGGAAGTGGCCGAAGCCTCGCTAAAGCGACTCAGGACAGATGTCATCGATCTCTTTTACCAGCACCGGGTCGATCCGGACGTGCCGATCGAAGAGGTGGCAGGAGCAGTAAAGGATTTAATCCGGGAGGGGAAGGTCAAGCACTTCGGCCTCTCGGAAGCAGGAATACAGACTGTTCGGCGTGCCCATGCTGTCCAGCCGGTGGCAGCGGTTCAGAATGAGTACTCGCTCTGGTTCAGACGCCCTGAAGAAGGACTGTTGCAGACCCTTGAAGAACTGGGGATCGGCCTCGTCCCCTACAGCCCTCTTGGCAAGGGATTCCTCACCGGCAAAATCGACCAGGCGACAACGTTCGACAGCACCGACTTCCGTAGCACCCTACCGCGCTTCGCACCGGAGGCATTAAAAGCGAACCAGGCTCTGGTCGATTTGCTCGACCGCATCGCAACACAGAAGAATGCAACAACTGCCCAGATTGCGCTGGCATGGCTCTTGGCCCAGAAGCCATGGATCGTGCCGATTCCGGGAACCACAAAGCTGAATCGCCTGGATGAAAACATCGGCGCTGCTTCAATAGAACTCACGGCTGACGATCTTGCCACTATCGAACAGGCCGCCGCAAAAATCACTGTACACGGAAACCGCTACCCCGAAAAAATTGAAGAGTTGACGGGACGATGAGCAAACGAAGGTACTCAGAAAGAAGATACCAAGTATGCAGAAACTAACTTTAATAATGGCGTGGAGATGCCCGTTCTCGGATTCGGCGTCTTCCAGGTCAGCGACCTCAACGAATGTGAACGCAGCGTCAGTGATGCCTTGCAAACGGGCTATCGACTGATTGATACGGCTGCCTCTTACATGAATGAAAGAGCCGTCGGCGACGCGATAAGGAGTAGTGGCGTGGCCAGGCATGAGCTGTTCGTGACCACTCACTCAGTATGCTGGTGTAGATGCTAATCGGTTAGGCTTGCTAGGCATTTGTGGGGGTGGTGGCTATTCACTGAAAGCGGCCCAAACCGACAAGCGATTCAAAGCCGTTTCCACTCTGAGCATGTTTAATTCCGGATTAGTTCGGCGCAATGGCTATATGGATTCGCAAGTAGCCACAATCCAGGAACGGTTGCAGCAGGCTTCTGACGCCCGGGCGCAAGAAGCGGCCGGAGGCAAGATTATCTATGCAGGTGATACCAAACTGACTGATGAACAAATTGCCAAATTGCCGTTTGAATTGTATCGCCAGGGGTTTGAATACTACGGCAAGACTCACGCCCACCCAAACTCCACTTCCAAATACACCATGAGTAGCCTCATCGATTTGATGAGTTTCGATGCCGCCAGCAATATGGATCTGATCAATCAACCGTTGCTGATGATAGCGGGCAGCAAGGCCGACTCACTGTATATGACCCAAAGTGCCTTTGCAGGTGCGACTGGCACGAGAAACAAAGAGCTGTTCCTGATTGATGGCGCAACCCATATCGAAACATATTGGAAACCGGAATATGTGAATCAGGCCATGGCTAAATTGACCTCGTTCTTCGGCACGACACTGAGATAAGAAGCCGCTATGCAGGCAATATTGTATGAGCTACGGAGTGTATACCATGAAAAACAGTGACAGTTCTAGTGGAGGGACAAACCTCACCCGCCGGGAATTCATCAAAGGGGTTGGGCTGGGTGGTGGGGCTGTGGTCCTACTTGGTCAGTTCGGGGTCCAGGGTTTGGCCTGGGCTCTCTCTGGTGACCCTGAATTGAAGATGGTGCTGGTTGATTATACCAAGTGCACCGGTTGTCGGACCTGCGAAACTGCCTGTTCGGCGCAAAACTGGCCGGTGTCAATCGCCGGGCGGAAACTGCCGGGACTGGGAAATCCACGGTTCGCCAATATCCGGGTGCACAGTTTTAACCCCGACGTGGATGTGCCGAGTGTCTGCGCCATGTGCAATGATACTCCCTGCGTGAAGGCGTGTCCGGTTGCCCCTGATGCGAAGACTGGGAGGCGAGCCCTTTATCGGGATCAGGTGACGCGCACCATACACAATGATCCCGAGAGGTGTATTGGCTGCCAAAGTTGCGCCAAAGCCTGCGCGACGCAAAGAACCGGGGTCATAACCCCCAACTCCCTAACCGGCAAGCCTGAACGAATGTGCACCCTTTGTGGCGGTGAACCGCAGTGCGTCAAGCGGTGCCCCTTTGGGGCGATCTCCTATGTCGAGGTTCGGAGTGACCGGAAGTTTTACGGCCTCGGCCCGGAAAAAATTGCCGCTGAACTGGCTAAAGGCTGGTATGGGACGGCTGAGTTTGGAGGGATGAAATGAGTAGGAAACCTGGGTACCATGGCGTAATTCTGCACATAGACCTTTCCACTGGCAAAAGTGAAAAAGTGGCCATCCCTGCCGAAGACCTGGACAAGTTCGTCGGTGGCCAGGGGCTCGGTATGAAGATTCTCTGGGATCGGCTGAAAAAACCGGGCATCGACCCACTTTCGCCCGAAAACCCGCTCATCTTCATGCCGGGTCCGTTTTCCGGGTTGCCGGTTCCCTCATCGTCCCGGACCTGCGTGGTGACGAAATCCCCCATTACCTCGCCGCTGAAGTCCGAGTATGACCATGCCTCGACTGTTTCCTACTCGAATATGGGTGGTTTTTTCGGTCCGGAGATCAGGTTTGCTGGCTATGACGGTCTCGTCATTACCGGCAAAGCGCCTGAACTCAGCTATGTCGTTATTGATGACGACAAGGTGGAGATTCGCGAGGGGAAGAGATTCAAGGGTATGCGCACGGATGCCTTCGACAAGGTATTCCTGGATGCGCTTGGCGACCGGCGATTCAAGACTGTCTATATCGGTCCGGCTGGGGAGAATCTCGTTCAGTATGCCAGCATCCTGCATACGGCGGGGCGGGCAGCTGGCCGGGGGGGCATGGGCTGCGTCATGGGTTCCAAGAACCTAAAGGCCATCGCGGTGAAGGGTTCGGGGCAACCGGGCGTTGCCGATCATCAGCGGTTCCTGGCCGCTCTGGAAAAGGCGCGATCGGCCTTGTACGGTACCGCTTATGCCAAGTCCTGGGCGGAGCAGGGAACGGCCCGGGCCATCGTTGGCAACAGTAATGCGGGGACTGAGGCGGTTCGGAACTATCGCGAAGGAACCTTTCCGGATGCCGACAAAATCGGCGGCGACGCTGCCAGGCGCGATGTCTGGGTGAAAGACATCGCCTGTTATTGCTGCCCGCTTGCCTGCAAGAAGAGTGGCATAACGAAAGGCAAATACGGCGGCATTGTTCACGACGGCCCCGAGTACGAAACCGGTGTCATGCTTGGCTCGAACCTTCTGATCTCGGACATGCCCGGGCTGTTGAAGGCAATCACCACCCTCGACGACCTGGGCCTGGATCAAATCTCCACAGGCAATGTCATCGGCTTTCTCATGGAGGCCTACGAGAAGGGTTTGATCAATAGGACTTTTCTGGACGGCATCGATCTCAAATGGGGGAGCGTCGATGCGACGCTGGCGATGATCGAGAAAATCGCTGCGAAGGAAGGCGTGGGAGCTCTGGCCGCCGAAGGGGTGAGGGCGCTTTCCTGGCATATCGGCAAGGGGAGTGAGAAGTTTGCCATACAGGTAAAGGGACTGGAACTGGCCGCGCACAACATCCAGGCAAACCAGCCTCGGGGGCTTTCCTACGTCACCGCCTCCCGTGGGGCCTGTCACATGAGCGGCGACAATATCGCCATGCAGAACCGGCGGGCCATGCTCGACTCGACCGGCATGTGCTTTTTTCCCACCTTCGAGCCGGCGCTGGAAGAACCAATGCTCGCTATGCTCAGCGCCATCACCGGACATGAATACGACAAAGCCGAGTTCGAGAAGGCTGGTGAACGGATCTTCAACCTGGAGAAGTTGTTTAATTACCGCGAGGGGTTCCGCCGGGCAGATGACCGACTCCCCGACCGCTTTTTCGAGGATGCTTTCACTATCGGCTCCAAGAAAGGGTCAGTACTTGACCGGGGTCAGTTCGAGGCCATGCTCACCCAGTACTACAAGGATCGAGGTTGGGATCCAGAGAGCACCAAACCCGGGAAGGCAAAGTTACAAGAGCTCGGACTTGATGCTGCTTAAACCAACTTCGTAACCGCTATATGAAATACACGGTATTGAACACAAGAAAGTAGGAGGCTCGGACATGGATAATACACAAAACGACCACACCCAAAAAACTGGCGCTGCCATGCTGGATCGCCGCAAGTTTCTCATCGCAGGAGCAGGAGTGGTCGCAGCCTCGTTGCTGCCACATGTTTCCGCCGCTGCACAAGTTCAGGAAGGACAGAAATCCCACCGGGGAGCAGGTCACCAGTCCTCAAGCCTGGGAAATCGCAGACTCGGCACACTGGAGGTATCGAGCATTGGCCTCGGCGTGCAGAACATGAGCCGCAAGTATGATACTACTGTGCCATACCGTCCGGAAATGATTAACGTCATCCGCGACGCCTTCGATCGTGGCGTCACCTTTTTCGATGCGGCGGAGGCATACGGGCCGTTTGAAGTAGAACGCATTCTCGGAGAAGGGGTGGCTCCTTTCCGCAATAAGGTCGTGATAGCAACTAAATTTGGCTGGAACATCGATCAGGAAACCGGCAAGCGGCTTCCGGGACTCAACAGTAAACCTGAGCATATTAAGCGGGTAGTTGAGGCTATGCTTAAACGTCTTCGAACCGATCGAATTGATCTCCTCTATCAGCACCGCGTTGACCCCGAGGTTCCGATTGAGGATGTAGCAGGAGCGGTTAAAGCCCTGATGGATCAAGGTAAGATTTTGCACTGGGGGCTCTCGGAGATGGGACTTAAGACGCTGCGACGTGCTCATGCAGAATTACCCATCACTGCTGTCCAGAGCGAATACTCGATGTTATGGCGCGGACCCGAGAAAGAAGTAATTCCTACTTGTGAGAAGCTTGGAATTGGTTTTGTTCCATGGAGCCCACTCGGCGTACAGTTCCTGACGGGCTGGATCGACGCCAATACCCGCTTTGCTCCCGGTGACTTTAGAAGTACGGAGTCCCGATTCTCGCCGGAGAACCTGCCGCATAATCTGGCGCTTGTCGACTTGGTAAAGAAGTGGGCGGAACGAAAATCTGCCACGCCTGCGCAAATAGCCCTGGCGTGGCTGATGGCACAGAAACCCTGGATCGTGCCAATCCCCGGGACAACCCATAAAGAGCATATGCTCCAGAATATCGGCGCGAGCGATGTTCGCCTGACAGCATCCGAACTATCCGAGCTGAATGCGTCCGTCGCAGCGATCAAGATCAGGGGACAGCGCCTCCCGGATGCAGTACAGGCTTTCTCAGATGCAGAGGCAACACCAAAAAGATGATTCAGATGATCATCACAGTTGACACTACCCAAGATTCCGTTAACAAAGTATCAAATTCGAGGTATATCTTTACGTGATATTTCCCTCAGCAGATAAAATCAGTGGCGTGCTGCCGCAGGCAATTAAATCAGTTCCTTGCTCCAGAACGACATAGTGTGATCACGTTTTGCACCGTCGGTCTCCAGCCACGTGAAGTGTACCGTTGCTCCTGGAACTCGGGCAAAACCTGTGTGGGCAAGGAATCGTGTAATGGGGACGTAGTCACGAGGTCGTGAGGGGTGATCTTCAGGTCGCTCAACCGTGGCGCAGGTAATCATGTGGTAGCTGCAGAGAGACCGGATGTGGTTTTCCAACTGGGCAAGCAGTTTCCGACCGAAACCGCAATTGCGGTATGCCGGGCGAAAGAGCAATTCTCCGACGTAATACACCTCGTTGAGTGGTAACGCTGTCCCGGCGAAAGCGCCACGCAGTTTGGCATCTTCGTGGATAAGCGGCATGCCTGTAGCAGCCCCAATCACTGTAGATCCGTCATAGGCGAGAATGACGCAAGCATCAGGTGCCTCGGCATAGGTGCCCAGGTATGTGAGCTCGTCTTCTCGCAGCCCCCGATACAGATAGGGATACTCCTGGAAAATTTCGAGACGGAGCGTCGCCAGATCATCCAGAGCATCTGCTATTGCAGCACCGGTCAGCAATTGCTCGGTTATTTCCTTAACGCTTTTCATACCGGTCTGTTTGATCCTCTCAGTTATCCTTTAGCAGTCATCATACGAAGCTTCGTAATGTCCCGTAACGGCGGCGCACCGAACATGCGGCTGTATTCCCGGCTGAACTGTGAAGGGCTTTCGTAACCGACCTGGAACGCGGCATTTGCAGCATCCAGTGACTCCGACAGCATTAAACGCCTGGCTTCGTACATGCGAAGGTGCTTTTGGTATTGCAGTGGACTGAGCGCGGTCATGGACCGAAAATGGTTATGAAATGATGAAGTGCTCATGCGGGCCTGGGCAGCCAGATCATCAATACGCAGCGGCTGTGAGAAGTTGTTTTTTAGCCATTCGATCGCACGTGCTATCTGTTGACTCTGACTTCCCGCCGACGCAATCTGGCGCAAACGCGCCCCCTGTTCACCCACAAGTAAACGGTAAATGATCTCCTTCCGGATGATCGGTGCCAGGATCGGTATCTCCTGCTCTTCATCAAGCAGGTCGATCAGGCGCTGAAAGGCAGTGAGCAGTGGCAGTGTTACTTCACTCGTCGCCATACCATGACCGGATTGTTGCGAACGGTGATGGGGGAAATTACTGTCAACCAGCAACTGAGAAACTTCTTGTATGTCAAACGTCAATTTGAGCCCCAGTAACGGCCTTTCTTTGCTTGCTTCGAGGGCATGGACGAACGTGGGCAGGTTCACGGATGTAATCAGATAATGATTCTCGTCATACACATATGGTTCAGTCCCCAGCAGCACGCGCTTGGAACCCTGCACGACCATACAGATACTTGGTTCATAGACGACGCTCATCGGTTCGGTCATTTCGTCCTGTCTGAAAAAAAATAACCCCTGAATTGCGCTTGCATACAGATCACTGTTATTCGTCCATCGGGCAATACTCTCCCGCAAAGCTTCTCGCGACGATTTTATTTTGTCGTCCATAAAATATCCTAATTTATTGTTTATGCAGTGTTTTGTCGAAGCAATCCTGATTGAATCATAGCAAGACGTTTTTTCTATTACAATGTTTTTGGAGCACTTTGTAGGATCAGGCAATAAATGTGTAGGATCGTTCTACCGACTTATACCGTTAAGCGCTACGATCAAATCATCAGGATTAAGAATTTCAACCAAAAGACTTATTTCAGGGAGAATCACATGGAATTCGAGTACTACAACCCAACCCGCCTGATCTTTGCTGCCGGAGCACTCTCACGTCTGGGGGAGGTTGCCAGCCAGCATGGCAAACGCGCTCTGTTGGTTACCGGCGGCGGCAGTGTCAAGCGCAGTGGTGTTTATGATCGCGCAGTCGCCAGCCTGAAGCGTGCCGGCGTCTCAACGGTGGAATGCTCCGGCGTCGAGCCCAACCCGAGAATCACCACCGTCAGACGAGGTGCCAAGATCGCTCGGGACGAAGGCTGCGATGTGATCATCGCCCTGGGCGGCGGCAGCACCATGGATGCAGCGAAGGTGATGGCAGCCGCGTTTTACTATGACGGTGATCCTTGGGATATGATCTTCCACGGTCAGACCGTGCCGTATGTCCCGACCCGTGCGCTTCCTGTCATAACCGTGCCGACCCTGGCGGCTACCGGTTCCGAGATGAACATGGGTGCGGTTATATCCAACGAAGAGACGAAGGAAAAGTCATTTGTCCAGGCCCAATGTCTGTATCCCGTTGTCGCCTTGGTGGACCCCGAACTCACGATGAGTGTGCCGCAGGATCAGACCGCGTACGGCATCTGTGACATAATAACCCATGTGACCGAAGGATGTTTTAACGGCGTTGCTGGCACCCCCATTCAGGACCGCTTTGCAGAAAGTGTCATCATCACCGCCATGGAATACGGTCTGAAAGCGCTTGAAGATGGAAACAACCTGGAAGCTCGCGCCCAGGTGCAGTGGGCTTCGATCGTTGCCCTCAACGGCTGGGTTAATGCAGGCACCAACGGGGGGTTCCCCGTGCACATGATCGAGCATACCTTGTCCGCCTATCACGACATCACCCACGGGGCAGGTCTGGCTGTGGTCAATCCGGCCTGGATGCGCTTTGCCGCCAGCCACAGACAGGAAAAGTTCGTACAGTTTGCCGAACGCATTTTCGGTCTCGATGCAAAGAACAGCAGCGATCTGGACTGTGCCCTTGAAGGCATTGACCGCTTTGAAGCATTCCTCAAATCCATCGGTTGCCCCACCCGCCTGTCTGAACTCGGCATCGGTGACACGTTGCTGACAGAGTATGCCAAGGAAACGGTCCGTATCATCCATGATGACAAGGGGCTTTTGCCAGGTCAGCCGCCGATGAGCGAGGCGGATATTGTCTCTGTGCTGCGGTCGGCGCTGTGATCTACTGATATACATTCATTGCGAAAGAGATAGGTTTTACATGAGTTTTACTTGTGATGATACAGTTGGAATTATTACTGATACAGGTTTTGCAGCGGTGCTAACAGGCACTTATGAGAATGCTGCACACGTTGTTTTAGATGAATTGATGCCAGACGGCTATCAGGATGCTGAATCCGCGTCAAAAACGACACAGGCAGCTTTTACCGGGTGGCAGCTCTGGAGCGCGGTCGGTTCAATGACACTGTGTGTGGCGATGCTGATCGCTTCGGAATTCATGCCGGTCAGCCTGTTGACACCGATAGCAGAAGACTTGCGGGCGACCAGCGGCATGGCAGGCCAGGCGATCTCTATTTCCGGTCTCTTTGCGGTGGTAACCAGTCTGTTCATAGCAACCATCGCCGGGCGCATCGACCGCCGCCATGTGCTGATGGGGCTGACTGGGCTGATGCTGTCCTCGCTGATCCTGATTGCCGAGGCATCCAACTTTGCCATGTTAATGTTTGCCCGGGCGCTTCTGGGGGTAACGATAGGTGGATTTTGGGCTCTGGCCACGGCGACGATCATGCGCCTGGTTCCGGAGGAATCCGTTCCAAAGGCGCTGGGGGTCATGTACACCGGCAACGCTTTAGCTACAACCTTTGCCGCGCCCATCGGCAGCTATCTTGGGGCGATAATCGGCTGGCGTGGTGTTTTCTGGGCACTTACCCCCATCGTCGTAGTCAATCTGATCTGGCAATGGATCAGTCTGCCGGCCATGCCCCCACAGGCCGCTCAACCTGTCGCCAAGGTTTTTGGCCTGCTGAAACGACGTAATGTTGCCTTCGCCATGCTGGGTGTGATGCTCACTTTTGCCGGCGCCTTTGCCACCTTCACCTATCTGCGTCCTTTCCTTGAAACCTACGCCCTAGTGAGTGTGCCCCAGCTGTCCATGCTCCTGCTTGGGCTGGGAGGGGCTGGATTTGCCGGCACATACGGAGCCGGTATGCTGCTTGGTCGCCACATGTATTCTCTGCTCAGGTGGCTGCCAATGGCATTAAGTGTGGTGACACTTGGACTTTTGGCGGCTGGTCATATCCTCTGGGGAGTGGCAGTTGTGATGATTGCCTGGGGTGCTTTGAACTCGGCTATTCCGGTTTGCTGGTCCACCTGGCTGAGCAAAGGCATCAGCGATGAACCTGAAAGCGGTGGCGGGCTGATTGTAGCGGCAATCCAGCTTTCTATCATGCTGGGGGCCGCATTCGGTGGTTTACTCCTGGATCATGTTTCTATCGCCGCAACATTCATCGGTGGTGCGATTCTTCTGGCACTTGCATCCTTGATGATCGGCAATGGCGATCGCATCAAACCGCGCGGATGACGGGCGTTAGGCGCATTCACACTGAGAGGAAATATTGAAAGGAAGAAAAACCATGAAGAAAAAACTCCAGATAATTTTGGCTTGTTTCTTTATTTCAATACTCAGTGTTGCAACCATTGCGGGAGCGCAGACCATGAAAAATGAGAGTGTAAAAAAGTCAGACAGTATAAAAATACGCTTGAGAGTCAATGACAAGATCATCACGGCCACGATGATCGACAGCAAAACTACCCGGGATTTCATTTCCCTGCTGCCGCTAACACTGGCCATGAACGATCTGTTCCGCAGGGAAAAATACGGCCATCTGCCCAAAGCAATCTCGACTGACGGGGGGCGAGCGTACAGGTACGAAGTCGGGGAAATTGTTTACTGGTCTCCTGGTCCTGACGTAGCCATCTACTATCGCCAGGACGGTGAGAGGATACCCACCCCTGGCATCATCGTCATCGGTAAAATTGATTCCGGTGTGGAGTCTCTAAATGTAGCTGGCTCAGTAAAGGTGACAATTGAGCTCGTCAAGTAAAGACATGGTAACTAAACAAAAACGATCACAACAACCTGGCAGGCTAACCTGCTAATTGAAAGGAGTTCGAAATGAACAAAACAGGCTTTATCACTCGTTGTTTCCGCGTCCTCACCATGATGATACTGGGTATGACAGGCGTTGGCGCTGCATTTGCGGCAGACAAGTCCAATGGAGCAGACAATTTTTACAAGAGCGACAAGGTAACCATGCAAAAGGTTGAGTTTAAAAATCAATACAACATGAAGGTTGCAGGGAATCTGTTTATTCCCAAAGGCTTGAAGCAGAACAGCAAAAATCCCGCGATCATTGTCGGGCATCCAATGGGCGCCGTGAAGGAGCAGAGCTCGAATCTGTATGCCACGAAAATCGCTGAACAGGGGTTCGTAACGTTGTCTCTGGATTTGTCTTTCTGGGGGGAGAGTGAGGGGCAGCCTCGCAACGCTGTCTCGCCGGATATCTATGCCGAGGATTTCAGTGCTGCGGTGGACTTCCTGGGCACCCGGCCGTATGTTGACAGGGATCGGATTGGCGCTATCGGGATTTGTGGCAGCGGGAGCTTTGTCATCAGTGCGGCCAAGATCGACCCGCGCATGAAAGCCATTGCGACCGTCAGCATGTACGATATGGGCACTGCCGTCCGTAGCGGACTTGGGCACTCGCAGACTGTCGAGCAGCGGAAGCAAATCATTTCGGCAGCAGCCGAGCAGCGCTATGTCGAATTCACGGGCGGTGAAACCAAATACGTCGGCGGGACGGCACATCAACTAACTGCGGACACCGACCCAATTCAGCGTGAGTTTTACGATTTCTACCGCACTCCAAGGGGCGAATTCACTCCCAAGAGCTCGTCGCCCATGCTGACGACTCACCCGACATTGACCAGCAGCGTCAGATTCATGAACTTCTACCCGTTCAATGACATCGAGACGATCTCTCCGCGACCGATGCTGTTCATCACCGGTGAGAACGCTCATTCCAGAGAGTTTAGCGAAGATGCCTACAAACTGGCTGCCGAACCGAAGGAACTCTACATTATACCGGGCGCAGGGCATGTGGATCTGTACGACCGGGTGAATCTTATTCCCTTTGACAAGCTCACATCCTTTTTCACAAAAAATCTGAAATAAAGCGATGCCCAAGAGAATCTGGAACCACTGATCTGCGTTGAGGAGAAACAATGAAAATTACATCGATCCTGTTATCGCTATCCCTGCTTGTTTCAATGGGTGCTTTTGCCAGTCAGGCGCTTGCCGCCGAAGAAATCAAACTATCGCAAACCATAACCCGGGCCGGCACTCAGGCTTCCTACAAGGTGCCTGCCGAATACTTTACCGGCACTGTTTGGGTCGATCCCCTGTTTGCTGCCAACGACGCGGCACAATACTCCGGTGCTTATGTCACCTTTGAACCGGGCGCCAGATCTGCCTGGCACATTCACCCGACCGGACAACGCCTGCTCGTTACCGCCGGTGTCGGTCGAACCGGGGAATGGGGTGGCCCGGTCGAAGAGATCAAGGCTGGTGACGTGATCTGGTGCCCGCCGAAGATAAAGCATTGGCATGGTGCCTCACCCACCACCGCCATGACACATATCGCCCTCACCGGGACCATCAACGGTAAGAATGTGGAGTGGCTGGAAAAGGTCAGCGACGAGCAGTACAACGGTAAACCGGGTGGCAAGCATGAATAGACTGGTAACCGAGTTCCTGGCAATCATTTTTGCCATGATGTTTATCCTTGCAGCCATAGCGGAGGCGCGACCCATGGAGAAAAAATTGGTACTAAGTTCAAAACAGCAAGGCATTATCCCCATTGCCGCATTTACCGCCACGGGTGATCTGGAAAAGCTGAAAGTCTCCCTGAATGAAGGGCTGGATGCCGGTCTGACCGTCAACGAGGTCAAGGAAATCCTGGTGCAACTGTATGCATATACCGGTTTTCCGCGCAGTCTAAATGGTATCGGTACCTTCATGGGTGTCATGGAAGAGCGACAGAAGAAGGGAATCAAGGATGAGGTTGGCAGAGAGGCAAGCCCCTTGCCTGCCAATAAAAGCAGCGTCGAACTTGGCACGAACGTTCAGACGAAACTTGTAGGCAAGCCGGTCAGCGGGCCGATATATACCTTCACTCCCGCCATCGAACAGTTTTTGAAAGGCCACCTGTTCGGCGACATCTTCGGGCGTGACAATCTTGACTTCCAGAGCAGGGAGATTGCCACCATATCGGCGTTGGCTAGCATGGATGGCGTTAATCCCCAACTGCAGGGCCATTTCAACGTCGGACTCAATACCGGTCTGACGGAGGCGCAGCTGAAGACCCTGATTTCTGTTCTCAGTGCCAAAGTTGGCAAGAAAGAAGCAGATAATGCCAGTGAAGTATTCGGCAAAGTTTTGAGCGGTAGAAAATCTCAGTGAGATACATTGAAAGGATATTTTTATGTCAAAGAAGATAGTGGTATTGTCCGGAAGCCCCAGGAAAGGCGGCAATTCTGAACTGTTATGTGACCAGTTCATTCGTGGTGCAACAGAATCAGGAAATCAGGTAGAAAAGATCTTCGTATGCGACAAGACAATCAATTATTGTACCGCCTGTGACGCCTGTCAGGGTAATGGCGGCAAATGCGTCCAGAAAGACGATATGGCCGAGATACTCGATAAGATGATCAGCGCTGATGTGATCGTTATGGCCACTCCAGTCTATTTCTATACCATGAACGCCCAGATGAAGACATTGATCGACCGAACTTATGCTCGGTACACCGAGATCAGCAATAAAGAGATGTATTTCATCATGACAGCCGCGGTAGGTAACAAAGACCTGCTAGAAAGGACTCTTGAATCATTCAGGGGGTTCACTGCCTGTCTGACTGGAGCCAGGGAGAAGGGTGTCATTTGCGGGACCGGGGCCTGGAACAAAGGGGACATCAAGAAAAGCCCCGCAATGAATCATGCGTATGAAATGGGGAAGAATGCCTGATGGCACTTACCTGGTATTCATCGCTGTAGGTGAATCTGTGCGCATAATTAACGCAAAAAAGAAAAGGCGGCCACAAGGGCCGCCTCTATCCAGGCCGGACGGGGCTTCATCCAACCTGAAGACTGTAGCAGGGTCTTCCTCCCGAGAGAATGTAGATCACCTCGATCTCGCCGTCTGAAAAATTGTTCCTCAGTACAGCCTTCTCGAATTCCTCCCACGAAAGCGAAAACTCCCTGCCGTTTATTCGTGCTCGTACTGTCATGGCTCTATCCCCCTGTGCTGTTGTGATTGGCGCCCAAAAGGGCTCCCCGCAACCACCGTGATTACGGAAGCTCCGGGGAACCCTCCTGGGCGAGGGGAGAGAGCAGGGGAGGGCGCACTAAGCGCCGCTCCCCGCATGAAAAGAGCCAGGCTAACCCGCTCTTTTTACCGTTACTTCGTCTCGGTCTGTGGTGGACCCGGCTGCGACTTTTCCGGTGACGACTCCTTTTTCCGTTCCTCTTCCCGTTGCTGCACTTTATCCCGCAACTCGTCCTGAGGATCGGTCAGGGCCCTGCCGGCGCTGGCGGTCATATGAACCACCGTGGCTACAGGGTTCAACCAGGAAGCTCCCTGCGTCGCAAGTTCCACCTTTGCCCATTGGCTGTGACTGCAGCCGGCTACAAAAAGCGTCGCAGCCACCATCGAACCCATCTTTATAACGTTCATCTTGATGCTCCCCTCTATCGTGTTCATGGTGGAACCTCCATCGTATTTGCTTCCGCGAAATCCTCATCCTCGATCAGACTGTTGATGTCTTTCCCAGTCGCCAAGTGATTCATCACCAGTCGCATGGCTGACGCCACCTCATGGAGGCAGGTCTTCGGCCCATGATGACAGGAAATCCCGTACAGTGCCTTCACCGCATCCTTTGCCTCCAGTCCGGACCGAAGTCCGTAGGAGACGAGCCGTGCAATGCCGTCGGCCATGGCGGAGCCGCAGCCCCCGGCCTTGCCGAAGCGGATGAAGACCTCGAAAGGTTTTCCGTCCATGGTGGTCACAGTCACAAAGAGCTTGCCGCAATGTGACCGCCGTTGAATGGTAAATCCCGGTGCGGCGACGGGACGTGGGTTTTTGGGGCTCATAGTTTCCTCCGCTCATTCTTGCCTACCATCCTCTCTGATCCAGCTGATCCATGACAGCGGCAAGCCCGATCCCGGCAGACTCGAAACCCGCATAATGGCCGGTGGCTGTCGAACCTTGGTGTCCGTCGAGGCACTTTCGGACATCGGGCATGAACTCGGAGAGGAAGTTGACCGCTTCACAGCCGTTGATTTCCTCGCCGTAGAATCCGCTGTCCGGATCGGCCTGCGGGAAAGTCTCTATCAGTTCCTGCAAAAGTTTAATTGCCATGTTCTTTCTCCTCTCCCGCGTAATGGGAATACTCCCTTTCGTTTTCGTAATTGTTCCGGGCGACGCGGAGATTGTCCTCGAAGTCGATCTCCATCCGCTCACAGAAGTGCATCAGGTCGGTGAGCAGATCCTTGACGTCATCTTCGTCGCCATCGAAATCGCATCCTTCAAGGGTGAGGCAGTACGCCTGCATCACCGTATCAATTCGTCCGGCGCGTTCCTCGTTGGTGGGCTCACCGGACATTGCTCTAAACGTGCTCATTTCACACCCCCATCGCAATCTGCTCATCGTCCGGATACTCCTCACGCTGGTCGTAATCGCCGACGTCATCAAGAGTGGTAAGGAGGACCGTGTCGGTAGACCACCGAACCTCGGTGTTCTTGTAAAGGCCGGACCAGTAGAAGCCGGTATCGGTGACGTTGAGAAGGTTGCATTCCGCCGGTTTCGGGTATTCCTTCAGAGGTACCTTCCCGCATTCCCATTGCTCATAGTCAGCGTTCCTGAAATCACAGGCATAGTTGAACTCGGAAATCCTGTAGACGTCCAAGTTGCGGACGGCTTCGGCGAGCTTCCTGATCCGCTCGATCATACCGGCGGAAAGTTCAACTATTGCGTAATCTGCTCCCTCAAAGAAATCGTTGTTGTCGAATACGGGCAGGATGAGTTTTTTCGTGAAAGGCTTGATGTCTTCATGTTCCTTTTTCATGTTGGTCCTCTCTGTTGTGGTCGGACAGGGCTTTAGATAAGGCCCTGTTCCGCGAAGCTTGTATAGCTGTCCCCGATGATGATGTGATCCAGCACCTTGATTCCAAGGAGTTCGCCCGCTTCAGTGAGACGGCGGGTGATCTCCATGTCCTCGCGTGATGGTGTCGGGTCGCCGGAAGGGTGGTTGTGGATGAGGAGGATCGCGGCGGCATTGGAAAGACAGGCGGTCTTGAAGACCTCCCGTGGGTGAACGACGCATTGGTTCAAGGAACCTATCGACACCCTGTCGAGGCAGGCGATTCTGTTCTTGCCGTCCAGATGCAGGGCGATGAAGTGCTCCTTGGCCTCGTGACGGAGATTCATGAACATCTCGAAGACCTGTCTTGCAGACGTGAACCGCATCGAGAGCCAATCCGGGGCGTCTTCGCGCACCACCTCTTTCCTGAACCTGGCTTCGATTGCGCGGATAGTTATTTTCTTTGTCTCCGGGAGGACTTCCTCTCCGAAGAGATTTTTGGGGTAGCGGGACATTCGATTGCTCCTTTCCGGAAGGCACGAATGCCCCCGAGGGGACTGTGCCCCCCGAAGGGTAATGGATGGTAGTGGATGACGATCTTTCAGAACACTCTGACCGACCTGAATGGAGCGCCTGTTACGGCCGGTCCACCCGATGATCTCCTGGTGTCTATCTCCAGATGACACGGAATCCACCCGGTCGATCTGCCGACCCAGAAGCGCCTCTTCCCGCCGTAGCAGTCCACCACTTCGACCCTCTTTCCTTCAAGGCCGATGAGCTGGGGCGTGAGTTCAGCCTTCGAGCGGTAGCCGGTCTGCTGATGTTTCAAGATCCGACAGCAGCCGGTATTTCTCGTAAGCTGCCATCGTCCCCCGTTCTTTCGGCAGCGGAGTCAGGTCCCAGCGGTCAAGCTCTGCGGCAAGCAGGTTGCCCAGTTCCATCACCCGATCGAAACCGAGGGTGCTGCATCCTTCCTCGAAATGGATGACGTACAGACCGTTGCCGGGTCCGAAGTAGTCGGTATTTATGGTTACTTTGTTCTTTTTCACTCTGAACCTCCTTGAAGACACTCCTCCCCATACGGGAGTGTCGGTTGGGACTCCCGGTATGGGCGGGGTGAAGAGGTGTCAGACTGACTTGCGTTTAGTGATGAGTGCCTCTTTGAGCAGACCGATCAGTGCGGCAGGCAGCTCTTCTATCTGCTTGATGACCGATGATTCTTTGAGCCAGCCCGTGATCGAGCCGTCGAGGATGCCGATTCCGTACACCTCGATGCCGCACGACACGAGCCTTTTCACCGCTCTTTTTGTGTTGTCGATGCTGTCGGGTTGGCCGTCGGTCATGGCGATGACGATCTTCCGGCGTTCCGGACGATGGGTGAGAAGCATTCCTGCCCATAGAAGGGCCTCCGCCATCGGTGTTCCTCCGCTGGAGCCGATGCTGAAGCATCCGGCCTTCGGCTTTGAGCCAAAGTCCTTCAGCATCAGCACGTTTCTCCCCCAGGGGAAGGCACCGGCGGCGCAGGTTACTCCCGGCAGAAGTTCAAGCGCCTCCGCAGTAACGAAGGTTGCCTGCAGCGCCACACTCATCTTCTCAGGATTCATGGAGCCGGAACGGTCGGTGAGCAGCACAATGGCCGTGTTGTCGTCCTGCCTCTCCCGGCGGGCCTGAAATACCCGAGTGTCGGGAGTCCGGCAGGCGACGCGATGTACCGACCGGCTGTCGATGCGGTAGCCTCCTCTTTTTGCGTTGTACTGTTGCAGTCGGACGGCCTGAAGGAGTCCGGCTAGCTGGCTTCGCATTCTGCTTGTCTTGCGGCGGGCATAGTCGAAACCCATCTCACCCTCGATCCTTTGCCTGTCTCCGGGACCGCTGCCCCCCTTGTCCCCCGCTGGGGAGGTGTCGGGGACTTCTTCCAGCGTCCCGAAACAGGCTGCCTTCTGGTGTTCCTTGCCGAGCATGTCGGCCACCATCTGGCCCAAGTTCACTTTCTGCGTTGCCTTGCCGGCGTCTGCATCCTTGAGTTTCTCGATGCCGTGTTTTCTGTTTCTGATCAGGGCTTCGATCTCTTTGCCGAGATCGACACAGTCGGAAAGGGAATCGCAGGAGCCGATTCTTGCGAGGCATCCTGCGAACTGATCGCAGAAGGGATCGCCGAAGCTTTCCCTGCTCCATTTCTCCATTTCCTTTGCTATGTCCGCGAGCGGCTGTCCGAGGACATCCGCGCGGCCCCGGCAAATGAGCCAGCTGGTGAGAAGCGACATGGGCTGGCTTTTGGTGCCCCTGAAGTTGTCGTTCTGGTTTCTCAGGATGGCGACCAGTTCACGGAGATTCACCGCACACCCGGGAAACTCTTCGCACTGCTTCTTCTCGATGTAGACTTCCTCGATGAGTTCCCCCCACGTTCCCATGTCTCTTCCGAAGTCGGAATGGCGAACGTGAGCAGCCTCGTGGTCGACGTAACCGCGGGCAAGTGTTGCGGCCCTGAGATCGTCGGGAGGAAGTGTTGGAATGATGATTTCCTGTCCGTTGGTGTAGGCCTGATCTCCCTCGATACGCAGGGTAACGCCCATTCTTGATCCGAGGGCCTGCAAAGCGATCCGTAGTCCTCCGATGACGGTGGATAGTTTTGATGGCATAGTCTTTCCCTCAGAACCATTCCGTAGGCGCCTCTTCAAACTGGGGCACATAGGGAAGGTCAGGTATTATCTCGATCTCTGTAGACTCCTCCGAGGTTTCCAGTTCTTCCGCCGGCACTTCCTCAGGTGCTTCCTCGACGGGGAGATGTTCCGCAATATCGCGGGCCTCCGGGATGTTGCCGAGGAGATGGATTGCCCCGCATAATGCGGCGAAATCCGCCCCTTTTATTGGTCCGGCCTTCGGAAGGGTGGCGAGGGTTGACCTGATGCCGGTGACCAGCTCGTTCAGGCCGGGCTCGAGAAAGACCAGACCTTCGATCTTGTCGAGCATCGCCCTGACCGGCCGCACCGTTTTCTGGCCGACCTCCAGTTTCCCACGGAAGGAGTCGTCCCAGGTCCTTTGGGCCTGCTGCCGGACCTCGTGACGGAGCTGATCGGCCAGGCCGTTTATCTCAGTCTCAAGACCGGTTTCATGACCTTCGACCGGGTTGATGTTGAAAGTCTGAACCTTGAAGGCAAGCTGCCCACCGACGTACTCAGCGGGTTCCACCGCCCGGGCGATCACTTCTTCCCAGCCGGGGTTCTGTTCTTTCCAATCCTGAACCGTCTTGTCGTACTCAGACAGGAATTCAGTCTTGGCTGCTTCGTATTCCTTCTTGATCAGATCCAGTTCCGCCATGAGGCCGTCGAGCTTCTCCACGGGTACCGCGTACCCGCTGAGAAACCGGGTGCCTACGGACAGAACAGCCCGTTCCGCCCGCCTCTTGAATGTCGCAAAAGGCGCAAGCGCTGCCGGGTCCATGACCCGTTTGCTTCCGAGTGAAGCGAGTTTCTGGGGTGGGAGTTCGCTGCCGTCAGCCAGTTTCAGATCCTCCTGACGGAGCTTCTTGCGCCCCGTCCAGAGCGAAACCGACAGTACGAGGATGGATATGTTGTCGAGTATGTTCATTTCGTCTCCTTGAAGTAGAAGAGGGAGACGCACCACCCCAGGGGGATGTTTTGTCTCCCCCGTTGATGGGTGTTAGAACCATTGATCGCTGTTCCGGTCGGACAGCCACTCCGTTATTACCTGTCGGCTCAAAGGGGGAGTGGTGTCTGACGGACGAGTGTTCGGTGGTGGATCAGGCGGCGGTGCATTGCGAATCAGATGTGACCAGCCGGTGCCGGGGAACCATTCCCCGAGCACCCTATAGCCCTTTGCCTTCTTTTCCTCGATTTTTTGATCGAGAAACGTTCGGGAGGGTGCCGGTCCGATAACCTTGCTCTGGTTCACCTGACCGGTCTTTCCCCACTGACTGATGACTTCTCTGTCGGTGAGGAATCCGAGCCAGTCCTTGCCGCCGCTGGAGGAGGGAGCCCTCATCCAGATGCCGTAGTGTGCGTTGCCGGGAACGAACATGACCGCCTCCTATGCGATGATGCGCTGCACCAGCTCGTGTAGAGCCTGGCGGGACTGAGGTTCGGCCCGAAAGCCGAGCGCCCGGTCGAGAGCATAGACGATGGGGTTTACTCCCGGTTTGGCTTTGAAAAATGTGGCCAGCTGCGCCCACCTTATGAGGGTCCGGGTGCAGAAGGTGACCTCGATCTCGCCGCTTACGAAGAGGTCGCGGACCTTGTTGGCCACTTCCACCATTTTCTGCCGGATAGGGGAGGGGACTTCCGGGACCGCTTTTTCAAGGGCGAGGTTCTCCTCCGCAGGATCGGCATAACCGACCTCCAGCATCATGAACCTTCCCATTGAGGCGAGGTTCTGGCGTTTCGTCGATTGATAGAGCCCGGTCGCATCGCCGTGGCCGGCGGTGTTACCGGCAAAGATTATTCTCGCGCCGTAGCGCAAGGGATCGATGCTTTCCCCAGTTTCCGGGACCATGATTGTTCGGCCTTCGTTGACGGCGTTGAGCCCGACGAAGGTGCCGGGATCGAGAGTGTCCGCCTCGTCCAGCAGTATCCACGCTCCGGCCGGGTCCTTGAGGCCTTGGATGAAGGGGCCGTCTACCCACTCCATGGTGCCGCTGCGGACGACGAAGCGTCCGAACAGTTCCGGCATCTCCATCCTTTCGTGGCACGAGACCACATAGAGGGGGATGTTGAGCCGGGCGGCGATCTGGGTGATGATCGACGATTTTCCTGATCCGGTTGGACCGACGACGTAGAGAGGATCTGTGCCCGCAGCTCCCCGTATCCACGCCAGGATGTCCGAAAGAATGTCCCTTCGGAATACGTAGTCCTGGTTTGTCCGGGGGATCATCGGGTGTTTTCCGTTGTCGCGGATATCGACGGTTATCGTGGCGGGTGCCTGGATGTCGAATATTTCGGTTATGGGTTTCTTCATTGTGGCCTGTCTCCTTTTTAGAGGCGGACCACTCCCCCGGGGGAGAAGGTCCGCCCCCTGAGAGCTGTTGATCTCCTGGTATGGTTTTCTGTCAGTGCTATGGCTTTTTCTGTTTCTCGTTGAGAAACAGGGTGTTCATGCCATACCATTCGTGCGCCTGCCTTGCGATATTTTCAAGCAGGGTGCGTATGCCTTCGAGCGCCTCCAGATCCAGGGAACTGTTCTTCCCTTCGCTCACAAGAAGCAGGGTCAGCAGTGTCCGCTGGTTTTTCAGTGCTACCGGGTCGATGCGCAGCACAAATACCTTCTCGTCGCTTGCATTGATACGGTAATGCTTGAGGAGTGCCGCCATAACATCCTTAATTATCTGAGATGACACCATTCCATGCCTCCTCGCTCATTACCGGTGCCACGAACTTCGGCGCCGTCAGGATCTCGGCCATGACCAAGCCGAAAGCAATGATTATCACCAGGGCAACCGCAGCTGCGATGGTAGCAATCAGTTCTCCAGTGTCGTCCGTGGCCTTTACTGTTGAAGCAACAGGTGCTCTTTGATCTCTGAGTTGTTCGGTTTGCTGTCTCATAGTATTGTCCTTTCCGGGAGCGGATATACGTCTCCCGTGAAAGGAGCAGTCCCCTTGTCGGGAGCGTATACGCCCCCTGTGGGGTGAGTTTTCAGGCCGCTTTGGCAAGCGGCGCCGGTGGCAGTTTTTTCACTTCCAGTTTCGTGTAGGCAGCTTTTGTTTTCTTGCAGGCCTCGAACACGTCCGGATAATCTTTCTTCACTTTCTTCGAGTCGGCATATTCGGATGCGGCTACCGTGGTGGTCGCCACCGCGATGCCGTCATCCGTGATCCCATGGAAGGACCTGCCGAAGAATGCAATCAGCTCGTTCTTCATCGGGTCCATCCGCTTTTCGAGGTCCTTTTTCTGGCGGTCGAGGTTTTCATACTCGACAACCCGTTCAGTGATCTCCACCGGGACCTGCTCGTCCTTGTGGGATGAGCAACCGCCACGATAGGGACAATAGCCGCAAAGAATCCCCGGCATGGTTGCAGCCGGTATCCTCCCCGCCTTTGCCTCGACCAGCTCCAGCCCCTTCTCGACATAGAATTCGAAAAGGGTCATGTCCGGAGAAAAGGAGTTGAACTCCTGTTCCTCGCCGACGCTGAGGTCCGCGGCCAGAATGCTACCCCTGATTTCGACACCAGGGAATCCGACCGCCATGAGTCCAAGCTGGATATGGAGCTGGCCGATCCAGTTGCCGTATGGTTCAACGGGTATCCCGTCGGTCGTCTTGCATTCGACGATATGGAGAGAGCCGTCTTTGTGCTTGATTGCAAAGTCGAGATGCGCGCCTATCGGGTGATCAGGATGCTCAAGAACAAGCTGGCGCGTGAAACAGGGCCCCGCGGCGGTCGGGAATTCCTCCGGAGATACTTCCCGGAATCCCATTACTGAAAACCGCTCGGCCTGATCGATCTCGAATATGTGGCCCCTGCGTTTCTGGCGAAGCTCCCTGGCTGTCGGCCTTGTGGGTGTCGTCATCCTCAACGTCACCTTGCGGAAACAGCTGCAAATCTCAGAGGCGGTGGCCATCTGGTTGCGGGGGCGGGAAAAGTCGTCAAGGCTCCTGGTGTTGCTCTCTTCGAGCAGCAGAAGAGCCTGGGTGTTGAATGCTACGAGTTTACTCATGGTCGTCTCCTTGTGGAATGTCCCGAAGGAGACAAACGCCCCCTGGAGGGAGAGTTCGTCTCCTTGTCGGGGAATGGGTGATGGTTGTCTATATGCAGGCGTAAGCGATGAATGCAGAGGCCAGAAGGGATGTCCCAACCATGATCCCGGCGATGATGTTCTTGCACGAGATCTCGATGGATGCCTTCTCAGCTTTCACATAGGTTCTTTTGTTGGCGTATCTGATAGGAACGGTTGCTGTTCTCATGGTGTGTCTCCTTTTAGGTTACCCTGAGAGGAGACACGTACCCCCTGGAAGGGAGACGTAATCTCCCCGTTGGGGTCGTTGAGTGTGGATAAGGTTAAGCCCGCCTGCGCCTGTTGGGCCTCCCGGTAACGACGTAGGTGCCGAAAAGGGTTACTTCCAGCATCCCTTCGGTCAGGTACTCGTGGTACATGTCAGCCGGGATATGCCTTTCGACTTCGCGGCCATTTTCCAACATGATGACCTGAAAGGTTTCGGGAGCAGGGGAGGGTGATGGTTCGGGCTGCGGAAAAGGTATGACCTTGGCCGATGCCGGTGCGGGTGAAACAGCCTTGTTCTCGTCTCTCACTCTGGCGTTGTCGGAGCGGGTCATCTTCTTGAGCAGAGCGCTCGGGTCCTGGTAGTCGATGTTCCCTTCCTTGAGCGCCTTGGTGATGAGCGCGGAAAAAGACTGATTGCCGCTGGTGCATTCTGCGGGATCGATATCCGGTGTTTCCCCTTCCGCGAGCTTGGCGATCATTCTCTTTTCCAGGGTATAGGCCAACTGCGCCTCCTGGATTGGCGAAGAGGTGAGATACCAGTAACGGCAGGGACGGACTTCCCCATAGATCATTCTGTGTATGTCGGCGGTGTTGACGCGCCGGATTCTTCCTTCTCCCTGTTCGGCCATCCTGGTGTTGTCGGAATAGTCGTACCAGCATAGGTTGTTGAACTGGGAAAGGTTGAGTCCGGTCGCCACCCGGTGATATGAGGCGATGACGATCTGGGCGGTGGTCTTTTCGAACCACGCGACCAGGCGGTTTGGTGCAACCGAATCGGGGAGAACGTCGATGGATACGCCGGGGATGCTGGTGGCAATGATTCTTTCCAGCGGCCCGCGCATATCTATCTTCTGCGTATTGCCGGTATATACCAGCAACCGCTCTCCCCAGTTCTCGACCATCCGGACGATATTGACCAGCTCGAGTTCCTTCTCGAGCAGTTCATCGACCGGCCGTCTCGATAGCGTGCCGAGTAGTTCCCCACGCAGGCGGAGTTCGTCGTCAGCATGCCTGAAGGTGTCGGACACCCGCAGGAAAGCCGCCGTTCTGACGCTTGCGGAAGGCATCTTGTCCTCGATCGGCAGATCAGCGTCGTCGATTATCTTGTCTATTGTCCTCATGCAATCTTCGACTTCCGCATGAGGCGTGCATTTGATCATTTCCCGCTCGACCGGAGGGAGATCGTCGAAATCCTCCGAATCGACATTGATGAAGTTCGGCAAGGTATAGACCAGGGCGGCCGGTGAGATCCCCGCCGTGTCGTAGGTGGCAACCTTCTCCGACTCACGGTGGCGGTTTCTCTCATCGGTTTTCCTGACCTCCTTGAACGCGCCGTACTTTGCCTGGAAGTCGGTGGCGGATTTCATGTCCCATCCCGCTTCCCTCATCTGCACCGGGTTGATCCCCCAGAGCAGATTGTAGAGGCTCTTCGCCATGCCGTTTGTGACGGTTGCGGTAAGACAGAGCACCTTTCTGGCGGAAGCCGCCAGGCGGATGAACGCGGCCCCCTGGTTACTCATCAGGTTGGCCGCGTTATGAGCCTCATCGAATATGGCGAGGTCGAAGGGTATCCGCTTGAGAAAGCGGATGTACGGGAGCTGCTTGTTGTGTGATTTCACCTCAAGTGACGTGCCGTTCCGTTCGATGTCGGCGATCCAGCGTTTGTAGCGCATGTAGGGCCGCTTGTTCTCCGGAATATAGGTGTAGAGGACATCTCCGCAGACGGGGCAGTGCTCCTTGCTTCCTCTGGAGATCCTCTTCACCTCGGCTGAGCAGTTGAGGCAGGCTTCTGTATATTTGATACCTTCCTTTGTTTTCACCCGGGTGGTGTGAGTTACGGGCACGAAGTCCGGGTGCATGCGCAGTCGGGTGTAGGCGATCAGGTAGAGCCCTTTCGGGCGGGTACGGGCAAGCTCCCGCAGCCGTTCCCAAGAGTCGATAACAAAGACATCGAAGCCCTCGTTCTCGTACTCCTTGACCATCTGGGAAACCAGGTGCGGTTCGGTCACCATGATCGACCTTTTCGCGCCGGTGATGTATTTCACCGCCTTCGCGATCCAGGTCTTGCCGGTGCCGGTGTTCGCCCGTATGCCTATTCCTTTCCTCCCGGAAGCATAGGCCTTCATGACGGCCTTCACCGCCTCCCGCTGGGGGGCCTTCAGGCCGATTTCCATCAGTTGGTCCGCCAGGTACTCTTCATCCCGGCCGATCTCGTGAAGGGGGTTGTAAAGGGTGGTGAGCTTCCTGAGGAGGATGGTGGACAGCTGTGAGTTGAGCTCGACATAGTCAAAACCCAGTTCACGTGCCGGCTTCACTTCGCCCGTCCTGTCCATGAGGAACGTTTCTACGGTCGGTTTGTGAATGACGGTGGTCGTCTTCGTGCCGTCGCTGTAATCTTCGAAGGTCTCAGGCTTTTCGACGAGCATGTATTTGGCCAGGTAGAAGACGCCGTTTATGGTGACGCTTTCGATCTGGGAGTTCATGGCGGCCAACTGGACCGCATGGGCCGTGCGGAGGGTGGAGGCAGGCTGAATGCTGGTGTCGTAGCTGGCAGGATATTCCTTGTCCAGCATCACTGTTATCGCCTTGTCCAGCCGCTCTTCGCATTCTCCATAGAAGCCGGAGAGGTCCCTGCTCTGGAGCATCGGCCTGGTCTTCGGCCTGCCGGCTTCGACCTCAATGTTTACGGTCGGGTTCTCGGCGTAGGTCAGGATCAGGTCCTTGTCTTTGTTGTCCAGGTTGTCGTAGTTGCGAAAGTAGGGGGAGCGGTAAGAAGTGGCTTCATTGCTGTCGCTCTTCCGCAGGAAGATAACTACCTGCCTGAATGCCGTGTACTCCTCCGATTTGTAGGCATACCGGTAGGTGAAGCTTCCGCGCAGGAATTCGATCATCTTCCCCTTGAGCTCGTATTCCGGAATGATCAGAACCATGACCCCACGTTTGGAAACCATGGGGGCGGCCTTTTCGACCCAGGAGACGAGTTCTTTGCCGCTTCGGTTGTAAGGCGGATTGAGGAGAAGGATGTCGAAGGAACCGGTGTTGGTGGTGTCGAAAAATGATGAGTATATTTTGTGGTCGGTGCCACGGATCTTTTTGAAGCGATCCGCGTCCAGTTCCACGGCGAATGAGGCAACGGTTGTGTTCTTGGCGTTTGAGCTGCGGGCGGCCTGCTTTGCATGGCGGACCATGCCGGACAGGAATGCCCCTTCGCCGGCGCATGGATCGAAGAGTGTTACCATCTTCTCGTGAACGCTTTTCTGGTCCCAGCCGAAGCTGATCTTTACGACCTTCTTGACCAGATCCACGTCACGCGGGAAGGTGGGATAGAACCCCTTCGCCAGTTCGTTGCCTTTCACGCGGGAATGGTTGTTGACCCTGTCAATGAATTCCATGTCTGCTCCTCGTGAAAGGGAGCAGGCGGAGAGAGGACTCCCCGGCCGGGGAGGTGGTGTGTTCCGCCTGCCCCGTGGGGTGGATGGTGATGCTTTGGTTATCGCTGTTCCTGTTTTACCTCGACCGTAAGACTGGCTGTCGGCTTAGGGAAGGCGAACCCGCCGTGCTTGATGCGGTTTCTTACCTCCTCGGGAACATTGGCGATATACCGGTAGCACTTCTTGTTGCCGATCGCCGGGGAAAGTTCTTCTGCCATTTCAAACAGAGGCAGGTACCAGTCCCGGTGAACGAACTGTTGCTGGTCCAGGATCCGGGAGTAAATCCCGAGGCATTCCTCCCGGCTGTTCCCGACTATGAGGCGACGCTTGCGGTCCGGAAGGATATACAGACCCGTGTAGCCGTTATCCATCTTGCCGATAAGGCTCACGTTGCCTCCTGCCGCTACGCGTTTACTCTTTTTGTCGGGGAGTGTCAGAAGAGGAGCCTCCCTGTCGTAGAGGATCTGGGCGAACGCCCGTACCTCCTGGGAGGGTCCGAATGCCGACAACAGAACGATGAGCCTGTCGTCATCCAGGATGAGGTTATTGCAGAAGATGGTTGCCGAGGCGCGCAGCCCCAGCAGGGAGATGGTTGGTTGCATCGTGGAATCCTCCTTCGGATGGGTCTGAACGAACTGCTCAGGCAGCCTGTTTGAAGACCCACGCCTTGTCGGAGGGATTCCACTTGAAGCCTTTCGCCTTCAGGAACTCCTTGGAAGAAGAATCCTGGTACGAAGGCTTGGCATGTACCTCGCCGGCTTCCTCGTTCAACTGGAAAGGAATGCGACGGGCAGCCAGTGCGGTGGTGATGTCGGTGACGTTAGATGATGTGCCCTCTTTTTTGGTTTTCGCTTCGAGGGCCTTTACTGCAGCGGCCATCCGTTCGGTGGGAATCTCTTCAAGTCTTTTGACTCCCATGAAACCGAGGAATTTCTTCCGGTCGGCTCCCACCTCGCTGATCTTCGCTTCCAGTTCCAGCACCTGATCGGGGCTGATGAACTGCAGTCCGGCAGGCTGGCCTTGTTCGGGTTTCGGGGCAGGTTGCTGCACGGGTTCTCCCGAGTCCAGCCATTCCCGGATCGATCTTCCGTGCTCCTCGGAGAGTTTTCCGAAGAAGCCGTCGAAGATCTCAGTCCGGTCCTTGCTGGAGGTGGCGATGTGCCGTTCCTGGTCGACATCGAACACGAGCGAAAACTCGTAGTCCATGCCTTCCCTTTGAACCGGCGCCATGCCTACTTTTTTCGGGACCTTCTTCCCTTTTTCATCCTCGACGAGGATGTACTCAGTCTTGCTGCGCATCGTGGCGATGATATGCATCGGTGACTGCAGCATGGCATCGACCAGGGAGTTGTGCTTCGGAGTCGCCTCGCGCCATCCGGCAAACTTGTTTCCTTTGCCTTCGGCCTTGGCGTCCACGAACTCCAGGATTCCACCGGTCCCTGCCCACGCATGGGAGAGGGAGTCGATGATGAGGAGGTCGTAGCCGAGTCTTTCCGCCTCCCTGATGCCGCCTATGTACTTCTCCACGGTGAAGGGGGGCTTGATTACGTCAACATCATAGTCGCCCAGGTGAGCATACAGCGAGGCGCTTTCGTTTTCCGTATCTAGTAATGCGATTCGTCCGCCCGGTCCGACGATCCCGAATGCCAGCTTGAGGGCTGACATCGTTTTGCCGGAACCTGCGGGGCCGCAGATGCCGATACGTGCTTTTGCTCTCTGTCTGACTGCTTTCTTGAATGCCATGGTCTATCTCCTTTCTGTCGGTGCTGCCCGGACAGAGGAGACGGACCACCCCGCAGGGGTTGGTGTCTCCCCTGTCGGGCACATTGTCTTTTGCGGTTACGAATGGTCAGGGCTCAGAAGGGTATGTCGTCTCCCCCTGGCGAATGATAGAAGCTGTCCGGTTCTGGGTCGCCTTCGCGCCCTGAATCCTTCTTCGACAGCATCTGCATCTTTTCCCCGATGATCTCGGTGGTGAGACGGTCCTTTCCGTCCCTGTCCTGCCATTTTCTGGTCTGGAGCCTTCCTTCGAGGTACACCGTCCTTCCCTTTGCCAGGTATTCGCCGGCGATTTCCGCCAAGCGTCCCCAGAGGGTGACGTTGTGCCACTCGGTCCGCTCTTCCCAGTCTCCTCCTTTGTTCTTGAAGCGTTCCGATGTCGCCAGAGAAAAACTTGCGACCGCGGTTCCTGATGCCGTGTAACGGATCTCCGGGTCTTTTCCGAGGTTCCCTATGAGGAGAACCTTGTTCAGGCTGGCCATAACTGCCTCCTTGTGTTGTTTTCCCGATACGGAAGACAGTTCACCGTCCCGTTAGGGAAGATGTCGTCTCCCTGATCGGGATGCGATGAGTTGTCCGCCGCTTATAAGGCTTGTCGCGGGTTGAGTACAAAAAAACCCGTTCCGGCAGATGCCGAAACAGGTTCTATAATGTTCCGAGAATAAAAAAGGCGCAGTCCCGATTCAGGACGCACCTCTGGTGGTGTATTTTATGTCGCCTCTGCCCGAGGTTACGACAACTGTTGCTCGACCATATGCTGCGTCGAGCGATCGAGAGGATGTGCCATCTCGATGGTCACCGGGAAAGAGGCGAAAAGCGCGCCTGTCTCTCCCTGAATTTTCATCCCTGCCGGGGCGTTAAGATCAGGGGCTATCCCTGAAATGCGCTCCGTGAGCAACGAGGCTCAAGCGGAGTCTCTTTCGGTGAAAGAGTGTAAATATTGGCAATTTTTAGCATCTTCTCTGAACTATGTCAAGATGTAAACTAACTTAACAAGGCGAAATTGCAGATGTTTCCTGTTGTTTCACTTCGATTCCGGAACGTGTGTCTGCAAATGTAGCTTGAACTGCTCAACAAAAAATCTTGACAAAAAAATTTTTCCACTTTACAAATGAAATACATTTTCAAATTCGTTTTCGATATATGAACAGGAGGGTGTGGTTCTACCTCAACTATCTCCTGCCTACTTAGCCTCCAATTAGTCTTCGAGGAACATACTGGCAATCGCTGCCAGCAATAAACGGATGGTGCCAATGCATTCAAAGCCGGCGGGACTAAAAGCTCCTCCTCCGGCAAAGGCCGGAGTGGCAGGACATCTCGCCACTCTTCCCTGATGAGCAGGACTGTCTGCTCTCATTCCTCGTACTGGAGGCTGCGGAGGTTCTGGAAGGCGCGAAGCCTGCAAACCTGGTGAATGTTGTAAGCAGGCGGCGTCCGTGTGGACGAAATCTTTACGAGCTATGGAAGAAACATGGCAGCAATATTTTACAGCAAAGCGGCTTGGAGGTCGGGGAACTGGTAGATCGCGGAGACTCTGTCCTCCTTTTCCTCTATCGCTCAGATGCATTAAGGTCGTTGCTTGCCCTGAAAAGTGTCGGCACAATCCTGCTGAAAGCCGGGTATGCATCCTACTAACTTGGAGAAAACACTTTCAGATCTCAAATCTCACCTTACAGGGAAGAGCTTTCCTCACGAGATCGGGATTTTCCTGGGTTATTCGCTTAAGGATGTGATTGGGTTCATGGGGTGGGCACCTCTGCCATTCACCTGCCAGGGTCCTTGGAAGATATTCGGTGACCCTTATCAGGTCTCAGGCTAGCAGAGATCCACCGGCGGTGTCGATGCAGGATTTCGCTGCAACTGGCTTTGGGCGACAACCCTCGTGAATGTCTCCTGGAAAATTTGCGAGGAAGTGTACCTGCAATACCGCAGCACCTTTTTCACCGTTGAATGAAAAAGAAAATCAATATCCGGGTGCTGCGCATTTTGCCTGAAGTAATTCGATTAGAGCTTGGCGGAAGATTGCCGCCACTTTATGCCACATCCCATTTAAAGAAACAACTGACTTGCGGTGAGGAGGAATCCATGGCGCCTTTGAGTGTCCTGCCGGGAAGGGTACGATTCGAAACAAAATGCCTGATAGGGTGCAGAATGAAATGTCTCCACCTTGAAGAGGTTATGGGCTCCAAACAAGGGGTTATCGCGGTTTCGGCCAGTCATAGGACCGGTAGTGTCTTGGTGAAGTATGACGAAAGCCTCGTCTCTCGCAGTAATATCGAAGTATACGTTGGAGAGGCATTGGTAACAGTGTCTGCCGAGGGTAATACGGAGATGGTTCATCTTCCTGCCCTACGGAAACCTTCATTCGGAAGAGATTCAACCATTAATGCCGGACACATTGTTATGGAGTTTGCTCTCCACACTCTTCTCCCTGCTCCGCTGGACTTCCTGCTTCCCGCTGCAGCAAGCGTTCTGCGGAGATAACAGCCTGGAAATCCTGAACTTGCGCATTCCATGCTGTTTGTTACAGTTTCATTGAAAGTTACATTGACCAAAGGAGGGGACGATGGGACATGAAGAATCGCACGAGCATCATGGGCGTGAAAAGAAGGGGGACGGCAGCATTGGAGGGATTCATATCGGCCAGAGGGATCTCTGGTTGTTGGCCGGTGGAGCTCTGGGGGCTCTGGCGGCGCTGGGCCTCGGAAAGGCGTCGAAGAAGGTTCGCCCGGCGGCGGTAAGCGCAGTTCGTGAAGGGTATGCCTTCAAGGAATGGGTTGCAGGAAAGGCGGAAAAGTTGAAGGAAGACGTTGAGGATATCGTTGCCGAAGGGGTGCACCAGTACCAGGAAGGCTTGACCGCAACTGCCGACACGGTGAAGCGCGAGAAAGAGATCCTCGAGAAGATCGAGAAGGTGGTCGAGGAAAAACTTGCCAAGATGAAGTCCGGGCAGGGGGAGGGGTAGCCATGGAAAGAGAAAGGATGCGCAAGGGAATGAGTTATTTCAGCAACGCCCTGAAAGTCACTCTTGGCGCCGGGGCTGCCCTCGGTGGTGCGTATATCTTCTCCAGAATCGGAGAGAGGCAGGACACTGAGGCGAGTCTTTCCCGACTCGAACAGATGCTCGCGGAGCTGACCGAATCCGAGGGAAAAGGAAAGAGCCAGGGCAACAGCAAATAAACAGGACTGCTTGGAGGAAGTCATGGTTATCGCAAGCCATTTCGGCGGAAGGGTCCGGATCAGGGACGATAGCCTGAAGCGGGAGCCGATGATCGCCAGGGCTAGTGAAGCGCTCATGAATATGCCGGGAGTCACCGGCGTGGAAGGAAATCCGCGGGTCGGAAGCCTTCTGGTGCTGTACTCGGCGGCTGTGACAGGGGTAGATAGGATAATCGAGGCCGCGGCCGACCTCTTGAGTTCTGGTGAGGTCGAAGGGGAGAGCACTGAGGCCGGCAGAGTTTCCTCCTGTGCCCTGTTTCGCATCCCCGCCAGGGTGAAGAGAAATATTGCGAATTTGGGGATGCTAGCCTCGCTTGTTCTCAGTGTTGCCGCTGCAATATTCGACCTGAAGAAGCTTCACATCCTCGCAGGAATTATTTTCCTAGCCCTCTTCGGGGTCCATGTTTTCGAGAGAAAAGAGTATGTATACGTATAGGGCTAGTAAGGGGTAGGGGTGGATTTCCATATCGTGCAAGATATCCCGGGAAGGCTGAGGATCGCTCTCACTTTCCCCCGTTTTCCGGTTGTAGACTTTTGCGGGGTAGAGGCGCACTTCCGGGATGTCGCCGGGGTGGAGAAGGTCTCCTTTTCCGCGAGGACGGGAACTTGAAAGCGCGGCTGCGGCGGCGATCCCTCCGGTGCGCAGGCGCCGCCCCGAGACTGATCTGGAGCGTAAAAAGAAAACGGCGGTGCGGTCCGGTACGCTGTTGCTTGCCCGTCCCCTTATTCCTCCTCCGATCCGCCCCCTGGTGGCGATATATGGAGCGTTCCCCGTATTCAGGAAAGGGATAGCATCCCTGCGAAGGCGGGAACTTAACGTGGACACGCTGGATGCATCGGCGATCGCTGCCGCGATGGCGACTCGCGATTTTCTCACCGCTTCCGTCATCACCTTTCTTCTGAAACTCGGCGAATACCTGGAGGAGTGGACGCGGGGATATTCCCGCCGTCTATTGGCCGGGATGTTCCACACCGGGGAGGAGTGGGCCTGGGTTGAACGTGAAGGGGAAGAACTCCGGCTCCCGCTGGAGGAGGTGGTGGTCGGGGATGCGGTGATCGTGCGCACCGGGAGCCTTATCCCGGTGGACGGCGTGGTGCTCGACGGAGAAGCGCTCGTCAACCAGTCGAGCCTTAACGGAGAGAGCCTGCCGGTCTTGAAGGGGAAAGGGAGGACAGTCTATGCAGGAACTGCGGTGGAGGAGGGGCTCCTTCGGGTTCGGGCCAAGCTGGTTGGTGACGAGACCAAGGCCGCCCGTGTGGTGCGGGTTATAGAGGAGGCGGAAGCCCTCAAGGCTGAGAGCCAGAGCCATAGCGAGGCGATGGCGGAGCGGATTGTTCCGTATTCCTTTCTCGCCAGTGCCCTTACTTTCGCCGTGACCCGCAGCCCGGCGCGTGCCGCGTCCGTCCTGCTGGTGGACTTCTCGTGCGCCATCAAGCTCTCCACCCCACTTGCGATCCTCTCCTCACTTGCACGGGCTGCCCGGCACCGGGTACTCATCAAGGGAGGAAAGTACCTGGAGCGGCTGGCTGTTGCCGACACGTTTGTCCTCGACAAGACAGGGACCCTGACCGAAGCGACGCCAAAGGTTTCCGAGGTGGTCGCCTTCAACGGCATCAGCCGCGATTACGTACTGCGGCAGACAGCCTGTGTGGAGGAGCACTTCCCGCACCCGGTTGCCTCTGCCGTTGTTCGACAGGCTGCGAGCGAGGGGCTTCGCCATGCAGAGGAGCACTCCGAAGTGGAGTACGTCGTGGCCCACGGAATTGCTTCCCGGATTCATGGAGACCGAATCGTGGTTGGCAGCCGTCACTTCGTTCATGAGGACGAGGGAGTCGATGTGGGACGGGGTGAGAAGTACGTCGACGCCTTTGCACGAAGAGGGGATTCGGTTCTCTACATGGCAGTCGGTGGCAAACTCGCAGGCCTGATTGCGATCCATGATCCCGTGCGTGCTGAGGCGCGTGCCTTTGTCGAGGCGTTGAAGCAAAGCGGTATCAGGCGGATCGTCATGCTGACCGGAGACAACCGGGCGACCGCCGCGACCATTGCAGCGCAGCTCGGAATCGATGAATTCCACGCTCAAGTCCTCCCTGACCAGAAAGTGGAACTGATCAAGGCGCTCCAGCGGGAGGGATGCACGGTTGCTATGGTAGGGGATGGGATAAACGATTCTCCGGCCTTGGCCTGTGCCGACGTGGGGATATCAATGCGGCACGGCGCCGATATAGCCAGGGAGGCGTGCGACATCCTCCTTATGGAGGGGACCCTGGCGGATATCCTTACGGCAAGGGAGGTTAGCAGGGAAGCGATGGAACTGATTCACCACAACTTCCGAACCATCGTTGCGGTCAATTCCGCTGCGCTCCTTCTTTCAGTCACCGGCGCCATGCCCCCCGTATTTTCCGCAACGCTGCACAACCTGAGCACCATCCTCGTGGGGCTGCGGGCATTGCAGCCGCTCAGACGATCAGGCTGACGATCTAACAATGCCGCAAACCTTAAATAAACATTAAGTATCTAAAATGCAATTAGTGTTGACAAGAGTCTTTGTTTGCATTAAAACGAAAACAACTTTCAAAATCAGCAGGTCCAAATGAAATCTATTGTACGTACGCATTTTCATAACAGGAGGGACTCGTTGAACCGATCCACCAAGAGAACCTTCCACGGTTATATTTCCTTCAAGGGACTCAAATCAACCCGCCAGCGTGACATCATTCTGGATGCTTTTCTATCTGCTGAACAGCACATAAGCAACGAAGAGCTTTATCAGAAGCTGCGTGCAAAGCATCCGAATATCGGCTACTCGACCGTTTATCGAGCTTTGAGACTGTTCGTCGAATCGGGTATTGCTCGTGAAATCTGGTTTGGCGACGGTCAGACCCGGTATGAGCACGTGGTCGACGGGGCACATCATGACCATTTGGTCTGCACCCGTTGCCGAGCCGTAACGGATTTCGAAAGCGAGGCGATTGAAACGCTTCAGAGCCAGATCGCTTCCTGCTACGGCTTTTTTGTCGAAACTCACAAGTTGGAGTTGTACGGGTTATGTTCCGGATGCCGTCAATAATTCTTCAATCGCCTTAAATCAACATTGTAAATTTTTTGCTCATTCGATGAAAGTGAATGTCATTATATGTGGGATACTATGTGTGTTGCACTGATCGGAAAATTGGATGGTAACGAATGGAGCTGCCGAGAGGCTGCATGTCGTGCCGGTTTCGAAGTGTGGTTGCTTAGCGGGCAGGAAATCAACATCGCATCCAAGATAAGGGGCCTTGATGCCATGGTTATTTTCACGGATAAGATCTCGCCCGAGGAATTAGATGAGGCCGTGAATATAGCCAAGGAGAAGAATATTCCGGCAATCTGCACAGGTTGTGAAGGAGGCCCTCTTTTTGGAATCACAAAGGATTCTTCACGGCTGACGAGTGATAGTGATACCCATAATTAACGGGAAGGCGGCAACGCGGCACCACCGCCGGGGTCCCGCGCGCAGAAGATGCCTTGTTAAGGCACCAAACGAGGAGGAAACAGGCGATGATACCTTTAGGATTGTTAAATTCAGAAAAAGGGGGAAGGGGTACGGAGATGAAGGAGAGCATGGCCGGTTGTTCGTGTGCCGGACGTTGTTGCGGAGCGTCGCACCCAGGGTGCGGATGCCGGACTGGTGGAACGATGGCCGGGAATGCACGCAGCAGAAAACCCTCATCGGTCCCTCCCATGACGAGAAGTGGTCATCCGTCACCCGACGGGCAAAACGTGTCCAGACACGATCACCATACGAATTTTATCGGGGGGTAGGCATGCAAACGGAACAGCAGATGCGAAATCTCCTGCCTTCAGATGAGAAAGCCACCTGCCGCATGGTTACCAGTCGGCAGCTCATGGAGTGCTGCCGTGAACTCATTATCGTCCATGCCGGTGAACAGTACCGTCTGCGCATTACCGCAAATAACAAGCTGATTCTTACTAAATAAACCCACAATATCTTATATTTCATCCAAGCCAGCCACGCGTACCCCTCACCACCACTGACGCCGCCAGCCAGGATATTCACAAAAAGGAGAAACCTGGCTATGAGGCGTACTATCAGATTACCCCGAACTCTCTGGAAAGCAGCAACAACCCTGGCACTTATGGCCCTGACCGCTGGCACCGCCCTGGCTGCTCCGGCCGTGTACAGCCAGAATTCCGCGCTGGGAGATCCCTCGAATGTAACCGGCAGCGACGGGGGAATTGTTCCCGATAGTGTTACCAAGGATCACTGGGCCTGCAAGGACGTTGCAGAACTTGGAGAGAAATACGGGGCTGGAACGAAGCTTAACGAGGAACAGCCCGTTCCGAAGAATAAACTTGTGGATAATTTCATCGCTGCGCTGACCAAAATCGCTGAAACCTATGACAGGGAAGGTGGACAGGCGATTTCGCGGGATGACATGGAGGCCGCCCGTAGACTGATCGTGGCGCTGGAGGATGAACTCTTCGGCCAGTCGGCCTACCGAAACATTCGGGCTACCATCGAGCAACTCCTGACCCTGGTCGAGCCACCGGTTCCCTTCTTCAAATACAGAGTGGGCGTGAACGGCTTTCTGCGCGGTGAAGGAGCCGGAAACTTCCGGCTGGCCGACCTGAGCTATGCGCCGGAAAAGGACGCGGGGCGCCTGCTCTACAGGGCCAAGCCCTTCGCCTACTGGCACCCGAACAACTACCTGGATGTGCATGTTGAAGGCCAGGGCTACGGGTTTACCGGCCCAGGATCCAAAGACGCCACTGAGTTCAACCTCTATCAGGGGTTCATTGAGGCCAAGCTCCCTTCTAGCGATGCCCCCGGTAAAAATCTGCTGGCCCTCAAGGCCGGACGGCAGGAATTCAGTTACGGCAGCACCTTTATTCTCGGTTCTGACACCTTCTTCAATGGTCTGACCTTTGACGCGGTCAGACTCAGGGTGCAGCCCTCCTCGAACTGGTTCAACAATCTGACTGTGGACCTGCTGGGGGGTAGCTACGCCAAGCCCTTCTCGGACGGCCTGAAGGGGGACTTGCTGGGGGCCTATGCCAGCTACCAGCCAGCCGACGACAGTTCCATCGACGCCTACGCCTTCCGCGACACCGGCTACGAAAACAGGGGGTCGGGCGAGCACCGGAATACCTTCGGCTACCGCAGCACCAGCTCGGCGGGCATATTCAGTCTGGAACACGAATTCGCCTATCAGACCGGCAAGATTTTCAACGAAGGAAACGGCATCAACGACAACATCGCAGCATATGGCGCCCATGTAGACCTGACCGGCGAGATTCCGATTAGATTAGACGGTAATATCTACAACAGTGCTGTATTTCTCAGTTTTGCCCTGGGATCGGGCGATCGCGATTTGGCCAACGGCAACGGCTCCGGCGCCAGGGAGTTCCGCAACGGCAACAACGATACCCCTCTCGTGGGCGATATGAGCGTGATCGGCGACCTGTCCGGCTTCGACGTCGGCGATCAGCACGCCAGCGGCATCCAGGCCTACACCATCGGCTGGGGCATCGATCTCTCCAGGAAGCTGAACATCTCCGCCACCGGCCGCAAGTTCATGGCCGACAAGGTTGCCGACGGCATCAGCAGGGATATCGGGATCGAAACCGACTTCACCATCACCTATATCCACAACAAGGACTACACGCTGCTTGTCGGCTACGACCATTTCTTCCCCGGCAAGTTCTTCCGCGACGCCGGAGCCGGGGACAAGGATATCAACTACGCCTATGCCATGCTCCAGTTCAATTACGACTGGACCAAGCGCAGGCGGTAACCGGGCCTACATGGCCACAATCCATCTATTCGGAGAAAAGCGTTTATGAAGAGGACCGATCAATTTATTAAAGCGCTGTGCATTGCGGTTGTTGCGGCGGTAATGGTCCTTGGTGCCATTTCTGATGTGCATGCCAGGCCCGACTACAAGGGCATGGTCGAGGAAATCGGTACTTTTCTGAACGAAGCGCTCGTTCAGTACAAAAAGGGCAATGTTCAGGAGGCAAAGCAAAAGGCCCAGGGAGCATATTTCCAGGTTTACGAAAACCTGGAGGGGCCGATCCGGATCAACATTTCCGCCAAGTTGAACACCGAGATGGAGGGGGAATTCATAGATATACGGAAGATGATCGTGGCCAAGGAACCGGCTGCCGCCATTGAGAAGAGGATCAATGACTTCATGGCGAAACTCAGGGCGCTGGTACCCCAGCTTGAAGGCGGAGTAGTGATAGTCGCCGAATCCGGCGATGCCACCACGCAGAACCCGCCGGCAGAGGTGATGGAAGGTGGGGCAAATGTCGAACCGGTCTGGCTCCAGGCGGTCGACAACATCCAGTCGGGCCTGAAAAGCGCCCTGGAGACCCAAAAAAAGGGGGATGCCAAGGGTGCCGCAGAACAGGTGCAGCAGACCCAGTTCGATCATTATAAGAACAGCCTGCTAGAGACTGCGGTCCGGCGGTTCGTCTCCCAGAAGAAGGATTTTGAAAACAATTTCGGCTTTACCGAAATCATTGACATGATTAAGGGAGGAGCTGCGCCGGACAAGGTAGAGACGCGGACAACCACTTTGCTGGCCAGCCTGAAAAAGGACCTGCCCGGCCTGCCCCTTATTGAGGGGGCTGTTTCAAAAAGGGAGGCGGGGAAACTCGCCGAGGGGGGCGCGCCGGCTAAGGATTGGAGCAAAGTCACCGCCGAGCTGTTCGACGGCATCGACAGGGCGCTGGTGATCTATGAAAACGGTGATGTCAAGAGCGCGATCGTGGCCGTTCAGGATTCTTATTTCGATTTTTTCGAAGGGAGCGGGATGGAGTCCAAGCTGGGGGCGCGGGATGTGAATTTCAAGGCCCGCCTGGAGGGACACTTCAGCATGATCGTCGGCAAAATGAAAAGCGGCGCTGCCGGCGATGATATCCGAGCCACACTGGTGCCCATGCGGGCCGACTTCGACAAAGCGGCGGCCATGCTGGGCAAGGGGAAGGAGTCGGCCGCCACGCTGTTCTTCTATTCCCTGATGATAATCCTGCGCGAGGGGATCGAGGCGATCCTGATCATCTCCGCCATCATTGCCTATCTCGCCAAGACCGGCAACCGGGACAAGCTCAAGGTGATCTACAACGGCTGCATTTCGGCCCTTGCCCTGAGCGCGATAACAGCGGTCCTAGTGAAATGGGTTTTCAAAACCTCCGCAGCCAGCCAGGAAATTCTTGAAGGGGCAACCATGCTGCTGGCGGCGGCGGTGCTGTTCAGCGTCAGCTACTGGCTGGTCTCCAAGGCCAATGCGCAGAAATGGAGCGCCTATATCAAGGAGAAGGTCGGTAGTTCCATCTCGGCCAACTCGTTGCGGGCGCTCTGGGTGGCGGCCTTTCTGGCCGTATACCGCGAAGGAGCAGAAACTGTGCTGTTCTATCAGGCCCTAGCAGCAGATTCATCAAGCTCGTCCAGCCTGACCGCCATCACCGGCGGCTTCCTGGTTGGCTCCATCCTGCTGGTTGCCGTGTATTTGGCCATGAGCCGCGGCGCCATGCAGCTTCCGATCAAGCCGTTTTTCCTTTTCACCGGGGCGCTGCTCTACTACATGGCGTTTGTTTTCACCGGCAAAGGTATGGCCGAGCTGATATCCGGCAAGGTGTTCGAGCCGGTCCTGATCCCCTGGATGCCAACAGTTGAACTCGTCGGGGTTTACCCCTATCTGCAGACCCTGGTCCCGCAGTTAGCCATCGTTCTGGCCGCCGCTGCCGGCATGTTGGTCATGGGTAAAAGAAAATGCGTCACAAGGGCGGAAACAACAAAAGTATAAAGACGGAAACAAACCGGCATTGCCGGAACCTGAACCAAAAACGCAAACGGAGGAAGTCAGAATGAAGAAGCTGATCGTATTTTGCGCAATTCTGGGCCTTTTGATGGCCAACGGGGCCATGGCTTATGAGGAAAAAATCAAAGAGTATCCGATAGATGTTGAAAAGATCGTCAACCGGATGAAGATCGCCGCCGTCTACCTGAAACCGATAGACATGGAACCAAGGGGTTCGGACCTGGCCGCATCCCAGGCCGATATCCATCTGGAGGCGGATATCCATGCCGCGCCTGGCAACCTGAACGGGTTCGGCGCCGGTGAGTGGATCCCCTACCTGACGGTCAGCTATAAGGTGGAAAACCTGGACACCGGCGCCAAGAAGGAAGGCAAGTTCATGACGATGGTGGCCAAGGACGGCCCCCATTACGGCAGCAACATCAAGATGATGGGGCCCGGGAACTACAAAGTTTCCTATACAATTGAACCACCAATCAAGCAGGGCTTTGGTCGCCATACCGATACCGCCACCGGCGTCGGCAAGTGGTTCCAGCCCTTTACCGTGGACTTCAAATTCAAGTATGTACCACTCAAGTAGTGCGTAAGGAAATCCCTCTCGATCCCCCTTTCCATAAGGGGGACTTTATGCCGTTTTAACGGAGAAAAAGATGCTTGCGTACCTTGTGAATTTCACCCACAACTTTATCCCGTTGTCGCTGATAACAGGGATGCTGATCGTCCTTGTCACCCCTGAAGGCGGAAAAAGGGCTTATCGCTCCTTTTTTATCGCCATTACCTGCGGACTTCTGGCCGGTTTCATCTGCCAGCCGATCGCCCTACGTTATGAGATGGCTACGGCAGTCCACACCGCCCTCCACGGCGTCGCGCTCATCGCAGCCTTACTCAGCGCGTCGCTGGTCGTGCTTTCTGGGGGGCGACCGCGGAAATGGCAAGGTTTGACACTAGGAGCAGCGCTGTTCTTCACCGCATCGCTGGCCGCCACGTCGGCTTGGGCCTTTTCAGTCTTCGTCACCGAACAATCTTTCACCAGCAGTTCAGTTCTGAACACGGAAGTCATCCTGAACGTGGGTGGGATTCTGGCCGGATTGAGCTTCATTTCGTTCCTGGCCCCCCTGACGGTCTACATGTGCGCCCGGAACCGGAGCCGGACTGTAATCGCAGTCCTGCTGTTCGTGACCGCGCTTTTCGTTTCGCGCTGGTCCTCTGACCTTCTGCTGGGAATGATGCGCCTGGAGATGATCGAGCTGACCAGCACCAGAGTGTCGATCGTCGCCAAGAGTGGCAAGTATTCCGCCCTTTTCTCCTACATTCACCTGCTCTTGATCGCGCTTATGTCCCTGGCTTGTTTTTTGAAGCGGTCGCGGATCTCCGCTGCCGAACTATCGGAAATGGAGCCGGCCGTGCGGAGGAAGAAGTGCAGCGTGGTGATGCTGGAGATGCGCTGGTTTCGGGGGGCTTTTGCCTCGCTTCTGCTTTTTCCGACCCTGCTTTTGTATCAAGACCTCTACGCATCGCGTCCACCCAAGATAACCAAGCCGCTCCATCTGCAGCCAGACGCCCAGGGACTAATCAAGGTAAAGCTCGAAGAGCTTTCCGACGGCAACCTGCATCGCTATGCCTACGTAACCGACGACGGCCATGTTGTGCGCTTCTTTATGATCAACCACTCCGGCGGAAAAAAAATCGGCGTTGTCTACGATGCCTGCATGCTCTGTGGAGATATGGGCTATCTCCAAGACAAGAATGAGGTCATCTGCATCGCATGCAACGTGCGGATCTTCATCCCCTCCATTGGCAAGGCCGGCGGATGCAACCCGATTCCTCTCACCCACGTGATCGAAGGGGGACAAGTATCGGTGAGCATGGCTGAACTGGACAAGGGGGCTAGGTACTTCTCCGAGGTTGTAAGCGTTAAGGTCAAGGACCCGGTGACCGGCAAGGAGATGATCAGCCGCGATGCACCCCAGCGGGACGACTACAAGGGGCGGACTTATTTCTTTGAGTCGACGGAGTCGCTTGAGAAATTCAGGGCCAACCCGGAGAAGTACATCGGCGCCAAGGAATCGCGCTACAACAGAACACAAGGCTTCCAGGGGGCATAAGACCATGTTTTTTCGCATGTTGAGACAATCATTTTTCCGTGGCTGGCGGAGAAAAGCACTGGCAACCGCCACTATAGTCCTCTCGGCCAGCCTGATCACCGCACTGATGAACATCTCCATCGATGTGGGAGACAAGATGTCACGGGAGATGAAGTCCTACGGGGCCAACATAAACGTTGTACCCAAAAGCGAGGCCATTCCACTGGAAATCGGCGGAGTGGATTACAACCCGCTCAAGGACCGGGTCTTCATCAACGAGGCGGACCTGCCGAAAATCAAGGAGATCTTCTGGCACAACAATATAGTAGGCTTCGCCCCCTTCCTGAAGACAGGAGTGATGATCGTCGGGCAGGAAAAAAAGCGGGTCAACATGATCGGCACCTGGTTCGACCGCCAGGTCCCCATCAACGGGGATAATGAGTACCGGACCGGCATAAAGCTGGTTTCCCCTTATTGGCAGGTACAGGGGGAATGGCCGGATGAACAGAGGGCACAAGAGAATCAAGTTCTGGTCGGCGCGCTCCTGGCCCGAGACCTGAACCTGAAGGTCGGCGACCGGATGACTGCCAGGACCAGCGACACCTCTGGAGAAGAGAAATTCACCGTCACAGGAATACTTACTACCGGCGGAGCCGAAGAGAACGCTCTGGTAGCGCCCCTGGCGACGGTTCAGCGCCTGGCCGGACTGGCCGGTAAGGTGCAGTCCGTAAGCGTCAGCGCACTGACCGTCCCCGAGGACCGGCTGTCGCGCAAGGCCCGGTACAGTTCCGACAGCCTGGATTCTGCGGAATACGACATCTGGTACTGCACCGCCTATGTCAGCTCTATATCCCTGCAGATCGAGGAGGCGATCCCGAACGTCACCTCCCGCCCGATATGGCAGGTGGCAGCCGGTGAAGGAGCGGTGGTCAACAAGATCCAGCTGTTGATGATCGTGGTGACGATCGCCGCCTTCATCGCCTCCGGCCTGGGGATCTCGTCCCTGATGGTTACTACCATAATGGAACGGGCACGGGAAATCGGCCTGATGAAGGCGCTCGGGGCGGCAAACTGGGAAGTGTACCTGCTGTTTTTAAGCGAATCGGCGGTGGTCGGCGTCGTGGGGGGGCTGCTGGGATGCATTGCCGGGGCCGGTTTGTCACAGCTCATTGGTCTGTCCATATTCAGCTCCACCGTGGCCTTCAGCCCGATCGTCGTCCCGGTTAACATCGTCATTTCTGTACTGATCGCTCTTTCCGGCTCGCTCATGCCCTCCCGGCTGATAACGAAACTCTATCCAGCGGAGGTGCTCCATGGCAGGAGATAAACGACCCGATACTACCCAGACCACTATGTTCCTGCGTATCCTGTTCAAGTCTCTCAAGGTCCGCAAGAACCGGGTGTTCATAACCTTTTTTTCGATCATGATCGGCGCGTCGATCATTACCGCCTTGGCCAGCGTCTACTTCGACATTTCCGCAAAGATGAGCCGGGAACTGCGGGCCTATGGGGCGAACTTCTTCGTTGGACCCTCCGCCGCCAGTGGGGAGCGGAGCGTTGAAAGCGCGGTCATCGACAAGGCTATTGCCATGGTGCCAACCGATAAGCTGACCGGCGCTACCCCTTACAGCTACGGGGTGGTGCGGCTGGACCTGGGCAATGCAGTGCTGGCCGGGGTGGATTTCGTTGGCCTGAAAAGGCTCTCCCCATACTGGCAGGTGGAGGGAAAATGGATAACGGTTGATTTCGACGAGGACTCCTGCATGATCGGCAAAACCCTGGCCAAGAAAATGGAGCTGAAGGTCGACGACTCGGTTAACGTGATCAGGAACGAGACCGGCTTCCAGAAGTCCCTCACTGTCAAGGGGATTGCCGAGACAGGGCAGGCCGAGGACGAGCAGATATTCGTCAACCTGTCCCTGGCCGACAGGATTCTGGGAAGCAACGGGCGGGTCAACCACGCCATGCTGAGCATCGTCACCGAGGGTACTGACATCGACGGCCTTGCATCACGGATGCAGCAGGACCTGCCGGGGCTGGACGCCAAGCCGATCCGCAAGCTTTCCTATTCAGAGGGCCGGATCCTTGACAAGATCAAGGGACTGATGGCGATCATCGCGGTGATAATCCTCACTGTCACCACTCTGTGTGTCATGACGACTTTAATTACCGTGGTCTCGGAGCGGACCCGGGAGATAGGCCTGATGAAAGCCATCGGCGCCGAGGACCGGGAAATTGTTACCCAGTTCCTGGCAGAAACACTGATCATCGGTCTGGCAGGAGTGGCAGCGGGTCTTGTTGCCGGGTTCGCACTCGCCCAGGTGTTGGGACACGCAGTCTTCGGGTCGGCAATTGCATTCCGCATGATCGTGCTACCGATGACGCTGGTCCCCTCGATCCTGGCTTCCTTGCTGGCGGCGGCCCTGCCGGTAAGGATGGCGGTGGGGATCGTGCCTGCCAAGGTGCTGAAGGAAGAATAATTAAGCTTGAGTTTATCAATAGGCTAAGGAGAAGAATAATGTCAAAGATAGTTCTAGAAACAAAAGGGCTGACCAAACGCTACGGCAGCGTCATCCCATTGGACAGCATCGACATGCAGGTACGCGAGGGGGAGTGGGTGTCAATCATGGGGCCGTCCGGTTCGGGAAAGACAACGATGCTGAACCTCCTTTCCTGTCTGGATGCCCCCAGCGAAGGGGAGTACATCCTGGATGGGGTCGCAACCGCCACGCTGTCCGAGAAGCAGCGCGTGGCGGTGCGGCGCGAAAAGATTGGCCTGATCTTCCAGCAGTTTCACCTGGTCCCGTACCTGACGGCGCTGGAAAACGTCATGCTGGCCCAGTACTACCACAGCATGATCGACAGCAAGGATGCGGAACAGGCCCTGGTCCACGTGGGTCTCGGCCACCGGATCGGGCATCTCCCCTCCCAGCTTTCCGGCGGCGAGCAGCAACGGGTCTGCATCGCCAGGGCGTTGATCAATCAGCCCGCCATCATCCTGGCAGACGAACCCACCGGCAACCTGGACGAGGCGAATGAGGGGGTTGTTCTCGAACTCTTCAAGGAGCTTCACCGGGAAGGTAGGACGATCATCATGGTGACCCATAACCCGGAGCTTGCCGAGTTCGCGGATCGGGTGGTGCTGCTCCACCACGGGAGGCTCGCGTGAGACGGCCGGTCCCGGCAATTTTTGCACTCCTCCTCTGCGGGGCGCTCTTTTCCGGCTGCGCAAAGGAAGAGTCGTGGAAGATCGGTGCAAAGGCCCCCGAAATGAGCGTCCTCGACCTGAACGACAGGACGGTTAAACTTTCAGATTACCGGGGAAAGCCGGTGGTCGTAAGGTTCTGGGCTACCGGCTGCCAGGCGTGCGTTGCCGCCATGCCGAAGCTGGACGAGCTCAGTAAAAAGTACCGGGACAAGGGCGCTGCGGTGCTCGCAGTCAACATGGGAAATCCGAAGGCGCTCGTGGAGGTCTTTGCGAAGGGGCTTAAGCTATCTTATCCTGTCTTTCTCGATCCTGCCTTGATAGCTGCGAATAAATACCGCGTAAAGTCTGTGCCGACTACCTTTTTTATCGACAGGAAGGGGATTGCAATAAAGGTTGTCGTAGGTGACGTTTCGAAGGAGGTGTTCGAGCAAACGGTGTCAGAACTGCTATAGCGATACCAGGTGAGATGACTGTTAGATCAAAACAACCCTATAGGAGGTTCAAGTGAAAAAGTTATATGCAATATTGGGTATTACAATGTTGATGTCAGTTGCTGCAAATGCGCAGGAAACAACTTGGAGCGGCAACATCAGGGATATCGTAGAGAGAAAGTGCAATTCCTGCCACGGTGCTGAGTCTGCGCCCGAGTACCAGTTGTTCAAGAGGGAGAAGGACACGTGGCTGGCCAAAGGACAGGGAATGCGCATGGACAGCTATAGCCACCTGGTGTCCTTTGTCGGCTGGCCGAATACCGGAGCGCTTATGAGGAGACTCGACGACGGGAAGAGCTCAAAGGAGGGTAAAGCCGGCAATATGCACCAGTACCTCGGGGCGACAGAAGAGGAGCGACAAAAGAACCTGACCATCTTCAAGGCGTGGGTCGGCAATTGGTCGCTCAAGCGCTGGCCCGATTCGACGAAGGAAGAGCTCAACGGCATCAAGGTCAAGTACTGAAATGTTCCATCTGTACCTAGCTCCCTGCAGAAGAAAATCCATCTTCTGTCGTCCTCAATAAACCGTAGTGAAACTGCTTGCTGCCTGGCCTGCTACACCTCAGGCCAACATGCTTGGGACTACGAATGGCTTGTATAACAACCTGAGTTTTCCCGTGTGGAGCTGTCATGTTGAAATCTGCAATTTCTGTTGTTGGCTTTGTAGTGCTGGCTGTTGCCGTCACATGTGCTTTTGGCCTGGCGACTCCCAGGGACCTGAAGATTCATCCCCAGTGCCTGCATTGCGGCATGAGCCGCAAAGAGTGTGCTCACACCCGTATTTCGGTTGAATACAGGGACGGGACAAAAGGGGGGGAGTGCAGCCTGCGCTGCCTTGTCGCTACTTTCATGGAGCAGCCTGGGAGGGAGCCGAAAAAAATTCTGGCCTCCGATTATAATGATAAAACCCTTGCTCAGGCGGAAAAGAGCTGGTGGGTCCGCTACGACAATGCCGTTGAATGCCGGGGAAGCAAGGTGATGCTCGCCTTCCGGTCCGAGGAGGGAGCAGATAAGTTCATCGCTTCCTTTGGCGGAAGGAAGCTTAGTTTTGATGAGGCGCTTAAAATAACCTACTTCGAGATTGAAGAAGGGCGGCTTTCCGGTAAGGAATGATGCCCGGCACTCCCTCTTGGCTTTTGGCAGTCGACCGGCAGACGGCATTAGGACAGACCATTGGATAGAGACAAATAAATTCAAGTCTTTTTTCAAATTGTCGAAACCAGTTTTATTATCTCTATTTCGGGGGCAAAATGTTTTTTTTTCGATTATTGCCTGTCTTTCTGGCCATGTTCTTCATATGGAAACCGGTGCTTGCTGAGGAGACGAAGAAGATCCAGGACAACTCTTTCCTGCTGGAAGAGGCGTATAACCAGGAGGACGGAGTAATACAGCACATTCAGGCTTTTCAGTACATGAAGGGGGCTAAATGGGCATATACCTTCACTCAGGAATGGCCGGTCCCCAAGCAGACGCACCAGCTTTCCTATACTATCCCGATCTCGCGGATGGAAGCGCCTGACCGTAAATCAGGGCTGGGTGATATCCTCATCAACTACCGCTATCAAGCTGTCATGAAAGGTAATATCGCCGCAAGTCCCCGGTTCTCCATTGTTCTTCCGACTGGCAATTACAAAAAGGGACTCGGTACCGGCACCGTTGGTTATCAGGTCAATGTGCCGGTAAGCGTAGAATTGAGTGACAAGTTCGTGACTCACTGGAACCTGGGATGGACGTTTACGCCTCAGGCAAAAAACGAGGCAGGAGAAAAAGCCGACACCCTCGCCACCAACTACGGCGCAAGCCTGATCTACCTTGCGACGGAGAACGTCAACCTGATGCTTGAGGCGGCGGGCAGCGCCGGCCAAGCCGTAGCGGGGCAGGGAGTCACGGAACCGGAAAACAGCTTTTTTATCAATCCCGGAATGAGGTTTGCCATCAATTGCGCCTCAGGCCTGCAAATTGTACCTGGGGTTTCCTTTCCGATCGGTATTGGACCATCGAAAGGTGAATACGGGGTGCTCACGTACCTCTCTTTTGAACATCCGTTTTTTTGATGGTTGCAGGCTGTTCTCGTGGCCTATGTAAATCAGGTGCACGGGCTGCCTGGTAACAAGACAACTGCTTGACTTTTTCCTAGCCTTCCTGATAGAGTTGTTGCAACTATCCTGTTAATGAAATTGGGCATGAGACAAACATTTTTCTGTAAATTCATATCTTTTGTCATGGCGGTCGTGCTCTTCGCGATTTCCGTGACCGGTTTTTGCCGAAGTGCCGACTCTTTTGAATTATCCGCCGACTCCCACAACGCCCAGACCGGCAGTTATCTCAGTGCTATCGAGAAATCCTGCCCCTGCAGTTCTACTGACGAAAATGCCGTGCCTGATCATTGCGATTCCTCCTGCAACTGCCCCTGCCATGCTCCACTGTCTGGGCAGCCTGTCCAACTGATTAGCTCACAACTTGTTGCCCCACTTGAGTTCCACGAGAATTTCCAGTACCTACCCGAAGTCTTTCTTTCCAGATTCATTCCCCCGCAAAATCACGCCTGAATTGCATCGACGGGAGTAGTCTGTCCACACCTATGGACAACTTTATTTTCTCCTCGTCGTGTTGCGTCCAGAACAGTTTCAATCTCGAATCAAACAACTGAATATAGGAGGTAATCCCTTTGGCAACAACTGCATTTGCACGAGGAGCCTTGCTCCTTGTGCCGGGAATCGTATGTATTTTAACGTCAGCCCCCGTGCGGGCAGAGGAGCAAACGCTGCCACTGCCCCAGGTGATTGAGTATTCGCTGCAGAATAACGGCGATCTCAAGGCCTTTCGTGATGAAAAAGGCATCCGTGATGCCGGTAAGGTGAGAGCGGGACTTCTGCCGAATCCAACTCTTGATTTTGAAGCTGCTACGGGTGCCTTGACAGGCAGCAGCTCCGAGAGCGCCCTGTCCCTCGGGATATCTCAGGAATTCCTGCTGGCCGGGAAACGAGACAAGCGATTGGCCATCGCAGAACGTGAACTGGAGATCTACAGATGGCAGTTGGCGGACAGGGAGCGGGTGATTCGTGAAGAGGTGAAGAGCGCATTCTACGATGTACTTCTGGCCGAACAGCGGATAGCTTTGACAGACCGTTCCATCGCACTCAGCCGACAGCTCCTCGATATCACGAGGGAGCGGCTGGCGGCAGGGGACATTCCGGAGCTGGAGATGAATCTGGCAAAAGTCGAACTGGCACGGAGTGAGGGCGCCAGAATTGAAAATGCGAAGGCTCTTAACCAGAATCAGTCCAAGCTCCTGAACCTAATGAGCCTTCCGACCGAAAAGCAGTTCGCCATCTCGGGAAACCTCGACTCTGCGACCAATTTGACGAAAACTCTGGCAGACCTGAAACAGCTTGCGCATGGTGAGCGCCCCGACGTGAAGGCGCTGGAGGCCGAGAAACGTAGGGGGGAAGCCGATAGCATCCTGGCTGAGGCCGAGGGGGTACCCAACCTGACGGCCGGGCTGGCAGTCAACCGCGAGGCGACCTCCATTGAAGTCGGTGGAATAGAGGCCAAGGATAAGGATTACATTATAGGCTTAAGGCTTTCAATGCCCATTCCTGTGTTCGACAGAAACCAGGCAGGCGTCCAGGAGGCCCGGGCTAAACGAAGCAGCGCCGAAAGCCGCTTGCTGGCTACCCGCAGGAATGTTAACCGGGAAGTCGAAACGGCCTACGCCAGCTACCTGAACAGTGAAAAAATCCTGTCCATGTACAAGGCAGATATAATCCCCCAGCTTGAAGAAAATCTGAAACTTACCCAGGATGCCTACAGCCTTGGAGAGGTCGGCATTCTGGCAGTCATTCAGGAACAGAAGAAATTCTTCGAGGTCAGCGACGGCTACCTGACGGCGCTCCATGCCCGGCAGCTGGCACTCGTAAAACTCGAATCAGCAGTGGCGACAGAACTTACCGGAGGTGCGCAGTGAACAAGAAAGCAATCATCATCGGACTCATCCTGGCCCTGGCTCTCGGGGGCGGCGTTGCCTACCGGCTGACCCACTCCACCACCGGGGGCGGAGAAAAAGCCGAACATAACGAAGCCGGACATAAGGACGAAAAAGAGGGTCACGACGAGGGCAAGGAAAAGAAGGAAGGGCATGAAGGGCATGACGAGCACGGCGAGGAGAAACTCGTCAAGATGTCTGCCGAAGTTCAGAAGCAGAGCGGCGTGGTTGTTGCCCCGGCCAAAAAGCAGCGCCTTGCCGGCGTCATCAGCGCCACCGGCAAAGTGGAGGCAAATGCCGACCGAATCGCGCATGTTTCGCCCCGGATTTCCGGCAAGATCGTCAGCGTCAAGGCTTCCCTCGGCGACGCCGTCTCCGCCGGACAGCAGCTGGCGACCCTCGACAGCGTCGAACTCGGCGAGGCTCTGAGCCGCTACCACCAGTCGAAGACGAAGCTGGCCCTGGCCCAGTCCAACATGGACAGGATCAAGACCCTTGTGGAGAAGAAGATCGCGCCGCGCAAGGAGATCCTCCAGGCCGAGACCGATTACAAGACCGCACAGACGGAACTGCATACAGACGAAGAGCGTTTATTGTTGTATGGGGTTTCTGCCTCTGACCTTAAAGCAGACAGAAAACCACTCCTGCCCGTGCGCTCCCCCATCGGTGGTATCATCACCGAGAAACACGCCATTGTCGGTGAACTCTCAGATCCTTCCAAGAGCCTCTACACTGTGGCCGATCTCTCGTCGGTCTGGGTGCTGGTGGACATTCACGAAAAGGACCTGGCAAAAGTCCGGCGGGGCCAGCCTGCTACGGTTGTCGTTGGCGCATTTCCCGATCAGAAATTCCGTGGCCGGATTACCTATCTAGCCGATCTGGTTGACGAGGCTACCCGAACGGTCAAAGCACGGGTAGAGGTTGCCAATCCTGGACGCAAGCTGAAACCCGAGATGTTTGCCACCGTCGAGCTTGCAATAGCGTCAGATTCGCCGCCCGTCCTGGCAGTACCCGAAGATGCCGTGCAGGAACTGGACGGCAAGAAGCTGATCTTTGTCGCCGAGAAGGAGACCGAGTTCGAGCCGAGGGCCGTAGAGCTGGGGCGTGCTTCGGGCGGCATGGTGGAAGTGGTTTCCGGACTCAAGGAAGGTGAACGCTTCGCCGTCAAGGGCGCGTTCACACTGAAGTCGGAACTGAAGAAGGGTGAACTTGAGGGGCACGAACACTGAGGAGATAACCACCCATGCTAGAAAAACTCATTGCATACACATTGAAGCAGAAAGGGATGGTCATCTTCTTCGCGCTGGTGATCGTTGTTTTCGGCTTTTACTCTTACATCAAGCTGCCAATTGACGCCTTCCCGGATGTGACAAACATCCAGGTGGAGGTGGTCAGCCATGCCGACGGCCTGTCGGCGGTGGAAATCGAACGGAACGTCACGTACCCCATAGAAATGGCAATGCGCGGCCTGCCGGATATCGAGCAACTCCGGTCGGTGACCAAGTTCGGTCTCTCTATCGTCACCGTAGTCTTCAAGGACAACGTGGACATCTACTTCGCCCGCCAGCTGGTTTTCGAACGCCTGGCCGAGGCACGGGAAAAGGTGCCGAATGGTGTTCAGGTTTCGATGGGCCCCATTGGCACTGCTATGGGGGAAATCTACCAGTACACCCTGGAAGGGAAAGTCCCCCAGGACCCGGAGCAGAAACGCGCCTACCTGACCAACCTGCGCACCATGCAGGAATGGATCATCACCCCCCAGCTGAAGAGCGTCGCCGGGGTGAACGAAATCAACTCCTTCGGTGGCTATTTTAAGCAGTACCAGGTTCTGGTGTCACCGGAGAAACTGGTGAAATTCGGTGTTACCGTGGATGACGTCTATAATGCCATTGGTAGCAACAACAGTAACGTCGGCGGCAATGTGCTGGAACGGGGGACGGACCAATACATTGTGCGTAGCGTCGGCCTGATCCAGTCGATCAGCGATATCGAATCAATTGTCCTCAAGTCTCAGGGGGGTACTCCGACCTACCTGCGGGATGTAGCCCAGGTTAAGGTAGGCGAGGCGGTGCGTATGGGGGCTGCCACCAAGAACTCGGAAGAGGCGGTCGGCGGCATCGTCATGATGCTGCGGGGCGAAAACAGCCGCGAGGTGGTAAAGCGGGTCGCTGCGAAGGTCAAGGAGATCAACGAGAGCAATATGCTGCCGGATGGGGTCAAGATGGTCCCCTATTACGATCGGAGCGATATAGTCAAGGCCAGCGTCGGCACAGTCAACAAGGCGCTCATCGAAGGCTCGATACTGGTGCTGATCGTATTGTACCTGCTCCTGAACAGCATCCGCGGGAGTATTGTGGTGCTCCTGGCGCTGCCTCTGTCGCTGCTGACAACCTTCATCGTCATGAAGCTGACCGGCATCACCGCCAACCTTATGTCTCTCGGCGGCCTTGCCATCTCCATCGGCATGATCATTGACACCACCATAATCCAGGTGGAGAACGTCCAGCGCCACCTGAGCGAAGAGGGGCATCTGCACCCCAAGCTCACCACGGTGCTCAGGGCGGTCATGGAGGTGCGCAAGCCGAGCATCTTCGGCGAGTTGATCATTGCCCTCACCTTTATCCCGATCCTGACCCTGGAGGGGATCGAAGGAAAAATGTTCGGCCCGCTGGCGATTACGGTGGCCATCGCGCTGCTCTCCTCTCTGCTCCTTTCCATCTTCATAATTCCGGTTCTTTGCAGTCTGTTTCTCAAGCCGGAGCAGGAAAAAGACAGCAGAATCATGGCATATGCGAAAAGCCAGTATTTGCCGATGCTGGAGTACGCGCTGAATAGAAAAAAAGCGGTTCTCGGCGTTGCCGGGGGATTGCTGGTCGTCTCGCTGTTCCTGGTGACGAGGCTGGGGTCGGAGTTTATCCCGATCATGGATGAAGGGTCGTTCGACATGGATATCGCCATGCTCCCCGGCGTCTCCCTGGCCAAGGCCATGGAAGTCAACCAGCAGGCTGCCGCGAAGCTGAAGAAGTTCGACGAACTGGATGTTGTCGTCGGCCGCACCGGACAGACCGGTGTCGCGCTTGATACCCGCGGCGTGGACAAAACCGGCTATGTGGGAGTCTTTAAACCGAAGGACGAATGGAAACGGGATATCTCCAAGGAAGAGCTGACAAACGAAATGCGCGAGGCGCTGGAGACCATCCCTGGGATCAGCTTCGGCTTCAGCCAGCCGATCCAGTGCCGCATCGACGAGTTGGTGGCGGGAACCCGGGCGCAGTTGATCGTCAAGCTGTTCGGCGATGATCTGGATGTTTTGCGTGATAAGTCAGCGGAAATTGCCAAGGTTCTCTCCACAGTCAGGGGTGGGACAGATTTGAATACGGAAAAAGTTTCGGGGCAACCCTATCTTACTGTCACCATCGACCGGGCAAAAATCGCACGCTATGGTCTGAATATCAGTGACGTGCAGAATGTCATCGAAGTAGCGGTGGCCGGCAAGGCGGCCTCTACCTTCTATGAAGTCAACCGTGGCTTCGATATTACTGTCCGGCTGCCGGAGGAAAAAAGAAACTCTCTCGAAACCATTAGGAACCTGCTGATTACCACAAAATCGGGGATGAACATCCCGCTCGAACAATTGGCCGAGGTGAAGATGGTGGAAGGCCCGGTGCAAATCAGCCGTCAGGACGGCGTGAGAAGGATCGGCATTGAGATGAACGTAACTGGCCGGGACATGGGAAGTTTTGTGGCGGAAGCAAAACAGAAGATCAAGGAGCAGGTCCAACTGCCAGCGGGGTATTATCTCACCTGGGGCGGCCAATTCGAAAACCAGCAGCGGGCCATGAACAAACTGATGATCATCGGCCCGATAGCCATCGGCATGATCCTGCTGCTGCTCTACGTGACCTTCCGGTCGATCCGGCTGGCCCTGCTGGTCATATCCAACCTGCCGTTCGCCCTGATTGGAGGTATTTTCTCCCTTTTTCTCTCTGGGCAGTATCTCTCTGTCCCGGCGTCGGTCGGCTTTATCGTTCTGTTCGGTGTAGCGGTCCTCAACGGCCTGGTGCTGGTCTCCCGCATCTCCCAGCTGCGGGATGAGGGGCTTGAACTCGGGGAGGCAATCCGGAAGGGGGCCGTCGACCGGTTGCGGCCGGTGCTGATGACTGCGTCTATCGCCATCTTCAGCCTGATGCCGATGCTTCTTGCCTCAGGCACAGGTTCTGAGATCCAGAAGCCGCTGGCAACGGTCGTTGTGGGCGGTTTGATTACCTCGACACTGCTTACCCTGCTGCTGATTCCGGCGGTGTACGGCTGGTTTGAGAAGAGGAAGGTTGAAGCGGAAATGTAGGTGCCTGTCAGACTAAATAAAGGAGAAAATATATGAAAGAAATAAAGGCGATAATAAGACCATTTAAGTTGTTGGAAGTGACGGAGGAGCTTCAACGAATTGCAGGATTGCCCGGCGTGACCATATCAGAAATTAAGGGATTCGGCAAAGGCAGGGCAAAGAACGCCGAGGATAAGGTAACTTATGAGATGGTTGAATTCATCCCGCGGATTCAACTCGAAGTCGTTGTCGATGACGAGATGGTAGCTGAAGTCGTCAACGTAATTCAGAAATATGCTCATACCGGGAATACCGGTGACGGAAAGATCTTCGTGTCGACTATTGATGACGTAATAAAGATCAGAACCAATGAAAGAGGAAGCACTGCGATTTAGCGTTTCAATAATTGGCTAGCTGTCCGACAGCGGAATCGAGAATTTTGGGCGAAACGACAGTATGAATTAAGGAGAAAATCAATGAAGTTAATAAACAACCTGTTGTTGATTATTGTAGCTGTCTCACTGACAATAAGCGGCTGCGCAGAAAGTTCGGCATTGATCAGGAAATCGAGTGCCAGCATTCGTAACGATATCTTTCAGGAATTGGCAAACGGGGGACAGGTTCCGGCAGGTTATGCTGATTTGCGCATCACCTCTTCTCTTAAAACCCATAAGCCCGGAATCTATTCCGCAAACGATATCCACGGGACGCCTGACTACAAGTTGCTGCTGAACATCGGCGGGCAGGCAATTCAGTTGCAGGGCAAACTGCGTGAGGAAAACAGCGAATCCCAGGGGCTTCGTGATCCCGAGGCTGGCGACGGGGTCAGATACGAATTCACGTCCAATCTGCGCCTGAAGGCTGGAACCTATAAAGTTGTCATTGCCGTTCCTGCCGATGACATTGCTATGGAGCAAGAAATTACTTTACGTGAAGGGAGCAACAATCTTGTGCTTGAACCGGTTTACAGGGCAACCTTAGGAAAGCGGCGGCTGGGCTTCTACGGATCGACAAGCTTTACTGAAGGCATTAAATGGTTCCGCGCGGTTCTGAACGGACAACCCTTGTAACGACCATTGAGATAAGGTCCTGAGTATGACGTTAAAAGGCTCAAACAGCAGATGATTTGCACTAAGGAACGATGATAATGTCAAGAGATGCCCGAGTTGTGAAAAGAGGCGGTGGGGAGATAGGATTGGCAACAAAATCGCTTATAAGGAAGCGGCCTGCAGATAGTAACTTTAGGCTGGGACGTCCTGCGCCGAGTTTTCTAACCTAACAAAGCTATGAATTCAGCAGTTATCAAATATGTAATACTATTGATGATGGTGAGCTATTGTCTGCTAATCTCCATGCAAGCCTTTGCCCAAGTGCGTTTGCATGGTAATTCATCAGAAAATAGTCAAATACATTGTAAAACGGTAGAAAGCGAAGGAGAGGATTGTCCCTGTAACAATGATCAACACGAGGAATGTGATGCTGTTTGTACATGCTGTCACATTTCTACATCACTGCCGGAAAATGTAAATTTCAATTCCTCGCGAATCGCGGCCATTTTTTTGCCTGTTGAGCCGTTGTTTGTGATGCCCCAAGTCTATATCCCGATCTTTGTCCCTCCTCAGAACCGCTCCTGAACGTAAACGTCATGCTTGTAGTCTGTTGTCTCACTGTGACAGTATTTACAGCCAAGGAGCGTTATCATGACAATAAATGAAAAAACAGTGTCCCGAGCACTATGGGACTTCTTCTGTTCACTTAAACTGACAATGTTTCTCCTTATTACGCTGGCAGGCATCTCCATAATAGGGACAGTAATTCCTCAAGGAGCGCCGCCCCCGGAATATCTGCAGACAATCAGTCAGAATAAACTGAAGCTCTACGAGGCTCTTGGCTTTTTCGACATGTACCACTCATGGTGGTTCATTCTGCTTCTTTGCATGCTATCGGTCAATCTGACCGCGTGCTCTGTAAAACGGCTCCCTCATATCTGGAAGACGATTACCGAGCCAGTTTTGGTCATGGACGAAAAGTTCGAAAAAACTTTGTCTAACGTCACGGCCATCCCAATAAATGGTGATGCAAGAAAGCTCATGGAGGGTCTTGGTGCGGTTCTGAAGAATGAATTCGCTCAGCCTGTAATTACCGAAGTGGGTGAAACTTTCCATCTCTTTGCCGAAAAGGCCCCCTGGTCAAGGCTCGCCGTCTATGTCGTTCACCTGAGCGTGCTTGTCACATTCGTTGGTGCCATCATAGGCTCTCTGTTCGGCTATAAAGGATTTGTCAACATCCCTGAGGGGGAGAGTGCTGGCAAAGTCATGTCCCGCGCCGACAAAGAGATCGACCTCGGCTTTGCCGTCCGCTGCGAGAAGTTCAGTGTTGCACATTATCCCAACGGTGCTCCGAAAGAGTTCAAGAGTATCCTGACTGTACTGGAGAACGGCCAGCCTGTTCCAGGATTTGACCGTGTGCCGGTTATCGTTAACGATCCTCTGACGTACAAGGGGATAACTTTCTACCAGTCCAGCTATGGCAAACTGGGAGAGCACTTTTTCACCATCAGCGAGCCCGACGGCAGCAAAACTCAGACACTGACGATAAAAAGTGGGGGCTCGGCAAAACTTCCTGGTGGCAATATCATCTGCCTGCAGGAGGCAACTGAGGATATCTCCCAATTTATGCCTGCGTTAACGGGGCCTGCAGCCCAAGTGGAAGTCCATCTACCAAATGGTGAGACTCAATCGTTCATCGTTTTTGGCAACAATCCTGCCATGAACAGGATGAACCTGTCCTATACCGGCGGCAAGCTCCTGCAGTACAGAGGAGGAGAGGAGTTCATGTACACCGGCTTGCAGGTGGCGAAAGATCCTGGCGTCTGGGTGGTCTGGCTCGGATGTACCCTGATGATTGCGGGGGTCTATTCTGCTTTCTTCATGTCGCACCGGAGGATCTGGGTGCGAATCGAGAATGGAATAGTCACCGTCGGTGGCAATGCCAGTAAAAATCAGGGAGGTTTTCAGATTTTCATGGAGCGGCTGGTGACAAAGATCAAGAAACAACTTACCTCGGAGGATGGCAAATGACCAGCTCCCTTCTGTTTAACATAACCACCCTCGCTTATCTCGTTTCAATGCTCTGTTTCTTTGCCTTTGCCGCCAGCAGCCGTACGAAGATGCTCGGTGCAGCCGGCAGCTGCATTGCTTTCAGCGGCCTGGTACTGCAAACTATCGCGATCGGCCTGCGCTGGAAGGAATCTTATGCGCTCGGTATCGGCCATGCCCCGCTCTCAAATCTCTACGAGTCGGTCGTCTTCTTCTCCTGGACGATCGTTCTCATCTATGGACTGCTTGACCTGAAGTACAGGTACAAGATCATCGGCGCATTTGTCATGCCTTTTGCTCTACTGGGGATGGCTTGGGCTCAGCTCGGTCTTGACAGTGGCATCCAGCCTCTGGTGCCCGCCTTGCAGAGCAACTGGCTCCTCTACCATGTCATCACCTGCTTCCTGGGATATGCTGCATTTGCCATTGCGTGTGGCATCTCGATCATGTTTCTGATCCGCGAGATCCATGAACGCTCCATCCCTATCAACGAACAGAGCATTGTTGCCACATTCCCAAGCGGCAGAGTCCTTGATGACCTGAACTACAAGTCGATTATGATCGGCTTTCCCCTGTTAACCCTGGGGATCGTCACTGGCGCTGCCTGGGCCAACTATGCCTGGGGAACTTACTGGAGCTGGGACCCGAAGGAGACGTGGTCGCTGATTGTCTGGTTCATCTACGCGGCCTTTCTTCACGCCCGGATTACCCGTGGCTGGGCAGGGCGCCGGGCAGCATGGCTTTCCATTGTCGGCTTTGCGGCTACCATATTTTGCTACCTGGGAGTTAATCTGCTTCTGTCTGGACTTCACAGTTACGGCGGATAAAATTAACTGGTGGCATGTGGAAGTATCTCTAGCCTTTGTCCTGAGCACGACGAGATAAAAGGCTCGGTCTATCCTAGAAGAGGAAACACCTCGGGGAGATTGTGCAATAACATGGGTTCTTGCATTGATGCCAGCAATAAGGAGTTCTTTATATGTGGATGCATGATCACTACATGTGGGGGTTCTGGTGGATATTTCCATTATTTGTGATAACGTTTTTTGTGGTGCTTATTATCCTGCTGGTAAAGGTTTTCAGCGGCGGTGCTATTTCCGGTTCCCGGAACGAGGTAGAAGAGTTGCGGAAAGAGATACGGAACTTGAAAGAAGAAATCGAAACGCTGAAGAAACAGAGGAACTGAGAAAGGACCGCCAATGGAACTGAAAACAGCATATGCTTTCGGGAAAACAGTGGACATGCCATTTGCCCAAGCACAGCAGCGGGCACGTGAGGAACTGGCAAAGGAAGGATTTGGGGTGTTGACCGAAATCGACGTCAGGAAGAAGTTCGTCGAAAAGCTTCAGAAGGAGTTCCGTGATTACATCATCCTTGGCGCCTGCAATCCACAGCTAGCCTATGAAGCACTGAACCGGGAAATAAACCTTGGGACGCTTCTTCCCTGCAATGTCGTGGTCTATACGAGAGATGACGGCAAAACGGCCGTCATGGTGATGGACCCAGTTGCGGCGCTGTCCATGATCGGCAACCCGGAGATCACGGAAATTGCGAAGCAGGTCGCTGAGAAGATGTGGCGTGTACTGGCGGCATTGTAAAAATAATATGAAAAATTGTAAAACAATGGTTGACAATTGTTCTGACTATTTATATTGTGGACGCATGCGATCAAGAACCCTTCGCACAATTTCTTTAGTAGTCCTCTTTGCAATGATTTCGATGGTTACTGGCCTCGGAAGCACTTATGCGGCAAGTGTCTCACAGTCTGAACAATGTTCCTGTGACTCTGCCGGACAGAAGGACGACGGGAAGCAGTGTCCTGATGAAGAAGGCCAATGCCCCACTCCCTGCAACAGTTCTTTCTGTCCCCTTTTCACCTGCATGGTCGCCGTTATCCCATCATCGCTAGCTGTAGCTTCTCCCTTCCACGCAGTCTCTTTTTCTTCATTCACTCCTTCGTATGTCCCTGACCCCCCTGCAGGATCCATTTTTCACCCACCCTCACTCGTCTGAAGCACCACAAATCCCCTTAATATTGTCGCGTAGCATCTGGGATTGACATCATGGCTGCTGTTTGGGAGCTGGTGTCGTTTTCCTCCTGAGCGTGTCGTTTTCATCCTCGAATGAACAAATGACCAGAGCATAGGTTTGCTTGCGGTAGTGTATCTAAACCAAAAAGGAGACAATTCCATGAATTTTAAAACCATAACTGTTGCAGTAGCCGTATCACTGAGTGTCAGTAGCGTAGTCTATGCCGGTGGTACACATGTTGATCCATGTGTTGCAGCCAGCGCGGAAACAGTGAAGCAGTTCAGGCAAAACACCTCTGAATTAAGGGGGCAGCTTTCCGTAAAAGAGCTGGAGTTGCGCCAGGAGTACGGTTACGAAGGCATAGATATGAGACGCGTTGAAGCTATTGAAGGTGAAATACGCGAAATCAAGGAGAAGATCAAGACAGTAGCAAAAAAATTAAACCTCGAGCCTGGGTCATGTTACCAGCTGTAGTTCCTCTGTATCAAATAGGAAAAGTAAGTACTTTGTATTAACACACTTTCACAGGCAGGAGAGGAGCTATGTGCTCCTCTCCTGTGATTCAGAATCTGAACTTACTTTCATTGCTGCTGGAGGAATCGTCATGGGTAACTGGAGGTTAGCAGTTTTTTTGCCGTTTCTTTTTCTGCTCTCTGCCTGTGCAGGCGGCAAGACCGGTACTATTTCGCCGACAGATTACGTTGAGATAGATAATCCCGCTTTCACCATGTCAAAGGATGCCCCTGCCACAATCCTGGTTCCGAAAAGATATGTTGAAACCGGGGTACCCCGTGGGGGGGAGTTACTGAAGAAGGGATATGAAGTCGTAAAACAGGAAACTGCCGGCAGTGAATCTGCTCATGCTGTTACAGTCGGGGTTCCAGCAGATGCAACTACCTTCACTGTCAAAAACACAATCATCGCGCTTGAAGTCGGACGTAACGGACTTCTGCCATTGTTTCAGCAAAAACTTAAAAACCTGTCCACTGGGATTCTTCTGGATTTCAACTTGGAGAGCTTTGCCCGCTACGGTTCAGCTTCCAGCCAGGTGGAAAGGCTTGCACTGTCCAAACGTCTATACCAGGACATCGGCAGCAACCTTGTCCTGTTTATCATAGCCGCTGAACAGTCTTCTCCTGCGGAAAGGATAATGGTCGAAATATACGACGGGATGGGGGGAGGGCTGCTCCGCCAATTTGCTGCAACGATTCCGGCTTACGATGTTGCAGACCCGTCTGCTCGTAACAAGGCGATTGCATCCGTTCTCGGCAGTGTAGCTGGAATGGTCAAGGAGGTTTCTACCCTTGTTCCGTGGTACGGCAGGATCATATCTGTTGATGGAGAGAAGGTTTATATCAACGCTGGCAAAGAAGCTGGCGTGAGACTCGGGCAGCAAATGAAAATTTACCGGGAGGGCAAGTTTGTCGCATCGCTTGGGTTCGCTCCTGGAGAAGCTGCCGGCAGACTTGAGATAAAGGGCTTTGTAGGTCCCAACGGCGCCTATGGCACCGTTACCGACGGTCTAGAAGTTCGTCTAACAGATGTTGTAGGCATCGAATGAAGTAGCGGCATGTATCCATAGGATACAAACAGCAGCAGCAAAGGCACAAAAAGCTTTGTGCCTCCTTCATATGGGGGGCTTTGATCCCCCAATTTTTCCAACAACAGACCTGCTCTGTAGGTCTTTTGATGTAAAGCAAGGATATGGTGGATGAAAGGAGGGTGAACCGAACAAAGGAAGAGAGACTGGTTTTGGGGTTTGTGTGTGTTTGTAGCTGAATTATCCATCAAGGAGGAACGCATGAAAAAAACGGCCTTAGGATTAATTGCTGTAAGTCTGACAATGGGAATCCCTGCTGCTATGGCTCAGGAGGTACCACAAGCTACTGCGCCGGCCTATAACTGTGACTTCGAGCCGTCCTGTGAGGTCGCTCCCGGCATCTATGGCAAGCTGGCGTCTCCTGTTACGAGCAAGTTCAATCTATCCATTGGTGGGTTCGTCAAGCTCGACTACGCCTACAACTCGGTCGACTTTGGTCCCAGCGGAGGACTTGCACCCGCAAGCGGAGCAATCCCCAAATCCTCATCAGCTGAAGGCCAGCGGGACCAGTCGATTCTGACCGCGCGCCAGTCACGCTTCTGGCTTAAGGTCGCCGGTCCGCCCCTGCTCGGAGCAAAGACAAATGGCCTTATTGAAGTTGATTTCTATGGCGATCCGGCAGCTGCAAGCGAAAGTCCGCAACTGCGTATGCGCCAGGCTTGGGGCTCAATGGACTGGGCAAACACCCAGGTTCTTTTCGGCCAGGCTTATGACATCTTCGGGCCGATGATTGCCTCCACGGTTGACTTCCGGTCGGGCGCTCCGTTCGGCACTCCCAACAACCCGCGTGTTCCCCAGATCAGGCTTACCCAGAAGGTGAACCTGAACGCGGATAACTCCCTGAAATTGGTATTTGGGGTCCAGGACCCGAATCAGAACGGCAACAACAATAACGCCTCAGGTGCCACCTTCGGCAACATGGTGAACACGGCAGGACAGGCAATGTTCGTCAGCAAGGCCCTTGGCGTCGCTCCCGGTTACTTCGGAATGTCGATGAACTCTCTGACCGCCGGTTTCTTTGGCTTGTACGGTTATGAGAAAGTCAGGACCAGTGGCCGGACGGTCGACTCTTACGGCTATGGCTTTTATACTTTTGTTCCGATCCTCAAATCCAAAGACGGTAAGAATCGAGCAATGACTCTTTCCTTCGAAGGACAGGCTTACCAAGCGGCGAACATGGCATTCAATGCCGCAACCGCGGGCACCACGGTTGGGACGGCTGGGAATGAAACAGCTGCCAAGGGATACGGTCTGGCAGGACAGGCGATCTATTATCCGACTCAGAACCTTGGGATAACAGCCGGCTACGGCAGGCGAAATGCCTATAACTACGCTAGCTACAGCGGTATAAGCAATTTTCAGAAATCCAGTTCCGAGCTTTACGCAAACGTAGCATATGATTTGAACGCTGCTATCAGGGTGGCGGTTGAGTACCAGAACCTTAACACCAAGTATGGAAATGTAACGAGTGCGACGACAGCTGGCCTGGGCGGCACAGCCGGCACCGGCTCAGCAAATGTTGCACGTCTGGCAGCTTTCTACTTTTTCTAGAACTGTCTCACTTAGCAGGCCAATGGCGGCGCACCTCCGAATTCCGGGGGTGCGCCATCTTGTAGGCATTCAACGGGCCAGAAAGATTTACACATCTTTTTCTCAAATGTGACCCTGATGCAATATTGCATGTCTACCTTGTGGTGGAAACATCGATTGCACCCGGAGCCAACATCACCACAAGGAGGAGGAACAAGTTGAAAATCCAATTGGCAGCAGCAGTTGCTCTGGCCGCCACACTTGCCGGACACAATGCGTTTGCGAAGACTCTTGAGGACATTCTGAGGGAAAAAGGAGTTATCACCGAGGAAGACTACAGGTCTGTGACGAAGAGCAGGCCGCTCGATTACAAGCTCGGCAAAGGGTTTACCTTTACCGCTCCAGACGAGAAGTTCCAGCTATCTCTTGGAGCCCGTCTCCAGAGCAGGTATACCTTTACCGACAACGAAACCGGTCAGGACGCCTCGGAATTCCGTGTGCGTAGGATGAAACTCTTTCTGAGCGGCTATGCCTACACGAAAGACCTGACGTACAAGCTCCAGGTGAATTTTGCCGATTCCTCAAGGACCTTTGAGGATGCATGGCTGAACTACCGGCTGAGGGACGAGGCCCAAGTCCTGTTCGGGCAGGAGAAGGTCCAGTTCGCCAGGCAGGAGATTACCTCCTCCGGCGCACTGCAGTTCGTAGACCGAGCTAACGCAACTGATACCTTCAAGGTGGGACGCGATACAGGCCTGATGCTCCATGGCAAGGTTGCCAAAGGTCTGCTGAACTACAACATGGGAGTTTACGGCGGTGTTGGGCAGAATACGCTGCGCAGCACCAATAACAACGCTCTTGGCGCCAGGGTCGCTTTCAATCCCTTGGGTGAGATGCCTTATTCCGAGGCGGATCTGGAGCACAGCGAGAAGCCGCTTGTTTCCATCGGCGCCAACTATTTCATGGATACCCTGAGGAAAACGAGCGCCACGACATTCGAGACCAATAACCTGACCTTCGCCGGCTCCAACGGGTGGCTCGGAAGAGGGCTGTCCAGTTTCGGCGCAACGGAAAAAGTGGACATAGATACATTCGGCTTTGACGCCGCTTTTAAATGGAGGGGGTTTTCAGCCCAAGGCGAGTATTTCGCAGGTCAGGCTGATGGACAAACATCCAATAATACACTGCGTGCCCACGGCTTCTATGCCCAGGCGGGCTATTTCGTCATTCCGAAGCAGTTGGAGGTCGCTACCCGCTATTCCTATGTCGATCCCAACCGTGACAGCGCCAATGACCTTCGGACGGAGACTTCAGGGGCTGTTTCCTATTACTTCAACAAACACAACCTGAAGCTCCAAGCTGACGCGACAAACATCCATCGGCAGCCTGCCCGTTCGGACGACATGCAGTATCGCGTGCAGGCTCAGATCATCTTCTGATTATGTCGGGGCAAAGATGCTACACCTGCGTTTCATTTGCGCCCTGCTGTTTCTTCAGCAGGGCGCAGTTTTCACATGATGAGAATTCTCTTTGAAAATAGTTTATCCTGAAAAGGTTGCAGTTCACTTGATTGGACGAGTCAATTGAGGGGTCAAATTATGAATGAAAGAGATCTCCAATTTGAACGAGTTGAGGTTAGCGTCACTGGTCTGGACTGCGCCGATTGTGCACGGCATGTCAAGGATGCAATCGAAGCGATCCCCGGTGTATTGGAGGTGGAGATTCTCTTTTCTGCCCAGAAGGCCGCTGTCATCCTTGATCCCGCGAAAGCTGGACTGGAGGATATACGGAGGGCCGTGAAAGATGCGGGTTATTCCATTAGGAAGCCCGAAGAAGGGATTGCAGCAAAAGCAACCTTTGGCGGTAAATTCACCCGGCAAATCCTGACCCTCTTTGGAATGGTGTTTGGCGTCGTCCTCTTTGCTGCCATGGTCGGAGAATGGCTCGGCCTTTTCGAGGTTGCCACGAAACTGGTGCCGTGGCCTGCCTGGCTTGCCGTCATCCTTGCAGGCGGCTGGCCGGTATTCTGGAATGTCGTCAGGGCGACCGCCAAGGGAAGGATCACCTCCCATACCCTTATGACCATAGGAATGCTTGCCGCAGTTGCCGTCGGCGAATGGGCCGCCGCCATACTGGTCGTCTTCTTCATGCGGATTGGGGACTACGTGGAGACTTTCACCGCCGAGCGTGCCCGCCGAGCTTTGAAAGACCTCACCGCCATGGCTCCCCAAACCGCACGTGTGGAGCGTGATGGCGCGGAGGTCGAGGTTTCTGTCACAGAGGTGATGGTGGGTGAAACGGTGATCGTCCGTCCGGGAGAAAAAATACCGGTGGACGGCGAGGTTGTCGCAGGGCAAGCCACTGTAGACCAGGCAACGATCACCGGCGAGTCCATGCCGGTCGAGGCGGGAACAGGAGCTAAAGTTTTTGCGGCGACAATCGCACGTTTTGGCAGCATCCGCATCCGTACGCTCAAGGTCGGGGCGGACACCACTTTCGGAAAAGTAATAAAACTTGTAGAGCAAGCCGAAGCAAGCCAGGGGGAAGTGCAGCGTCTGGCTGACAAATTCTCGGGTTATTACCTCCCCGTTGTCGCCGTCATTGCCATACTCACCTTTCTCATAGGACGAAATCCGCTCGCCACAGCGGCTGTTCTCGTCGTCGTCTGCTCCTGCTCATTCGCCCTTGCCACCCCGCTTGCCATGATAGCCTCCATAGGCGCCGGAGCAAAAAGGGGGCTCCTCATCAAGGGAGGAAAATACCTGGAAGCGCTCAACCGCGCCGATATCCTCCTTCTTGACAAGACTGGCACTCTTACACTTGGTCAACCGAAGATTACCGATATAGTCGTCTATGGATCCTTTTCAGAAACTGAGGTGATAGCACTGGCGGCCTCGGTGGAACGTTACTCTGAACACCCATTGGCAGAAGCGGTGCGTTCCAGAGCCAAAGAGGACAATATACCTCTCCTGGACCCGGAGGAGTTCAAGGCTATTCCGGGTCAGGGGGTAAGGGCTGTCGTGAATGGCCGTGTGATAGCAGTCGGGAGCCGCAGGATGCTTTCCGACACTAATTTCGTACAATCAGCTGATCAGCTTGAGGCTCAAGGCAAATCCATCCTTTATGTTGTCTGTGACGGAAAAGTCGCCGGCGTTCTCGCGGCAGCCGATACCTTGCGGCCGGAGGTGCCGTCTGCCCTTGCGGAGATAAGAAATCTCGGTATACAAACCATTGAACTCCTCACTGGGGATAACGAACGCGTTGCCGCTCCTCTCGCGAAAAAACTTGACCTGCAATACCGCGCCGATCTTCTGCCGGAAGACAAGATCGCCATAGTCAGAGATTACCAGTCAAAGGGGAATGTGGTTGTCATGGTGGGGGATGGTGTTAACGACGCGCCGGCCCTTGCCCAGGCGGACGTCGGCATCGCCATGGGGGCGGCTGGCAGCGACATCGCCATCGAAGCGGCGCATGTTGCGCTGATGCGGGAGGACTGGGCTCTTGTTCCAGAGATTTTTCAAATTGCCCGGCGCACCATGGGAGTGGTGAAACTGAATCTTGTTTTTACGGCGCTCTACAATGTTGCCGGGATGTCGCTGGCCGCTCTGGGCCTATTGCCCCTGACTCTGGCCGCAGCACTTCAGTCATTACCTGACATTGGAATTCTTGCCAATTCGTCCCGATTGCTGCGGCGGAAAATTTAAATCGGCTTGCCCACTTATGTTGTATTTTATTTAGCTTACGTTGATTGAAAAGAACCTCCTGTATTTAGGATAGTTACAGGAAATTTTTTCTAGGCCAGCTTTCTGCGGAGAGATAACAGGAAGGGCGCAAGTCTGACAGAACGGAGCAATGTGTGAAAAATATCCTGGTTGTAGACGATAATGAAGATTGCCTGTCTCTCGTAAAGATTTTGCTGGAAAGTGAAGGAATGACTGCTGAGTGTGCTGAGAGTGGTGAAGACGCTCTCCGTGAATTAAGTGCAAAGGCCTTTCACCTCATGGTAACCGACCTCAATTTGCCAGGTATTGACGGATTTGCCATCGTCCAGCAGGCCATGGAAATTGCGCCAGGTATGCCTATTATCATGATGACAGGTGAAACATCTCCGGACATCACACGACTGGCAGTGGAATTGGGAATCGTTAAGGTGATTTTCAAGCCCTTCACCTCGCATGAAATGGTGACTACAATCCGGGATGTGCTGAAAACCTGGACAAAATTGTGAGCACAATGGCAAAGTAGCTCTATCATTGAAGATGTCGAACGGTTATTGAAACGGTGCAGGAAAAATGCACCTGCCCACGAAGGCAGGTGATCTCCCGCTACAACCAACTTCTGAAACCCAAAAATCCATTTGAACAACGCTCTCTACATACATAAGCGGGAACAGAAACGGCCAAGGACCGGGGGGGGCGAGCTCCTGTCCCTGATTGATTGCCTCAAACTGTCGAAATCGCAGTTTCCGGTTTTTCTGCTTTGGTTGCCTTGCCTTCAGTGTTGCTCTTTTTGTCCTTTCCCTCCGCTTCCCCCAACGGATTGGAGAAACCTCTGGGCGGATTGTAATCCCACCCCATCAACAGGCACATCTCTGCGTTCAGTAGATTAATCTCCTCTTTAATGCTCTGACTCCGCTCGATAAATTCCTGTGCCTTTTCAAAGTTGATGTTTTTGCTGCGTCCCATGTTCATCCTAAGCTGATACAGGGCGTTGTCGAGGGTGTTTAGCATACCGATGAAATCACCTTGATCCATTGTGCGTCGGGAGATAACATCGTAGTCATCCCGATTGACCTTCTCAAGCTTCCGTTCCTGCCACGTTTTTCCAGAACGCTTCTTGCTTCCCTGCTCTTCGCTGTCTTTCTTAGTTTTGTCTGCCATATTCGCTCCTTTTCTGGTCAACTTCTTCCGGTGACCCTGCGTGCCAGGCCTGTACCGAATCGTCCCGACAGTTCTGAAAAAACAGTGTCGTCAAATCTTTTCATGGTGAGGACAAGCATCTCGATTGCATTCATCTCATTTACCACATTGGCGTAACCCTGCTGTGCCGTAGTCAGGAGCGCCCGTGTCCTGTTGGCCAACTGCTCTACGTTCTTCATTCCATCGAACAGCAGCGCGAGCTGGCAGCTGTTCGGGCTTGCCCCGGCCTTGTTGTCCTTGTTCTGCGACTGGATCTGGGCCGATAGATTCTGCAACTGAGTCGCTTCCTGCAATAGATCAAGTAGCATGTAGTAGGCGAAAGCCCTTGCGGTCACGGCGGAAAGCTTGCCGATTACCTCTTCCTCGGTGTTGGTGGCAATGGCCGTTTTGAGCACGAGACTGATGGAGAGGGGGGTGGAATTGAGGAACGGCACGTCGCTTGTCGTGTTGAGTGCCTGTTTCGCTTTCATCTTTGCCGAAACCGCCTGCATGCGGGTCGACACATACTGCATAAGATTGGCGTTTGCGTCGGTAATGGCGCTGCAGGCTCCGGCGGAATTCTTGCCTTGTGCTGTCCCGTCGAGGAATGCATCGAAATCGGTATTCTTGTCGCAGGGAGGAATGTAGCTGGCAACATAGGTGCTGTTTGTCGTGGTGGGGGATTGGACAACTACATCGCCGATGAATCCTCTGATCAGCTTCACGTACTCGGCGTTCATCGATTTTTTCGCGGCCAGATTATCGAGGACCGACCCGCCGCCGAAGATATCGGTGATGTCGCTGGGACAGCCTGCTGTGCCACCCTGCGATGCCTGAGCGACAACATTGCCGGCCGGTGGCGTGTTTCCCATGGTCGAGTTCATCACTGCAGTAAGATTGGTTTTTGAGGTCTGATACATGTCATTGATGCCGCTGGACACCATAAAGTCGTTCATGGAGTTGCTCATTTCATTCTTTACGCTGTTGCTCATGATTGGCGAGAAGGGCTCTGACGCCACGGCCACCAAGGCCTTTGCAGCCTTGCAGTCATTGAGTTGGATGTTGTTCAGCCTGTCTGCAATGGCCTCCAGCGATTTGACAGTGTCGGCAACCTGCGGTGCGAGCGTCTTCATGGCGATGTCGAAGGCCGCTGCCGGCGCCGATGAAAGGATGCGCTGCAGCTTCTGGACAAGGTAGTCCACGTTCATGAAGCTGAAGCCCCCGAGAAACGCGTCGATTCCGCCGCAGCCTGACTTTATCGAGGGGAGGGTAACGGTAACGGGGTAGTCCGTGCCGTTGGGCCACCGGGCGGAAAATGTACCGCCGCTATAGTAGCCGCGCTTGGCTCCTTCGTAGTAGCTGGGGGATGTCGAGGTCTTCTGGGTCATCCAGTCATCGACCCAGCCGCTCCACGAAAGAGCCGGCATTGCGGCAACCGCGACGGCAAGTGTTGCTGCGGTCATCTGTTTTGCAGAATTTCGTGCCACAGCTCGTTCACCTCCTTTCATCGTCGTTACTGGTCCCTTCAATCCTATCGAGGTCCGAGGGCCTCTTCCTGACATCGAATCCGCCTCCACGCTGGAAGTCATACAGGCTGAATTCCTCCGGTGTGATCTCACCTTTCAGGAGGCGCACCGCCCGGTACGTCTTGTCTTCAATTTCCTCAGCCGTTATCAGTCCGCTTGAGACAGGGAAGAAGTCTTTGTTACCTTTCTGGATCAGGATCATTGCCGGTGTTTGGTCGATACCGAACCTTCCTCCCATGCCGGGATTGTCCTCGATATTGATCGTTTTCACCTGCCATCCCGTGGACCTGGTGAACCAGTCGATGATGGGCTGCTGTTGTTGACAGTACCCGCAGTCAGTCTTGTAGAAATAGACGAGCGCAAACTCCTCCTTGGTGTCCCGGAGCTTCCTGTTCTTTTCCTCCTGGATCTGACTTACGCGACTGAGATTGCCGGGGGTGGCGATTGGATAATCCCTTGCGGTAGTGAGGTCCGGGTATTTCTGCCAGACGTACTGGGCGACGTTCGTGAATGCCAGGGCCTTTTTCCGGGCAATCTCCTGGACCTCATAGTAGTCTTTGACGTTTTCTTCGGACGGGTTCTGGACCGCCTTCTTCTTCAGGCTCTCGGCGAACTTCTCGAAGTCATCCGGATGCATGTTCCAGATCCCTTCATAGGAGTAATCCTGGAGAGAAGGAAGCTTCCTGATATTTGTCTTCTTCGGCTCCTTCTCTTTTACCTCCGGCTCCTTCTGGTACCACCACCATCCCTTCGCCGAGTCGGAGTAATAATCGGCACCGGCCGCAGTGGCAGCAGAGGAAGCGAGCACAAAGGCAGCAATCAGATGACGCACTTCTCGGTCTCCTTCAGTTTCGGCCGGATATCCTTGACCATCTTTTTCAGCAGTGGAGGTTTCAATTCCTCAAGCGCCGATACCGTTTCAGCAAAGGTTTCCGCCCTGAATGGAATGAGAAAGGCCGTGTAGCCTTTGCCGCTCCCGGTCAGAACAGTGACCTGGGTGGTGTAGTATTGCGGGGTGATGAGTTCCTTTGCGATGGCATCCCGCGTTCTGCTCAATTCCCATATTACGGTGAAGAGCAGATTTCTTTTGGCTTCTTCATTGGCGTCGGATGCAAGGATAGCCGGGTCGTTGCCGCTTATCTCGCGGATTGCAGCCCAGACTCCTTCAGGTTGCGCATAGACAATCCCACTGCCGGTGGATACTGCGTCCCATCGTTGCCCCTCTGCTGTCGTGTCCAGGCGGTTGATCCTTTTCTTAAGTGCACCCAGAATTGCATCCGCATCAAACCAAACCGGCAGTGCCTGGGTGACAGGATGGAAGTTCTCCTTCGCTACAGTCTCTCCAACGGGATGCTCGCGTTCTTCTCCCGGTGGAACCTTCTGAAGCTTCGGCATCACGGTGACGGTGTTTGCACCTGCCGGATTCTGGATGCCTGCCTGCAGGTATTCCGGTTTCTGCTGACGATTCCGCTCCTTCGCCTCGACAAGTAATGTCGCCAACTCCTGCTGGCGGGCATCATGGTCGCACTGCTTTAGCATGTCCGTCAGGGCACTGTCAGTCTTCAAAAGGTGGTGCCCCTTGATGATCTTGTCGAGATCGGTTCGACTGGGCAAGGAGGCGTATTCAGTGATTCCATTGACGATGAGCGCAGAAAGGAGAGGGTGATCGCCCGAGGTATACATCTTGTTCTGGTGAGACGGTATCTTTCCCAGGTCATGAGCAAGTGATACGATCATAAAATCCGCCAGCATGAAATCCTGGCCGATTTTTGCCGCACATCTCCTGGCAACGTTGAGCGTGTGTTGGTAAAGCGGGATCGTGGCCAGCATGGCAAAAGTATCATCCGTCAGCTTTGCTTCTGCTTCCAGTGGGTTCATCCTTACGACTGACGGGCAGTCCCCCTCCTCATCGAGCATTTGGAGAAGCTGCACGATCACGCTCCTGCGCGCTCCCTCAATGGCGACTTCGTTCTCCACCATCTCTGCGTAAAACCGGTCTATCTCCTGGTGCTTGAACGCAGGGCGGGGGAGGGGAGGGCATTTTCGTGCCTTGGCTTTACGCCACAGTTCCGACAGATTCTGAATATGGAACACTTCGCCGGCCCACATTTCGCTGACATCGGACAGCTTCACTTCCTCCGGTTCTCCCTGTGGAATGTCCTGAGCTGACGGCAGATTGCCGGTTCGATTGAGCATGTTCGCGACTGAATAGATCAGGAGCCCTCCCCCGGCAAGGGCTATCGTCAGAAATACTTCCTTCATGGATCTGGCTTCTCCTCGGGAGGAGCACTGGCAACGAGGGATGAGACGACGGAAGGGGCATCCGGAAAAATTATCTTTACGCCGGGCTTTCGGGCTTCCAGAGTAGCGCCCTTGAATCTTCCCGAATACGTGAGCATGTAGAACTCCCGTGGCTGAAGCCCTAGAACATCCTGCACTTTCAGAATATCCTGCTCGACTTCCCGGGTCGTGACCTGATTCGACCCGTAGATGCCGGTGAGAACGTTGCGGACGCCGAAGTGTTTCGTGACGTATTCGCTTGTCTCAGCATCGGAGCAGCGCATGAAGATCTTCGTGTTGGTGTTGTCGAGGATGCTCTTGCCGAATTCCTCTCCCAGGACCGCATACACCTGGTTCACCGACTGCGCGAAGGCAGTCACCATCACATCTGCGGACCCCGCCTTGGCAAAAAGCTCCTCTACCCCTTGGTACAAAATGCTCTGCGCCTCATCGATAAATACGGACAACGGAGGATCGAGTCTCTGCTTGTTGGACAGGTAGATCCGGCCGATGAATGACTGGATCATTGAAAGGATGACTTTGCCAAGAGTGGCGGCTGCCTCGCGGGTGATCATTGAGCCGGTGTGGATTACCAGAATGACCCGTTTCCCTTCTTCGAGATCGCTTATGAAGCGGTTCGATCCGGCCTGGCCGATAATTTTCCCGATGTTGCCGGAGGAGAGCTCCATCAGTGCCGTGCGGAGCGTGGAAGAAACCTTGGCGTAATACTCCATTGGCGACTTCAGGATGTCTTCCAGCATACCGGCAGTAAGTTCCGCTTCCCGGTTGCCGATACCGCGCAGGGCGAGCATTGTCTTCTCCAGGGCTTCGCGGCGGATGCTTTGCCGTATTTTGTCGATGTTCATGATCGGCAGGCGGTTCTCGTGGTTGGCAAGAAGGATATTGGCAGTGATGACGGCAGTGGTGATTTCCTTTGCGATATTGCGATAGAAAGGCTCTCGTCCTCCCTGGATGCCGGATATGATGTGGCCGACCAGTTCGTCCACCATGAAGTAGTGTGCCATAGGGTCCACCACGGCAGAGTACTCGGGAAAGATGGGGGTGATCAGCATCAGCTCTTCGTGACGGTTTGCCTTCCGCGCCACATCGAAAACCTTGGCGAAGATCTCCTGATCCCCTTTGGGATCGAAATAGACGACGGAATACCCTTTGAGGATGTCCTGCTCGATCATGTTTTCGCACAGCCTGGTCTTTCCGACTCCTGTCGTGCCAAACACGAATGTGTGACGCTTCCGGTAAGAATCGGGTATGGAGAGGGGGACGATCTTCGTAGGGCGCTGCATGTTGACCCCTGTTCCCAGGTGTGTAACCGGCTCATGGTTAAACAGCTTGTTCCACAAAGACATTCAGGTGCTCTCCCAGTTCTTTTCCGACAGCTACGATTGCTTCCTTCGGGATACGAGCAGTGCTTACTATGTCGCTGAAGGCTCCCGCGATGCGGCGCCTGCATGAAATTCCGTTGATCCCGGTTCGTTCCCGCAGGAGTCTTGCCGGCAGATCCCTGGCTGTCCGGCTGAGACGGATATGCACCCTGGCAGACCAATGCCCGGCAGCGATCGCGACAACCTTTGTGACGTAAAACTCCAGCACTTGCCCGATCCGGTAGAGTCCTCTCTCCCGGGGAGGCTGAAAAGGTACCTGACACTCCCCCGAGAGAATGAGGCAGCGGAAGAGGTCCGCAATCTCCAATGTCACCACCAGAGTTCCATCGATGAGAATTCGGGAGATTTGCCCTGTTACATTTACCCCTCGGAGTTGCTTAAGTTGCTCGGCTTCGAACAATGCCTGCCGCTTCTGAAGTTCCAGTTCAACCTGATAACGGACATGGCGAAACAACTTCTTGTTAATCGCTTCCGCGGGGATGACAGCCGGTTTGCCATGGGTGTGAAAGGCTGTGATTTCCAATTTTCCATCGTATTTGACGCTGAAGCTGATTTGCATCTCTCGGGTCAGAGTACGGGCGATGGCAACCTCGATGGCTGACCGGGCTTGTTCCTCAGGCAGGCTATATTTGCTCAGGAGTTCAGCGGTGATCATTACCAAAGACTGTTTTCCATGGCGTTTCCGGAAGGGGCTCATTGGCGGCAACTTCCAGTTGTTTCTGTGCAGCAGCCTGCACTGTCGTCGTCTGCTGTTGCATTATCCGGGCAATTCTCGTCGCATATATATTCCGCTTAGACGGTGTCCGGGAGTTGTAGCATCCGACAGCGGCCCATCCGTACCCATAGTCGCGGATGCATTGCGCAAGCACCCAGGCTCCCACTTTGACATTGGTGCACGGATCTGCCAATGCATCCCACTGGATGCCGATCTTCCGCAGAGCTGGCGCCCATACCGAGTTAACCTGCATCACGCCGAAGTCGTAACTGCCGTTGGTGTTGTAGTTGATTGCAACAGGGTTGAAGTTGCTCTCCTGTTTGGCGATGCTCCAGAGGATTCTTGGAGAGACCCGGTAAATTGTCCCTGCCTCCTCGAAGCAGAAAGAATGGGCGACCCCATTGGGACAGGCTGCAACGCCGAGCAATAGGGTAAGGATGTACCTCCGCATTAACCCTCCATACCATAATCTATAAGGGGGGAAGGTTGTTGAGGCGGAATTGAGAGGCGGGCTTTGGCAGGTGTCTCTAAGAGGAGTACGCTTTGATAATTTGAACGCCAAAGTAGGGTAGTCTAGAAAAGTAAAATAAGAGCAAAAGCGAAGGGGCAGGGAAAGAAGGCAACAATCTAAACATTGTGTTTTTGTTCCTGTGTAGTCATCTCCTTTTTTAGTTTTTCCAGATGATTAGACCATTTGGTCAGAGCCGCTTTTTTTTCCTTGTCATAATGGTGGCGGTCGTAGATTTTCTTTACCCCCTCCAGACTGTGATTCAATACTGCTTCCGCATGGCGCTCAGGAACCTTTAACGCCGCCATTCCGGTCCGTGCCGTCCGTCTCAGATCATGGGGGGTCCAGCGGGGGAGACCAAAATAATTGGGATTATAGTGCTGGATATGATGCGCCAGGGTATTGGTTCTTACTGGGCCCTCGGCACTTCGGCTGGCCGGGTAGATGAAATCTTTCGAAGGTAGAATAAGAGATTTTGCAAATGGAGTCAGAAACACCCGGTGATCGCGTGGATTTTTCTTTCCCTTCCGGCATTCCGTTTTTATTCGCTGCCAAGGAATGGTCCACCAATCGCCGTCGATTTCGCTAACATGCATGCCCGCCACTTCTCCAGGACGCTGAGCAGTAACCAGAATGAACATCAAGGCGTTTTTCACAATGGTGTTCCCGCCAGGAGAGAGGAGATAGGGGAGAACAACCTTTTTTAGCTCATCATCACTTAATGTCCGTTCCCTGTCATTTGGAGTTGCTGCCGGAACAGCAAGTCCCACTTCCGAAAAAGGATTGTATTCCACCATCTCCCGGCGAAGGGCGTACGTGAACATGGCTCTGGCTGCCAAAAGGACATTTCGCGCTGCTCCCGGCTTTTTCGCTGCTATTGTTTCGATCAGATCTATCGCGTCCCGCCTGCGGATACCCGATACTGCCCGCTCACCCCAAACCGGTATCAAATGTTTTTCAAGGCGTTCATCCTGGTGCTTTACCGATCTCTCGACCAGATGAGTTTTGATATGGGCAACATATTTCGACTTCAGCTTCTCCACCGACAATTTTTCAGGCTCCGGGGGAGTTGGTTCCGGTTCTGGGGCTGGAGCTTGTGGATCGACACCTGATTTGACCAGTGCATATGCCTCAGCATATTTCTGCCGGGCATCAGCCAGTGGTGTGTCGGGAAGAGGACCGTACACCCCCAAGTTGAGGAAACGTCGCTTGTCGTCGAAGCGATACATGTAAAAAAAGGTAATTATCCCCGTCTTGCGGACGCGGATTCCAAAACCATGACCTTCTCGAAGATCATATTCTTTCGGAGGTGGGTTTTTGGTTGCCTGAGACTTTAATGCCTTAAGGTAAACATCAGTGAATTTGCCTTTGAACTCTGGCATAATTTAGGTGACTCCCGCGTGGCCTCGCGTGGCTTCCGCGTGGCCTCTTTTTGATTGGCAAACAGAAAAACAGCCCTAAACAGCGTGAGACACAACATAGGTTAAAAAGACATAAACGTCAATAAGAATAAATGGTTAGGTGTGCATGAAGAGACACACTGAAACATCGGGAAAAAGCCTCAGAAGGGTCTGCAAAACCTTTATTCAGCGGTTCAAATCCGCTCGCCGCCTCCACAAACAATCAAAGGAACTGGTCAAACTGACCAGTTCCTTTTTTTATTCTGAGCCCCCAACATCCTTCCAGAAGTCGGCTACGTCAGCCAGAATCTTCTCTGAAACAAGCTCGGTAACCTTTGAATCGTACCAGTCTGCCGGCATCGATCCGGCATAAGTCGCTTCCGTAAATCTGCGGTCCATTAGGATGATGAGCCCACGATCAGTTTCGGAACGGATGATCCTTCCCGCAGCCTGAACCGCTTTTGCCATTGCGGGAATCGTGTACGCGTAGTCAAACCCCGCTCCATATGTACGCTCGTAATATTCCCTCATCTGTTCCCGTTCCAGATCGTAGTTCGGAAGCGGCGGTCCGACTACGAAGGCTCCAATTGCCATTTCCCCCGGATAATCGATTCCTTCGGAAAAGGAGCCTCCCTGCACCGCAAATACGATTGTCGGAATCTCCCCCTTTAGCTGTTCCAGGATCGTCTGAATTTCCTGCGGTTTCATGCTCCGCCCCTGTCTTGCGACGGTGAATCCTGTGGCCGGTTTGAAAAGAGCAGCCACCCTTTCCAGGAAGTCGAAACTAGGAAGGAAAACAAGGTAGTTGCCGCGGCGCAAAGCCGTTATCCGCTGCACTGCCTGAGCAATTTTGGCGTAATTCCGCTCCCGAAGCGAGTACTTGGTGGATACCTGCGGTATGATGAGGAGCTTGCGCCGATCCTTCGGGAAGGGGCTCAGGAACTCGGCGGTGTTAGTTGTCTCCGTGTCCAGTCCCGACAGCCTCATGTAGTATTCAAAGGGCTTGAGCGTCGCAGAAAAGGCAACCACTTGACGATAATCCCTGTAACGTTCCCTGAGCATTTGTGATGGATCGCAGCAAGTGATCTTTACAGTTCCGCCGGGACCGTGAGGATAAAATGTGGTGAAGAATTCTTTTCTTTCCGTGTCGGCAGCATAGTCAAGGGCTTCCGTGAACTCGGACCAGTAGAGTGCGAGCTGCAGGACAGGGTCCTGCCGCCCTATTTCGGTGTCAGACTCCAGGTAGCGGGAAAGGAGCATCCGGAGACGTGCGTCCTGCTCGGTGAAGAGTCTGACTGGTGGATCGATAACCGTCGGTGCGGCACCTCGGCCTTCGCCACAAGACCTTATCGTCTCGATGCAGCCGTCTAAAACAGATTCGGTCTCATGCCTAAGGCGGGGCGGAAGCCTCCCGAGTTCGCTCCGCATCTTCTCAAGGACAACCGAAGAGAGCGCCGGCGAATAGCTCTCCATGGCCCTGGAGGGCAGGTTATGAGCTTCATCTATTATGAGGTTCGGCTTCCCTGTGTTGTCAATGCGGATTTCCGCCCCGCGCCACAGTGCCGAGCGGGAACCGAAGACATAGTTGTAGTCGCAGATGACGACATCCGCTTCTCGCACCACTTCAATCTGCAGTTCGAATGGGCATACCTCGTACCGCTCGCCTATCTGTCGAAAGATGCGTGCTTTCAGGCGCCGTTTCTTTGAGAGGAGAGCGGCGATTCCTTGCTCGTGGAACTTCGTGTAGTAGTCCCGGGCATACTCGCAGTACTCGGGGTTGCAAAGCGGCTCGTTCTTGAAGCATATCTTACCTTTAGCGGTAATGGTAAGGGCTTTCACCCTGGAGCCGGTTTGGTGGAAACGGCTTATTGCGTCCTCGGCGACGGAGTGCTGGCTGTTCTTCGGGGTGACATAGATGACGTTATGGCCCCGGCTCAATGCCTCTCTCAGTACGGGATGAAGTACGCCGACTGTCTTTCCGAGACCCGTCGGGGCTTGAATGAGCATCGGTTTTGCTTTCATCATCCCCATCTCGATCTCTTGCATGAGTTCGATCTGCCCAGGTCTCGCATGGCCGAAGGGGAATTCGAGACCCGCTGCTGTTTTCCGGCGACGTGCAGCACGTTTTTCGGCCTGCTGTGTCTCAGCGAGCAGCTCGTCGAGGCGACGGTCGAGCCAGCTTTCATAGTGAGAAATATCGAGCGACAGTTCGAGGTCGTACGACTCCGCGCTCCTCGACGAAACGAGATGGAAAGAGAGGGTGGGTAGCACCTTATTTTCCCGCCAGTGGAAGTAGCCGTATGAAAGTAGCTGAAGGCCGTAGGGGTGAGACATCGGGTCGTCTTCGAGCCTGCGCCGAAGTTCCCGGATGTTGAAGCTGCTTTTGATCTCTTCTATTTTAGGCGGGTCGTGCCGGAATATTCCATCCATACGACCTTCGATGCGGAACGAGTAGCCGCGGCGCTCAAAGGAGGCGGTCACGGCGACTTCGGCCTGGTAAAGACAATCAAGCCTCTTGCGTTCCCTCTGGATGCGGGCGTGTATCTCCTGCCCTTCAGCGGCAGATCGTCCGTACCCGGAGTGCGGCTCTATGCTACCCCGGCGGGGGGAGGGGACGGCGAAGGTGCGAAGCGGCAGAACGACTTCTATGAAAGCCACATGAACCCCGGGATGATATGCGCATTACCTGCCGCATGAGGGAAGGTGAACATCGAATCTTTGCAGTACAGCTGAGTTATAAATGGAAAGTTTGAATATGGAGGAGACGAATGTATCAGCATTGCCTGGACAAGTCCAGGGTCGTAGGAATGACCCGGAGAGTGGGCGCGGCGGGGTCCCGCTTTGTGTTTTATGACGGTGGTGGACGGTATTCGCCTCTGCCTAGAAGTCTTCCGGAATTGTCCTGACGTCTTTCGCAGTCAGGTAAAGGTCCAGTTCCGCCTCATAGCTTCCCTCGAAGGCATGGTTGATCCTCTTCCGCTGCCACTCTTCGACGAAATAATCGTGCCCCGAAGAGCAGACAAGAGGCTCGTCGCTTCGCAATTTCGAATCAAGGCAGTGTTTCTGTTCTCCGCACTGTGGGCACTGATAATGAACACAAACCATCGTCTGCATTAGTACCTCCTGAAGGACGAGGAGAGCTACTGGTCTGGAAAATGGATAACGTCGTAATTATATCATCCCGGCGACACGCTTGCGGTAGTTCTCCCTTTACTGTCTCATGCTGAACTGTTTTTCCTGGACAACTGTGGCGAAAGCGGGTATACCGCAAACTTCCTTCCCGGTTGAATTCTCCTCCGCCGCTACGGAGATGCACCTCATGCTGACAAGACTCTTTATTGTATTTGCCGTAGTTCCGGTAGTGGAACTCTATGTGCTGATAAAAATCGGAAAAGTTATCGGCGCCTGGGAGACTGTTGCCATCCTTCTGGCGGTGAGCTTCGTGGGAGCGTGGCTCGTGAAACACCAGGGTTTTGCAATTATCTCCCGGATTCAAGCAGAACTGGCCTTCGGTCGGCTTCCTGCCGCCGAATTGCTGGAGGGTTTCCTGATTCTGGTCGGTGGCATCCTTCTCCTCACCCCCGGCTTCCTTACCGATTTACTCGGTATCTTCTGCATCCTTCCTGCCGGAAGGCATATCCTAAAGCGAAACCTGAGGCGTTGGCTTGAGCAACGGCTTGACCGGGGCGCACTTGTAATCCGCCGTTATTGATCTTATATACCTGACGCGTAACAGGTACCAAGAGGCTGAATCAGTCATGGTGTCCTACGGAGCGATCGCAGCATGACTGGAGTCTGGAGAAAAAAGGTTGACAAAACCCCATACGGATGTATCATTCAAAAAAATTTAAGAGATAGACGATAATACTCAACCATCCGCGAGGATGGGGCGGAAAGCCTATAGGGTCTCTCAGAGACAGCCGGGTTGCCGAAATATCGCAAGGATATTCGGCCCCGGCTTTTTTGTTATCTTGATTTTTTAAATTGGAGGGCCTTAAAGCAGGGGGTAGTCCCCGTATCCTGCCAGACGGGTGAGCCTGAAGGGCATCCCAAACAATTGGTGTTACACGATAATACTTAACCATTCGCGAGGATGGGGCGGAAAGCCTATAGGGTCTCCCTGAGACAGCCGGGTTGCCGAATGTCACCTTGTCAGTCGGTCCCGGCTTTTTTGCGTCAGGAGAAGTCAACATTCTTAAGAAATGCAGCTAAAAGTCGCCCTCGTTAGTATCAGTCAATCAACAAGAAAGGCTCTGTATTGCCCATGCGCAGAACCGTTGAACTGTCTTCCCTTAATCGGGTCTATCTTCAAGTTTTGATTATGTTATTCCTATTCCTTAATGGATGCGCCGTTACAAGCAGTGTCAAAGAGCAGATATCATTTGTCCCAACCTACCCTGAAAGCGCTATAGAACGAAACCGCTTTTCAGTTGAAAAAGGTGACGACCTGATCGGCAGGTTAGCGATCATGAGGGTAGAAAAGGGAGATACTCTGCCGGATATAGCAAGGCACTTCAGCCTCGGGATAAACGCTATCAGTGCTGCCAATCCGGGGGTGGACGTATGGGTGCCCGAGGCAGGAGAACGCATCATCCTGCCCCTGAGCTTCATCCTGCCGAATGCCCCTCGTAAAGGTATTGTCGTGAACCTCGCCAGCATGAGGCTCTTTCAATATAAAGGGAACGGTGCAGTTTCCACTTACCCGGCCGGTGTCGGGACCAGGGAACGACCCACACCTACCGGTCAGATGCATGTGAAGCGCAAGGTATCCCGGCCTACCTGGTACGTGCCGGCTTCAATTGCCGAAGATTACCGAAAGAAGGGAGATCCCCTGCCGGCGGAAGTCCCGCCGGGACCTATGAACCCGTTGGGAGAATGCGCTCTCTATCTGAGTAAGTCGAGTTATCTGATCCACGGTACCAACAAGCCTGCAAGCATCGGGCTTAAAGCTACCAACGGCTGCCTGAGGCTCTATCCGGAAAACGTGAAGACACTTTACGATGAGACTCCTCTGAATACGCCTGTAGTCATTGTGAATCAGCCATACCTCATAGGTCAGCGCGGTGGAGTCCTGTATATGGAGGCCCATGCACCCCTGGAAGATTCGGGAGCTTCCGAACTGGACAAAATATTTTCAAAGCTGAGAGAGCTTGAGAAGAAAACGGGACAGACGCTGGACTGGAAAAAGGTTAACGAAGTGAAAGCGGAGGCCCGAGGGATTCCAGTTCCGATCCTGAATTTAAACGGAGCAAGTGAAACAGAGGCTGAGACTATAGAAATCAAGCACCCGGAGAAGTTGTACGGCAGCCCTGAAATCCCTGAACTGAAGCTGGAGGGTTGGTATGTTCTCGCTGCCGATGTGCGGGACGAGATCGAGGCTCGGAGAACTGCCGCCATAATCAACCACCAGGGACCGCCTATCCCGGCAAGGGTGTTGTCGAAGAGCAACGGCTACCGCGTGCTTGCCGGTCCTTTCAATGACATGAATGGAGCCAAGGACGCTATGAAACGTTTGAAGATCGATCTGGGAATAGAGGGTATTCTTGTTGAACCGGTAAGTAGCTTATAAGCAGGTTTGCAGGGCAATACGAGCGGAAGGGGGTGATTGAAGAGGGAGAAGTGCTTGTGGTGAACTAAAGACAGAAATTTACAAAAGGAGGAATGAGAGATGAAGAAATGTCTGCTGGTGATTTCTATGCTGCTTGTTTTGGCTGCCATGACGGGTTGTGCAACTTCTCGTGAACTTGAAAGGGTACAGGCGCAGGAGCAACTGATCGATGCGAAAGCTGAGCGGGCGTTGCAGGATGCACAGGCGGCCAAGGCGGCAGCTGATGCGGCGAAGTTGCAGGCAGATGCTGCCGTTGCCCGTGCCGACGATGTTGTGAAGTTGGCGGAGGAAAGGGAAAGAATTGCAGCTGAAAAGGAAAGAGTCGCGGCGGAAAAGGAAAGAGTTGCAGAGGAAAAGGCGGCCAAAGCTGAAGCTGCTTTCCGGAAATCGATGCAGAAGTAGGCCCTTTGGTGCTGATGATGTGGCAGGGTCGCGAGCCCTGCCATATCATCATCCACCAGTCGTATGTCCGGGCATTGTGAATTGCTGCGTTTCTCTAGGTCAGGCGGATCGTACAACAATATGATCCTTCTCAAGGAATTAGTAGATGAGGAAACCAACAGTATCTCAAGATGCTTTATGCTGCAGAGTCAGGACATCTTGGGCATGTAGGGGAAAAATAGGGAAAAGGCTAAGCCGACATCTTTTCATGTTCTTTACCTGGGGCCTGATGGCACTTGTCTTTCTGTCGGGGTGCAGCCGGCTGCAGACCAAACCGCTCTTTCAGGAAGCGAACGACCTCTTCAGTAAGGGAAGCTATCAGGCTTCCCTCGACAAATACGGGGAAATCAGCCGGAAAGATCCCGCTGCGGGTGACAGAGTTCTGTTCGAGATGGGCATGATTCACGCGCATCCGAAGAACGAGCGGAAAGACTACCAGAGAGCCTTCGAGTGCTTCGAAAAAATAGTGATGGATTACCCTGAGAGCGGGTACAGAAAAGATAGCGAAATGATGATGTTTTACATCAACACTGTCACTGTCAGGGACAAGACCATTGCGGAGCAGGAAAAATTTATTGCTTCACAACAGGCGAGAATTGAGGCCCTTCAGCAGGAGTTAAAGCGCAAGAAGATTGAAGCGGAGAATGAAATACAGAAGCTGCGGGAGGATATCAAAGCGCTAGAGCAGAAGCGGCTTGCATTCATACTTGCGAACGGGTCAGCTGACAGAATCCAGATTGAAAAAAAGGAACGGCGATTGACCTTGTACTCAAAGGGTGAGGTCATCAAAGCTTACAGGATAGCTTTGGGGGGGAATCCGAATGGTCCGAAAGAAAGGCAAGGTGATAACAAAACCCCGGAGGGGACTTACTACATCGCATCGAGAAACAGGGACAGCCAATATCACCTGTCGCTTCATATTTCCTATCCAAACGAGACGGACAAAAAGCGTGCAAAAGAACTGGGTGTTTCACCCGGGGGGAACATCATGATCCACGGGATCAAGAAAGGTTTCTCCTGGGTCGGAGATATGCATACAGGGCTTGATTGGACCAAGGGCTGCATTGCCGTAACGGACGAGGAGATAGAGGAAATCGCCAAGCTGGCGTCGAACGGGACGGTGGTCGAGATAAAGCCTTAGAGGTGAGCATTACTCCCGAACTGCATCCCTCCTCATCTTGCGAATTGGATTTATGCCACTGAGTCCAGATCTGGGGGGTGAAGATGAATCAAGGTGAAGGTCGTTTTTTATGCCAGGTGGCGTTGTAGGGCTCTCCTCAGGTCAGACAGGTTGTACGGCTTCTGAATAAAGGTCGTAAGTTCTTCATCGACTATCTGCTGCATTACTTCCTGTCCGTCATACCCGCTGGTCATTATCACTTTCTGGGTTGGATTCAGTTTTCGCAACTCGCGCAGGCACTCCTCGCCGTCCATGTTTGGCATTGTGAGATCGAGAAGAACGATGCTGATCTCATCTGGAGAATAGAGTTTAAGCGCCTGCTCTCCGTCTTCGGCGACTACCACATGAAACCCCAGCTCGACAAGCATTTCCGTTGCTACACTTCTCACAGTCACCTCGTCTTCCACCAAAAGGATTGTTCCCTCTCCTTTCCAGTGCAGAGGGCTTTCGTTCAGTCTGCTTTCTTTCCCTGAATGACCGGATTGCGGCAGGATTACCCTGAAGGTGCTTCCCTTACCCATCTCGCTGTCGACCAAGATTGCTCCTTTGTGGCTTCGTACGATACCCAGGACAGCCGCCATACCCAATCCGCGGCCTGTAAACTTGGTCGTGAAGAACGGGTCGAACAGTTTGGCAACAACTTCTTCACTCATACCGCAGCCGGTGTCCGAAACCTCTATGAACACGCACTCCCCCTCCGGAAGCTGCTCCCCCGGCACCTGATTTTTATGAGAAGCCTCGGAACAATTCATGGTTCCGGTTCTAATGGCGATGAATCCGCCTTCTTCGCCTATTGCCTCAGACGCATTGATCACGAGGTTCATGATTACCTGCCTGATCTGTGTAGCGTCCACCGTGACCTGGGGAAGGGGCTGGTGCAGCTTGCAGCGCAGTTTTGTCTTCTTGGTTATGGAGACTTCGAGGATGTTCATCATTTCCTCGACTATACTGTTAATGTCCACATCTTCGATTACGAACCGCCCTTTACCCGAGTAGGCAAGCATCTGGCGGCAGAGGTCGGCTGCTCTGGCAGCAGCCTTCTGAGTTCTTTGCAGGCATTCGTTAGCGGGCGAGTCAGAGGGGAGTCGTTTCTGAGCCAGCTCGGCATTCGCAATGATCGCCGTCAAAATATTGTTGAAGTCGTGTGCAATTCCTCCCGCCAGGACGCCGAGACTTTCAAGCTTCTGGGCATGAAGGATCTGCATCTCAAGTTTCAGCCGCTCTTCCTCCGACTTTTTCCGGTGAGTGATGTCGGTTGCCGACCAGACGACCGTGGTGGGAGACAGGGGAGACACGTTTGCAGCATGCCAGACCTCCCTTCCCTCAAAAGGCAGCGGGTAGTCGACCGATACAAGACCGCCGGACGAAAGGCAATTCCTGATTGTGGACAGAAACAGTTCCGCTTTTTCCGGAGGCAGCACCTCAGCAAGCATCTTTCCGGACATTTCCTTTACGGAGGATGATAGTTCAGAGCTCGTAGGCGCAACTTCGAGGATGCACCCATTCTCATCGAGGATCAGAAGTATGTCGGTCAGGGATGAGAAGATAGACCGAAGCTTATTTTCAGATGCTTTGAGCGCCTCCTCTGCAATGACTCGTTCCGTTATTTCAGACTGGAGCCTCTCGTTCGCCTCCGTAAGCTCGATTGTCCTGTCGTCCACCATCTTCTGGAGAACTATCGGCTGCCGTACTAGCCACCACACCGCGAGGGCAGCAAATGTACTCAGAAGAAGCACGGCGAGAGCTTCCACCAAAATGAGGTGAAGCGAGAACCATCCACCTGCGGGTTCGACCGATAAAATCCACTGGCCATTTGGAACCTGGATTACCTGGCTGACTGGGTTCTTCAGGGTTCCGCCAGTTGAAGAGAAAACATCCTTTTCTCCCGTGTCAGGATGTATGCGGTATAGCTCGTAGCTGCATCCTTTTTCGGAGAGCCGCTGTATCCTGGCTTCTCTCAAAAAGTCCTCGGCTTTCATCAGGACGGCACTGAATCCCCAGAAGTATTCCGACCCGCTGTGGTCCCTTAGGAATATGGGTAAGCGTCCGACGGCGCCTTTCCCCCCCTGCACGAGCTCGAACGGACCCGCGAGGGTGAGTGCCCGTGTGTGCAGCGCAAGCAGGGCTTCTTTGTTGCGTCGTGTGTCTTCTAGGACATTATGCCCTATGGCCTTTTCGTTTCCGTTCAGGGGAACGATGTCGGAAATTATGCCGTTTGGAGCGATCTGGAGGCTGCTGATGCTGCGGTATACCGCAAGGATGTCTCTCCCAAGCTGCTTAAAGTTGGGGATCTTGCCGTTGCTCTGGCGGATTACCGCGGCGAGGGTATAGGTGGTGGAAAGAGAATGGTAAAGGTAGTCTCGAATGTCGCCGGAAACCTGATTCGTCATATCCGCGACAGCCGCACGTCGTTTGTCCCTGCGGTTGGATTCGAGAACCCAGACCGATGTCCCCAGGACGAGCATCACAATGACAAAAGACCCGACAATTGGTGCTGTCGACTTGATCAGCCTGAATTTAGACATACGTTAAAATCCGGAGCTCTTGGTGCATGCTATACAGCTTCCTACCTCTTGAGTACACTATCCTATATTTTTCTCCAAAGCCAACCTGAAGTTTATTAAAATATACCCCCTGAGATGATCAGTTTTCCTGTCGGATGGGACTGTTTGTCGAATAAAAGAGGCAGCTGAACCGATTTTCACTGTAGAGCAGTCGGCAGGTCCTTCTTCTGTGTAAATAGCAAGGCAGATAAGGTGTTCTCAGGAATTGTGGGAGGCCCGTAGGTACAGAAACGGAGAAGGGGACAGGCAAATGCTGTCCCCTTCTTAGTTAAAACCCATCCAATCAGGTTTTCGAGCTGTCAGTCTTCTCCTTCATCTCCCGCCATCATGTCCACCGGATGCATGCCTCGATGACCGGTGTATCCCATGAATCCGAATCCCAGACCCAAGAGAGACATAAGGCTGAACAGTACGATGAATGTTGTCATGACCAATCCCTCCTTTCATACTGCGTCCTGCTTTAATTAAATTATAGCACTTCTGCAGGAAATGGGGAGAGTGAATCATGCCAAACTCACCTTGACACCCCTTGCTTTTCTCACTATCGTGATGCCCTTAGAAAAAACCCATAAGGGAGGAACCAGAATGAGGAAATTTGTCGTGACGGGGACCGTGATTGCGCTGCTTGCAGGAGGTACTGCCTACGCCGAGTTTGAGGGATTGAAGGCGCTTGGAAAGGAAGCGGGCAAATCGGTGGTTTCGGGGGCCAAGGAAAATGTGCTGAACCAGGTTACCAAAAAACTGAAAAAAGTGCAGAACGAAAAAGGGCCGATCAAGTTCAAGACCGGAAAGGCCGAAGTGGACCCGGCCTGTGATAAAACCATGACGTCCATCGCTGCGATAATGGCAGATTATCCTGGTTTCCATGTACAGGTGGACGGCCACACCGACAATGTCGGGAGGCCGGAGGCAAACCTCAAGCTGTCCCAGGAACGTGCCGAGGCGGTGGTATCATACCTTGTGGAGAAAAAAGGTGTAGAGGCAAAGCGGCTTTCGGCAAAAGGATTCGGAGACACCCAACCCATTGCCGATAACAAGACGAAAAAGGGGCAGGCAAAAAACCGCAGGGTCGATTTTACCGTAACCAAGCTGTAGCCCACCACCATCCAAACTTCCATCCGAAAAAGACGGGCCGGGTTACTCCTGGTCCGTTTTTTTTTGGTGGCCGTGCGGGGATTTAACACTAAGACTCTGACCACTAATCTCTCTAACGCACGCTATCTTGCACATATCTCCGATATTTTTACTTGTAACTACAGTAGATTCAAAAATCACCGATGGAATCCGTATCCAGTATTCACTGCCTTGAGAAGAAGGTATATGAACTGCGGGGAGTTTAAGAGGTGCGGGCGCGAAAAGGGTGGAAAGAGGGTACCTAAGGGAGCAGGCACAGTGACCGATTTAATCGCTCAGGCGAAAAACATCATAGCCAAAATGGGACCCCGTGAAATTTTCACCCTCTTCGGGCTCCTTTTCATGCTACTACTCTTTATCGGTTCCCGTTCCTCAGGATGGCACAAACTTGCAAAACAATACCCCAATCGGACCGGGTCCCACGCTGAGTGGATATCTATGCCCGATTTCTTCGACCGCCCAGGGAAGGGTGGAATGGTTGTCGATTTCAGCAACTGTGAGACTAACGCCATAAACCTCGGAGTGGATTATGAAGGAATGTACCTTTCCATGTCCATTCCGTTCCGCTTCTTTCACCCGCCGATATTCGTTCCCTGGAGCGATATCAGAGGCGTTGCCCAAGGAGCCCCGTGGTCAAAGAAAAAACACGAGATCCGTTTTACTTTCGCCATGAGTCCGAACGTTCCCCTTGATGTCGACATGTCCGTCGCCCGGGAAATCGAGAAGCGCGCACTTGGACGATGGACAATCCCTGAAGATGATTATGTCACATCTCCTTTCTCACCTTGAAACCTTACCCTGCACATTGTTGCCGATTTGGTGGTTGCGCCAGCCGTGTTCTAAACTAGACTTTTATCAGCTAAGATTTTTCGCGCTAGCAAGGGCTCCTGTCGTAGATTTGTCCACTGAACATACGGTACAGATCAAACAGGAAGTCTTGAGCCGGAAGCAAAGGCTGAAGCTCGGGTACAGGAAAGAGTGCCGGTTACAAGGAGGTGTACATGGCGAAATACGGGAAGAAAGCACAGGAGATGGTTGAGGAAACGATGGAGGAGTTCAAGAAGGGGGAATTGAAGAGCGGCAAGTCAGGGAGAAAGGTGACAGACAGGAAGCAGGCTGTGGCCATAGGTCTTTCGAAAGCCAGAAAAAAAGGAGCTAAGGTTCCGGAACCCCAGAAGCATGCGTGACATCGGGACCTCGGGGGGGAAGAGCATCACCAACGCAACGATAAGTCTCACAGAGTTTGGATGAGTTCATGCTTTGGTAAAGAATAATAAAAACAAGGTTTTACTTTCCAGGGTGGCCGTTTGAGCGACCCTGTTTTTGTTTTACAAGGTGGGGTCTTTTTGTTAGGATGGCGCAGCCAGAAAAGGACCCTTCTCATGTCTGAACAAACGCCGATGATGCGGCAATACCTGGAAATCAAGGCCGAGTACCCGGACGCAATCCTCTTCTTCCGCCTCGGAGATTTTTATGAAATGTTTCTCGACGATGCGGTCAAGGCTTCCCGCATCCTCGATATAACCCTCACGTCCCGCAACAAAAATGCTCATGGGAATGAGGTCCCTCTCTGCGGCATCCCGTATCATTCCTGTACCCCCTACATTTCGAAACTGATTGAAGCCGGCGAGAAAGTCGCCATCTGCGAGCAGGTTGAGGACCCCAAAGTCGCAAAAGGGATCGTCCGCCGTGAAGTCGTCAAGGTAATCACACCCGGTCTCGTGATCGATGGGGAGAGTCTTTCTCCCAAAGAAAACAATTTCCTCATGTGTCTCGTCTTCGGCGATCAATGGGGGATATCATCCCTGGATCTGTCAACAGGAGAGTTCAAAGTCACGCGGCTAGCAAGTCTTGCAGGGGTGAGTGCGGAAGTTGCATGCATCAATCCGAAGGAAATCCTGCTGCCACGGGCCTTGCGCGATGACAGCATCCTTACCGAGCTGACTCCGGTTATTGCGGAAAGAATGCTTACCTTTCAGGATGACTGGGCCTTTGATGAAGACTACTGCACAAGGCTTATACTCGGGCATTTTAAAATTGCTTCTTTGGCGGAATTAGGGTGCGGTGACATCCGGGAAGGGATTTCCGCAGCAGGTGCAATCCTCCATTATCTCCAGCAGACCCAGATGAAAAGCGTGGGGCACATCCGAAGTATAGTGCCGTATACCACCAGCGAACATCTGCTCATGGATGAGGCAACAAGAAGAAATCTGGAGCTTACCTCTACCTTGGGTGAAGGGAAACGCAAGGGTTCCCTGCTCGGACTCATGGATCGAACCGCAACTGCTATGGGAGGCCGTAAGCTGCGCAACTGGATCAGCTATCCTCTTATGAGAGCGAAGCGCATAAACGAACGTCTGGATGCCGTTGAAGAACTTGTTAACGAGCAGACCCTTCGAAGGGAAATCGTCGCGCAGCTTCAGGGTATTTATGACCTGGAGCGCCTCAATGGCAGGATCAGCATGGCAAGTGCGAGTGCGAAGGATCTGGTGGCTCTCAAGGACTCGCTGCTGAAGCTTCCAGGAATCATGGCGCTGCTTTCGCGTTGCTCTACCCGCTTACTGCAGCATCTCATTCAGGATATCGACCTGTTGGAGGACGTGGTAAGCGTAATAGGTACCGGCATTGTCGATAATCCTCCCTTCATACTTCGAGAGGGGGGTATCATAGCTACGGGGTATAATGCCGAACTGGACGAATTACGCACTATCAGTCGGACGGGAAAAGACTTCATCGCGGGTCTGGAGGCCCGTGAAAAGGCGAGAACGGGGATCAGCTCCCTCAAGATCAGGTACAACAAGGTCTTCGGCTACTACATTGAAATCACCAAGTCGAATCTTGCAAATATCCCTGATGATTATCAGCGTCGGCAGACGCTGGCAAATGCAGAACGGTTCATCACGCCGGAGCTGAAGGAGTATGAGGAAAAAGTCCTCGGTGCGGAAGAGCGGATCGTGGAGATGGAGTACTCACTGTTCCAGGAGATACGTCAGCAGGTCGCTTCCCAGGGAGAGCGTGTGAGCAGGACGGCGGATGCCCTGGCGACCCTCGATGTTCTTCTTTCCCTGGCAGATCTCGCCGACGACCGGAACTACTGCAGACCATCAATAGATGAGGGAGACATTCTTGAGATTGTCGAAGGACGTCATCCTGTCATCGAGGCTCTGAATCTTGGAGAGCGGTTCGTCCCCAATGACGTTCTTCTCGACGGCAGCGAAAACCAGCTCCTCATCATAACCGGGCCGAACATGGCGGGTAAATCGACTTTTATGCGTCAGACGGCACTTGTAACGCTCATGGCGCAGATGGGAAGCTTCGTTCCCGCCCGGGAAGCGACCATAGGCGTTGTGGACAGGATATTCACCCGTGTCGGTGCGTCGGACAACCTCAGCAGGGGGCAGTCCACCTTCATGGTTGAAATGACCGAAACAGCCAACATTCTGCGGAACGCCACACCGAAGAGTCTCGTTATTCTCGACGAGATAGGCCGTGGCACCTCGACTTTCGATGGTGTTTCCATAGCCTGGGCGGTTGCCGAATATCTTCACGACAGACCCGAACTCTCACCCAGGACCTTGTTCGCGACCCATTACCATGAGCTGACTGAACTCGCGGTCACACGGAACAGGATCAAGAACTTCAATATCGCTGTCCGCGAGTGGAATGATCAGATCATTTTTTTAAGGAAGATAGTCGCAGGAGGAGCTTCCCACTCATACGGCATCCAGGTCGCACGATTGGCCGGAATTCCTGGTGATGTAATAGAGCGGGCCCGCGAGATTCTTCTAAACCTTGAGAAAGGGGAGTACGTCGAAGGAGGGGCACCGCGCATAGCGAGGAAGAAGGGGACTTCTTCACCGCAATCTCCTCAGCTGTCGCTTTTCGCGGAACAGAATGATCCTGTCCGCACGCGCCTGAAGGAGATAGATACGAGGGTGATGACGCCGCTTGAAGCATTGAATGTTCTCGATGAACTGACAAGGATGGTCTGAAGCATGCGACGCTTAGCGATGCTGGTCTCTTTTCTCTTCATGATGATCCTGCCGCTTGAGGGGATTTCTGCTGAAGAGAAAAAAGGGACAGGGAAGAAAGAGGCCAAATCAGCCGAAGCCAGAACCAAAAAAAAATCGACGCCCCGTAACAATGTCTCAAAGAGCGAACTCCAGAAACGGAAGGGGAAGGGGAAGGTTGAACCGAAGGAGTCGCGGGAAAAGCTTGCACCTCCGGTTCCTGAAGCTGATCCAGTTCCTGCCGTTCCACAGCAGGCAGTGGTCAAAGAGCTTCGTCATTGGTCGAACCCCGACTACACACGCATTGCTATAACCCTCGATAAAGAAGCCAAATTCGAATCTCACCGGCTTCCTGCTGGCAAAGATAAGGCGATGCGTCTTTATTTCGATATAAAGGGTGCTCATGTAGCTCCTGGCGTAAAGGATCTCTCCATTGGCGACGGACTTCTCAATACGGCTCGAATAGCGCAATTCAGGGCGGATACCGTAAGGGTGGTGCTCGATATCGGCAGCATCAAAGACTACAAAATTTTCACCTTTTCGGATCCGTTCCGCATTATCGTGGACGTCAAGGGAGATCACAGGGAGGAAATCGGGAAGCCTAAAGAAGAGGCTGTCATCAAGCAATCGCCCGTTCAACCCAAAGCTGTAGCCGCTGAAGAAAAACCGAAGGCTGTTACAAAAACTGGTCTCAGCAAGATCAGGCGCATAGTCGTGGATCCCGGGCATGGCGGCCATGACCCTGGTGCTGTCGGTCCCCATGGAGTCCGCGAGAAGGACGTCGTCCTGCAGATCAGTTTGAAACTGGCAAAAAAGCTTCGCGAGGAACTGGGACTAGATGTGGTTATGACACGCTCCACCGATGTTTTTCTCGAACTTCAGGAGAGGACGGCCATCGCCAATCAGGTTGGAGCCGATCTCTTCGTTTCAGTTCATGCTAATGCCGCCTTTAATCGTACATCATCCGGGATTGAGACTTACTACCTCAACCTTGCCAAGACCGAAAAGGCTGCCCAGCTTGCTGCAAAAGAGAACGGCACAAGTCTGGAAAAGGTGAGCCTTTTGCAGGCCGTCCTGTTCGACCTGATGGCAAACTACAAGATCAACGACTCGGCACATCTGGCTGAAGAGGTTCAGAAGGCGCTGCATCGTAAGGTTAATGCGCAGTATACGGTTAAGAATCTCGGGGTAAAACAGGGCCCTTTTTATGTTCTAGTCGGCGCCACCATGCCGAGCATCCTCGTTGAGACAGCCTTCCTCAGCAATGAAAAAGAGGAAGAGCGGCTTACCGATGACGGGTATCAGGAGAGAACTGCGGAGGGAATCCTTGAAGGTATCAAGGGGTATATCTCTACCGTAAAGGTGGAGACGGCGAACAGGTGATCCGGAGTTCCATGGAATTCGATATTAACCGATACTTCCCCGACAGGACTCAATCACTGGGGGACGCGGGGAGGGCCTCCTTCGGAGAGAAGAGGCCGCTGTACCTTGCCGGCAGCAAGCACTTCCTTACCCACTACAGGGAACAGATAAAGAACATGCACCGCGGGGGGGCGCCGGGCTGGGAGGTGGTAGAGGCGCTCACGGCGATGACGGATACTCTTGTCAGAAAGCTGTTCAGATGCATCATCGACGACCTGGGTGAAGCAAAAAAATCCCGAGATCAATTAACACTCGTAGCTATCGGCGGCTATGGACGCGGCGAGCTCAATCCATTCTCAGACATCGACCTGATGTTTCTCCATAGGGGCAAGGACCCGCAGCTCATCGAAGACATCGCCCAGAAGCTCCTCTATTTTCTCTGGGATATGCGTCTCGATGTCGGGTATTCAGTCCGTACGGTCGGTGACTGTATCGAGATGTCAGCTGCCGATACGACCGTTAAGACGGCTCTACTCGACAGCCGCTACATAGCCGGGAGCCGAGTCTTTTTCAAGGAGTTCCAAAAGTCGCTGGTAACCCAGATCGTGGGTAAGGGGTCCGACCCCTTCATCGCCCAGAAGCTGGAAGAGATGAAAAAGCGCCGTGAAAAATACGGTTCCTCGGTCTACATACTTGAACCGAACATCAAGGAGAGTGAAGGAGGTCTGCGAGATCTCCATTCAGCGCTCTGGGTTGCTAAGATCAAATACAAGGTGACCAACCAGCGGGAACTCATCATAAAAGGTGTCCTGTCAGAGGCTGAGTTGAACGCTTACAACGAGGCTCTCTCCTACCTGTGGCGCCTGCGGAATGAAGTGCATTATCTGGCGGGGAGAAAGAATGATCAGATTTCGTTCGAGGCCCAAGCGAAGCTGGCAGAATTCTTCGGATATCAGGACCGCGGCAAGACCCTGGCTGTGGAAGATTTCATGCGGGATTACTATCTGCATGCCACGAAGGTGGAGCATCTGTCCTCACTCCTCGTTTCCAGGTGCGTACGCCGCGATGAGGGCCCGCGAAAAATTCTCGGGTATTTTATCAGGCGTCCCATTGGTGAAGGTTTTTACGTTATAAGAGGCGAGCTGGTGCTGCCGGATGAGTCGATCATAGAGAAAGATCCATCCAAGCTGATGAAGATCTTCGAGTATGCCCAGAATCAGGGAGTTTCGCTTCATATCAACGTCAAAAGCCTCATTCGAAAGAGCCTGCACCTCGTAAACGACCGTTTTCGCCGCAGCAAAGAAGTAAACCATTCCTTCTTCAACATTCTTCGAGCTGAAAAAGGGGTGGCGGAAACCATCAAGTTGATGCACCACCTGGAGCTTCTCAACAAGTTCATACCTGAATTCGAGCACCTCTATTGCAAGGTTCAGCACGACCTCTATCACATCTACACGATCGACATGCATTCCCTGCTGGCTGTGGAAGAACTTGTAAACCTGTGGAAAGGGGAGCACGAAGAGTTGCGCCTTCTTACCCAGCTTGCGCGGGAAGTGGACAAGAGGGAACTGCTCCTGCTTGCAGTGCTGTTTCATGATATAGGAAAGGGAGAAGGGGGAGGGCACGCCGACAAGGGTGCAGACATGATGCCGACAATAGCCAGGCGCATGGGACTCAGCAAGGAAGACAGTGCACGTCTCGAGTTTCTTGTCCGCACCCACCTTCTCATGGCTCACATAGCCCAGCGCCGGGACCTGCACGACGAAAAAATGATAATCGAGTTCGCGAAGCAGATGCAGAACAGCGAGAATCTCAAAATGCTTTACCTGCTGACGTACGCAGACATAAAGGCGGTGGGCCCGGATGTCTGGACGGATTGGAAAGCTTTGCTGCTTCAGGAGCTTTACGAGAAGGCCTTCCAGGTGCTCGAACGTGGCGATTTCAAGCTGGAGGCTCGCAGCGAAAGAGTGAAGGCTGTAAAGCGGAGGGTACAGGAGCTTCTTGAGGACGAATATCAAGGTGCACTGGTGAGGGAGGAGTTGCGAGCGCTTACGACCCGGCACCTTCTGTCCAATCAGCCGGCCATCCTGGCAGAACATGTGAGAATTCTTCTCGCTCTCCAGTCTCAGCCCCTAGTGATGCGGGTTGTACATCAGATGGACCTGGGGTACTCTACGTTCACGATCAGCACCTTCGACATTCCAGGTTTGTTCTCTATGATAACCGGGGTCATGGCTGCCAACGGCATGAACATTCTAGGTGCACAGGTGCATACGAGCAGCAACGGGAAAGCTCTTGATCTCCTGCAGGTAAATTCTCCTCAGGGATTTCTGGTTCTCGATGAAAGCAGATGGAAGAAGCTTGAAGAAGATATGCGCCTCGTTCTGGAGGGGAAAATTCAGGTGCGGGACTTGGTCGAAAAGCGACAGCGGCCGACTCTGTTGCCTGAGAAGCCAAAACGGCGTCCCCCTTCCAGGGTCGAAATTGACAACGACGTTTCCGACGACTATACGGTAATCGACATATATACAAACGACAAGGTGGGCCTGCTCTATCGTATCACGAGCACTCTTACAGACCTCGGTCTCTACATTGGGGTTTCCAAGATATCTACAAAGGTAGATCAGGTGGCGGACGTCTTCTACGTAAAGGACATCTTCGGCCAGAAAATCACGAGGGAGGAGAAACTGGAGGAAATCAAGACGAGGCTTCTTGCTGCCTGTGAGGACTGGAAATGAAACGAGCAATGGGATGCATCAGTTTCTTGATCTTTTTCTGAATTACTTGATAGTAGAAAAGGGGCTTTCAGAGAATACCATCGAAGCCTACAGTCGTGATGTCGGTTCCTACCTTGATCATCTTGACCGGTGCGGGTGCTCGTCGATCAAGGACGTACGGCCTCCGGATGTCGCCGGGCATCTTGCGTCACTGCATGAAGCGGGGCTCTCTCCTCGAAGCCATGCAAGGGCCCTTTCGGCGGTACGCATGTTCCACCGTTTTCTGATGATCGAGAACTATTCAACTGAGAATCCGACTGCGATAATCGAAGCTCCGAAAGCGGTGGGAAAGCTGCCTTCTGTCCTGAATTGCCGGGAGGTTGAACGGCTGCTGTCTGCCCCTTTTGGCGGAGATTTCACTGCGGCCCGTGATCGGGCGATGCTGGAGCTGTTATATGCTACCGGTTTGCGCGTCTCGGAGCTGGTATCGTTGCGCTATCAGGATGTGAACCTGGATGCTGGATATCTGCTTGCGTTCGGGAAGGGGAGCAAGGAGCGCCTTGTTCCTATGGGAGAGACCGCACGAAGTGCAGTAGTTGAATACCGGATGCTGGCCAGGGAGAAATTTCCGGATGGGGGGGAGGGGCACCTCTTTTTAACCAGGCTCGGAAGAAAAATGACCCGGCAGGCATTTTGGAATATGATCAAAAAACGGTCGAAGCAAGCAGGTCTCACTAAAACCATTTCTCCGCATACTTTGCGGCACTCGTTTGCAACTCACCTCCTGGAGAATGGCGCCGACTTGAGAAGTGTTCAGATCCTGCTAGGTCATGCAGATCTTTCGACCACACAGATATATACCCATATAACGAAGGAACGCCTGAAAAAGCTGCACGAGGATCTTCACCCTCGCGGCTGAATCTGGAGGAACTTTTTAGTGACGGAAAGGATATGCAGATGAAATATGTAGTTCTTCTTGGTGACGGCATGTCGGATGTCAAACTCGACCAGCTTGGCGGCAAGACACCTCTTCAGGCCGCCAGAACTCCTCATATGGACTACATGGCTCAAAGAGGCAAAATGGGACTGGCCCGAACTGTGCCGGAAGGACTGCCACCAGGGAGCGATGTGGCCAACCTGTCGGTCTTCGGTTATGACCCGCGTTGCTGTTATACCGGCAGATCTCCTCTGGAAGCCGCGAGCATGGGAGTGGACCTTGGGGCCGATGATGTAGCCTTCAGGGTGAATCTTGTGACCCTGCTACCCCAGAGAGGACAGCTCCTTATGCAGGACTATTCCGCTGGCCACATATCTACCGATGAGGGCAGGGTTCTGATCGAGGATATGCAGAAACACTTCGGCAACGCAGAGTTCCAGTTTTTCCCCGGAGTGGGGTATCGTCATCTTATGGTCTGGAGGTCGGGAAGGGAGAAGCTCTCAGCAAGCCCACCTCACGATATTACGGGAAAGAACATTATCGAATTCTTACCGAAAGGTGAAGGAGCCGAGCGATTAATAGATTTGATGAATTCATCGCAGATGCTCTTCAACAGGCACCCCGTAAACAAGAGCAGGGAAGAAGCAGGAAAGTTGCAAGCGAACTCCATCTGGTTGTGGGGGCACGGCAGATCTCCGAAAATCGATACTTTTTCGCAGCGATTCGGATTGACGGGGGCGGTCATTTCTGCCGTGGATCTGATAAAAGGAATCGGGATTTGCGCTGGGCTTGATATTATCAACGTTCCGGGGGCGACGGGGTACATCGACACGAATTACCGCGGGAAAGCCGAAGCGGCTCTTAAAGCGCTCGAAGCCAGAGATTTTGTGTATCTCCACGTTGAGGCTCCTGATGAGGCTTCTCACTCCGGTAACTTGGAACATAAACTCAAGGCAATAGAGGATTTCGATGAACTCGTGGTGGGGCCTGTACTGGAGGGGATCAGAAGGTTCGGCTCTTTCCGGATTCTTTGCACCCCGGACCACCCCACGCCTATTCCTCTGATGACGCACACTGGGGAGCCGGTACCCTTCGTTATCTATAGCGGGGAGGAAACTGTTCATGGTGACGCATCCGGTTACGATGAGGCCGCTGCGCTTGCCACCGGACTGTATCTGCAGGAGGGGCACCGGATGATGGAGCTCATGCTGCGCGGCTAGTCCCTCCTAAGCACCGGACCGACAGGCCGCGCCCGATAACGATCGTCCGGGTAGCCCCAGTAGTAAGGGTTTTGCCGCTCCGACAGCAGGCGCTCGTCTTCGATGACATCGGGCCAGAGGGAAACTTCTTTTATGCTTAATACGGGCAAAATATGATCCGCATCCCCGAGTTTCACCTTCTTCTTTCCTTTTATTTCACCGATAACGGTCACCTGTCGACCTGGAACAAGCGGCTCAAGGTCGAGTCCAGGTGCGGCTGTAGTTGCAAGAAACCGGCCTCCTGACTGCTCTAGGACAAAAGGTACGCCATCCGGTGCGAGCTCGAATTGCGTTATTTCGAGAATCGTAAGCTCGGACTCACGGGTAACATTGACTACAATACCGCCAGCCATCACTGTTTTGCCGATGTGCCGGTCGGGATTCCTGAACAGTTCAGAAAAGGCAATGGATCGTTCTGCAGACTGCATTGTGCAATTGCTGAACCCATGGGTGCACCCTGATGCAAGGAGGAGCAGGAAAGAAAGGTATGCGATCAATGCTTTCAAGGGTAACCTCACTGAAATGGTGGCATAGTAGAAAATGGCCGAGGCAAAAGGAATGTCGATACAATAAAGGCCCGCGGAGATTCCGCAGGCCTTTAGTTTAGTGGTGCCGGAGGCCGGGGTCGAACCGGCATGGGGTTGCCCCCGCTGGATTTTGAGTCCAGTGCGTCTACCAATTTCACCACTCCGGCAATGCGTGTGGATTATAGAGCACGCGGTAAAAAGCGTCAAGGTCGATTTTCCTCTAAAAAAGCGGTTGACACCCCTAAGGGCATTTGGTATAAACCTAGGACTCGAAGGGGCTGTAGCTCAGCTGGGAGAGCGCTTGAATGGCATTCAAGAGGTCGTCAGTTCGATCCTGATCAGCTCCACCAAACGTTAAAGGCCAGCGATTTTCGCTGGCCTTTTTTGTATCCCTTTGACAGACTATGATTTCTTCTTTTTCGATGATGCACGTCCTGCCTTAGCCGGTTTTTCAGGCTGCGATTTACGCGACTTCAGCTTGGAGGCCCTTATTTCGCGAGCTTTAGCAAGATTTTCCGCAAGTCCTCGATCCTGGGCCATCTGTCTTCGCGCTTCTGAAAAGTTTTTTGCCGTCAGGGCTTGGCTCCGGGGGATCCCGAACTGTTTCCTGTATTCACCCGGCTTCATGTTGTGCACCCTGCCGAGGTGTCTGGTAAGGGTCTTCATGCCTCCCTTGCCGCAAATCATGCAGAAGACCTGATCCGACTGAAACGCCTTCTTAAAGGATACTGAAGGCCCCTTGGCTTCAGGAGGTTCAATCTGTTCCGGCATTGTGCCTTCCAGTTTTTGCAGAGAGGAGTATACCTTCTGAATTTCCTGCAAGAGCTCTTCACTGGACATCTCTGACATTGATGCATGTGAAGATACTATACTCGCTGTCAATTCCAGCAGTGTCGGGGCCATATCAATTCCTCCTTTGAATCATCTTAATAAATTTTGGTTATATTAAACGGCATTATTCTCCAAAATCAAGGATAAATAAGAATAAACATAAAATTTTGTCACAGGCACATCCAGAAGAGTTTGAAATAATCTTCAAAATAGGTGTGTTCACGACAGTACCGGGAAGGGATACATGGCAAAAGTAGTGATCGAGGAACTTCGTTGCAAAGGATGCGGGTTATGTACATTGGCTTGCAATCGTGAACTCATTGCCTTGAGCGACAGGTTCAACCTGCAGGGATATACTCCTGCTCTCGTCTCTGACATGACCAAATGCACCGGTTGCGCTCTTTGCGCAGAGATTTGCCCTGACGTCGCCATCACTGTTTTTAAATGATTTGTGATCATTGGATTTACAAATTTATATCCTTATCCACTACTCCAGTCTCATTCAGGAGGATAGCGTATTGAAACGTCTGTTTGTCAAAGGCAACGAAGCTGTGGCAATAGCAGCGCTAGAAGCAGGATGCAGATACTATTTCGGTTATCCAATCACGCCGCAAAGTGATATTCCTGAATACCTCTCGCGTGAGTTGCCCCTTCTAGATGGTGAGTTTATTCAGGCGGAAAGCGAGATTGCGGCTATCAACATGCTTCTGGGAGCTTCAGCAACTGGTGTTCGTGCGATGACCTCTTCTTCAGGGCCTGGGATATCCCTCAAACAGGAGGGTATCTCTTATATGGCTGGTTCGGAGTTGCCGGGAGTGATAGTCAACATTTCCCGTTCAGGTCCTGGGCTCGGGGGAATAGACGCGTCACAGGCCGATTATTTCCAATCCGTTAAAGGCGGTGGGCACGGCGGTTATCGCATCGGCGTGCTGGCGCCTGCATCGGTCCAGGAAATGTATGACCTGACGCTGCTGGCATTCGATCTGGCCGATCTGTACAGAATGCCGATCATGGTTCTTGCCGATTCCGTTATCGGACAGATGAAAGAAGCATTGATCCCATACAGCAGATCCAATATAGAACTTCCCGTAAAGGACTGGGTTGTACGAGGTAAAGGCGATGCCGAGCAGCGCGTGGTGAAATCCCTTTACTTGGGTGATGGAGAGTTGGAAAACCACAACTGGAAACTGCACGCCAAATACCAATTGCTCAAAGAGCGGGAAACAAGATGGGAAGAATTTGAGACGGAAGATGCGGAACTTTTAGTCGTAGCGTTCGGATCGGTGGCTAGGATCGTGGAGACTGCTGTAATGGCGGCAAGGCAATCGGGGTTGCGGGTTGGGCTCTTTCGCCCCATCTCACTCTTTCCGTTCCCTGCAAAGCCGCTACATGCACTGTCTGAACGGTGCGGAAAGATGCTGGTGATCGAGTTAAACACCGGACAGATGATTGAAGATGTGAAGCTGTCTGTGAGCAGAGATGCCGAGATACGGTTCTACGGAAGACCCCCCGGCACCGGGTCACTCCCTACTCCTGAAGAGCTCCTTGATCGTATCCAGACATCATTGTCAGAGGAGTGGATTACTCCCTAATCAGCTAACGGAGACTTTAATGAAGCAGGTATTTCATAGGCCTGAAAGTTTGAAAGATGTACAGACACATTTCTGCCCGGGGTGCCACCATGGGACAATCCATAGGCTGGTGGCTGAAGCCATAGATGAGTTTCAGGTTCAGAGCAGGACTATCGGAGTAGCATCAGTCGGATGTTCCGTCTTTCTTTACGGCTACTTTGATGTAGATGTGGTGGAATCTCCCCATGGGCGTGCAGCTGCAGTCGCCACTGGTGTCAAGCGGGCCAGGCCTGATTCCTTTGTTTTCACCTATCAGGGAGATGGAGATCTCGCAGCGATAGGTACCTCTGAAATCATTCACGCGGCGAATCGCGGCGAAGGCATCACAGTCTTTTTTGTGAACAACGCCATCTATGGTATGACCGGTGGCCAAATGGCGCCGACGACGCTTGTGGGGCAAACTACTTCAACTTCTCCCTATGGACGAAAGCAGGAAAAGGATGGCGCTCCCCTCAGAATGGCGGAACTGCTTGCTCAACTGGAAGGAGTAGCGTTTTCCGCTCGCGTAGCCGTCAATACTCCAAAGAATCTGATGGACGCAAAGAAGCAGATCAAGAAGGCCTTCCGGTACCAGGTGGAGAACCGCGGATTCTCCTTTATCGAGGCGCTTTCTGCATGTCCCACGAATTGGGGAATGTCACCTCTTGCGGCAAACGAGAGGGTAGGATCTGAGATGAGCGGATATTTTCCTTTGGGGACCTTTAAAAACTCTGCCGATTTCTAATTCTGTCTCAGGAGATTACATGCGTAGTGATCTGTTCATTTCCGGTTTCGGTGGTCAGGGGGTGCTGCTCGTAGGCAATCTCATTGCCTATGCTGCGATTCACGAGGGTAAAAATGTTTCTTTCTTCCCTTCGTATGGGGTCGAAAAAAGAGGCGGCGCTGCCATGTGCACAGTCGTAGTCGCGGAGGGGAAAGTTGGCTCTCCGGTTATCGGCGCTCCCTCCGCCACAATCGTCCTCAATCAGGCATCGATGGAGAAATATGCAGAGCGTGTGCGTCAGGGGGGGCTACTCATCGTCAACTCGTCTCTCATAAATTATGAACCATTTACTCGAAACGACATTCGTGTGATTGCAGCTCCAATGAACGAGATCGCGATGGGGTTGGGGGATTCGCGCCTTGTGAATATGGTGGCCGCCGGCATCTACGCCTCCCGTACCAGCACAGTCGGTATCTCTTCATTGATTACAGCACTGTCGCAGGTTCTGCCTGAACGGAACCACAGATACATTCCGCTCAATGTGAAGGCTATCGAAGCCGGCGCGGCGTTTGACGGCGATTTAAAAGCGGCTACAATCTACAAGGATAATGCTTGACTGTGACTGAGTGTCTCTGCTATAAACCTTCACTGCTGATGGGGTGTCGCCAAGCGGTAAGGCAACGGACTCTGACTCCGTCATCCTAGGTTCGAATCCTAGCACCCCAGCCAATACTCTTATTAACAAATTCATGCCTTATATTAATTTTATGGTCCCATCGTCTAGCGGTTAGGACACCGGCCTTTCACGTCGGTAACAGGGGTTCAAGTCCCCTTGGGATCACCATCTTTTCTGAAACAGTGATTCTTTTTATGAGAGTTGCTGTTTTTTTTTAAGCTTAGAATTCTCTCAACTTTAAAGGCTGTTAAATGAAAAACTTTTTTCGTTGCGCCGTTGTTTGCCTGCTTTTCTGTATGTCCCTTTCTTCTGCAGCCGCAGAACAAGCGATCGGCTATGACGACCGTGCCGGTGACATGCGGCAGGGGGGACTTTTCGACGAGGCAGCAGGCCAGTTTCCACAGTTGGGGCAGCAAGAGGAAAGCATTTTCAATAGCGGGTCGAAGCCGTTCGCACCACAAAGGGGCGCCAATCCCGCTTTTCCTTCAGCCGGCCAAGGGGCGTCCCCTTTCGGTATTAGATCACAGGAAGAGGTGATACGGCAGTCCCAGGATCAGAAGCCTGCCTCACCAAAACCCAAAATCTTTCTCAAGGCTGAGGCTGGCGACGGACTCGCCTCTTTGGCGTGGACCACGTCGGGTATACATCAGAAGCCGGGGATGGTCCAGCCGAAGTTTACCATTTATTACGGCATAGAAAGCGGCATATACAAAAAGAAGATAGAAGTTGGTTCCCTAACTGAGTTCAAGCTTCGCGGATTGAAGAACAGAGAGCTTTATTTCATCAAGGTTCAGGTGTCTATCAAGGGGGAGGATGCAGGCGATACTGGCGGTATGTCTGCCGATTTGGCGCTGTCTTCCAATGAAGTCAAAGTGATGCCCCTCCCGGAAGAAGATCTTGGGTCGATGCTCGAGCGCTCATTCAGGGACAAGGGCGTCACACTGCAGGATAAGGCAGAGACGGAGGAATTCAAGCGTGACCTCAGGCAATTCGGCTACGAGTTTTTCAGGAACAGACTCAGTGGGGCTGTTTCCTCCGACGCTATTCCTGTTGGAGCCGACTATGTGATAGGACCCGGGGATACTTTGAAAGTCGAGCTCTGGGGGACGATTCAGGGCCGTCATGAATTGAGCGTTGATCGAAATGGTGAAATTTTTGTGCCGAGGGTTGGCAATGTGAAGGTCTGGGGGCTTAACTATGCCCAGGCGAAAGATACAATAGACAAGGCTATTTCGCGCTATTTCAAGGGATATGAGCTGAATGTGACCCTTGGGCGCCTGCGCTCTATACAGGTATTTGTGGTCGGTGAAGTGGAAATGCCTGGGACCTATGCAATTACCTCTCTTGGTACAGTAGTGAATGCCCTGTCCTTGGCAGGAGGACCTTCCAAAAACGGCAGCCTTCGCGGGATAACGGTCTCCCGCAGCGGGAAGGTCATTCAAGAGATCGACCTGTACGACATGTTCCTTGCCGGTGACCGCAGTAAGGACATTCGTCTCGAAAATGGCGATACGATTTTCGTGCCTGTCATCGGTCCAGTGGCAGCAGTTGCAGGCGAAGTCAGACGCCCCGGCATTTACGAGCTGAAGGGTAAGACAACGCTCCCCAACCTTCTCTCAATGGCAGGAGGTATCTCAGCAGCCGGTGACCAGGGAAGAGTCCAGGTGGAGCGGATTGAAGGAAACAGCTCCAGGATCATTCTCGATTACGAGCCGAAGGGTCAGCGGTTCGAAGACTCCATGGCCGGAGTCGAAATGCAGGACCGGGATATGGTGAAGGTGTTTCCCGTACAAAAAGTTTTTCGCCGTGTCGTCAGTCTAGCCGGAAACGTCGTGCGTCCTGGGGAATACCAGTTGAGGGAAGGAATGCGCATAAGTGACGTGCTTCCCTCATACGAGGCGCTTCTCCCCGACTCGTACCTCCATGCTGCCGAGATAGTCCGTTTGGTCCAGCCCGATTTTCACAAGGAAGCGGTTACTTTCAATCTCCAGAAGGCACTCGAGGGAGACCCGCAAGAAAACCTGCTCCTGCACGAACAGGATACGATCCGCATCTTCTCTCGAAACGAGATGGAAGAAGCTCCGGCCGTTGCGATCAATGGTCTCGTAGGGAAACCAGGCATCTATGATTTCTATCCCAAAATGACGGTACGTGATCTCGTAACTGCAGCCGGCAATATAAAGAGGAACGCTTTCCTCGAAAGCGCCGAATTGACGAGGGTATCCATCGTCGGGGGAGGGGCGCGTACGATACGTACCAACTTCAACCTCGAAAAAGCCCTTAAAGGAGATCCTGAGCACAATCTCGCTCTGCAGCCTGACGATACGGTTATCGTGCGAGGGGTAGTCGAATGGGCTGAGTCGGTGGATCGTTTTGTGACCTTGGCGGGGGAGGTTAAGTTTCCTGGCGTCTATTCCATAACCAAAGGCGAGAAGCTCAGCTCGGTTCTCAAGAGAGCGGGAGGGTACACCGACAAAGCGTATCTGAAAGGTGCCAAGTTCACCCGGAAATCCGTACAGGAGATCCAGCAGAAGCGAATGAACGAGGTCATAGCCCGAACGGAGAACGAAATTCTGCAGAAGCAGGGTGAACTGTCCTCCCTTGCTTCATCCAAGGAAGAGCTGGAAGCAACAAAGGCCGCACTTGAAGGATTGATGAAGAGTCTTGAAAAGCTTAAGGGGATAAAGGCGGAGGGAAGGGTGGTTATGCGCCTAAGCTCCCTGGAAGAGCTGCCTAAAGGGCCATACGATCTGGAACTGACGGGGGGAGATGTCCTCGAGATTCCCCAGCGATCCAACGTCGTGAATGTAATGGGACAGGTATATAACCCGACTTCCTTCGTGTACGTTGCGAACCGAAACGTTTCTTCCTACCTGAAAAGTGCCGGCGGCCCGACACGTGACGCCGAAAAAGACGATATGTATGTCATAGAGGCTGACGGTTCCGTGTCCAGCCGCCAGAACTCGTCGTTCGGCATTGCTTGGGATGATCACTCCCGCAGTTGGACCTTCGGCGGCTTTATGTCCCGCCCTCTGGAGCCGGGAGATACCCTTGTCGTGCCGCAGAAACTCGAAAGGATTGCCTGGATGAGAGAAATAAAGGACATTACAACCATTCTATCCCAGATAGCGCTTACCGCTGGCGTTATCCTAGCGGCCGGTTTATAGCCATGGGATCTGACAATAATATACAGAACAGAACAATGGCGGAAGAGGAAGAGATAAACCTTCTTGATCTTCTCAAGGTAGTGGTCAAACGGAAAATGCTGATTCTGAAGGCATGTGCCGTCGCTATTGCTGTTTCGGTGGTGTACAGCCTGACACTTCCGAACATATATTCGGCTTCTGCCAAGGTCCTTCCTCCTCAAAAGGACTCTGGTGGTGGCTTGTCTGCTCTTCTCGGCCAAATGGGGGGGCTTGCTAGCTTGGCCGGCGGTATGGGCGGCTTGACGGGAAGCGGCGAACTTTTTTTGGGAATTCTCAAAAGCCGTTCGGTGGCGGATGCCGTCGTGAAACGTCTTGATCTGATTACGATGTTCGAAGCTGAAACCGCTGACGATGCGCGCAGGACTCTTGCCGGAGCGGTACAGTCCAAGATAGGGAAGGACGGCATAATTACTGTCACTGCTGAACATACTGATCCGAAGGTTGCAGCGCAACTTGCCAATGCCATGGTAGAAGAGCTGGGAAAAAGAAGCGTGCAGCTCAACCTGACTAAAGCAGGAACCGAAAGGGTATTCCTCGAGAAACGGATTGATCTGGTCAAACAGGATCTAAAGCAGGCTGAGGATGCTTTAAGGTCATTTGCTGAACGAAACAAAACCATAAAGGTCGAGTCTCAGGCTTCGGCAACCATTTCGGGAGTCGCCAAGCTAAAAGCTGAGATTGCAGCTTTCGAAGTGCAACTGGCTGCGCTGCGAAGTTATCAAACAGAAGAAAGCCCCGAGGTTAAGCTACTTAAGACCTCTGTCGCCAAGCTTAAAGGCCAGTTATCCACAGAAGAAGGGAGCGGTAGCGGCGGCTCGATACCGGGAGTCGGAAGAATACCGACCCTTGGACTCGACTATGCACGCCTTTTTCGTGAAGTGAAAATTCAGGAAGCAATATTCGAACAGCTCACGAAGCAGTATGAAGCTGCGAAACTGATGGAGGCAAAGGACGCTTCCTCGCTCCAAGTGCTGGATGAAGCCGTAGTCCCAACAATAAAGAGTAAACCTAAACGATCCATTATAGTAATACTTACCACCGTGACGGCCTTTGTCCTCGCCGTTTTTTTGGCTTTTCTCCTGGAGTACTTTGAAAAAATGCATCCGGATGATCGTGCTCGGTGGCAGGAAATAAAGAGCAGTATCGGCATCATGCGCAGAAAATCACTCCCTTATGATCAGTAACGGTACGTCAGGAAGATACTTCCAGCTTCCGGCCTGGACTTTCCTGATATGCTGGATTGTCGGGTTAACGCTCTTATCACTCGTTCCATCTCCTCCGACACCGAATGTGGGGTTCCTCTCCTGGGACAAGTTTCAGCATGCCGCTGCATTCGCCGTGTTGACGCTGCTTATTGCATTTTCCCTCGGTGAATGTGTCGCCGGCAGAACCCGCCGCTGGGCTTACGCGGCACTATTTGCAATCGGATACGGCGCCGGCATCGAGATCGCCCAAGAGCTGTTTACTGTCACCAGGACGGCGGAATGGGGGGATCTTGTTGCTGATTTTGTGGGAGCAGGTTCGGTGGCCGTATCTGTAATGATTACAACAGCTCGGCCGAAGCGCAACCACCCCGCATGCATCGTTGGTCTTTCGGTGCTGCTTCTGACGGCAACGACGGTGCATGCCGAGGTTCCAAAGTTTTTCAACCTCTCCACAGTAAAGCGGGAGGCTGTCCGTATTAGGTCGGAAGCGGGTGAACTGGTCTCCTATCCGCTTGATACCGAAGACGGAGGGGGATGGTGGATGCTTGCCGCCGCCGGCGCCACCGGACTTACATATCTTCTCGACTACGACATCAGGGACCGGGTTCGTGAACGCAAAAGCTCTTCACTGGACAAGGCTGCAAAGGTGGGGAGTGCTATCGGTAACCCGTTCGCTCATCTCGGGGTCGCCGCCGCTTTCTATGTCGGAGGGGCAGTGGCCGACTCTCCCAAATACCGGGAGATGGGAGAAATGCTCGGGGAGGCGGCGCTCTTGGCCGACGCCTCCACCCTTTTCCTTAAACAGATTATCGGCAGGGGACGACCTCTCGTAACGGAAGACAAGGGAAGTTTCAGGCCGCTCCACTTCAGGTCCGATTACGATTCCCTCCCCTCCATGCATACGTCCAGCTCGTTTGCCATGGCTTCGATTCTTGCGGCTGCCAGCGAAAGCTGGCTCACCAAGCTTCTCTACTACGGTTCAGCCACCTTCGTAGGGTTTTCCCGGGTCTATCAGGACAAGCACTGGGCAAGTGATATCGTCCTTGGTGCAGCAATCGGGGAGTTGTGCGGGAGGGTCGTGATGGAGACGCATGTGAGGAAGGAAAAAGCTTTTTTTCTCTCCCCCGCTGTTTCGGGGGATGTCGTCACGCTGACGTTCGTCAGCCGATGGTAGCTCGGAAAGGGGCATAGTCTATGCTTGCGGCGGTCATTTTCGATTTTGACGGGATCATTGTGGACACCGAGCCAATACACTACAGGGCGTTCCAGGAGGTGCTCGTTCCTCTTGGTCTGGGTTACCCCTGGACGGATTATCTCGACCGGTATATCGGCTTCGATGACCGTGACGCCTTTCGTGAAGCTTTTCGTGCACGTGGGGAATCTTTATCCGAGGATCATCTATACCAGCTCATCGGCGAGAAGGCGCGTGCTTTCAACCGGGTAATATCCTCCGGAGTCGAACCATATCCGGGTGTTGTGGAACTGATACTTTCACTTGTTGAAACGGTCCCGGTGGCGCTGTGCAGCGGAGCATTGCGCTCCGACATCGCCCCGATTCTGCAGCAGCTCAAACTTACGAATGCTTTCGGTGTAATCGTTACTGCCGATGATGTCCCGACCAGTAAACCAGATCCGGCAAGTTACCGCCTCGCTTTGCAAAGGCTCATATCGCGGTTTCCGGATAGTAGTATATCTGCTGAGTCAAGCATCGCCATCGAGGATACTCCTGCAGGAATCGCCTCCGCTCGGGGTGCGGGTCTTCAGGTGCTGGGGGTGACGAACAGTTATCCCGCCGATAAGCTCAGTGGAGCGTGCAAAGTAGTTGAGACCTTGGCGGGCATAGATTATCCGGAGCTGAACAGCCTCCTTTCCCGCCCTTGATGCAGACCCTTCCCATTCAGCAAATCCTCCCCGAAATCAGCGCTGCGCTTTCTTCACACCCGGTCGTCATAGTTCATGCTCCCCCCGGCGCAGGAAAGACTACCTGCGTCCCGCTGGCGTTGCTTAACGCACCATTCCTGTCTTCACGCAAAAGAATCGTGATGCTCGAACCGCGCCGCCTTGCAGCTACCAATGCCGCACGCTGGATGGCCTCGCGACTCGGAGAGGAAGTCGGGAATACCGTAGGCTACACCATACGTTTCGACAGAAAGATATCCTCCTCTAGCCGTATCGAGGTTGTCACCGAGGGGATACTTACGCGTCGCCTCCAGGATGATCCGTTTCTCGATAACGTAGGCATCGTTATATTCGATGAATTTCACGAGCGCAGTATTCATACTGATGCTTCTCTCGCTCTCTGCCGCGACGTACAGCAAGGTCTTCGAGAAGACCTGAAAATAGTCATTATGTCAGCGACCCTCGATTGTGAACCCCTTGCGAGCCTACTTGGTGGCGCTCCAATCCTTTCGAGCCCTGGACGAACCTTTCCGGTTGAGATCCGTTACCTGGAAGACAAGGCGACGACTGGCATAGCTGAGGCAACTGCCGCGGGGGTGCGCCTCGCCTTGCGGGAGACGGAAGGTGATGTACTGGTCTTTCTACCCGGAATGGCTGAGATCACAAAGTGTCAGCAGTTGATCAATGCTGAGGATTTCAGGGAACCGCTCCTCACTCTTCCCCTCTACGGCGACCTCCCATTTGCAGCCCAGGAGCGGGCGATTCTGCCCGGGAACGTACGCAAGGTGGTCCTGGCCACCAACATCGCTGAAACAAGCCTCACGATCGAGGGGGTGAGTGTGGTGGTCGATAGCGGATGGTACAGGCAACTCCGCTTCGATCCAGTTACCGGCCTCAACAGGCTTCAGACAGTACGGATTTCCTCAGCCTCTGCTGAACAACGCTGCGGCAGGGCCGGCCGACTCGGCCCTGGCATCTGTTACAGGTTATGGGACGAGCATACTCAGCGAACACTCCTGCCTTTTTCTCCTCCCGAGATCAGGACTGCCGACCTTGCTCCACTTGCCCTTGAGCTTGCAAAATGGGGTGTAAACGATCCGGACAGCCTTACCTGGCTCGATCCTCCGCCGGTATCTGCTCTTGCCGAAGGGAGGAAGCTCCTAATGGCGCTGGGTGCGCTTGACGCGAATGGAGGAATGACTTCCAGAGGCAAGGAAATGGCAGCGCTCCCTGTTCATCCCCGGCTGGCTCATCTGTTGCTGGAGGGCAAGGATCGAGGAATGCCTGGAGTGGCGTCTGATCTTGCTGCAATTCTTTCCGAACGGGATATCTTTCGCGGGGGCTCCACCAAGACGATTACGACAAGCGAGAGTGACTTGACTGACCGTCTCGATGCTTTGATCTGCTGGCGGGAAAAACGCTCTTCCATCGGCCTTGACGAACAGGCGTGCAGGATAGTGGACAGGGTTGCGACGTCATTTCGCCGATTACTGAAGGATCGGGAGGAGGTGGCTGCTGCCTCTTCTGAAATCGTGGGAATACTGGCAGCATCAGCTTTCCCCGACAGAATAGGTTTGCTGCGTTCTGCAGGTGGTGACCGGTACCTGCTCGCGAACGGCAGGGGTGCCAGGTTGTCCGGGCGGAGTGCGGTGAGAGGGGCGAAGTATTTGGTAGCCGTGGCAGTGGACGCGGGAGAGGGGGGTGAGGGTTTGATTCACTTGGCTACCATTCTGGAAGAGGCGAGCTTTCGCAGAGAGTTTTCCCCATTAATTGTTCGACAGAGGGTGGTGCGCTGGGATAGTGAAGAGGGAAGGGTGGTGGCCCGGGAGGAGGAGAGATATCTTTCCCTGACTCTCGGTTATTCCCCTGTGGTCCCTTCCGCCGATGAGGCACTTGTCGCAGTGATCGAAGGAATACGCCGTGAGGGGCTATCGATCCTTGCCTGGAATCAGCGGGCGTCACTTTTCCGGGATCGGATGAAATTTCTCTCCGCTTTCTTCCCCGATGACGGTTGGCCTGATTTTTCGGAGGAACATCTTCTGCGGACCGTCGAGGAATGGCTTGGACCGTGGCTTTCGGGGGTGAGATCCCGTAGCGACCTTTCAAGATTAGACCTGCTCTCCCCCCTGCAGGGGCTTCTCGACTGGGAGCAGTTGAAGATGCTGGATGAGGGGGCACCCCCCCATATACAAGTGCCAAGCGGAGCGAAGATTCCTCTGCAATACGGTGCCGATGGACCCCCTGTTCTGGCCGTGAAGCTCCAGGAGATGTTCGGACTGGGGGAGACGCCGACCGTTGGGTGGGGAAGAGTGCCGGTGATTCTGCACTTGCTGTCGCCAGCTCGCCGTCCACTTCAGGTGACTCAGGATCTCAAAAATTTCTGGAATACGACATATCAGGACGTTAAGAAAGAGATGAAGGGCCGATATCCGAAGCATCCATGGCCTGACGATCCCTGGCGGGCGTTGCCGACACGTCATGTGTCTAAACTTCGTAAATAAGGTTCCGACTCATCGCGAATTCGTGAGGATGACAGACCCGTCTTCCACAGCAAGTGTACCGGCTATGGTATCTCCGAGTCTTCCTCCGGGTTGGGAAATCCATTCCCGGAGCAACGACGATGTGACGTTCACTCCCTTTTTCCAAGCCTCAAAATGTAGGTGAGGTCCCGTTGAACGCCCCGTTGATCCCGATAACGCAATAGGGGTATCCTGGCGGACGTAATCTCCTTCCGCCGCTAAATTCACAGAGTTGTGACCGTAAAGAGTAGTTGTTCCATCTTCATGCTCGATAGCGACAACATTTCCGTATCCTGAGTGGTTACCGCTGAACGCCACTACTCCTCGTGCTGCAGCCCTGACCGGAGTGCCAGTAGGTACTGCAATGTCGACACCTTGGTGCAGACGCATCTTTCCATCCAGAGGGTCATGGCGATAACCAAAAACCGATGTCACGGTGCCTTCTACGGGAGCTATGAGTTTTTCTTCTGCGTAAGCTTCTCCATGGACCCGGAAAATGCTTCTTTTTTTAGCAGATCGGATTCCGGACCGGAGACCACCAATTACATCAGCCTGATGATCCCTTTTCGAGGGAAGCTTGTCGCTGAGTATTCTAACTGCTGGACGGGTAGGGGCGTCGGTGAAACAGATGCTACCGTTGTCGTCTACATAGCGGTAGATATCTGCAGAAGCATATGCTGCAAGCATGCTGATGCAAGTTACCATAACTGCTGTTTCGATGGCTCGTTTCATGGTCAGTTGCTCGCTACCGTGATTCGTCAGTCTCTAAATATCGGCAGAATGGCTTAGAGTTTGAGTTTTTCAACTAATGCCGTATTCTTGTGCACATGTTATGGGGTTTGCCTAAAAAAGCAGCCATGGGAAGGTGGCCGGGAGAGATTCAAGCCTTGGCTACTCCTTTTAATCCCTGTTGTTTAGAGGACTTCGCTTAGCTTGGAAACCTTGGGCAGGCAATTTGCTTATTGCTTTTCGTTCGAAGGGACGGAGGATTGCTTTTTCAATCTCTCATGCCTATAATCCCAAGCTTCAAATGCAGGAACATAAAACAGGGGGTGATTCCTTGAGAAAAGTCGAAGCCATCATCAAGCCATTCAAGCTCGATGAAGTTAAAGAAGCATTGAACGAGATCGGCATTCAGGGGATAACGGTAAGTGAAGTAAAAGGTTTTGGCCGACAGAAGGGGCATACTGAGCTGTACCGGGGAGCAGAATACGTTGTGGATTTCATCCCCAAAATTAAGATGGAAATAATTGTCGGCGACGATATCGTCACGCGTGTGGTTGAAACGATAGAGCAGGCCGCGAAAACCGGGAGAATCGGAGATGGAAAAATATTCGTGACTCCGGTAGAGGAAGTTGTCCGCATCAGAACTGGCGAACGGGGCGAAGACGCACTGTAACCGCCTCTGAAGATACCCGAAAGGAGAAAAGTAGATGACACCAAAACAGGTAGTGGAGTTCGCCAAAGAAAATGGCGCTCTGATGGTTGATTACAAATTCATGGATTTCGTGGGTATATGGCAGCATTTTACCACCCCCGTTTCCGAGTTCAGCGAGGACACCTTTGACGACGGACTTGGCTTCGATGGCTCTTCAATTCGCGGCTGGCAGCCTATCCACGCGTCTGACATGATCATTCTTCCCGATCCTGCAACGGCAAAAATGGATCCGTTCACCGCGATCCCGACCCTGTCCCTGATTTGCAACATCTTCGACCCGATCACCAAGGAAGATTACTCCCGCGATCCACGCAACATTGCACGTAAAGCTGAAGCTTATGTCAAATCAACCGGCTTGGGCGACACTGCTTACTTCGGGCCGGAAGCTGAATTTTTCATATTCGACGACGTCCGTTATGATCTGAGTGCAAACCAGTCTTTCTACGTGGTCGATTCCAGCGAAGGGATCTGGAATTCAGGTCGTGAAGAGTTCCCGAACCTCGGATACAAGCCGCGCCACAAGGAAGGTTATTTCCCGTGTTCCCCTACTGACTCACTGAACGATCTTCGGAACGAGATGGTGATGGAGATGCAGAAGGTCGGTATAAGGGTGGAAGCGCAGCACCACGAGGTTGCTACCGGAGGACAGTGCGAGATCGACATGCGCTTCGATTCTCTCGTCGCCATGGCCGACAAGCTCCAGTGGTTCAAATACATCATCAAAAATGTGGCCTATCGCAACGGCAAAACCGTAACTTTCATGCCGAAGCCGCTATACGGTGACAACGGCTCCGGGATGCACTGCCACATGTCGATTTGGAAAGAGGGGACGAACCTCTTTGCAGGAGACAAGTACGGCGGTCTTTCGCAGATGGCCCTCTACTATATCGGCGGCATAATCAAGCATGCCCGAGCTCTGTGCGCCTTCACCAACCCCACCACCAACAGCTATAAACGTCTTGTGCCGGGATTTGAAGCTCCGGTGAACATGGCATACTCCAGCCGTAACCGTTCCGCCTCTATCCGTATTCCGATGATGAGCACCAACCCGAAGGCGAAGCGCATTGAATACCGTACTCCCGACCCTTCCGCCAACGGCTACCTCGCTTTTGCTGCGATGCTCATGGCTGGACTCGATGGAATCGAAAACAAGATCGATCCAGGGCAACCGCTTGACAAGGACATCTACGGCCTGTCCCCGGAAGAACTCGTTAATATCCCTTCGGCTCCAGGATCCCTTGAAGAAGCGCTCCTCGCTCTCAAGGATGATCATGAGTTCCTACTCAAGGGCGATGTGTTTACTCCCGATGTCATAGAAAAATGGATTGAATATAAAATGGAAGCGGAAGTGAACCCGGTTCGCATGCGCCCGGTTCCGCTCGAATTTGCTCTTTACTTTGACATCTGAGCCGTCTCCTCTACGTCTGGTCTGGAAAGGCGGGATCATTCCCGCCTTTTTCTTTGCAGTCTGCTTTCGGATGCCCCTTGACGTCCTGAGGGAATAATGATAATTGATTGACCAAGGGCATAAGCCCTTTTTTTGTTCGCATACATCTGAAAGTAAAGAACCATGTTTAAAAAGTTTGCTGTTATCCCTGTCTTCATCCTTTTCGCGGTAATTGTTATTCACAACCCTGAGGCAACGTCAGAGCCCGCTGCAAATCCTCTTGATCCTGCCCGAGAGGATCTTGCCCGTGTCGAGTACCCGAGTCAGGAAAGTATTCCGTGGTATCCACATTTCATCAGACCGAATGAGACTCTAGAATCTCTTTTTGGGGATGACTGGGTCCTGGTTGCCAGATTCAATCGCATTGACAGACGCCACACTTATCCCGGCATGACACTGAAGGTGCCCCGGTACATGGAGGATATTCGCCACTACACTCCAGTCCCGCGATTTTATGAACCGGCCAAACGTTACGAGAAATATATTCTGGTCGATCTGACTGAGCAGTGGATCGGGGCTTATGAATATGGGAAGCTGAAACTTTCGATGCCGGCAGCGACTGGCAGCAGGGGGCATGAGACCCCGACTGGCCTTTTTCGTGTTGATGCGCGGCATCGATGGCATACATCATCACTGTACAAGACAGAGGATGAAACGGGGCAGTATCCTATGGACAACGCGTTCCGTTTCCACATCGGGGAAGATGATGTCTCGTACTGGATTCATGCTCGTGATCTCCCTGGTCGTCCTGCTTCCCATGGCTGCATTGGGGTCTACGACGAAGAGATGCAGAACCGTGTTTACGGCATTCCGCATAAACCAGTATTGAAAGATTCTCACCAACTCTATGATTGGGCAGTGGGTGAGAATGACTATGAAGATGATACGGGGGAACTTGAGGAGCTTGAAGATGGCCCCGTTGTAGAAATCAAGGGTAGTAATCCCCGATACCTTCCTGCTATGACCGCTTCTGCGCGATAAGGCTGCTTAGATTTTAACCGGCTTGAATAAGGGTTGATTCCAGCAAATGGAGGTGGACATGAAGAATCGGTTTTTGCTAACAAATTTGGTGCTTACAGGGGTGCTGGTCTTCGGACAGGTGGCGAACGCTGCTTCCGATCCCGCAAAGCCCGAAGCTGCCCTGCGCAAAGCCTTTCCGCAGCTAGCCTTCGACAGCATTCAGCCTAGTGAGATTCCTGGTCTTTACGAGGTGGTATCGGGGCAGAATATTCTCTATTTTTATCCTGACAAGGAATACATTCTAGCTGGCGAGATATACACGAAAGACCGGCTAAGTCTTACAGCTGAGAAAAGAAAACAGCTGAGTGAAAGACTGATAAAGGATCTTCCGCTCGAAAAAGCAGTGAAGATGGGTAGTGGAAAAAATGTCGTAATAGAGTTTACCGATCCGGATTGCCCTTACTGCAGAAAGGCTTCTGAATTCCTAAAGATGCAAACCGGTGTTACCCGCTACGTCTTCTTTGCCCCGTTTGCCCATCCTGCTGCCATAGAAAAAGTACACTACATTCTTAATGCGGCTGACAAGGCGCAAGCCTACTCCGAGATGATGGAAAAAGGACTGCCGCTTCCTGCTCCTGTCCAGAATGAAGCCATCAAAGCTCTTGCCCAGGAACACATCGCACTTGCAAGGAAATTGGGTGTTCAGGGGACCCCAACCTTTTTTATAAATGGAAAAATGGTAGTAGGTGCCGATACTAAACAGATTGAGCAGCTTTTAAAGGAGGGGGCGAAGTAGCCACCGTGATAAAAGGTTGTAGAGAAAAGAGAGGAGGAGCCGGGTGGCTCCTCCTTTTTTGCTACCTAATGGTGATATATAGTTCGGAATGTTCTCCATCGGTATAGCAGACGGGAAAGCTTAATCCAGTTTCCCCGGGCTCGATCTTGACCATCTCGGGAGCTGCTACTATTTCCGGAGGATTTATTTCCATCCTTTTCCCGAACTGTGCTGCCCTCGCCGCTATGTTTCCACATACGACATTTATGAACTCCATGACAGTGTCATCAAGAATCTCCTGAGGTTCTTCCCCCACATCTGCCTGATTCAGCATTGCCGCTGCAAGCTTCTTCTGGGCGAACCTGGAAATGGTGAACAGATACCTTGCCTGTATGTCTCCTGAGAAGGTGATAACTGCGCCTATATCATTCGGTGCTGGATTAGGGGATAGAAGGCATTGCTCAGGGCGAAACGTGAGACGTGCAACCCTCGTGAGCATTTTATATGTCAGGTCAGCGATAATTTCGCACATTTCAGGATGAGGAGTCCCGCTGGGAATCTTCACTCGTTCTGTCATGTACGGTGCCTGGTCCTCCTTAAAATCTTCAAGGTGCCGGGGAAGATCGGCTTCGCTAAGTGCACCGACGCGGACGAGCGCTTCGCCTATGTAGAGATGTGTGCTCTTTTGTTGTACAAGCACCTGCTGGAGCCTGTCTTCCGTGAGCACACCTAGTTTGACGGCCAGATCTCCGAACCGTTCGTCTTGACTCCGTTGGGCTTGATTGACACGAACCACATCCTGCTGAGACATGTATCCCATGGCAATGGCTAGATCGCCAAAACTGAGGTTTACGGATTCCTGCAGCCGAATCGCCTCCAGCAATGACTCTCTTGAAACTATCCTCTTCTCCACCAGAAACTGACCAAAGAACTTAACAGCCATGACTGTTCCTTTCACGCATAAAAATTGCGGAACTACAGTGTACGCAGAATACTCAGGACATTCTCCGCTTCAAAGGGTTTAGAGATAACGCTCCTTGCTCCCAGTTTCATGCATTCGGTAAATTTGTCGCCGACCCCCCCCAAGGATGTAATCATGACCACTTTGACCTCCCGGTCCAGAGCCACCAGGCTACGTAGAGCAGTGATACCATCCATTTGCGGCATGTTCATGTCCATGCAGATGATGTCAGGGTGTAACGTCTGGTGAAGTTTGATGGCTTCCAGTCCGTTTTTCCCGTGACCAGCCACTTCGAATTCGCCGCTGTCACAGATGATCTTTTCCAATTGACGTGCTACTGAAATGCTGTCGTCAACAATAAGAACCTTTTTCATACTCCATCCTCCTGTCGATGCCTTCCCCGTAACTGGTTAATGTTGTTTATATCGGGTTATTACAGTAAATCTTAAGAAGGATAGCAATATGGAGGTACTGCTATAAGAGCATGACACCCAGTATGAGGAGAGCTTGAGCTATCCCCATCACAAATTTCAGAAGAGGGTTCCTTTTTTCTTGTTGCTCGACGGGAACGACAGCGAAATCATCAGGAGGATTTTTAAGTTCTCTGTCATCATAGGGGGGTAAGGGTTCGGCAGGGGAAGAAGGGTCGAGGGGGGGAGTTGCCTTTGCAACCACCTTTTCCTGGGTGGAATCGTGCACTGTTTCTACCAACTCATTTCCCAGCAGGAGATCTTCTGCAGCGAATCTTTTAGGGGAAGGGGTAACAGTCAATCGTACAGAGCGTGGAATCTCACTGTTGCCCGATCTGTCCAGGCTCCAATAAGTAAGCACATAGTCCCCCTTTGAAACGACACTGAATGGTACGCCGTCGGTTTCGACGCTATGTCCCGACAATTGATAATGAATCGCGCGCACGCCCGAAAGATTATCTGTCGCCGTAGGGGTAATAACCGTCTCTGTTTCGATATGCATTACCCCGTCGAGTTCACGCTTCGGTGTCCCGATACCCATCTCAGAGAGAGGAGGTGTTTTGTCCACGACTACGGAAACGGTTTGTACCGGCTCTTCATTTCCGCCTTTATCTTTAGAGCGGAAATGTAGAAGGAATTTACCTTCTTCCGAGAAGGTCAAGGGTTTGCTGTACTCCATCCAGCTCCCGTCTCCCAACCGGTACTCCGTCTTCGACACCTCCCAGGGCGTTCCTATCCCCTGTAGGGATAAAGATTCCCGGTCCTGCAGGAACACATTTCCTTTGACCGGTGCCGGTTCACTGGTCCGACGTAACAAAGTGGAAGGAGGAGTATCATTGACCGTCACCAGAACCGAATACGGATGTTCCTGATTGCCTACGTTGTCAGTGCTGCGAAAATCCAGAAGATGTTTTCCAGGGGGGGTGACTGTAAATGGGGCGTATGGCTTCCATTCCCCGCCGTCCAGGCGGTATTCGGTAGATGAGATGCCTGACTCCGGGTCTGTAGCATGAAGTGTAAAGCGAGTGCTGGTCGTAACATGGAGCATCTCGTCTTTCTTCATTTTCGGAGATCCGACCTCCAGCTTTGTGGCGGGAGGGGTCTTGTCCAGAGCAATAGTTATTTTTTTCGGTTCTTCGCTATTTCCTACGTTATCTATGCTTCGATAGAAGATGTCCTGTCGGTCGCCCTGCGTGATCCGGAAAGGCTCGAAGGACCGCCATTGTCCGCTTCCTATTCGATATTCAACCAGCCGCACGCCTGATAAAGCGTCTGTCGCAGTGAGGCTGATGCTGGTGTCACCTTTGCGGTAAATTGTTGCTCCCGGTTCGGCTTTTTTGCCATCCAAAAGTGCAGTGGTAACCGGGGGGGTAGCATCGACCGTTACATGCTGGCTTTTCGATACTTCAGCGTTACCGATGGCGTCGATGGTGCGGTACTCGATAACATGTTTTCCTTCCGGTTCGATTGTAAAAGGCTTGTACTCGGTCCATCTTCTGTTGTCAATGCGGTACTCGGTTCTTCCGACTCCGGCAACTGGGTTGCTGGAGCTTAACGTAAAGCTGGTGAGAGGAGATGCATAGAGCATCCTGTTATTCGCGGCTTCAAACTTGGGATTTCCGACTGATATCGAAGTTGCCGGTGGTTTCGCGTCGATCAGCACTCGCAGGGTCTTGGGTGTCTCCTTGTTCCCAAGCTTGTCGGTGCTTCTGAAGCGAACAACATGCGTACCTTCGCTGCCGATGCTGAAACGAGTTGCCTGCTCCCATGGCCCTTCGTCGATCTGGTATTCTGTCAAGGCTATACCGGATGCAGAGCCTGAGGCAAAAAGGGTGAAAATGGTTGATGGCGATGCGATAAATATTTCATCAGATCCGACCCGGTACGGAGAAGAAAGGGTGAGGGCAGTGACGGGCGCTGAGTTCTGAACAATAAAAGAAAACTTTTGCTCACTCTCCCGATTGCCTGCACGGTCGGTCGAGAAGCAATAAACCGTATGCATGCCATCGCTGAGACCGGAAAGACTTATGGGTGCGCGATATTGAAGCCAATCACCGGTGCCGTCGAGGCGGCACTCGATTCCGGAAATATCCGATGCTGCCATACCGGTGTCTTCTGCTGTAGCCGTTACAAGGGCATCTCCTTTAACATACACAGTACCTTCATTGTCCGAATAATGGGGGGCTGCATTCATCGATGTTGCAGGTGGCGTGGTGTCGATTAAGAAATCAATGTGAAGCTGGGTTGCATTTCCAGCGGTATCTTCCGCTGAAATATCCAACAAGTAGCGACCTTCACCGGAGATGGCGGTATCGGGTGCTAAATCATGCCCATTGAGCAGCATTGTCTTCTTCTTGAGGTTTCTGTCCCTGATTGTAATACGAGGAGTTATGTCGCGGCTATAGAACCTATTGTGTTCGACGTTATGAACTGTAACGACAGGAGGGGAAGAATCGATCGTGAAGCGGATAGTCTGTTCAACCTCTTTACCGTTATCTCCAACGGCTACTGCCCGCAAAACATAATCACCTTCATCGTGTATAGGTGACGAGTCATACGGTTTGTCATTGAGAACGATGCTGGTAATTCTTCCTTGGCTGACCGAGATTGTGGGCCGAACGGAGTCTTTGTAATGGGAGCTCTCCGCAATCCCGTCAAATAATATGATGGGGGAAGGAGGTTTCGCCGGAGGCTCATCGGTTGTTGAGAAGGCGGTGAGGGGCGCTGCTAGGCAATGGGTAGCGGAAAATATGCAGAGAGCAAGAAAAAGTGCGTTTGATATGACACGGACTCGATTACCCACGAACCTATCCACGTGTTAGCATCTGCTTGATGAGGTACTTCGGAAATATACGTTCTCGCAGGGGTATAAGGCAAGCTTTTTCGCGGGTAGATCTCATCATCATACAGATTAACAGGAGGGGGATGAGTCTGAAAAATTCATCCTAAGGTGGGATAGATACTGCTGAGCTTAAACAAAAGAGGCTCCCGTTTTAACCGGGAGCCTCTTCTTTATTTGGTGCGGTAGAATGGACTCGAACCATCACGCCCTTGCGAGCGCCAGCCCCTCAAGCTGGTGCGTCTACCAATTCCGCCACTACCGCATTGCTGCTGCGTTTCAAGAAGTAACTTTTTACCATCACCTCTTGTTTGTGTCAACCGTTTATTGCCGGTTGGTTAATTTTTAGGTGCCGTCGGTGCGGCCGGCGCTTGCGGTGTCGGCTGCTGTTCGGCTTTGGGCGCTGCCTGTGGGGTGGCAGGCGGTGTCGACTGGCTCGGTGCAGCCTTCTCTGCCGGTTTGACCCCCCGCATAATCGAAGAGCTTCCGGACTGTCCCGAAAGGTAGGCCAGCGTCAAGGAGGTGAGCATGAAGATGATTGCGGCACCAGTGGTCACCCGGCTCATGAAGGTGTTTCCACCTCCGGCTCCGAATACCGATTGGCTGCCGCTTGCCCCGAAGGAAGCTCCCATCTCGGCCCCTTTCCCGGATTGAAGAAGGACGACAGCTATCAGGGCTATGCATACCACAATGTGAAGAATTACAAGTAAGACGGTCATGCTGCGCATTCCTCCGACTGAACATGGCTGTGTGCAAAGCGGTACTTCTACCACATCAGCAAAAAAAAGACAATAGCTCATCAGCCTCCATAGTTAACAATGGAGGCAAAGGATTCAGCTTTAAGGCTTGCACCTCCCACAAGAGCGCCATCAATATCGGTCTGTGACATGAGCCCCCTGATGTTTTCAGGCTTGACGCTGCCGCCATAAAGAATCCGAGTAGACTCGGCGATGGTCCGGCTCCTCGTTTCGCAGAGTACGCTTCTGATAAAGGCATGTACCTCTTGTGCCTGTTGGTTGCTCGCAGTCTTCCCGGTGCCGATCGCCCATACAGGTTCATATGCTATTACGATGCGGGAGACGAGGTCATCGTGAATTCCAGCCAGACCTTTCTTCAACTGACGTCCTATCACTTCAAAGGTCTTGTCCGCTTCCCGTTCCTCAAGCGTTTCACCTACGCAGAATAGGGGGATCAGATCTGCGGCGAGTGCGGCCTTGAGTTTCTTATTGACCGTATCGTCGGTATCACCGAAGTATTGACGCCGCTCAGAGTGGCCGATGATGACATGGCTGCAGCCGGCATCAACAAGCATTTTGGGAGAGACTTCCCCTGTGAAAGCTCCCTCCTCTTCCCAGAAACAATCTTGTGCTGCAAGACGGATGTTCGTTCCCTGCACAAGATCACGAACGGTGGCGAGGACGGTAAAGACCGGCGCAACCACCACATCGACGGTATCTGTACGGTTTACAAGCGGGAGGAGCGAACCTACAAGCTCACGGGCCTCAACGCTTGATTTGAATAGTTTCCAGTTTCCGGCAATCACTGGCCTTCTCATGATGATCTCCTTTACTTCGTTCCCTTCTCTTCCAATACCTTTATGCCTGGGAGCTTTTTCCCCTCGAGAAGTTCAAGAAACGCTCCTCCGCCAGTAGAGATGTAGCTGATCTTGCTTGCCTGCCCGCCACGTTGAACTGCCACGTCGGTGTCACCACCTCCGACAATGGTGATTGCACTTGAATCAGCCACGGCAGAAACCATGTCGAACGTTCCCTTGGCAAATGCATCCATCTCGAATACCCCCATCGGGCCGTTCCAGACGATAGTCTCCGCGTCCTTTAACTCATCGCTGAAGAGCTTTACCGATGCAGGTCCTATGTCGAGGGCCATCCAATCCTGGGGTATCTCCTGGACGGTGGTTATTTTTGTCTCTGCGTCGGCGCTGAATCGGTCTGCGACGACACAATCGACAGGGAGAAGAAACTTGATCCCTCTCTCACGCGACATATTGAGCACCCTCATCGCCGTGTCGATAAGTTCCTCTTCGACCAGGGATTTTCCTACATTGTTACCAAGCGCTTTGAGAAAGGTGAAGGCCATACCCCCGCCGATGATAATCTTGTCTACCTTTGTGCAAAGGCTTTCCAGAACTTCCAGTTTGCCGGACACCTTGGCCCCACCCAGAATGGCTACGAGAGGACGGACAGGGTTCGTCATGACCTTCTCGAAGTAGGTCATTTCATTTTTCATGAGAAAGCCCGCTGTCACGACTGGAAAGAACCGTGTGATTGCCTCTACGGACGCATGTGCCCTGTGGGAAACGGCGAAGGCGTCGTTCACGTAGATCTCACAACCGTCGGCGAGAGCTCGTGCAAATTCTTCGTCATTCTTTTCTTCGCCGGGATAGAAGCGAACATTCTCCAGCATGATTATGTCGCCCGGTTGCATGGCATCTGTCAGCCTTGCAACCTCATCTCCGATGCAGTCCGGTGCCAGGGTAACCTTCTTGCCCAACAATTGGGATAGCCTTTCTGCTGCTGGAGCCATCGAATATTTGGATTTTCGCTCACCCTTTGGCCTGCCGAGATGGGAAGCCAGGACCACCTTGGCTTTTCGGTCGAGAGCATAGGTTATGGTAGGGAGGACCGCACGGATGCGTGTGTCTTCGGTAATGTTCTGGTTATCGTCGAGGGGAACGTTAAAGTCCACCCTCATGAATATCTTCTTGCCGTTGAGGTTTTCGATCTGATCGATGTACTGAATTGCCATGGTAATCCTCCGAAAGGGTTTTGCAGTGCAGAGCTTCGGATGAGCTGAAATGAGAAAGGGGGGATTCAATCCCCCCTTTCGGAGCTACGATCAGGCGCCGATCAGCTTGATGAGATCTACCACCCGGTAGGAGAACCCGGTTTCGTTGTCGTACCAGGAAAGGACCTTGACCATGTTGCCGTCGAGAACCTTCGTGCAGGCGGCGTCAACGATGGAGGAGAGAGGATTGCCATTGAAGTCTATTGACACAAGCGGTTGCTCTTCGAATCCGAGAATGCCTTTGAGCGGGCCGTTGGCTGCGGCCTTGAGAGCCGCATTAACCTTCTCAACGTCTGTAGGCTGCTTTAACGTTGCTACAAGGTCCACCACCGAGACGTTGGGAGTGGGGACGCGGATGGCCATACCGTCGAGCTTGCCCTTCAATTCGGGAAGGACGAGGGATACGGCTTTCGCGGCACCGGTGGAAGTCGGTATCATTGACTGAGCGGCAGCCCTTGCCCGGCGCAGGTCCTTGTGAGGAAGATCGAGGATTCGCTGATCATTCGTGTACGAGTGGACAGTAGTTACCAGACCTTTTTCAATTCCGAAGTTCTCATGGAGGACTTTTGCGACGGGAGCGAGGCAGTTGGTCGTGCAGGAGGCGTTGGAGATTACATGGTGCTTGGCCGGATCGTAGAGGTTGTGATTGACCCCCATGACTATGGTAATGTCTTCGCCGGTTGCAGGGGCTGATATGATTACTTTCTTTGCTCCCGCCTTGATATGGAGGTCGGCCTTTTCCCTGGAAGTGAATAGGCCGGTCGATTCAAGCACCACGTCGACTTTCAGCTCTTTCCAGGGGAGTTCTTCCGGATTTTTTACAGCAAGAACTTTGATCGGTTTTCCATCAACAACCAGTTCGTTTCCCTTCGTCTCGACCGTTCCCGGATAAATTCCGTGAATGGAATCGTATTTAAGCAGGTGCGCCAGGGTTTGCGCATCCGTCAAATCATTAATAGCTACGAATTCAAGGTCATTCGCCTTGGCAGCAGCTCGGATAACGCTGCGGCCGATCCTGCCGAAACCGTTGATGCCTACTCGCAATGCCATGTTCTCCTCCTCACTTTTTTAGTTAATAAATTCTATAGCAAAACTTTCTGCTGTCCAGCACGGCTGGACATATAAACAAAATATTAATGGGACGTCAACAAGTTTCCGAAAAGTAGGTAATCGTCCCAAAGCCTCAGGGGCAGCAGGGCGCACCAACATTTTTATAGCCTACCAGGAGCTGTGTGTCTATAATGACCTGTCGCCCCTTCAGTAGGGGCAGCTCTTCAACAGCTACTGGAGAGAATCCTTCCCTGACATGAAAAACACACTCGAAAAAAGAATAATTCTCTTCGCATTCCTCATCCTCTTCCTGACAATTCTGGCGAACACCGGAATGGATATCGCCGCCTACCGCAGAGACTACCTGCATGCTCTCATTTTCAGCTCACAAAGTCTCGGAGCAGCACTAAAAGGGAATGTGGAAAAGGTCACCCGGCTCGGCATCGATGTCCGGGATATTCCTGAAATCAACGATAAATGCCGCGAGGTGGTTGAAAGCAATCCACCTCTGGGCGACTACTGCATTATTACGGATGCTGAGGGAAGGGTGCTCTACCTGAACGATCCGGATTTCAGGGATCTGCGATTTGAAAATGTCGTCAAATCTGTCAGGTCAGATTCAGCTAAACAGGTCAGGGTTATAAGGCGCGGAAGCGACCGCTTCTTCGATACCGTTACTCCTATCAGGACTGCTGAGGGTAAAGTAGTTGCAGTTGCTCATATCGGTTTTCCCGAAAGCGAGGTGACGTCGCGGGTCCAGACCATCGTTCTCCGTTCGCTACTTATACTGGCTTTTTCGTTCCTCGTTGCCTTCACGCTAGTCATCATATTCGTCAAGAGGAGTATCATCCAGCCGATATCGTCGCTTTTACATGGGGTGAAGAAGATCTCGGAAGGATCTTTCGATACGAGAATCGAAGAGGTGAAGGTTTACGAATTCAGTGAATTAGCAAAGAACATAAACTTCATGTCGGAATCTCTGAAATATCGTGAGGAGGAGATTCAGAAGAATTACAAGGAGCTTGAAGGGACCCACCAGAAACTTAGGACCTCTTATCAGCAGCTCGAAAAGCTGAGCCTTGAGCTTGAACGATCGGAAGATCTTTACAAGTCGCTCATGGAGGATTCCAGCGACGCCATCCTAGTCGTAGGTGGCGACGAGCAGGTCAAAATGGTCAACAAAATGGCGGAGGATTTCTTCGGGTACACCGCACAAGAAGTCGTAGGCCTGCCCCTGACCAAGCTTCTCCTTCTGTTGAACATCGAGAATGTTCCTCGGATCCACAAGATATTTCGTGAGGGTCTGAATGGGAGGCATCTTGCCGACGAAATGCAGTTTGTTAAAAAAGGGGGGGAAGCAGTCCTTGGGCGAGTCAACATCAGTAGCATCCGGAGCGAGAGCCAGGCACTGGTGCAGGCAATTTTCCGTGACATCACCAAGGAACGAGAGATCCTCAACAACCTCGGGAAAAGTGCCGCCGATCTGGCAAGGCTCAACAAGATGAAGGATTCCTTTCTCGGCTTGGCATCGCACGAGCTGAAGACACCGCTCACAGTGATCATGGGATATGCGGAGCTTATTCTCACCGACATGGCGGACAAGATGGAGCCGACCGTGGTCGAAATGGTGGAAAATATAGCTAACGCAGCTTCACGTCTCGATAACATTGTCAAGGATATGGTAGATGTCTCAATGATTGACGAGAAGAAGCTGCAGTTGAAGCTCGATGATGTAAACATGAACAGCATCATCGAAGCCGCAGCCGGCGAGCTGCGGTTCTTCTTTATGATGCGAAACCAGCATCTGAATCTGCAGCTCGATGATTCGATACCGGTTGTACGGGGTGATAGGCTCCGCCTGACACAGCTGATTTCAAACCTTCTAGGGAACGCCATTAAGTTCACTCCTGATGGAGGCACAATTACCGTCACGTCCAGTGCAAAATACCTGTTGCGGACCCGGCAGCAGGAATCCGAGGCGGTGCCGAAGGTTGTCAATATCGGCAAGGAGCATCATCTCTATGTGGAGATAGTGGTCAGGGACACCGGCATCGGAATAGATCTTGAGGACCAGCTTCGGATCTTCGAAAAGTTTTACGAGGTCGGCAAAATAGAGGAGCACAGCTCCGGCAAGGTAGCCTTCAAGGCGAAAGGGGCAGGGCTGGGACTCGCTATCGCGAAGGGCATTGTAGAGATGCACGGAGGGGAAGTATGGGTTGAATCCCCCGGGTACAACCCCGTGAAATACCCCGGCTCCTCCTTCCATATCCTACTTCCATTGAACCCACTTCTGGGTGATGCGACGCTTGATTACATGAACCTCTTACGATAATTCCAGGTCCAGTTTTGCCTTGAATCTCCCCCCCGAATCCTGTATAAATTTCCGATGTCCCAACCTGCTATGTTCTCCTAGGCAGGGGCAGGTTGCCCCTAGCGTATCTTGATTTCTCTGGAAGTCGCATCAATCTCATGTAATCGAAAAAGAGTACGCTGCACCCGGGTGACCGGATACTGCAGCCGTGGATCAGGAGGAAACGTGCGAGTGTGTCTGCTCGCCAGCGGCAGCAAGGGGAACGCCATCTTTGTGGAAACCGGCGACACCAGGCTGCTAGTGGATGCCGGACTTTCTGCTCGGGAAATCACTAGCCGGCTGGCACAGATCGGTGTCTGCGGAGAGGACCTGGATGCTATTCTCATAAGTCACGAGCACTCCGACCACACCCGTGGAGCCGGCACTCTGGCCAGGAAATACAAGGTGCCGCTATTCATCAGCTATCCCACCTGCAGAGAAAGCGAGCGGGTACTGGGGGGAAAAGCTCCAAGGGTAGAATTCGAATCGGGGTACACATTCGGCCTGAAGGATATTCAGGTCGATCCTTTTCCAATTACGCATGATGCGTGCGACCCGGTTGGCTTTCTCATCGAAAGCTCCGAAGGGAGAATCGGAATCGCAACCGACTTGGGGTGCGTTACCGCCCTCGTGAGAGAGAAACTGAAAAACTCACGGATGCTCGTTATCGAATCGAATCATGACGAAGAAATGCTCATAAAGGGTCCCTACCCGTGGCACCTCAAGCAGAGGATAAAGTCCCGTCATGGTCACCTTTCGAACATTGACTCCGTTACGTTGCTCGATGATCTCATTCATCCAGGGCTTGAAGCGGTATTTCTTGCCCACCTTTCGGAAGTAAACAATGATCCCGCTGTTGCCCTGGGAGTTGCCGAAGCTTTCCTCTCGGGCCAGAGCATATGTTCTCCCCGACTGGTCGTCGGGAATCAGTACCGGGTAAGTCAGGTAGTCACCGCATAGCCACCCCCGGGATGTTGCTTTGGTTGAAGCGATTCCGGCAGGATTATCCTTAACGAATGTATAGCAGGAGGTAATAATTCAGTGATCGAACGTTATAGCCGCGCAGAAATGGCCCGCATCTGGGAACCGGAGAACCGGTTTCGAAAATGGCTGGATATCGAGATTTATGCATGCGAGGCCCATGCAGAACTCGGCAATATCCCAAGCGATGCGGTGGAGCGGATAAAGGGTAAAGCCTCTTTCGACGTTGAGCGGATCGATGAGATAGAAAAGGTCGTAAAGCATGATGTAATCGCTTTTCTAACGTCAGTGTCCGACTACATCGGCGAAGATTCACGTTTCGTTCACCTCGGGCTCACTTCGTCTGATGTGCTCGACACCTCCTTCGCGATGCTGCTTGCCGAAGCGGCCGACATGATCATCGATGACATCAAGCGGCTTATGGAGGTCATCCGGAAGCGGGCCTTCGAACACAAGGTGACCCCTATGATCGGACGTTCCCATGGCATTCATGCCGAGCCGGTCACCTTCGGCCTGAAGATGGCGCTATGGCATGACGAGATGAAACGGAATCTTCGAAGAATGGAAGCAGCCCGTGAAACCATCGCCTACGGCAAGATCTCAGGTGCGGTCGGCACTTTCGCCAATATCGAGCCGTTTGTGGAAGAGTATGTCTGTAAAAAGGCCGGCCTGAAGCCGGCTCCCTGCTCTACTCAGGTAATTCAGCGCGACCGGCATGCCGAATTTTTTTCGACACTCGCTATTGTCGCATCTTCCATCGAAAAGTTTGCAGTGGAGATACGCCACCTGCAACGGACTGAAGTGCTGGAAGCCGAGGAGTTCTTCAGCAAGGGGCAGAAGGGATCGTCGGCAATGCCCCACAAGCGGAACCCGGTCCTTTCGGAGAACCTTACCGGTTTGGCGAGGCTTATCCGCGGCTATGCCGTATCGGCCATGGAAAATGTGGCTCTCTGGCACGAGAGGGATATCTCCCATTCCTCGGTCGAGCGGGTGATAGGACCGGATGCAACTATACTCATGGACTTCATGCTGAACAGGACCATCGGCCTGATCGAGAACCTGGTGGTTTATCCGGAGAACATGCTGAAGAACCTGAACTTGATGGGTGGATTGTTCAACTCCCAGCGGGTATTGCTCAAGCTGGCCACGGCAGGAGCTTCCCGAGAGCGTGCATATGAACTGGTCCAGCGTAACGCGATGAAGGTGTGGGAGCAGAAGAAGGATCTGATGGAAGAGCTGCTGGCCGATGCAGACGTACGTGCATTCCTCTCCGAACAGGATATCCGCGAGGCATTCGACCTCAACTACCATCTGAAGCACGTGGATACAATATTCACGAGGGTATTTGGTGGATAGCTTCATCGAGCTTTACCGGGTACAGCCCGGGGACAACCTCTACCTTTTCTGGCTCAAGGAGCTGCTGGTTGCGACACTCATCCTCTCGGCGTTCTGGATTGCCGCGCGAGTGTTGCGCAGGGTTGCTGCCACCTGGGGGGGAAGACTTACATCCTTCACTTCGACGGATCTGGACGACAGGATTCTGCAACGTGTCATCCCCCCGGCTTCGCTGCTCGTCATTCTTGCCGGGCTGCACTACTCACTAAGGTCTCTTCCGCTCCCAGTCGGGCTGTTGAAAATAGCTTCTGGAACTATTTTCGTCGCAGCCATGGTCATCCTGACCAATGTGGCTTATCGGGCTGCGGACGAGACCCTCAAATGGTATTCCGGGCGTCTTTCAGAAGCCGAGAGCGGTGATGTTACCCGCCAGGTGATCCCGCTGGTCGAGAAGCTGATAAGTATATTTCTTGTCGGCACAGCGCTGATCATCACTCTCAAGCATTTCAATTACGACATCCTTTCCCTGGTTACCGCTCTCGGCATCGGCTCCCTTGCAATAGGCATGGCTGCCAAGGACACTCTTGCCAACATGATTTCAGGGTTCACGATCATGCTGGACCGTCCTTTCCGTATCGGTGACCGGATCAAGCCGGGAAGCGACCTGATAGGGGACGTCGTGGATATCGGCCTGCGCAGCACGAAGCTCAAAACCCTTGACAACACTTACCTCATCATTCCCAACTCCACACTTTGCAACAGCAACGTTTTGAATCTCTCGCTCCCCAACGTGAGAGGGACGGGGAGGGTGAATGTCGGAGTCGCTTACGGAACCGATGTGGAGAAAGTGAAGAGCTTGCTCGTTGAAGCGGCCATGGAGTTGCCGGAGGTGCTGCATGACCCTGCCCCCGCAGCCTTTCTGACGGCCTTTGGGGATAATGCCCTCCAGATGGCGCTGACCTTCTGGGCGGAGGACCAGACCAAGGTATTTTCGATCACTGACATGATCAACACAAAAATCCTGAACCGTTTCCGCGACGAGGGAATTGTCATTCCCTATCCGACCAGAACGGTCATTATAGAAAAGGAACTATGATGGTTCGCCGAATAGAAGTAGCATTGCGCGAAGATGTTCTGGACCCACGTGGTGAACGTATCAAGCGCGAGATCGAACATTTTCTCCATTACCCGGTGGCCGGTGTCCGTACTGTTGAGGTGTACACGGTTGACGCGGAACTTACGGATGCCGAACTGGCACAGGCTGCTTCAGGTCCGTTTTCAGATCCGGTTATCCAGACATGGTCAATAGATGCTCCTGCCGCTTCTGATTTCGACTTTCTCGTGGAGGTCGGATTCCGTCCCGGGGTAACCGACAATGTCGGCCGTACCGCGCGGGAAGCAATCGAATACATTACCGGCAGGCCGTTTCAGCCAGGGGAGGGGGTCTACACCTCCGTCCAATATCTCTTGAAGGGAGCTCTCCTCCGCGAGGACGCGGATGCCATCGCGCGGAAACTCCTCTGCAACACCCTCATCCAGCGTTTCACCGTGATATCTGCGGCCGAATTCAAGGCTCAGGGAGGTATCCCTGCTTTCGTGCCGAAGGTGGTTGCGGGGACGGTTGAAGCGGCGACGGTCCGGGAGATCGACCTGGAGGTTTCAGATGACGAACTGATGAGGATCAGCAGGGAAGGCGTTCTAGCCCTGACCATCGACGAGATGAGGATCATCCAGGCTCACTACCGCGACCCCAAGGTCAGGGAAGAGCGGGCACGCCACGGGCTTGGGGGGAAACCTACGGACGTAGAACTCGAATGCCTCGCCCAAACGTGGTCGGAACACTGCAAGCACAAGATATTCGCCGGCACTGTCCACTACGAGGACGAGCAGGGCAACCGCCAGGAGATCCACTCCCTCTTCAAATCGTTCATTCAGCGGACCACAAAGGATGTTCGGGAGAAGCTGGGAGCCCGGGATTTCTGCCTTTCCGTTTTTAAAGACAACGCCGGCGTCATTAGGTTCAACGACAACTGGTCCCTCGTCTTCAAGGTTGAAACCCATAACTCCCCATCCGCCCTAGATCCCTATGGCGGCGCGCTCACCGGCATCGTGGGGGTCAACAGGGATCCTTTCGGAACCGGGAAAGGCGCGAAACTCATATTCAACACAGATGTCTTCTGCTTCGCCGATCCTTTTTACGACAAGCCGCTACCCAGCCGCCTTCTCCATCCACGCCGCATTTATGAGGGGGTCGTGGAAGGGGTGGAACATGGCGGCAACAAGAGCGGCATCCCTACCGTTAACGGGTCGATTGTCTTCGATGATCGCTTCGCGGGTAAACCTCTTGTTTTCTGCGGTACTGCCGGATTAATGCCTGCCGAGATCAATGGCGAACCCGGATTCGAAAAATCGATAGAGCCGGGGGATCTAATCGTGATGACCGGCGGGCGGATCGGGAAGGACGGCATCCATGGCGCTACTTTCTCATCGGAGGAATTGAACGAAAATTCTCCAGTCACCGCAGTCCAGATTGGTGATCCCATAACCCAGAAACGCATGTTCGACTTTCTCATCCGCGCCAGAGACAAAGGGCTGTACCGATTCATCACCGACAACGGCGCTGGGGGGCTCTCTTCTTCGGTGGGGGAGATGGCTGGGGAATGCGGCGGATGCCGGATGGACCTGGCGAAGGCTCCCCTGAAATATCCGGGGCTCGCTCCGTGGGAAATACTCATTTCGGAAGCTCAGGAGCGGATGAGCCTCGCGGTTCCGCCCGAGAAGATCGAAGAATTTCTCGCCATGGCACGCAACTTCGGCGTCGAGGCTACTGTCCTGGGGGAGTTCAGTGACAGCGGCATTTTTCATATCGTGTATGGCGACCGCACCGTAGCATATCTTCCGATGGAATTCATGCACGAGGGGCTTCCACCGATGCAGTTGCCGGCAAAATGGCAGCCGCCCCTGCATGAAGAGCCTGAAATAGAGGTGAAAAAGGATTATACGGCTGAACTGCTGGAACTTCTTTCATCCCTCAATATCTGTTCCAAGGAGTCGGTCGTCCGTCGTTACGACCACGAAGTCCAGGGTGGTTCCGTCGTGAAGCCGTTCACCGGAGTCGCCAATGATGGCCCTTCCGATGCCGCGGTGGTGCGCCCGATCCTTGATTCCTTTGAAGGAGTCGTTGTTGCCCATGGCATCTGTCCCCGCTATTCCGACATCGACACCTATCATATGACTGCCAATGCTGTTGACGAAGCGCTTCGAAATTATGTGGCGGTGGGCGGTTCTCTTGACATGGTGGCCGGTCTCGACAACTTCTGCTGGTGCGATCCGGTCCTTTCCGAAAAGACTCCTGACGGGGCATATAAGATGGCCCAACTGGTGCGTTCAAATCAAGCCCTCTACGATCTCTGCCTTGCGTACAACCTGCCACTCATCTCAGGCAAGGACTCGATGAAGAACGACTTTTACGACGGCTCAGTCAAGATATCGATTCCTCCGACCCTCCTGTTTTCCGTGATCGGAAAGATCGAGGATGCAAGGCGCGCCGTCACCATGGACGTCAAGCGTCCGGGTGATATTGTCTACATGCTCGGTACAACCGCAGCGGAACTCGGGGGCTCGGAATACCTGGCAAAATCAGGATTCGTTGGTAACAGAGTTCCTCTCGTCGATCCGGCATCTGCATACCGTCGCTACACCGCATATCATAGGGCGGTAATGGCAGGGGCAGTTGCCTCCTGCCACGACCTTTCCGACGGCGGGCTTGCGGTGGCTGCCGCGGAAAGCGCATTCGCCGGTGGGTTAGGGATGAAGATTGACCTCCGGCAGATCCCGTGGCGGGGGGACCGCCAGGAAATGGGGGACGCCCAGCTCCTTTTCAGCGAATCCGCCTCGCGGCTTCTTGTGACCGTCCATCCCGATTTCCGTAATGTTTTCGAAACATTCATGGCAGGCACTGATTTCGCGGCTATCGGCGAAGTTACGACGGAGCCTGTACTGGAAATACTCGGGATGTCCGGGGGCTCGGTTGTGAAGACAGAGCTTGCGCATCTTAAGGAGGCATGGCAGGATCCGCTTCGGGACTTATAGTGTTCGCACAATGGGGATTGCCAAGGATGTGCCGCAAAAAAAGGTGTCATCTTAAACCCAATCCTGACACAATAGGATGTCGCTTCGGTAACTGAGTCTTTGACGGATGTACTTTCCATCACACGTATTCCAACTAACAAGTACCTTTTGGAGCATAAAGAATGTCAAAACTACGAGCAATCGTGATCACCGGCAACGGCACGAACTGCGAGACCGAGGCGGCGCATGCCTGCCGGCTCGGCGGCTTCGATGAAGCGGTTATTGCACACATTGCCGAGCTACTTTCCGGTGACATCCGTCTCGACGATTTTCATTTTTTGAACCTTACCGGCGGATTTCTCGACGGGGATGATCTCGGTAGCGCCAAAGCGCAGGCCAACCGGCTCAAGCATGCCAGCGTAGCCAGCAATGCGGAGCCTCTGGTCGAGCAGTTCCTCCGGTTTATAAGGGATGGTAAGCCTATTCTCGGCGTATGCAACGGCTTTCAGCTGATGGTCAAGATGGGGCTTTTGCCGGCTTTCGACGGTAACCATCTCACACAGGTGGCAACTCTGACGTTCAATGACTGTGGCAGGTTTCAGGACCGCTGGACCTACCTCAAGAATGACCCGGCTTCCCCTTCGATTTTCACCCAAGGAATCGAACGCGGGATTTACCTCCCCGTTCGGCACGGCGAAGGGAAGTTCGTCGCAGGTCCTGAAGTCCTCGAGCGGATCGAGCGGGAAAACCTGGCGCCTCTTAAGTACGCCGATTCCGACTACCGCGAGACCATGGAATTCCCTCTCAACCCCAATGGTTCTGCCAATGCTATCGCCGGAATCTGTGACAAGAGCGGTCTCCTCATGGGACTTATGCCGCATCCGGAGGCCTTCGTCCACCGGATCAACCATCCGCGCTGGACAAGGGAAGAGTTGCCGGAGGAGGGGGATGGCCTTCTGCTGTTCAAGAACGCCGCCCGCTACGCTAGAGCAAACCTTCTGTAAAACATTCAGTGCCGGCCCAATGGGCCGCACAAGGAGTCTTTTCAAGAAATGAATCTATACAGGCCTGAAGAAGAGTGCGGTATTTTCGGAATATATAACCATCAAGAGGCAGCCAACCTGACCTATCTCGGGCTCTATGCTCTACAGCACCGAGGCCAGGAAAGTTGCGGCATAGTCTCTTCCGACGGCTCGCACCTCTACTCGCACAAGAGCATGGGGCTGGTCGCGGACGTATTCGGTAATCAGGAGGTATTCAAGTACCTTCCCGGCAGGTCCGCAATCGGACATGTTCGTTACTCGACCACCGGTGAATCGGTCATCAAGAACGTTCAGCCGATCCTTGTCAATTATTCGCGCGGCTCCATCGCGGTGGCGCACAACGGGAACATCGTCAACGCACAGATGATCAAGGATGAGCTGGAAGCATGGGGGTCGATCTTTCAGACCACCATGGATACCGAGATCATCGTACACCTTCTCGCAGCATCCAAAAGCAGCTCGCTGATCGAAGGGATCGTCGAGTCGCTTCAGCGGATAAAGGGGGCATATTGCCTTCTATTCCTCACCGAAAAGATGATGGTGGCTGCCCGCGATCCCTACGGCTTCCGTCCCTTGTGTCTGGGTAAACTGGGCGGCTCCTACGTGGTGGCATCGGAGACGTGCGCCCTGGATCTCATCGAGGCGGAGTATATTCGTGACGTGGAACCCGGGGAGGTCATCGTCATAGACGAGAAGGGAGTTACATCGTATTTCCCTTTGCGCAAGGTGCAGCCGTCGCCATGTATCTTCGAGTTCGTATACTTCGCCCGTCCCGACTCCTACGTCTTCGGCAAAAATGTCTACATGGTACGAAAGGAACTGGGACGCCAGCTTGCCAGGGAGCACAAGATAGATGCGGATATCGTCATACCGGTGCCCGATTCGGGCGTTCCGGCGGCACTCGGTTACGCGGAGGAGTCGGGACTTCGCTTTGAACTCGGCCTGATACGCAACCACTATGTAGGGAGGACCTTCATCGAGCCGCAGCAGTCCATCCGCCACTTCGGGGTCAAGATCAAGCTCAACCCAGTGCACGAGGCCCTCAACGGTAAGCGTGTGGTCGTTATCGATGACTCCATTGTCCGGGGCACCACTTCCCGAAAAATCGTAAAAATGGTCCGTAATGCCGGTGCCAGCGAGGTTCACGTCCGCATTTCCTCCCCACCAACCAGCTACCCCTGTTACTACGGCATCGACACTCCGAACCGGAAGGAGCTGATTTCCTCCTCCCATACGGTCGACGAGATCAGACGCTACATTACCGCCGATTCCCTCGGCTACCTTTCTGAGGAGGGGCTCCTGAACGCCGTAGGCGCCCCGTGCGACAACTATTGCCGTGCCTGTTTTTCCGGTGGTTACCCGGTTACATTCCCGAAGCTCGGCCCCGAGCCGCAGCTCGGACTTTTCGAAAAGGAGTGAACGATTAATGACGGAACGGGAAAGGCTGAAGGAAATCATCAAGGAGTTGTCGTACGAGAAGCGTAAGGTAACACTGGCATCCGGCAGGGAAAGCGATTTTTATTTCGACGGAAAGCAGACGACCCTCCACCCGGAAGGATCTTACCTGACCGGGAAGCTTTTTTTTGAGGCGGTTAAGGATGTAGAGGGACTGGAAGGTGTTGGTGGACTGACCCTCGGCGCCGACCCCATTGCCACAGCAACCTCGCTCGTAAGTTTCCTGGAAGGAAAGCCGGTTCCTGCCTTCATTATTCGAAAGGAGCCGAAAGGGCACGGCACGGGAGCCTGGCTTGAGGGGAGAAAAAATTTCAAGCCTGGGTCAAGGGTGGTCATCGTGGAGGATGTCGTCACTACCGGCGGTTCATCCATGAAGGCTATAAAGCGGGCGGAGGAAGAAGGGCTCAAGGTGCTGGGAGTGGTAACTCTCGTCGACCGGGAAGAAGGTGGTCGGGAGAATATCGAGCAGGAGGGTTACTGGCTCAAGGCCATATTCACTAAGTCAGATGTGCTTGCCTGAGTTTAAATCCAGAACGACAGCCTGATACACCAAGGGCGGCGACCGGTTTCGCCGCCTTTTCTTTTGGAGGGCGCGGAGCGGATGGATCTTTCATCTCTTGCCACCATAATAAACGCATATCAAGATCTCCTAGCTTCCGTGGATAAGTGGTTTGCAGTATGCACGGAGGCGGCGGCGGACGAGATCTCGTGCCGCAAGGGGTGCAGTGAGTGCTGTCGCGGCCTCTTCGACATAACGCTTCTCGATGCAGTCCTGCTGAAACAGGGCTTCGACCTGCTTCCCGACGAGGTGAGAAGAGTAGTGCTTGCGCGTTCGCAAGACCGGCTCAGGCATCTGCGATTCCTTTGGCCGGAGTTCTCACATCCCTATATCCTCAACTTGCGCCCCGAGGCGGATTGGGAGACCTTGATGCCCGATGATGATGAGACTCCCTGTCCCCTCCTCGGGGAGAACGGCTCGTGCCTGGTCTACAGCCATCGCCCAATGACCTGCCGGCTTCATGGCCTGCCTCTGGTGGATCTTTCCGGCGAGGTATTGCACGAAGAATGGTGCACCCTCAATTTTACCGGGTCCACCCCACTTTTGCGCCCGGAGCTAAGGGGCGACTTCAATCGCTTCTTTCAGAAGGAAGTCTCGCTGCTCCAGGTATTTGCCCAACAACTCATAAAGAAAAAGTTGAGCGAGCTGGACACCTTCATACCTACGGCGCTGATGATCGATTATGCAACCTTCGACTGGGAAGTGTGGGGCGCAAGCGCTCCCATAGTACCGAACGACCCCTGCTGAGGGGACAACCATGCACAGCTGCAAATTCTGGTATCATTGGTAAACAATGAATTCTTACCTTTTTCGTGGCGCTACTGTTGTCGATGGCTCCGGGAGTCCACCACAGGCACTTGACGTGGCCGTCCGGAGCGGTCGCATTACCGCAGTCGGTCCTTGTCTGAGGGAACCCGAAGCTGAGCGCATAGATGTCTCGGGTCTTGTCCTCGCTCCTGGATTTATTGATATTCACGGCCATTCTGATATTTCTGTTTTCCGCCACCATGGGGCGGAGAGCAAGCTTTTTCAGGGAGTGACGACGGAGGTAACGGGCAACTGCGGCTTGAGCGCTTTCCCGGTGGCTTCCACCCACGGGAAGGAATTGGCGGAATACCTGAAGGTACATGAATACATCCTCCCCGAAGAACCACTCCCTTTCTGCAGCTTCGATAATTATGCGAGATCAGTGGAAGGGGTGAAGCCGGGGATCAACCATGCTCCACTCGTGGGTCATGCGGCTCTGCGAATTGCAGTCATGGGGATGGAAGACCGGGCTCCCACAACAGGCGAACTAGCGGCTATGAGCGAATTGCTGCGTGTTGCCTTGGAGCAGGGGGCCTGGGGACTTTCAACAGGGCTCATTTACCCCCCGGGTAGCTACGCCGCAACTGAGGAGCTAATAGCGCTGGCGCGCATGGTGGCCAACTACGGAGGCCTCTGCACTAGCCATATCCGAAGTGAGGGAGATGGGCTGATGGCGGCGTTGGAGGAAGCAGCAGCCATTGCAGCCGAAAGTGGTGTTCGGATGCAGGTTTCCCATCTGAAGGCGCTCGGAAGGAACAACCGGGGCAGGGGACCGGAAGTTCTCTCCTTCCTTGCCTCAGCTCGGCAGCGGGGCATCGATATCGCCGCGGATCAGTATCCATATGATGCCTCCGCTACATCTCTCACTGCCGTGCTTCCAGCGTGGGCGCTTGCAGGAGGAGTCACCATGCTCCTGCAGCGGCTTGCGGACCAGCATCTGAGAGAACGACTACGGTCAGATATAGGGTTTGCAATTGCACAGCGGGAAGGTGCCGAAGGAATAGTCGTTACATGCAGGACGGAAATGAACAGACAACTCTCGGGCCTGTCTCTCGCTAGCATTGCACATTGCTGGCGCTGCTCTCCCGAAGATGCGGTGATGAGACTTCTCCTTGAGGAACAGGGGGAAGTGGGCGCCATCTTTTTCTGTATGGCTTCCGAGGATGTGGCTACGATTCTTTCCGACCCGCTGGTTGCGGTCGGTTCCGACGGACATGGCCTCACCGCCTCCGCTGCCGGTGACGCCACGCACCCCCGATCGTACGGCTGTTTTCCGAGGGTTATCGGCCGCTACGTTCGTGAAAAGAAACTGCTTGATCTTGCGACAGCAATCCGCAAAATGACGGCTCTTCCTGCCGGACGTATTGGATTACCCGACCGAGGGCTGATCAGGCCTGGCTACGTGGCCGACCTTACGATATTCGATCCTGAACGGATCACCGACGTTGCCGATTATGTCGATCCACACCGTTATTCTACGGGCATAGTTCATGTCTACATGGAAGGACGCCCGGTGATCGAGAATGGGAACCTGACCGGACCTCGGATTGGGCGGGTGCTGCGCCGCCAGCCTCAGGCAAAGGAGGAGACGGGATGATTTTTGAGGCCGGAAGTGGTGTCTGGTGGGGGCTGCTTGGACTTGCACCACTCCTCGTGTACCTGGTGCTGGTGTTCCGGGATGTGGATATCCTTGCTGCGACCGCTATCTGTGTGATACTCGGCGCGCTCCTCAGCCATCAGACGCTCATTTCGTTCGGCGAAACCCTTGCGAAGAGTATGGGGTCGTTTCTTGCCCTCGTGGGGCTGATCATTATGCTCGGCAGAGGCCTCGGAGAGGTCCTCGCGGCAACCGGGGTTTCGCACACCATAGTCCACCGCATAATCCATACTATTGGGGTCGATTCGGAAAAAAAGGCTATCCTGGGGATTATGGCCGCCTGCCTGGTCATGGTGGGCCTGCTGGGAACCATGGCAGGCGGAAACGCGATCATAGCTCCCATCGTCGTGCCTGTAGCGGCAGCGGTAGGTCTTTCCCGCAGCACCGTCGGGGTGATATTTCAGGCAGTGGGGGAAGAAGCCCTCATCCTCGGGCCCTTCACGCCTCCCGTAGTCACACTGCTCGGTCTGACTGGAATCGGCTACGGCGAAATGCTCCTCTACGTATGCGGCCCCGTTGCCCTTATAACGCTGCTGGTTACCTGGTTCATGGTCCTGCGGATACAGCGCAGGACGCGGTGTTCATCCCCCTATCAAACCGAAGAAGCTGTGCAGGTATTCGAGCCGACCCCTCAGAGCCGAAGGGCGACGGTTGTCTTCATAACCGCCTTTGCTCTGGCAGTTGTGTACGGCATTGCGGTTAAAGCGCCGACTGCATTCGTCGTGGTGATCATGCTCGGCCTTTCGCTGTCGACCGGTCTGACGGGGGGACTCAGTCTCACCTCCACCCTTGGCCATGTAGTCAGAGGTATGGCGGGCAATGTAGGGCTTTTTCTCCTCTTTCTTCTCCTCGACCCCTTCATAGTTTTCATCGAGAAATCGGGTGGGTTTGCCGCCCTTGCCGCACTGCTCAAGCCTTTCATGGAGATGGGGGGAAAGCCTGCCATCGTCATCACCGGAGGGTTTCTCGGGGCCTTCGGCATAAGCGGAGCCACCGTGGCAACCCTCAAGCTCCTCCATGAGATGTTCCTCCCGCTTCTATCCGGCCACGGCGTCTCGATGCTTGCCTGGTCCCTTGCGCTGGTCGTTGCCACGAGAGTCCACAACTTCGTCTTCCCCGGCGCAAACATGGCAAGTTCCCTCGGCTTCGCCCAATCCACGGACATGAAGGCCATGCTTCGAAACGGCTGGGTCGTCGGCTTCTGTCAGCTTTTGTTCCTCGTCATCTTCAGCTTTGTCGCGGCGTGACGGCATGAACCGCAGTCACGACCTTCTCAACGATCCGATACCGCAACTGCTCAAGACCCTTGCCATCCCCACCAGCATCGGACTCTTTTTCAACACCATGTTCAACGTGGTGGACACCTTTTTCGCAGGCTTTGTGTCAACCCAGGCCCTTGCCGCCCTTTCTCTCTCGTTTCCGATCTTTTTCCTGATTATTGCAGTGGGTGCTGGTATCTCCAGCGGCGCCACAGCTCTAATTGGTCATGCCGTGGGCGCAGGCGACGACACAGATGCCAGGAAGATGGCGGTCCAGGCTTTGTCATTCGGTCTGCTCCACGGGATACTCCTCACCCTTGTTGGCCGTCTGGTTTCGCCCGCACTTCTATCTCTACTCGGAGCGGCCGATTCATACATGGAGATGGCCCTGTCTTACATGGACATCATCTTTGCAGGGTCACTCTTTTTCATTGTCAACTACGTCCTCAACGCAATTCTCAATGCTACCGGCGATACCAGGAGCTTCCGGAACTTCCTCGTTGCCGGTTTTTTCCTTAATCTGGTCCTCGACCCATGGTTCCTTTTCGGCGGGATGGGGCTTCCTCCCCTCGGTTTGAGCGGGATCGCATGGGCAACGGTTATCGTTCAGTTGTGCGGAAACATCTATCTCTTCTCACGCGCCCGTCGTACCGGACTTCTGGATGACCTTGCTTGGCGGGCGATCTTCCCGGAGCGGCGCCCGTACATGTCGCTGGCGCGTCTCGGGTTTCCGGCAAGCCTGAACATGCTTACGGTGGCTATCGGGTTTTTCGTCATAACATGGTTCATCAGCCGGTTCGGAAAGGATGCCGTGGCGGCCTACGGCATAGGCACCCGCATAGAGCAGGTCGTTCTTCTGCCAGTCATGGGAATGAATATAGCGACGCTTGCTCTGGTTGCGCAGAACAGCGGCGCGCGACGAATGGATCGGGTAAGGGAGGCAGTGTTCACGGCCCTCAAGGTCGGAGTGGGACTGATGCTTGTCGGAACAGCGGCCGTTTATGTTGCCGCTGAACCGCTGGTCGGGCTCTTCACGCGTGACGAAGCGGTGGTGCGCAGGGGGATTGAACTGCTCCGAGTCGAATCGCTTGTATTCCCGGCATACGTCATCCTTTACACGAGCGTTTATGCTCTCCAAGGGCTTAAAAGGCCGGCATTCGCAGTGGGCATAGGATTTTACAGGCAGTTCTTCGGGCTGCTGCCCTTCTTTTATCTCTTCGCGAACCATTTCGGGTGGGGGCTGAAAGGGGTATGGTGGGGGATTTTCGTCGTGACCTGGAGCGCTGCCGGGATAGCTGTGTGGTACATCCGCCGAGTGCTTCGCGAAATCGGATCGGAAGATGTGTAACCTGGACGTGGGTCAGCGCACTGCTATCCCGTCGAAAACGGCCGTGCCGGCAGCGACGGTTGCAGACCCTGAAAACGTTGTGAATCCTGTACGGACGACGAAGGATGCGTCGTACCCTCCTTGTATTGTTACGGTGATGGTGCGTCCGAAGGAGATGTTTTCTGCCAGTTCCCCTTCCCGCACGAGAACGGTTTCACCGTCGCCGGCGGCAGCATATGCTTCTGAAAAGGTGGCATAGCAATTAAATCCTACGCGGTACGTGCAGGACGGGACGGAGACGGACCAGGAATGAACGGCTGCGGCTCCGGAGTTGGTGGCGGAATCGACCGCATATACAGCGAAAGTGTGGCTACCAGTTTCCAGGCCCGAATAGTGTAAGGGGCTCGTGCAGGCTTGCCACGGGCTGCCATCGAGAGAGCAGAAGAACTGTGCGGCTTCGGAGGCATTGAAGATGAAGTCGGCGTCGGGAGAAGATGAGACTGGCAGTGGTGCCCCGGTGATTGCAGTTACTGGCGCTACCGTATCGATAGTCCAAGAAGTCACCGGTGGATTTGCCTCCCGGTTCGCTAGCCCGTCAATGGCCTCCACGGCGAATGTGTGAGTGCCGTCGCTGAGCCCGGAAAAGGTGAATGGCGAGGTGCACGGTATCGTAGTAAGGCCGTCGAGCCTGCAGCTGAAGGATGCGCTTTCATTGGCGATGAAGGTGATAATGCCCGAAGTTTGATTGGATAATGCAGGAGGGGACGCGGTGATAGTCGTAATCGGAGGAACCGTATCGATGAGGATGTCGACGGACATGGACGTCGCTGTATCGCTGATGGCGGAAAGCTTGAATCCAGCTGAAGCTTCGTTATACAGCACGCTTGCGGGAGATGTCTCAGGGGTGACTGTCCGAATGAAGAGGGACCCGGGGAAGGGATCTGCTGCATCCCCCCGGTTTTGCTTCTTTTCCAGATTGTAGCTGTTATCAGCCTGAACCAAAGCTACACGGTAGTGGGAGGTGCAGCTGCTGCACCCCGGATACCACTCGCTCCGGTTGTTGGCTCTCGTCTCATCGATATGCCAGAGGAGCAGCCCTGAGCCGGGGAGTGCCTCATCGAATCCGATTTTCTGTCGGTTTTCCAGCAGGAAGTATTCGCCACTCCCTCCCTGGGCCGGAGTCCTGCCGAACTGCACGACCTCCCCGCCGGTTTCTACAGCTGTGAAAACTTTGTCAGTCTGTCCCTCGGGCAACCTTACCGGCGACGCCCAGCCAAGAACCATTTTGCTCCATGGATCAAGGTGACTGGGCCTGTCTCCGAGCCGTTCGACGCCTCCCCACGACCCGCTTCCCATGACGCTCCAGTTCCCGACTCCTTCCGATGAGCTGTCGGAATCATACAGGTCCATGAGACCGAGAGAGTGCCCGTACTCGTGGACGAACACTCCTATTGTGGTAATGGTTCCATCGAACATTTCGGGCATCATGATGTACTTGTCGACTATGACGAACCGGGCCGGGTCCGCAGCGCACCGGTCGTTGGTGGCGTAGGGACCGTTGCGTCCCAGTCCGTAGGACCTGGTTACCGAAAGGGACCAGCTGTGGGACCAGATATCATTGGGGTTTCCCGTCGCCTCCTGGGCAGGACCCTGATGGACTATTGCCACCACATCCACATAACAGTCACCGTTCTGATCATAAGAGGAGTAATCTATTGCCGTGTCCGACTGCTGCACCGCTTCGAAAACCAGATCGCCTGGAAGGGCATCGGGCGGGCCCCAACCGCTGGGCCTGCCGTAGTAATCGTGCGGATTTGCGGCGGTCGTCCACCCGGTAATCCCGACCGGGCCTGCCGAGACAGAAAGAGCACCGCCTGATGTTTCCTCATAATAATCCTTCATGCTCCATGTGCTGGTTCCGAACAGGAGGCTGGTAAAATCAGCTGGGGAATAGGTGGGGATGGTGTCGTTGAAATTGATGAGAATGACGGGGATGTTCTTCACGGAAGCTGCGCCTCCGGAAGTTTTGTCGACCTGCAATGCAGATGCTTGCTCTCCCGTCGGAGCAGGAGCCGGAGAAGTTTCCTCCATCAGTATCCTGCGTTTTGCGGGTCGGAGCCCTTTTCTGAGGTGCCCGGGAGGAGGCTCTTTTCCGACCTTGCGGCGTGAGCTCGTGAGATTCCCGTCTCTGTCGAGATCCGCGTAGGTCCAGCTTTCCAGGTCAGAATCGGAAACGATGGTGTATCCGTCTTCCGTCTCCCATCCTGCCATGGATTCGTCTCCCCACTGGCGCGCAAGAAAGGAAGTGGCATCGGACTGTCTGAGCCGATGGGTGAGCGGCGCAGCCGGTACGGCCAAGGCAGTGTCCGGCGCCATTACTGCCAGCGTCAGAAATAACGGAAGGAGTGACCGGTAGCGCTTCATCACTGTTCTCCGGAAAATTTTTCCGTACGATAATGAAGGGGAGGGGAAAAGGCAAGAAGTTTACATGAGAGGGAGTTGATTGTATTTTCTAGTCACATACCGCCTGGACCGAAGCAGAAATGCCGTCAATCAGGAGGTCTATCTCGCTCAGGCTGATCGAGAGTGGAGGGAAGACGACAATGACGTTGCCTAGCGGCCTCAGGAACAGACCGTGTTTACGCGCTTCGAGGCATACCTTGACGCCGATTCGCTCTTCCCATCCGAAGCCTTCCCGTGTTTCCTTGCTCCGCACGAGTTCAATGCCGGCGATCATCCCGTCTTGCCGTACGTCCCCCACATGCCGCAGCCGGTGCAGTTCGGCCAGGCGTGCTGATAGATAACTTATCTTCTCCGGGAGGCTTTCTAGGAGACGCTCTTTTTCAAAGATCACGAGGCTGGCAAGAGCGGCAGCGCATGCTATGGGGTTTCCAGTAAAGGTGTGGCCGTGGAAGAAAGTCTTCAGCTCACGGTACTCGCCGAGAAAGGCGTCATATACATCCTGAGTCGTGAGAGTGGCTGCCAGCGGCAGGTAACCGGCGGTGATTCCTTTGGAGAGCGCCATGATATCGGGAGTGACCTCCTCCTGCTGACAGGCGAACATGGTCCCCATGCGTCCAAACCCGACGGCAACTTCATCCGCGATCATAAGGATGTTGTACCGATCGCACAGCTCCCGGACCTTTCGCACGAACCCCCTCGGTTGAACGATCATTCCGCCGGCACCCTGGACTCTCGGCTCGATGATGAGTCCCGCAGTTTCTCCGGCATGGGCCGCCATAAGATCTTCCAGGCGCTGGAGGCATAGAAGCCCGCAGGAGGAGCTATCCCGGCACTCGGCGAGTTCGCAGCGATAGCAGTAGGGTGAGGGAGCCTGAATAGTAGTGAACAGGAGGGGACGGAACACTTCATGGAAAATGTCAATTCCGCCGACGCTGACTGCGCCGATGGTGTCGCCGTGGTAGGCGTTCCTGAATGAGATGAACCTGGTCTTTTCCTTTCGTCCCCGCTGCTGCCAGTACTGGAACGCCATCTTGATGCCGATCTCCACGGCAGTCGATCCGTTGTCGGAGTAGAAGACCTTTGCCAGACCTGACGGTGCAATGTCTATAAGCGCTTTTGCGAGAAGAGCGGCCTTGTCGTTCCCGAGCCCAAGGAGAGTGGAGTGTTCGATCCGGTCCACCTGGTTCTTGATGGCGTCGTTGATCTCACGCTTGCAGTGGCCGTGGACATTGGTCCAGATTGCGCCGACCCCGTCCAGGTAGCGGTTGCCGTCGCTGTCGATAAGAAACGAGCCTTCGCCGTGGGTGATTATGACAGGACTGGATTCCTCCCATTCACGCATCTGGGTGAATGGATGCCAGACAAACTTCCGGTCGTACTCCTGGAGCGTTGCGGTATCGATTTCCCGGCTCATTTTCATGCCCCTATCTGCCGAAGCAGTTGCCGTGCGGCAGGCTCCCGCTCGACCGACTGCACCACCGCCTCTACGAGTGCGTACGGATCGGGCTGGTCAACATGAGGAAATATTCCAAGCAGTGGCGCGCCGCAAAGAGAGGCCAGCAGATGGGGGGCGTACTCCTCCGCGACATCCGGGTGCTCCGGATAATTGTTGATAACAATTCCGCGGACATCTATTCCCAGCTGTCCGGCGGCAAAGGTGGTGAGAAAGGTATGGTTGATGGTGCCGAGGTTGGGGCGGGCGACAACGAGAAGAGGAAGGTCCAGCTGTTTCACAAGGTCTGCGATGAGAAGCCCGCCGGCCAGCGGCACCATGAGCCCCCCAGCACCTTCCACAATGATGAAGTCAAACCGCTCCGAGAGGCGGTTGAAGCAGTTGACGATGGTGGAAAGGTCGATGCGAGCACCTTCATGTTCGGCAGCAACGGAAGGCGCTATGGGAGCTTTGAACAAATAGGGGTAGGCGTCGGTGCACGATTCGTCGACCCCGGCACCCCAGAGAAGAAGCCGTGCGTCTTCAGAGACGAGCTTTCCCTCCACTTCAATACAGCCGCTCGTAACCGGCTTCATTACACCGACGCGGCAACCGCGGGAGCGCAGCATCCGAGCTATTGCAGCCGCCACTACTGTCTTGCCCACCCCCGTATCCGTTCCAGTGATGAAGATCCCCTTGGCGCTCATGTTTCCTCCCGTTATCCGGCTTATTCAGCCGCAGCACTCCGAAATAGTGAGTTCCAGGTCCTTCAACATCTGCCAGTCTTCATCCGCCGGTCGGCCGGTGGTGGTCAGGTAGTTTCCAATCATGGTGCCGTTAGCACCCGCAAAGAATATCCACGACTGCAGATCCCGCAGGTTCTTCTCCCTGCCGCCGCAAACGGTGATCCTCTTTGTCGGCAGAATGAGGCGGAACAGGGCGATCGTCTTGAGGCACTCCAGCGGAGCCAGGTTGGAAGCTCCGGCTAGTCTCGTTCCTTCTATGGGGTTGAGGAAATTTATCGGCACCGAATCGACACCAAGTTCAGCCAAAGTCATTGCAAGCTCCACGCGTTGAGCCGGAGACTCACCGAGGCCTATTATTCCTCCGCAACAGACCTTCATGCCTGCCCGTTTCGCGAGGACCACAGTATCCACATCTTCTTCATAATCATGGGTGGTGCACACCTGGGGGAAGAAGCTGCGGGCGGTTTCAAGGTTATGGTGATAGGTTTCTACACCTGCCCCCCTAAGAGCTACCGCCGTTTGCAAGTCGATGATACCGAGAGAACAGGATGGAGTGATGGCCGTTTCTGTCTTGATCCTGCGGACGGCCCGGCAGATCCTGTCCAGTTCCTCCCCCTTTTTGATGCCGCTGCCGCTGGTGATAATGCCGTAACAGGAGGAACCATTTCTCTGTGCCTCCACTGCGCATTTCACCATCTGCTCTTCATCAACCAGGGGATACACCGGGGCGTCAGTCGCATGGTGCGCCGATTGCGCACAGAAAGAGCAGTTTTCGGAACAGCGCCCGGACTTGGCGTTGATGATTGAACAGAGATGAATCTGGTCACCGACGAAATGCTGCTTTACCCGGCTTGCCGCCAGAAAAAGAGCAAAAACTTCGTTTCCGGAAGCGTTAACGAGAGTCAGCGCCTCCTCCTCCGTAATTTTTCCGCCGGCAATGATCCGGGTGGCGATTGTGTCTATTGTTGCAGTCATGATTTCCTCCGAACCTGGAAATATCATACGGCTGGGATGATTGTCAACCGAAGCGATCAGATTGGTTGACAATGGGTGCGAAAAACTGGAAGGGATGGGGTCTTCAGGGAGTATCAGCTGATGACGACGCGGCGACCCTCTACATGCAGACGGCCTTCAGCGAAAAGCCTGACGGATTCCGGGTAGATCCGGTGCTCCTCGACGAGAATCCGTGTGGAGAGTGACTCTTCCGTATCTTCCGGGAGGACGGGAACCGTTGCCTGCAGGATGATCGGGCCGGTATCGGTGCCTGCATCTACGAAGTGGGTGGTACATCCGGCCACCTTTACTCCGTAGTCCAAGGCTTGCCGCTGGGCGTGTATGCCGGGAAAGGCGGGGAGAAGCGCGGGGTGTATGTTCATAACTGCATGCTGAAAGGCGTCGAGAAAAACGGGTGTGAGTATACGCATGAAGCCGGCCAGCACGACGAGTTGGACGTCGTGCTCCCGAAGCGCCTCTACGAGAGCTGCATCGTATGATTCTCGCCCGGAATGGATACGGTGGTCCATGTGAAGTGCGGTAATGTTGTGTCGCCGCGCCCGCTCCAGGGCAAATGCACTCACGTTGTTGCTGATCACGCATGATATGCGTGCCGGCAGTACACCTTCCTCAATCCGGTCTATGATAGCCTGAAGGTTCGAACCATTCCCGGAGGCGAGGACTCCTATGGAGAGAGTTTTCCCCATGATCACACCAGTTCCACCGATTCCTTGCCCGCAGCACATTTGGCGATCTCCCCGATAACGAATGCCTGCTCGTTTAATCCGGAGAGTCGGATGAGGATCTCGTCAGCTTCACTTTCGGGAACCGAGAGCACCATGCCTATGCCGCAGTTGAAGGTGCGGAACATTTCCGGTTCAGCGACGTTACCGGCTTCCTGGAGGAGCCTGAAGATAGGGGGAATGTCCCAGCTTTTCCTGTGAATGACAGCCTTGCAGCCCTTGGGCAGCACACGCGGTACGTTTTCCAGCAATCCGCCGCCGGTGATGTGAGCCACGCCGTTAATGCGGAAGTCTCGACGCAGGTTGAGGATGCTTTTAACGTAGATCCTGGTGGGAGTCAGGAGTTCCTCGGCGACCGTCTTGCCGAGTTCTGGAATCTGAGCGTCGATGGCGAGCCCCATCTTCTCGAAAATGATCTTCCGGGCAAGTGAGTAGCCGTTGCTATGGAGCCCGCTCGACGCGATACCGATCAGCTTGTTTCCGACGGTGATGGTAGAACCGTCGATAATGTTGTCCCGCTCTACGACACCCACAGTGAAACCGGCAAGGTCATATTCTCCCTCGCCATAAAAACCGGGCATTTCTGCGGTTTCCCCGCCGATGAGTGCACATCCGGCCAGGACGCATCCTTCAGATATACCCTTCACCACGAGCGCCGCTTTCTCAGGGTGCAGCTTTCCGGTGGCGAGGTAATCAAGAAAGAAGAGGGGCTCAGCACCCTGGACGACGATATCGTTGACACACATCGCCACCAGGTCGATCCCGACCGTTTCGTGCCTGTCCGCCATGAAAGCGATCTTGAGCTTCGTGCCGACGCCATCGGTGCCGGAAACGAGCACGGGGTTTTTGTACTTGTTGGTATTGAGGGAAAAGAGGCCTCCGAATCCACCGATGTCGGCTATGACTTCCGGCCGAGATGTGGCCTTCACGAGAGGCTTGATCAGTTTTACGAATTTGTTGCCGGCGCTGATGTCTACACCGGCTTCTTTGTATGTGGTTCCGGATTTTATCAAGGTTTATCCTCCTGTACAGAACTGATGTTTTTAAACCATAGGCTCGCAAAAGTCAAACCCATTATCCCTAGGAAAAAAGAGTTTACAAGGGCTGAGCCTTTGCATATGATACCGGCGGAATGAAGGGGATGCTCTCGCAGATAACCATCTGTCCTATGTCCGAGGAAGATCTGAATGATGTCCTCCTCATAGAAGCGGCTTCATTCCCCCACCCGTGGAACAGAACACATTTCCTGGATGAACTTAAATCACCCCATAGCTTCCCTCTGGTCGCTTTTGACGCCGGCGGACGGGTCGCCGGTTACATCTGCGCCATGCAGGTGCTCGATGAGGGGCACATACTTGATGTTGCTGTTCGCCCCGACCTGCGGGGCTGCGGAATAGGACGGCTTTTGGTGGAAAAGGTTCTCGGCATGTGCCGCCAGTCAGGAGCGGATTACGTCTCTCTTGAAGTGCGTCCTTCCAATCTTGCAGCTGTCGAACTTTACCGGCGGATGGGCTTCATCGTCACGGGGCGGCGGCCGCGTTACTACCATGACGGTGAGGATGCCCTGTTGATGGAGTTCATCTTTGGAGATAATGAGGAAGAAGGCGATGCAGTTTAAATCGATGGTCATCTCAAACCATGAAGTTTCACCGGGATACTACCGTATGCGCCTCACTGCACCGCGGGAGATGCGGGAAGCCAGTCCCGGGCAGTTCGTGATGGTAAAGGTGCATGACGCCATCGATCCGCTGCTGAGGCGACCGTTCGGAATTTTCGATGTCGGAGTCATTCCCGCGGAATACGACGGGTGTGAACCTCAAACCTACCTTGAGATGCTCTACCGGGTTGTGGGGAAGGGTACCGCCATGATGTCGTCGCTTCATCACGGGGACCGCCTCGACCTGCTGGCTCCTTTGGGAGCTGGTTTTGTACAGGGAGATCCTGCAGAGGAAAAGGTCCTTGTCGGTGGAGGCATTGGTCTTGCCCCGCTCTACTATCTGGCAAAGGAGATGGTGCAGCATTCGCGGGTTCGTCTTTTTATAGGCGGACGGACACGGGAAGACATCCTCTGCGTCACCGAATTCGAACGCCTCGGCATAGAGACCTACGTTTCGACCGACGACGGCACTCTCGGTGCCAGCGGACTCGTCACTGATGTGATGGAGCGCCATCTGACGGAGAATCCCGGACCGAAGACCATCTTTGCGTGCGGTCCGATGCCGATGCTTAAGGCTGTCGCCCAAATCGCTGGTCGGCGCGGAATAGCGTGTCAGGTCTCCCTGGAAGCGTATATGGCGTGCGGCATGGGAGCCTGTCTCGGCTGTGTGGTAAAGGGGCGCGAACACGCGGAAGGGCATCCTGATTACCGGTGTGTCTGCAAGGATGGCCCGGTATTTGATTTTGAACAGCTCCTCTGGATCTGACCGGATAAAAAACAATAGCGGAGAAAGACATGACCAGACCGGACATGTCGGTGGAGATAGCCGGCATCAAGCTGCGTAACCCCGTACTGACCGCATCCGGAACATTCGGATACGGCGAGGAATTTGCGGAATACCTCGATCTTGAAGCAATCGGCGCGATCATCACGAAGGGGCTCTCCCTGAAGCCTCGCGCGGGCAACCCTACTCCGCGTATCGTAGAGACGCCAGGAGGCATGCTTAACGCCATAGGGCTGCAGAATGTGGGGCTTGATGCTTTCATCGAGAAGAAGACTCCATTTCTGCGCACTGTATCGACGCCAGTTATTGTGAACATGTTTGGCAACACCGTGGAGGAGTATGCGGAGCTTGCGGGGAAGCTGGACCGGGTACCGGAGGTCGCGGGGATCGAGGTGAATATCTCCTGCCCCAACGTGAAGCAGGGAGGGATCGTTTTCGGCACTGATCCGAAGGCTGCTGCAACTGTGGTGACTGCTGTCCGCAAGGAATCGACCAAACCGGTGATAGTGAAACTCTCCCCAAATGTGACGGATGTGGTGGAAATGGCCAACGCCTGCGCTGAAGCCGGGGCGGATGCGCTATCTCTCATCAATACCCTTACCGGTATGGCGATAGATCTTCGCAGCCGCCGGCCTGTTCTTGCCAATGTCACCGGTGGGCTCTCCGGTCCCGCCATCAAGCCCGTCGCTCTGCGAATGGTATGGCAGGTGGCGAAGGCTGTAAAGGTGCCTGTTATCGGGATAGGCGGGATCATGACTGCCGATGATGCTCTTGAATTCATCCTTGCAGGAGCTACTGCCGTCCAGGTCGGAACGGCTAACTTTCTAGATCCCTCAGCCGCGGCAACTATTGCATGCGGAATGGAGCACTATCTGACTGAGAACGGAATCGGGACAGTTAAAGAACTGATCGGGGCACTCCAGCTTTAAAGCAACGACTGAGCATATATACTGAAAAGGCGGGTTTCCCCCGCCTTTATTCATTTAGAGCGGGAATCTAATGGAACAGTGGCAGGAAGCGGTAAAGGAAAGTATTGTCGACGTGGAACGCCTTGCCGCGCGTTTCTCCGTCGATCCTGAACCGCTTCGCACTGTTGCCGCCACCTACCCGCTACGGATCACTCCTCACTATCTGAGCCTCATCGAGCAGGCGGGAGACCCGATCTGGCGCCAGTGTATCCCTGACGTGCAGGAGTTGGCCGACGATGGCCTGTTGGCGGACCCTCTCGACGAAGAGAATCTGAGTCCGGTGCCAGGCCTCATTCACAGGTACCCTGACCGTGTAGTGCTCCTTGCTTCGTTGAACTGCGCGGTCTACTGCCGCTTTTGCATGCGAAAGCGCCGTGTGGGGCTGGATGTCGAATGCGCCCGCTCGGTCGATGAGGCCATCACTTACATCGCAGAATGCGGACGTATCAGGGATGTGCTCATTTCAGGAGGGGACCCGCTTCTTCTGGACGATGAGCGGCTAGAGCAGATTCTTGCGCGGTTGCACGGGATTCCGCACGTCGAGATGATACGTATTGGAACGAGAGTGCCTGTTACCTTGCCGGAGAGAATAACAGAGGGGCTATGCCGGATGCTGAAGCGCTATCATCCGGTGTACATAAATACCCATTTCAATCACCCGCTGGAAATTACTCCGGTATCCGCTAAAGCCTGCGCAATGCTTGTCGATGCAGGCGTGCCCTTGGGAAACCAGACGGTACTGCTAAGGGGGGTTAACGACGATTGTCAGACAATGGTCCGGCTCATGCGCCGGCTTCTCGAGATCCGAGTTCGACCCTACTACCTGCATCAGATGGATCTAGTGAGGGGGACGGGGCATTTCCGCACCAGCGTCCGCAGGGGTCTGCAGATCATGGAGTCGATGCGTGGGCACATTTCGGGCCTAGCAATTCCTCACTACGTGATCGATTTGCCTGGAGGGAAAGGGAAGGTACCGCTGTTGCCGGGACAGGTAGACATGCGAGGAAACCTGCTCCAGCTGCGGACGTACCGTGGGGAGGTAGTCACTTATTCCGACCTCTCGGACCAGGAGTTATAGTTCTTCCGGTGTAAAGGCAACCACCTCGTCGATTGTTTGTTTATCGAGAAGCACCATTACGAGCCGATCAAGGCCGAGAGCGATCCCGGCGCTTGGAGGCATGAGATCCAATTCCTCCAGAAACCGCTCCGGCATAGGGGAGGGGGGTGCCCCACGGGATTCCTTTTCCGATGCTGCCTGTAGAAATCGTGCACGCTGTTCCTGGGCGTCTGTTAATTCCGAAAAACCGTTGGCAAGCTCGATTCCCGCTATGTACAGTTCAAACCGCTCCGCCAGTGTCGAGTCATCTGATTTCAGCCGAGCCAACGCTCCCCGCTCCGCAGGATAATCCAGAAGAAAAACAGGCTTATCGATTCCCAGTTGTGGCTCTATATGGGATATCATCAGCTCGTCGAACCGGTCTTCATCGAGAGCCTGTTCCATCGAAATATTAGTATGCCTCAGGAACGCCTCGCGCACTGACAACCGCTCCCAAGGCGAAGTGAGCGACACTAGCGTTTCTCCGATGTTGATGGTGTCGCCCGTCTTCAAGGATCCGGCGACTCTCCGTATAAGACCTTCGCAATCCTTCATCAAGTCCCGGTAGTCGCCCATCCCCCGGTACCACTCCAACATGGTAAATTCTGGCAGATGCCTGATTCCCCGTTCTCCGCCACGCCAGCAGCGGCAGACCTGGAATATCTTCTGATACCCGGCTGCCAGCAATCGCTTCATACAGAGTTCCGGTGAAGTGTGGAGGTACCATCCTTCACTGGTGACTGGGTCGATGTGAGATTCAGGCGCAGGTGCAGGAATGCGAAGGGGGGTCTCCACTTCGAGAAACCCCCCTTCTATGAAAAATCGCCGTATTTCCTGAATTACTTGCGCCCGCGCCGCAAGTGCCGGTGCCCGGCGGCGGAGGTGCCAGTTTTTCATCATCTATCCTTTGACGCGCGTCGAGTACTCGCCGGTGCGGGTATCGATGGTGATCAGTTCACCTTCCTCGATGAACGGGGGTACGCGGAGCACGTATCCTGTTTCAACCGTAGCCGGCTTGGAGTCGCTCCCTGAAGTGTCACCCTTGACCCAGGGGTCGGTCTGAACTACTCTCAGATTCACAAAATTCGGAAGGTTGATGCCGATAGCCTTCTCCTTGAACAGGAGCACATCTGCAGAAATATTGTCGACCAGGTAGTTTTTTGCATCTCCCATAGCATCTTCGCCGATGGAGATCTGCTCGTAATTCTGGTTGTCCATGAAGCAGTACATATTGTCCTCTTTATAGAGGAACTGCATGGTTCTTTCTTCCAGATGGGCAGGTTCGAAGGTCTCGCCGGATCGGTAGGTCCTGTCGAGTATGGTGCCGTTGATCATGTTACGCATCTTCGTGCGGTATAGAGCCTGACCCTTTCCGGGTTTTGCAAAATCGAAGGCGATAACGACGTAGGGGTCGCCGTCGAGAGTTATTTTCAATCCTTTTCTGAGATCCGCAACAGTGTACATGTGCTAACGTTCCTTTTTCTAGTTGATGGTGATAGACCTGCAGAGGCACTTACGATGCCACTGCCGGACTGCCCATGAGGCAATTTCAATGGTCAGAAAATTCCTGCATTCGATGGTAGTGAAAGAGCTGAAAGTCCTGGGCAGGCTTCCTATTTTACACGGTAGGTAATACGGCCCCTGGTGAGGTCATACGGAGAGAGTTCTACGGTCACTTTGTCTCCAGGAAGTATTTTGATGAAATACTTTCTCATTTTCCCGGAGATATGGGCAAGGACGACATGATCGTTTTCCAGCTTAACCCGGAACATTGCATTGGGCAACGGCTCTATCACCGTGCCTTCGACTTCAATTGCTTCTTCCTTACTCATGACGACCCCGACAGATATTTATATATTATTTTCCTCTAAAACTGGGTAACTTTACCGGGGTTTGTATAAAAATGCAAGCACGATTTGACTACCAATCACACTGTAGTCGCTATTCAAAAGGAGTTGAGCGCCAATCGGCAAGGGGAAGGGTGGGTGGATGGCTTTAGAATTACCTTTACAAGTACATGATATCCGTATTATTTTCAGCGAGGCAGCAATTGCGAGGACACAGAATCACATGGAAATCGTTAAAGCACTCTCCCTTAAAAATGGCCTGAATCTTCGCTTTATTAACCGGAGTCGGCGCTATTACGACGATTATTATAATGTACGCATCGAGGTGGAGTGCGATGTTCCGGTTTTCCTCGCCGAAGCTGCAGATGTGAAGCCAAGCACACTATCCGGCCCGAACCTCACCTACCGGCGGAATATCGAGAAGATGGGTGTACCCTCGGCCGAAGTCTCTTCGGTCATTTGCCTGCTGATTGACCAGTTTGAACAAAATGCTCTCTCCTATCTTGCGGCACCTTCCTTTCCAGTCAAATTCATACGCACAGAACTGGCGAAAATGGAAAAACATCTCGGTCGCAAAGGCAGTACCTGCCCGTTCTGATGACTCCCAAATCACTCCAGATAGAAAAAATGGCCTTTGGCGGTGCCGGATTTGGCCGCTACGATGGAAAGGCGTGCTTCATCCCCTATACAGCGCGTGGGGATGTCATTGAGTTTGACGTAGTCGCGGACAAAAAATCTTACCTGTCCGGAAAGTTGCGGGACATCGTTCTACCTTCCCCGCTGCGAGTCACGCCCCCTTGCCCGGTCTTTGGCGCATGTGGCGGTTGTCAGTGGCAGCACCTCCCATATTCGGAACAGCTGAATAGCAAGCAGGAGATATTCACGGAACTTCTTACCCGAATTGCGCGGTTGGAGCCTGAGGTGATAGAACCGATAGTCGGTTCTACGGAGCAGTTCGGATACCGGACAAGGATTCAGTTGAAGGTGCGTTATATTTCGGGGGTGCTTCACCTGGGCTTCTATCGTGCTGGCTCCCATTTTGTTGTCGATATACCTGAACACTGCCCGATAACCCGGCTACCAATCAACCGGCTCATCCCTCGATTGTATGGGCTTCTATCCACCCTTCCGGAGCCTGATAAAGTTCCTCAGGTGGATGCTGCTGCAGGAGAAGACGGCCGTGTCCTCCTCACCTTCCATTACATCGGCGGCCGTCTCGATGAAACAATTTCATTTCTGGAAAAGAATTCTCACGCGCTTCCGGAAGTAGAAGGAATTTGGCTCCAGAGTGGCAGAAAGGCTTCGCTGGTTCATGTTACGGGAGGAACTGCCCTTTCTTACTGTGTGCCAGATTCAGCGGGGCGTATTTTGCGTCTTATTTTCAGCCGTGGAGGTTTTTCCCAGGTAAACCTTCAGCAGAATGTAAAGCTGGTCGAGACTGTGCTCGAGTGGCTTCAGGACCGCCGTCTCGGACGCGTCCTCGATATATTCTGTGGGAACGGCAATTTTTCTCTCCCCCTTGCTTCAGCTGCGGATGCCATTCTAGGTATAGAAGGTTATCAACCGTCCATTGATGATGCCCGTGAGAACAGCCTAAAAAACGGAATTCAGAATGCGGAGTATGTCTGTGCAGATGCGGCAGAGGGGATAGGCAAGGTTATCGAGCGCGGAGAGTACTTCCACACAGTGATCCTTGATCCTCCCCGTGACGGAGCGAGGGATATCGTAGCAAAGCTTATAACGCTCAAGCCGCAGGTGATAATTTATGTATCCTGTGACCCCGCCACTCTTGCCAGAGACCTTTCACTGTTGCGAAAAGGCGGGTATGCGGTCGTGAAAAGCCGGCCGTTCGACATGTTTCCACAGACCTACCACATCGAAAGTATTTCCATGCTCACTGCTGTTTCCGACGAGGAGAAGGACTATGTTTAAATCTTTTTTCGGCAAAAATTTTAAGCATTACCTGGAAAAGGGCGATAAGTACCGGGAAGCTGAGCGGTACGCCGATGCAAGACACGCTTATCTGGATGCACTGGAGAAACTGGACGGCTGCGAGGATCGCGCTGCCGCCGAGGCGCAGATAAGGGTACGACTTTCCGAAACTGGAGACTTGCTGGGCCGCCTCAACCTTCAAGAAGCAGAATTCGCCTTGAAGCAGGGGGATCTTCATCGGGCCGGCGAGTCATTGTCTTTGGTCCTGGAGCTGGCGGAGGACAAGGAATTGCGTGACAAAGCCGCTGTGCTTATGATGCGAGTCGAACGGGTTCCTGCACGACAGGAGAGGCCAGAGAAGAATCATGTTCATCATGCCGGCTGTGCAGGGTGCGCGCCTGCCCCTGGACAAGCTGAATCCCAGGGCGGCGAAAATGAAGGTCTTGCTGCTGACGACAGGTTTCTGTTTCTTATCCAGACTCTTCCCGATCCGCTTCCGGGTCGTTATGCATCAATGGGCGAGAAATTTGCACGCGCGTATCTCGCTGCTCACGAAGGAAATACGGAACTCGGTATGCAGCTATACCGTGAACAGCTCGCAGAACAGGAAAACGACATCCTCCTCTATGAGATGGCGATCCTCGATTATCGCAACGGGCACCTGGACCAGGCCGAGCGGTTTCTGCTAAGAGCCTTGGACCTCAATGCACAGAATGAACTCTGCCACCTCGGGATCGTCCAACTGCTCATAGAGAAGGGACGTGCTGCCGAAGCTGTACCTCGCCTTCGACACATGATAGATCATGGGCTGTTCAGTGAACAGGCCATCATAATGCTGGGAGATGTTTATCAGTTGCTAGGAGATGAAGCGAAGGCAATGGAGACCCTGTCGACGGCTCTTGCTGTAAAGGGAATCGCAAAAGCCGCGGCGGAACGGCTAATTCCGCTGCTTGAGGGTCAGAATCGAAGGGAAGAAGCGGCATACTTAGCAAAGAACTTTTTGAAAGGGTGTTGCTGACACCAAGGTTAGGTAGATCGGCCACTAGAAAAAGGGGGTACGAATGAACAAATCCGAACTGATTGAAGCACTGGCAGCGAAGAAGGGGCTGTCGTTCAAGAAAGCCGAAGAGATTATCAATACCATCTTCGATACTATGAGCGATGCTTTGGTTGCCGGAAATCGCATCGAGATCAGGGGGTTCGGAAGTTTCGTCGTGAACGAGTATAAATCATACACCGGCAGGAACCCTAAGACAGGTGAATCCATAGAGGTCAAACCGAAAAAACTCCCTTTCTTCAAGGTAGGAAAGGAGTTGAAGGAGCGGGTTGCAAAGGAGTGACCGACCCCCCGCGCCCGTCATAGGGGGGAGACGCACCTATTAAAGTTATTTTATTGTGTTGATTACCGGTTTTGGTTATCATGCTGGCTGCACGAAGACGAAACGTCCATGAAACATCTTTTCACGATCATCACGTTATTTATTCTCATGGTGCAGGCAGTCTTCTCCCATGCCAATCCCACAGAGACCGGCAGCACCGGTCTAATAACTGTTCCGAGTGCAGATACCCTTTCTTCGGGAAATGTGTGCATAGGAGTCTGGGGAGATGTTAGCACCACAGACGGAAACCGTATCGGGACCGTTCCGGTTGGACTGACTTTAGGGCTCGGTACGTTCTGGGAATTGTATGGCAGTTATCCGAACCTGCTCTTGAATGGGGAGGAAACCGCCTCAGCAAAGGGCAGTGCCGGACTCGGGACCAAGCTACGCTTCTACGGCAAAAGTAATTCCCCTCTAAAAATCGCCGCGGATTTGTTTGGAGAGCGGACGGTATCCGATATCCCTCAACAGGACGGCCTCACAACTCTCGGTGCGAGGCTCATAGCCTCCCTGCGAGCTGATGTTTTGGGACTCCATTTATATGGAGGGTATCGCTTCCCAGACGCCCCCCCCGGGATGTCATACGATGACGAGATCCTTTACGGCGCCGGGCTTGAATACGCCATAACCTCACGCTCGAAGCTGGTTCTGGAGATTATCGGCAATACCAACCGTGATCCCTCCCGCGACAACCTCCTGGAAGGGACGGCGGGACTCCAATACTACCTTTCTCCACACCTTACGCTCAACCTCGCAGGAGGATACGGTTTCACCTCTTCAAGTCCGGAGTGGCGCGCCATTATCGGTTTAACTACCTGCCAGGGGATCGGGACTTATATCAGGCCTATACCTCAATTAACAAAGGGACCTGGCAGTAAGAAAGAACCGGAAGTAGTGAAGCCGGTTAAAATAATTCTTCTAACTCCACTCCTCATGAATGCTGCTACTCCTGCTGCCCCCGTGAGCAAACTTGAAGTACCCGTCGATGCAGATCAGGAAGAAATATATATCCGACCGACGGCCCAGGTTGTAATTCCTCCACTACCAGGAGCCACTCTTCCAGTTCAACCCCTTCATGCACCGTCTCCGCCGTCTCAGGAACCATCGCGAAAGGAAGCGCAGCCAACGGCTCCTGAGGAAAAGGGTGCAGATCAGGAAGCGGACGCTCCTCCCGGAGAGGGCGAGTCTCCCCTCTATAGCGTTGATGTGAAGGGGGACAAGCTGGATATTGCGATCGTCAAATCGCCCGCTCCAGCAGAGAAAATGAAGGTGTACCGTAAGTTTCGATTTCCTGATATTACCTCCGAACCAAATCAGCTGGAACTATCGGCGGAGGTGAAGAAATCTCTCTCTGAAGTGGCTGAGCTCCTGCGAAGCGATAAGCAATGGGCTGTAATCCGGGTCGACGCACATACAGACGGTGTAGGATCTGCCGCGTACAACATGGATCTGTCGATGAAGCGCGCCATCGCAATCGCGAGTTATCTCACCATTAACGAAGGACTTGATCACACCAAGATTTTCATCAAGGGGATGGGCAAAACCCGGTTGATCTCCGACAATGCCACCAGCACCGGGAGGAAGGCGAATCGCAGGTTCGAGATTCTGCTGCTTGCGCCACGTAAGGCATCATAGAATCCATCTGCTCCGCCCAAGATCCAATGAATGTCAGGTCTTTTATGGTATATGTTCACGATGAGGAGGACTTACTCTAATGAAACCAATGATACTGCTTCTTCTCCTCCTGTTAAATATCGGGTGTGCACGCTTGCAGGTCATTCCGGAGCCGGGGGATGGCGCCGTACTGAACCAGGCTGAAAATTCGCAGTCCATCACGAGGGACGGGATAACGATGACGGCGAAAAATGCCGACATAAACATGTTTTCCTACAACCTGGAGGGTACCGTATCCGCGTTCTCAGTGGTGATTGATAACGGTACTGAGGCCGAAGTCGCCTTTTCCGCAGACTCCTTCCTGCTGTTGGATAACGATAATCGCCAGTACTACCCGCTCACTCCCGAAAAGGTTAAGGAGATCCTTTCTCGTGATTCCTACTACCTCATTCCCTATCCATATGTTGGATTCTATTACCTCGAAGATTACGAGAGATCTTCCTTCTACAACAGGTTCAACAGCAGTCAGCCCTATTTCTACGAAATATACCCCCAGGATATCTATACGAGGGCGCTTCCTTCCGGTACAATCATACCGAAGGCGAAGGTGTCCGGTTTACTTTATTTCAGGATCGACCTTAACGAGAAAAAGTCGGTGAAGCTTCTTGCCTACAAGCCGGGGACACCCAAATCCGCACCCCCCGACTTTGTCTTTCCCTTCAGAGTCACCAAGTAAAGCAACCCCACAGCAGGAGTATCGGTGGCGCGGGATATAGCAAGATCCCATGCTCCGATGTCAGGAGATAACATGCATCATTCCTTCCCCTGGGAGGCGCTCGGGGGACTGGGACTGTTTATCCTCGGCATGAAGTTCATGTCTGAAGGGCTCCAGAAAATTGCCGGTGAGCGTATAAGGTGGTTACTGGAGAAGATTGCCGGCAACCGTCTCAGCGCAGCTCTCGTCGGAGGATGTCTCTCCTCGTTGCTCCAGTCCAGCAGTGCCGCTTCCATAATTGTGATAGGTTTCGTGAATGCCGGCCTGATATCTCTCTATCAGGCACTGGGCGTACTCCTTGGCACCGGGATCGGCGCCACCGTCGCAGTTCAGTTCATAGCCTTTAAAGTCTCCATCTACTCCCTGCCCGTTATTTTCGTCGGGGTGCTGCTTAAATTCTTCTGTCGGCGCCGGAGGTGGGTATACCTCGGCGACATGCTGCTTGGTGCCGGACTCGTGTTTCTAGGCCTCCAGACGATGGAAAGCGGTTTTGCACCACTTAGCCACAGCACGATGGTACATGCCCTGCACAACCACCTCTTTTCCTGGCGAGTCACCGCCGTAGCTCTGGGCGCGGCACTTACCTTCCTTACGCAGTCGAGCAGCGCCGCCATCGGGGTTATTATTGCCATGGCCGGAAGCGGCATGTTGAGCTTCACTGCCGGGGCCGCCATGGTCCTCGGCGACGTCATCGGCACATCTCTCATTGCCGCAATTGCCAGCATCAGCGGAAGTCTTGCCTCAAAGCGGACTGCTCTTGTTTTCTTCCTCATCAACCTTACGGCTGTTCTGCTGGTACTTCTCTTCTTCCCGGCGTTTCTCAAACTCGTCCATATCATTTCACCAGGAACCGCCGACCTGGCTGTTCCTGGTCAATTTTCGGATACCTCGCTCGTGCGGCCCAATATTGCACGTCATCTCGCAAATGTGCATACCGTCTTCAGCTGCATCTGTCTCCTGATCTTTCTCCCTCTGGTTGGATTCCTCGCCAGGTCGGCGAGGAGCATTCTTCCTGGAAGAGAGGGGGACATGGACATCGAGCCTCGTGCCAAGTACATCGACAGCCGTGTCATCAATACTCCCACAATAGCGCTTCTGCAGGTCAGAAACGAGCTGAAGCGGATGGGGGAGATAGCCCGGTCGATGTTCGGCGAGGTGGCCGAACAGTTCTTCAGGTACGACGCCAGGAGGACAACCCGACTGAGACAGAAGGAGGAACTCCTTGATATTCTGCAGCGGGAGATTGCGGGTTTCCTCGTGCTCCTGTCGCGCCAGCCTCTCAATTCGGCGACTTCGATGCAGATCCCGGTCATGCTCCAGATGGTCACGAGCCTCGAACACATCGGTGATCAGAACGAGACCATCGTCAGGTGCCTCATGAGGAAAAAGGAGGATCGGATCATCTTTTCGGGGGCCGCAATGTCAGAACTTCGCAATCTGTCGGCGCGAGTCTCGGAGATGGTCGACTTGGCCGTGGAATCCCTCGCAGGCAACCGGCGGGTCGACGAGGGGGCTGTTCAACAGCTCAAGGATTCCCTGACGGAACAGCATGAGAATATGAAAAGAAATCATCTGTCGCGGCTCACTGCCGGCAAATGCACCGTGCTCGCCGGAGTCCTTTACAGTGACATTGCAACGGCTTTCATGAAAATTGCAGAGTATGCAGACAGCATAATGGAGATCGACAGGAGGTTTATGGATGAGTCGTCCGCTGGCGGCAATTGATCTCGGCACCAATACTGCGCGTCTCCTTATCGGCAGGTGGACTGGAAGCGAGGTGGAGCAACTTGTACTGAAACGCAGGATTACAAGGCTTGGTGGCGGGTTCAGCAAAGAGAGGGGTATCTCGCCGGAAGCCCAGATGCGAACTGTCGCGGCCATGCGTGAGTTCGCATACGATATTGCAAATCAGGGAATCCGGCAAATACGGGCAGTAGCCACGAGCGCCGTGCGCGACGCCGCTAACAGAGATGCATTCTGCAACGCCGTGCTTAAAGAAACCGGAATAAATCTGGAGGTTATCGACGGTGAAGAAGAGGGGCTTCTCACCTTGCATGGGGTCTGTTCCGGACTGGACGACCAATCGGGTAGTCTTCTGGTGTTTGATGTGGGCGGAGGAAGTACCGAGTATACGGTGTCACGTGAGCAAAGGCCGCTCTTCTCGGCGAGCCTCCCGCTCGGCGTCGTCAGGCTAACGGAAGGAAAATCCACAGCCTCTGCAATGGAGGATAAGATCGAGCGGGAACTCTCGACGCTTTCACTCAGACTCTCCGACCATGGCCTGTCCCCTCTGCCGTCAGGAACCACCCTTGTCGGAACGGCAGGCACCGCCACTACACTGGCGGCCATCAGTCTCGGTATGACCGAGTACGATTACCGGCGGGTGAATAACCACATTCTTCCCATGGAAGAGGTGCGGCGGATACTTGCCATGCTCATGCCTTTGACTCCCGCCGAAAGACTCCGGGTGCCCGGGCTCGAACCGGGAAGGGAAGACCTCATCATTGCGGGCACATTGATCGCCCTAAAGACGATGGAGCTTTTTCGGTTCGACCGTCTAAAAATCAGTGATTTCGGTCTTCTGGAAGGGGTCATGAGGAGCATGCTGCGATAGCTACATCTAACCCCGGCCCTATGCCCGCTATTCTCGAAGGGCCTCGACCATTCCTCACCTGCGACGCCGGAAGCACCTGCTGCCCCCTTTTCGCCAGCTTTAGCACCTAAACTCCCGTTTTAAAGCAGTTGACTTGATATCCCCTTTTTTGTATATTCTCGGGGCCGCTCCAAGGGGGATTTCCCCTTATTTTTTTACCTGCGAAACCCTAACCATCAAGAAACCACAAGCCACAGGAATAACAATGAAAGAAATTCTTTCCGGCAACGAAGCCATAGCCCGCGGTGCATTCGAAGCGGGTGTGAGGGTTGCCAGTGCCTATCCGGGCACACCCTCCACTGAAATACTAGAGAATATCGTCAAGTATCGTGAGATAGACGCTTCTTGGGCGCCCAACGAAAAGGTCGCGCTGGAGGTTGCTATCGGAGCCTCCTTCGGCGGCGGTCGCGCCATCGCCTGCATGAAGCATGTAGGGGTCAACGTTGCTGCGGACCCGCTCTTCACCCTGTCCTATACCGGGGTTGGTGGCGGATTCGTTCTTGTTGTTGCCGACGACCCTGAAATGCATTCCTCCCAGGATGAACAGGACAGCCGCAACTACGCCAAGTTCGTAAAGATTCCCATGCTGGAACCGTCCAATTCCCAGGAGTGCAAGGATTTTACTAAGCTTGCCTTCGAGCTCTCAGAGCAGTTCGATACTCCTGTGATGGTTCGCAGTTGCACCAGGATTTCACATGGAAAGTCGATAGTCGAACTTGCTGAGCCGGTGACAGGACTTCCTGTTCCGAAGCTTGTAAAGAATCCCTCCAAACTCGTCATGCTCCCCGGAAATGCCAGGGTTCGGCATCCTCTTGTGGAAGAGCGGGTCATTCGGCTAGGTGAATATGGGTCTAGCGCCGAATTCAACAAAACCGAAATGAGAGATACTTCCGTGGGAGTGATTACCTCTGGTGCTTCCTACAACTACGTGCGGGAAGTTCTTCCCGATGCGTCCGTCCTCAAGCTGGGTATGGTCTATCCGCTTCCCATGGACCTGATCCGGAAGTTCGCATCGGCTGTTGATAAGCTGTATGTAGTTGAGGAGCTTGATCCGTTTATAGAGGAGCAGGTTCTTGCGGCAGGCATCCCGGTGACGGGCAAGGAGATCATTCCGATCTGCGGCGAACTGACCCCCGGCCGGCTTCGGAAATCTTTCGGTATCGCCGAGGCATCCCAGCCTGCAACCGATAAGCTGCCGGGACGTCCGCCCAACATGTGCCCCGGATGCCCCCATCGCGGCGTCTTCTACACCCTCAACCAACTCAAGGCATATGTTACCGGTGACATCGGCTGCTATACCCTCGGATTCATGCCACCCCTCAATGCAATGGACACATGCGTATGCATGGGAGCGAGCATCAGCAATGCCAGCGGCATTGTTCGGGTTCTCGACGACGAGGAGAAGAAGAAGGTCGTGGCAGTTATAGGGGACTCCACCTTCCTCCATACCGGGGTAAACAGCTTGATGGAGATGGCATACAACCGTTCTCCCGCCACCGTTGTAATTCTCGATAACCGCATCACCGCTATGACAGGCCGCCAGGACAACCCAGCTTCGGGATGGACGCTTATGGATCAGCCCGCAGACGTGGTGGATCTGGAGCAGCTTTGCCGCGCCCTCGGCATCAGGCACGTCAGAGTGGTGGACCCGTTCGATCTGGAACAGACGAAGGATGTCCTTCGCGAGGAGATGAATCGCCCGGAGCCCTCGGTAGTGATAACAAATCGTCCCTGCGTTCTCGTGAAGCGGGAAGGGGTTTACACGAAGGGGATACCTCTTTCCGTCGACGAGGAGATATGCTCCGGGTGCAAGGCTTGTCTTAGGATCGGATGTCCGGCCATTGAATGGCAACCGGGAGCCGAGGGGGCCAAAGGGAAGGCGCTAATAGATCCGCTCTTGTGCAACGGCTGTGACGTGTGCCGCCAGTTGTGCAAATTCGACGCTATCGGGAGGAAGAAATGAGCGGGACAGTGACCAACGTACTTCTTGTCGGGGTAGGGGGGCAGGGAATCCTGCTCGCTTCGGAAGTCCTATCCGAAGCCTGCATGCTTGCCGGGCATGACGTTAAGAAGAGTGAGATCCACGGCATGTCGCAGCGGGGAGGGAGCGTCGTTTCCCATGTCCGTTTCGGCAAGGAGGTATTTTCCCCCATCGTTCCCGAGGGTGAAGGAGACATTCTCTTCGGATTCGAACTGTTGGAGACCTACCGTTACCTGCCGCTTCTCAAGGCAGGGGGGACCGTCGTCGCCAACGATCTGCGCATTCTCCCCCCGTCGGTCCTACTGGGGCAGGAGCAGTATCCCGACGATCTGCCGGAAAGGATAAGGGACCGGTTCCCTGACTTCCTCCTGGTGGACGGCCAGCAGCTGGCGATGGAAGCGGGGAATGTCCGCGCAGCAAACACTGTCCTCCTCGGTGCGGTGTCCAAACGGCTCGACATAGAGGAAAAACATTGGCTCGCGGCTCTGGAGAAGATGGTTCCTGCGAAGGCGCTGTCGGTGAACCTCGCTGCTTTCAATGCAGGAAGGGCTCTCTAGTTCCTGCCGATCCGTTCCACCCTGTAATGAGCTGAAGCCGTAATAACTGGAGGATATGATGTTTTTCAACGAGGAGTTCGAGACCCTTCCACGCCAGGCTCTCGAAGCGCTGCAGCTCAAGCGACTTAAGTCTCTGGTGGAACGACTTTACGCGAATGTTCCCTTCTACCGCACCTCCCTCGACCGCGCGGGGGTCACCGCCGACTCCATCACATCTCTTCAGGATTTGCAGCGTCTACCCTTCACTACAAAGCAGGATATGCGCGACTCCTACCCCTATGCCCTTTTTGCAGCTCCCATGGAGGATATAGTCAGGATACATGCATCAAGCGGCACCACCGGAAAGCCCACCGTCGTCGGTTATACCCAGAGAGACATAGAAACTTGGACTGAGTTGATGGCGCGCTCCTTTGTGGCTGCCGGAGTTCACAAAGGAGACATAATCCACAACGCCTATGGGTACGGCCTCTTCACCGGCGGGCTCGGCGCCCACTATGGGGCAGAGCGGCTCGGAGCCTCAGTGATACCCATATCAGGCGGAAACACGAAGCGCCAGATCATGATCATGCAGGACTTCGGCTCGACGGTCCTCACCTGCACACCCTCCTACTCCCTCTTCATGGCCGAGGAAGCAAACGCCGAAGGGGTCGACTTCCGCGATCTAAAGCTGCGTGTCGGGATATTCGGGGCGGAACCATGGTCAGAGGCTATGCGGGGAGAGATCGAGTCAAAGCTGAACCTGGACGCCATCGACATCTACGGCCTATCAGAAATAATGGGCCCGGGTGTTGCCATCGAATGCATCGAGGCAAAACAGGGCCTGCACATCTGGGAAGATCACTTCATCCCGGAGATAATCGATCCGCAGACAGGGGTGCTGCTTCCCGAAGGGGAGAAGGGTGAGCTGGTCATCACGACCATAACGAAGCAGGGAATACCGCTGCTCCGTTACCGGACACGGGACATTACAAGCATCACCTACGAGCCCTGCGCATGCGGCCGTACTCATGCGCGGATAGCCAGAATGAGCGGCCGCTCCGATGACATGCTTATCGTTCGGGGAGTCAACGTTTTCCCATCCCAAATCGAATCTATCCTTGTCGGAATAGAGGGGGTGGAGCCCCACTACCTGCTGATAGTGGACCGGAAGGATAACCTCGACACCCTGGAAGTTCAGGTGGAGGTAGACGAGCGGCTCTTTTCCGACGAAGTAAAGGTACTTCAGGCACTGGCAAAGCAGATCGAGAAAGAGATAAAGGATATGCTTGGGGTGACCAGCAATGTGAAACTGGTTGAACCCAAAACAATACAACGGAGCGAAGGAAAGGCGAAACGAGTAATCGATAACCGCAGAATCTAGGAGTGGTTAGTACCATAGTCTCGCTGACGTCTTTTGAACCGCCATTTCCCGCGAGCTTCTGCCGCTCCCACGTCCCGCAGTCTGCAGGTGCGACGAACTTACTGTTTCTGAACAAACGATTTTTCCAACAACCGCTAAGGGGGCTACCCATGAAAGTCGAACAGATATCGATCTTCATCGAGAACAAGTCGGGAAGGCTTGCTGAGATTACTCGAATTCTTGGCAATGCCGACATCAATATCCGCGCCCTGTCTTTGGCAGATACCAGTGACTTCGGGATACTGCGGATGATAGTGAATGACGTGGAGAAAGCCAAGGCAGTTCTCAAGGAAAAAGGTTTTACCGTCAGCAAAACCGAGGTGGTTGCCGTGGAAGTGTCAGACCGCCCCGGTGGTTTGTCAGAGATTCTCCAGGCGCTCGACCAGAAAGAGATCAATGTGGAATACATGTATGCATTCGTCGAGCGTTGCGGAGGCAATGCCGTAATGATCTTCCGATTCGATGAAACCGACAAGGCCATTGCGGTTCTCAGGGAACAGAACTTCAACGTGCTCGAAGGGGAGCGGCTTTACAGCCTGTAACTAATCCGTATGGGAGGGGAGCAGTTATGATGAAAAGGGTTGCTGTAACACTTTTGCTGGCTCTGATGCCTTTCGTAGCAGGTATTAATCTTTCGGAAGCCGCAGGTGGAACCGTCAGAATCGGCGGTCTATTCGCTGTAACCGGCCCTGCCTCCTTCCTGGGGGAGCCGGAAAAGAAGACACTGGAGATGCTCGTGGCTGAAGCCAATGCCAAGGGGGGCATCAATGGCATGAAGATAGAGGCGGTAATCTATGACACCCAGGGAGATGCCACGAAAGCCGTACAGCTTGCCACTAAATTGATCAAGAACGACAAGGTTTCGGTAATCGTCGGCCCCAGCACCACCGGTGAATCAATGGCAGTCATTCCCGTTGCCGAAAAGGAGCGGGTTCCCCTGATCTCCTGCGCAGCTGGTATCAAGATTACTGAACCGGTCAAGAAATGGGTATTCAAGACACCCGCCAATGACCATGTTGCAGCCGAAAAGATACTGAACCACGCAGCGAAAGCGAATATCAGGAATATCGCACTACTCACCGTTACCGATGGATTCGGATCATCCGGCCGGGAGCAGATCAAGGCACTGGCCGCCCAGAAGGGATTCAAGATTGTCGCTGACGAAGTGTACGGCCCGAAGGACACCGACATGACGGCGCAGCTCACCAAGATCCGGGGTATCAGGCCAGACGCCATCATCTGCTGGGGGACCAACCCCGGTCCTGCCGTCGTTACCAAAAACGTGAAGCAACTCGGCATCAGGATCCCACTGTACATGAGCCATGGTGTCGCTTCCAAAAAATACATCGAGCTTGCCGGTGCCGATGCCGCCGAGGGAGTGATGCTTCCAGCGGGTAAACTGGCCATATTCGACGTTCTTCCCAAGACTGATCCTCAGGTCAAACTTTTGAAGGAGTACAACGCATCATACAAAAAGAACTACGGGGTCGAAGCTTCTACCTTCGGCGGTTACGCCTATGACGCCTTCCTTCTCATCGCCAATGCCGTCAGGAAAACCGGCGGCTCCACCCCGGAGCAAATCCGTAACGGGATCGAGCAGGCCCAGCGACTCGTGAGTGTATCGGGGATCTTCAGCATGACCCCTAGAGACCACAATGGTCTCGACCTCTCCGCATTCGAGATGGTCAGGGTAACGAAGGGTGACTGGCAACCGATCAAATAACATGTCATGGGGATTTCCCTGAGGAGGTCGTATGAAATTCAATCGGATTGCTGTCGCCACGGCAGCTTTCACGCTCTTCGCATCAACCGCATTTGCAGCCGGCACAGTCAAAATCGGCGGGCTTTTCGCCGTGACCGGTCCGGCCTCGTTCCTTGGCGAGCCTGAGCGTAATACCGCGCAGATGGTGGTGGATCAGATCAACAGGGCAGGTGGTGTAAAGGGGCGCAAACTGGAGCTGGTCGCCTATGACACGGCCGGCGATGCCACCAAGGCTGTACAGCTGGCAAACAAGCTGATCAAGAATGACAAGGTCTCCGCCATAATCGGGCCGAGCACAACTGGTGAATCGATGGCAGTCATTCCTGTTGTCGAAAAGGAGCAGGTACCTCTCATATCATGCGCTGCCGGTATCAAGATTACCGAGCCGGTTAAAAAATGGGTATTCAAGACAGCCCAGAATGATACTCTTGCGGTTTCACAGATTTACGAGTATCTGCAGAAACACAGAGTCAACAAGATCGCCATCCTTACGGTTTCAGACGGCTTCGGTTCCTCCGGGCGCGAACAGCTCAAGGCCCAGGCGGCCAGATATGGAATGCAGATCCTCGTCGATGATACCTTCGGACCGAAGGATACGGACATGACGTCTCAACTTACAAAGATCCGGGGTTCTCATGCCCAGGCGATCATCTGCTGGGGCACCAATCCGGGACCCGCAATCGTAGCCAAAAATGCGAAACAGCTCGGCATCAAGATCCCTCTCTACATGAGTCACGGCGTCTCCTCAAAGAAGTTCATTGATCTTGCAGGGGACGCGGCCGAAGGGGTACGTCTTCCTTCCGGTAAAGTCATCGTTGCCGATCTGCTGCCAAACACCGACGCCCAGAAGAAATCACTTATGAGCTACGTCAAGGCTTACCAGAAGCAGTACAGGGCCGAAGGTGATCACTTCGGTGGACACGCATGGGACGCGGTTATGCTGATAAAGGGGGCAATCGAGCGCGGGGCACAAACGCCTGCGGCGATCCGGGACCAGTTGGAGAAGACCCGACAGTTCCACGGGATCGGCGGAACCTTTACCTATAGCGCTGCCGACCATGCCGGCCTCACCAAGGATGCATTCGTACTGGTCGAAGTGAAGAACAAGGATTGGATGCTTGTAAAATAGCGAGGATATTCCTTCGCGCAACAACCCGAGAGGCACGGGACGCCGTGTCTCTCGCTTTTTTCCCAGAGGCATGATGCAGGTCGACCAACTTCTTCAGTATTCGCTTTCAGGACTTTCCACCGGGGCCATCTATGCATTGATCGGCGTAGGGTTCTCGATCATTTACAACTCGACAGGGATCATCAACTTCGCTCAGGGCGAGTTCGTCATGCTGGGTGGTATGCTGACTCTCTTCTTTCTGAGCGTCCTGAAGTTACCCCTGTGGGCTGCGATACCCTGTGCCATAGCAGTGGCGACCGTTGCAGGAGTCCTTTTCGAAAGACTCGCCATTCGCCCTCTCCGCCAGGCCACCCCTATCAACCTCGTGATCATCACCATCGGCGGCAGCATTCTCATCAGGGGGCTTGCAATGCTCCTTTGGGGAAAGGACACTCATGCCGTTCCCCCTTTTTCGGGGGAGGAGCCTATCTCTGTCGCCGGCGCCACAATTCTGCCCCAGCATCTGTGGATTCTGGCTATCACAGTTGTCATAATTTTCGTAAACAAGTTCTACTTCTACCACACCATAAGCGGTAAAGCGATGCGAGCCTGCTCATACAATCCCCGCGCTGCGGGGCTCGTAGGTATCGATGTACGGCGGATGGTACTCTTTTCCTTCATGATAAGCTCCGCGATGGGTTCTCTTGCCGGTATAATCGTCGCTCCGCTCACCATGACCTCCTACGACGTAGGCATCATGCTCGGTCTCAAGGGGTTCTGCGCCGCCATCATCGGGGGCATGTCGAGCGGAATGGCAACCGTTATAGGCGGGCTCATTCTCGGCATCCTGGAATCCCTGGGAGCGGGTCTGGTTTCTTCCGGATACAAGGACGCCATCGCATTCATCATCCTCCTGCTCATTCTTTTCATACGTCCGCAGGGTCTTTTTGGTAAAGCAGAAACGGAGCGGGTCTAACCATGAAAAAAGACCTGATCAAGTTCTTTATCTTTTCAGCAGCTGTTCTTCTGGCACCCTATGCACTGAAGGGAGGGTATCTGCTTAATGTTACCGTTTTCGTGGGGATTCACACCATTCTTGCCATCGCATTGAACCTGCTTCTCGGATACGCGGGGCAGATATCCCTCGGGCATGCCGGTTTCTTCGGACTCGGAGCCTACATCTCCGGCGTCCTGACGGCCACCTACGGATGGAACCCATGGATCGTCATGGTCGTCGCAGCAGCAGCCATAGGCCTTCTCGCATTCGCCATCGGGTTTCCGATTCTGAAGCTCAAGGGGCACTACCTGGCGATGGCGACTCTCGGCCTCGGAATCATCCTCTACATCATTTTCAACGAAACCGTAAATCTTACCGGAGGGCCCTCCGGGCTGCCGGGCATCCCGAACCTGACCATCGGAAATATCACGTTCGACAACGATTTCAAGAATTACTATCTCGTTTGGGCCTTTACTCTCGCAGTGACGCTGCTCGCGGTGAACCTTACAAACTCCCGCGTCGGCCGCGCTTTGCGGGCCATTCACGACTCGGAGGTGGCTGCGCGGGTCATGGGGGTCAACGCCCGACTTCTCAAGGTCCAGATCTTCGCGCTTTCTGCCCTCATTTCATCGATAGCAGGCAGTCTCTATGCCCATACCATGACTTTCATCTCTCCTGCTTCTTTCGGGTTCAACTTCTCTGTGGAGCTGCTGACCATGGTGGTCATAGGAGGGCTTGGCAGCGTGTACGGGTCCTTCCTCGGAGCGGCGCTACTGACCCTCCTTCCGGAATTTCTCCGGTTCATGCATGACTACGACATCGTTTTCTACGGCCTCCTTCTCATGCTGATGATCATGTTCATGCCGGGGGGGCTCGTCCGCGGTATCCCGGATCTGATCAGAAAGGCGGCAGGGAAGAGGGGAGGGGCGTAATCCATGCTTCAGGTTGCCGGTATTACGCAGATCTTCGGTGGCGTCACCGCCCTCAGTGACGTCTCTTTCTCCATCCGTAGCAATGACATAACCGGGGTCATCGGCCCAAACGGTGCGGGCAAGACAACTCTCTTCAACATTATCACCGGAATATACCGTCAGACTTCCGGGCAGGTAATTCTTGAGGAGAAGGATGTTTCAAGATTCCCTGCTGAACGGCTTGCCCGGCTCGGCCTGGTGCGAACCTTCCAGAACATCGAGCTGTTCGGGAAAATGAGCGTGCGTGAAAATGTCATGGTGGGTCTGCATACCAGAAGCTCCTGCGGCCTCATCTCCTGCGCCCTAAAAATGCCGTGGGCAATCGCAGAAGAGCGCCGGATACGTGAACAGGCAATGCATTGGCTGGATTTCGCAGGAATCACTGATCTGGCCGATATGGAGGCTGGAAATCTTCCGTTCGGGAAGGGGCGTCTTCTGGAGATCGCCCGGGCCATGGCGCTGGAGCCGAAGATCATCCTCATGGACGAGCCGGCAGCAGGACTAAACAGCCAGGAGACACTCGGCCTGGCGGAGCTGATCCAGAAGATCAGGAACAAAGGAATCACCGTAGTGCTCGTGGAACACGATATGGAGCTGGTGATGGATATCTGCGACCGGATTATCGTTCTGAATCTGGGGAGTAAGCTCGCTGAGGGCACCCCCCGTGAAATCCAGGAGAACCAGGAAGTTGTAACGGCCTACCTGGGAGAGGATCGATAGAGTGCTGCGCCTCAAGAACGTCAATACCTACTACGGCAAGGTCCACGCGCTGAAAAATGTTTCCCTGCATCTTTCTGAAGGGGAAATAGTAACTCTCATCGGCGCCAACGGAGCCGGAAAGACGACCATCCTCAACACTATTTCGGGCGTCATTCCTGCGGCCAACGGCGATATTCTCTTTCTCAAGGAGCCGATCCGGACCTTTTCCGCCGATCGAATCGTAAAGCTGGGAATTTCACAGGTTCCTGAGGGGAGACAGGTCTTCAAGCCGCTTTCCGTCGAGGACAACCTGGAGCTCGGCGCCTACCTGCGTTATCGGGGGAGGGAAGGTAAAGAGGAGATCGGCAGGAGCAAGGAAGAAGTCTTCAGGCTCTTCCCCCGCCTTGAGGAGCGTCGACAGCAGATGGCTGGAACGCTTTCCGGAGGGGAGCAGCAAATGCTTGCCATCGGGCGCGCCCTTATGGCGAAGCCTAAGCTACTGCTCCTGGACGAACCGTCGATGGGTCTGGCGCCTCTGGTGGTGCAGGAAATCTTCAGGGTGGTATTGAAACTTCGGGACGAACAGGGAACTACGGTGCTCCTTGTTGAGCAGAATGCGAAGGCGGCGCTTAAGCTCGCCGACCGGGGATATGTACTGGAGACAGGTAAAGTTATACTTGAAGGTGTTGCATCGGAATTACTGAAAAACAAGGAAGTTGAACGGGCATATCTGGGCAAAGACAAGAAAGAAATCTGGGAACGGTGAGGAGATGGAAATGCAGCAACAGATCTGGGAGCCGACCTACGAGTGCATGCCGCGTGAAGAGCTGGAGCAGTTGCAGCTGGAGCGACTCCAGGCGACCCTCAACCGTGTCTACAAGAACGTAACCTGCTACAGGAACAAATTCAACCAGCACGGAATCGTTCCGGAAGACATAACTTCGTTGGCGGATCTTGCCAAGCTCCCCTTTACCACAAAGGAGGACCTTCGGCTCAACTACCCCTACGGCATGTTCGCAGTGCCATTGCGGGAGGTGATCAGGATTCATTCCTCTTCGGGCACGACCGGGAAGCCCACGGTGGTCGGCTATACTGCCAACGATCTCAAAGCATGGGCTAACCTGGTGGCTCGTTTCATGACCGCAGCGGGCGTCACCCATGATGATGTGGTGCAGATCGCCTTCGGATATGGCATGTTCACAGGTGCGTTCGGCCTTCACTACGGATCTGAGGCTATCGGGGCATCGGTTATCCCCATGGGATCGGGCAACACCGAGAAGCAGATCATGATAATGCAGGACTACCGTACCACCACTCTCGTCGGTACTCCCAGCTATGCCATCACCATAGCTGAACGGATGGAGCAGATGGGGGTGGACCCAAAAACACTTTCGCTGAAGGTGGGGCTGTTCGGCGGCGAGCCTTGGTCCGAAGCGATGCGCCGCGAGATCGAGACAAGACTGGGGATCATTGCTACGGATAACTACGGCTTGTCCGAGATCATAGGCCCCGGAGTGGCCGGAGAGTGTCTACACAAATGCGGGATGCATCTTTTCGAGGATGCTTTCCTTCCCGAAATAATTGATCCCGACACGGGTGAAATCCTCCCGCAGGGCAGCGTGGGTGAACTGGTGCTCACGACGCTTACTAAAGAGGCTTTTCCGATGGTTCGGTATCGCACCCGGGACATAACCTGCCTCGACTATTCGCCGTGCACCTGCGGCAGAACCCTGGTCAGGATGAAAAAGACGATGGGGCGTTCAGACGACATGCTCATCATCAAGGGGGTCAACGTCTACCCATCCCAGATCGAGGAGGTCCTTGTGGCGGTTGAGGGGTGCCAGCCGCACTATCAGCTGGTAGTCGACCGGAAAGGAAACATCGACACCCTTGAGGTCCAGATCGAGGTGACGGAAAACATTTTCTTCGACGAGATGAAGATGCAGAAGGCATTCCTGGAGCGGCTCGAGAAGCGAATCGATTCGACGCTCGGGGTGGGGGTTTCCGTCAAACTTGTCGAGCCGAATACGCTATCGCGGCACGAAGGGAAAGCCGCACGAGTCATCGACAAGCGAAAGATGTAATCCAGTGTGAGTTATATCCTGCATATAGCCTCTCTCCCTGTCGATGGAAGAGAGGCTTTGTTTTGACTTTAAAGCCGTTCCGGGCAATTCAAGACTTGACCCGCGGCTAGTTATTTTAAGGATACATTGGTGCGAAAACAGTCACTACACTATGGCTGGATCATAGTTATCACCGGATTTTTCGTTCTGTTTTCATGCCTGGGGCTGGCGAGGTACGCATATACGATGCTGCTTCCCGCAATGCAGGAAGGGCTCGGACTTTCGTACGACCGAATGGGATTCATCGGCACCGCAAATTTCGTCGGCTACCTGTTAGCAGTGATCCTTTCTCCCCACCTTATTCGGCGATTACGCCCCCGCGCACTTGTGGGCGCCGGTCTTTTCATCATTGCGGTTGCCATGGGGGGAATTGCGGCATCTCAGGGCTTCGCATCCATCGTTGTTCTTTATACTCTTGCTGGAATGGGCGGGGGATTTGCCAACATCCCAATGATGGCGCTGGTTACCTACTGGTTTCACAGTGAGAAACGGGGGAGGGCGGCCGGCCTCGTCATTGCCGGAAACGGGGCTGCAATTATCTTCGCCGGTTTCGTCGTGCCGCGCCTGACTGCACTCTTCGGCCTTGAAGGATGGCGCTACGGATGGTCTCTCCTCGCTCTGATTACGCTGTGCATTACTGGATTCGCCGCCGCTCTTCTGCGTAACGACCCGGCGGAGAAAGGACTCGAGCCGCTGGGACACCCACCTCGGGTATCGCCGTCAGAGCTGATCCCCCACGACCGCCGTCAAAACGCCCGCATGATGCTCCGTCTGGGAATACTCTATCTGATATTCGGCGCCACATTCATGGTCTTCGGGACCTTTATCGTGGCGACGATGGTGAGGGAGTTCGGGTTCTCCCAGGAGAAAGCAGGACTCTACTGGTCGTGGGTCGGGTTCTTCAGTGTATTCTCAGGGGTCGGGTTCGGGGCGCTTTCGGACCGGATCGGCAGAAAGCGCGGGCTGGCACTTGTGTTTATTGTGCAGACAGTTGCGTATGTTATGGCCGGGCTCAAGCTCGGTGGCATTGTCCTGGCCGTCTCTGTCGTCCTGTACGGCCTTGCTGTCTTTGCAATCCCTGCAATCATGGCCGCTGCTGTAGGAGATTATCTTGGACTTGCACGAGCGGCTTCCGCCTTCGCCACCGTCACGCTCTTCTTCGCCTTTGGGCAGACAATCGGCCCAGCCACAGCTGGTATCATAGCCCGCATAACAGGCACCTTCACTACGGCCTATCTTATTGCTGCCGCTCTCACTGCCACGGGGGCAGTCCTTGCCCTGACCCTTCCATCCACAAACAAGACCTGACCCCGCTTTCATCTGTGGGTGTGTTCCCTTCCTTGCCAGACTGTTGGCAAGCCAGCCGGATTAACTAAAGATATTGTCATTATTACTGCAATACCAGGTTTTCCACAGTCGCCGTACCCTTGCTGACAGTAAAAATTCCCTTGAACACAGTAACGCCGGTTACAGCCTGATAGGCATAATCGTAGCCGCCAGCTATCGTGACCGCTATACTTCGATTCAGGTTGGGGCTCTCGTTAAGGACCCCTGACCTCAGCCGTATCAGTGCACCATCGGCGGCGGCGTTATAGATCGGCTGAATAGGCGACGGACCTGGATTGGCAGCATTGATATATCCACCCCTGCTTATCGTACTGGAGCCTGCAAGATTATCGACCTTTAGAGAAACCGCATAGCTACCGGGATAGGAGTAGGTGTGAGTGGGGTTACGGTCTGTACTCGTTGAAGAATCTCCGAAATCCCATAGCCATGACACGGGCATTCCGGTAGAGAGATCGGTGAATTTTACGGTTAGTGGAGCGTTTCCTGAGGTGATGGAAGCGGAGAAGTCCGCAGCAGGAGGGAGGTCAAGGAGGGCCGTGATGACAACGTCGTCATCCAGCGTGACGGTGCATACGGAAGTTCCGCTGCATCCGCCGCCTGTCCATCCTCCGAACGTCGAGCCTGCTGCAGGCGTTGCCGTCAGCACTGCCGTGGTGCCGGATGGCAATCTTCTGGTGCAGTATGCCGTGCAGCTGTCCCCTGTGGAGAAGCTGACTGTGCCGTTGCCTGCTCCCTGGAAAACCACCGAAAGCGAATGAGCAGTGATGTTATATGATTCGCTTCTGACAGCCTCGCTGTTTCCTGCGGTGTCTCGGGCAAAATACTTCAAAATCGTGGTCGATGCGGAGACGGTTATGGGGCCGTTGTAAACCGGGGAACCGGTAGTAGGGGTTGATCCGTCAAGCGTGTAATATATGGTCGAAGTTTCGTTAGTGCTTAGCACCACTTGCTGAACAGAATCATAGGTCCCTCCCCCAGGCGATGCTGTCGTCGTCGGTGCTATTGTGTCAAATAGTATTGGTACAGGGCTGTATCTGTCGTCGGTCGTTCCATCGCCAAGCTGTCCGCTACCGTTTTCTCCCCAAGCCCATAAAGTGTCATCTCCGATAGAGGCGAAGGAAGATCGTGTTCCTGCGGCGATTGAGACTACCCTCGAAAGACCTGGCACCTGGACAGGGCTTCTGCGGGAAGCCGTCGTCCCGTCACCGAGCTGACCGCTCCCATTGTATCCCCACGCCCAGACTGTGCCGTCCCCCTTCAGAGCAACCGCATGGTTATAGCCGGCACTGATTGCGACAACCCCCGAGAGGCCCTGTACCTGGACAGGGCTGCGGCGCTCCGTGGTGGTCCCGTCACCCAACTGTCCATACCAGTTGTTCCCCCATGACCAGATACTTCCATCAGACTTTAAAGCAAGTGTGTAATAACCTCCACCGGCGATGGCAACGATTTCCTCTAGCCCCGGCACCTGAACCGGGGTGCTTCGCTGTGTAGCTGTACCGTCACCGAGCTGACCGAAATAATTTGCTCCCCAGGTCCAGACGGTGCCGTCGGACTTGAGTGCTACGGAATGGTATCCTCCCCCTGAGGCGGCAGTTATGTTAGTCAAGCCTGCTACCTTGAACGCCTCGTTGCGAGAAGCTGTAGTGTCGTCTCCCAACTGTCCGTCACTGTTTTCTCCCCAGCTCCAGAGATCCCCAGCGGCGGTGACTGTCATGGTATGGTTAGATCCTGCGGCAACAGCAGCCATAATGGGGAGTCCGGGTACCTGCTGCGGAATCGGATTGAATGAGGCGGGATAGCCTAACTGTTTGTTGCCTCCACGTCCCCATGTCCACACGCTGCTATCTGCCAGCAGAGCTGCCGAATGATCCGCTGATGTGCCGGTCGTGACAACAACTGCTCCTGCCAGCGCGGGGGAGCGGACCGGGGTGGTCTGCGGTGTGTATGTCTTCATTCCGTTGCCCAGTTGCCCCGATGAGTTTTCCCCCCAAGACCAGAGCACCCCGTTTCCCGTCATTGCGACGGTGTGCGACGCTCCTGCCGATATGGCGGGGACCCGGCTGCCCGTCGGCAGAAACTGGGCTGCCACTACTTTATCTGCATCCATCGTAAGGGTGCAGCTTCCCGCTCCTGCACAGGCGCCGCGCCAGCCAGCGAAGACGGACCCGGCATCGGGTGTTGCTGTAAGGGCTACGCTTGTGCCTGCAGCGTAGTAAGGAGAGCAATTGTCACCGCAGGTTTCTCCCGGTGAAAAGGTAACTGTCCCGCTGCCCGAACCCAGCCTGCTGTACTCGATGGTCGGCTTTCGCGTAAATGTCGCAGTTACCTGCTGATCCCCGTTCATGGTCACCGTGCAGTTTCCGGTTCCCGTACAGGCCCCGTGCCAGCCGGTGAAGAGGGAGGATGGGTCGGGAGTGGCTGTCAGGGTTACCTCTGTTCCCTGGTAGAAATACCCCCTGCACTCGGCACCGCACACGATGCCGGCAGGGGTGCTTGTGACGGTCCCTCTGCCTGTTCCGGCGATTGTGACCGCCAGTTCATTGTCGCTCGGATTCACAGGACCACAAACCCCACCTTCGTCGTAATAACCGTTGCCGTCAACATCGGAGCAGAGCTGGATTGTCTTGCCCAGTATATCTAACCCAGTTCCGGTCATGTAGCCATCGATGTAGTTACGCCAGTCGTCCCAGGTGAGGGCATACCTGTTCCCGGCCAAGGGGACGAGATGCGGATACATCTGGTCACCAGGCGCACTCTGCACCCATAAACCGTCTGTACCCCACTGTGGCACCCCCGCAGCAGTCACATGCTGCATCGAAATGTCATACTGTCCGGAGCGCCCGTCTGTCCAGATAAAAATCCCACCCCCTGCGCCGTCGGGAGTAACACTCGGTGCGATCTGGTTGTCCAGCGCGTCTGATACGGGCACACCATTTGCGGGCCATACCGGTTCTCCGCTGGAATTTATCCGCTGAGCATAAATGTTCCACCCCTTGTCCCACCAATTCGGGTCGCGTGCATCGTGCCAGACTGCAATGATTCCTCCCGCCCCATCGGCCACCATGCTGACCTCGTCTGGGCCCCAACCCGGCACCCATCTTTTAGGTGCGGCCGTCAGCCCAGTGACTACAGGGACTCCGCCCGGCTGCCAGAGATATTGTCCTTCACCACTCATCTTGACCGCATAGATGTCACTGCGATCCAAGACGGTGGCTCCCGAAGGACTCAGGGGGAAATTCCGAAAATCATGCCACGCGAATATTGCACCACCAGCACCATCGGGTACTACCTTTGGCCCGGCAACGCTTTTTTCTTCTGTACTTAGGAGTAAACCCTCAACTGCCCACACGGGTCTACCTGCACCGTTCAGATGCTGGGCATAAATATCCCAGTAATTGTTCCTTCGCATGTCCATCCAAGTAACGAAGATGCCGCCGCTGCCGTCGGTGGCCATTGATAAGTTGATTTGATTACCGCTACTGACCGCGGCGCGGACACCATCAGCCTCCCACAGAAGCTGTCCGCTGCCGCTTACCCGCTGCGTGTAAACGGCAGGAGAACCGTGGCGATAGTCAATCCAGGAAACAACAACCCCGCCTGAGCCGTCAGGAGCTACCCGTGGCTCCTCCTGCCCGCCTGCTGCTTGAGAGACGTATATTCCCTCCGGTCCCCAGAGATAATCCCCAGCAGGACTCACCCGTTGTCCCCTGAGATGCTTGTTGGCTTTTTCTTCAGGGCTCATGTTATTGTCGTTAATGCCTTCCATCCATACGATGATCGCCCCGCCTGCGCCATCCGGGGCGATTGCCGGCCTTATAGAAGCAGCTGGCGGGGGAGCCGAAGTGAGGGGCTTCCCGTTGACCTGCCACATCGGCCTGCCGTTGCTGTCGATTCGCTGGACCGCAAGGTTGGGGTTGTTTACTGCGCTTCCCCAGACATAAATGGCACCTCCCTGGCCGTCGGAAACTCCGGGAACATTTACGTTCCACAAGGGTGCCCACTCCTGTTTGCCTTCGGACTGCGAAAGGATCGTGCTGCACTGATCGATTCTAACGTCTGGATATACCGTCGCCGCAACCGTGATATCCTGACGGCCGTTGCTTGCCTCAACGGAGTCAATGGCAAGTATGCCCTGTTGGCTAGAAGTGGTAGAAGTGGTCGCCTTTACAGAGGCACGGGCCTTGCCAGTCGTGGGAACTACTGAAAGCCATGAAGGCGGAACTGCAGACCAGTTGAGTGTGCCGCCGCCGATGTTGTAAATGTCGAGAGGAAGGGCCCGAGATTCCCCACATTGGGAGTAGGGGAGGTTGTAGCTTAACTGGGAAGCAGGTATATCTAGGATTGCGGGATCGGAAGGGGGAGTGGAAGCCATGGAAAGGGCGCGGGCTGCATTGAGCCTCCCCCATCCGTACACCGGGTCGAATCCAGGCAAATCAAGATCCGCTTTTCCGACCATGTCATCGGATGAATGGCGAAGAATGGAAACGATCTCGTTGCGGGTAAGTGCAGGATTTGCGGCGAGGAGTAGGGCTGCAACGCCGGAAACATGAGGTGTCGCCATGGAAGTGCCGGCCATACGAGTATAGACATCACCGACTGCATAATCGGGGCTGCCGGTACCGCTTGCCCGCAGAGAGAGTATATTATAAAGACTGTCAGGTATCAGAGGGTTGTCCTGCGGTCCTCCTCCCGGTGCAACTACATCAACCATGCGGCCCCAATTGGAGAAAGATGAGAGGGAATCATCAACCCCAGTAGAACCTACAGTGACAACCTCCTGTATATTGGCAGGATAGGAATATTTTGCGTCACTGCTGTCATTGCCTGACGCAAACACGACAATCGAGCCTAGGCTGTGAGCGGTGGTTATCGCATCCTCGATGGCAGGGTCTGCAGAGCATCCCCAGCACCCCCAGCTGTTGTTTATGATATCGGCACCATTGATAGCCGCATAGACGATGGCATTTGCCAGATCGTCCAGTCCGCCGTTGCCGCTGTCGCCCAGTCCTTTGACCGGCATCACACGCGCCTGGTAGGCAACTCCAATTAAGCCGATAGAGTTATCTCCAACTGCTGCAATGGTCCCCGCCACATGTGTACCATGGCCATACCTGTCAGCGGGGTTATTGTTTCCGGCCGAAAAATTCCATCCTCTGACGTCGTCAATAAACCCGTTGTTGTCATCATCTACAGTCGGATTGCCATTCGCTTCGGCTGTGTTCAGCCACACATTGCCGACGATGTCCGGGTGGTTATAATCAAGCCCTGTGTCGACAACGGCGACAACTATCCCCTGACCTCCAGTGGTGTCCCATGCCGTTTCGGCTCCAATTTTCTTTAGTCCCCACAGGTCATTAAAAAGGTTGCCCCATGAACCTGAAGAGGAGTAGTAGGGATCATTGGGCACAAGCTGGGCTGAGGCGACCTGAACCGGAACTGCATAAATTACATTTGGATTTGAAGCGTATTCCCTGCAGATTGCGGGAACATCGACATCTTCAGATGTTTCATAAACATAGATACTGGTGAGGTCAGGAATTGCCTCTCTCTGCGCCGCTCTTGCAGTTCTTCTTTGATATTTGGCCTTTGCTATGCCGATGCGCTCAGAAAGTAGCTGCTTCCGGTGACCAAGGGGTTGCTTCACCTGTGAAGCCTTTGCTGGCTCTTCGAGGATATGAGAGAAGAGGGGCTTGACTGATTTTATTTTATACTTCTGGTGTAAACGATCGAGTTCTTCCCCGTTGGCAGGAGTTGCGGCTGAAAAAGAACGATGCCTGTCATGAATAGTGTCGGCAGGCTCAGACAGAGTTTCGGCGAATTTGACAATGAAACGCCCCGGAATATGGCGCTGTTTTGAATCCGACTCCACCTTCCCAGGCACCTGCACCGGCATGCGAGGGAAGCGTTGGATACGTGGAGTTGTTTCTGTAGACTGTATGGCTGAGGCGGGAAAAGCAAACAGAATCATGGTGGTTATGCCCATAAAGCAAGCTGCCAGAGACCGGAAACTGTTGCGTTCAGACACTTAGCTCCCCCTGTTTATCACATTCATTTCAAGTCAACTTAAAGATGACTTCAACCATTACCTAAAGAGTTAGCGCACTATAATACGTACCTACAGGAGTATCAACGGAATTTAGGAGATAAGCAGTGGATGATGGATAGAACGAGACGTCGGAAGAAAAAGCGTATCCACTTCGTCCATCCATTTTTGAGATCGAGATTCAAGCTTGCTCGTTGTCAAACAGCGTCTAAACTTCTTGTAGACCATCAGCGACTTTATCAGGTTAGCAGCTCGAAACTAGAGGCTGGAAAGACAGATGCAGGCATAGCATTGCCGGGAGTATCTGAATGTATGAGACCCCAGAGCAGTACTTGGAAATAGTGAAGCGCGAAGTCCGGAAACTCGAGGATATTTGCCACTGTCGAATATTCGATGGGGAAAATAATTTCTGCCCGCGTTGTGGAGAATACGGCACGTGGGATATCGAAACAAAAGGTTTCGTGGACGAGTACGGCAACTCCATATACTACAGCACGGTCTACTACGAATGGCGCTGCAGGATATGCGACATCAGGAGATGCAACTAACGGTCAAATGGTGAGGATGAGAGGATCGCGGCTTAAGAGGTTTTGTGTTGCTGCTGCGCCGCCGCATGCTGCTGCTGCACGTAGAACTGGTCTCTAGTTTTTGCGTCCCATAAGATATATTATGTCAAGTTGATACCGTGGAGGTATTCTCCATTTAAAGTGCAAGAGCAGCCCCTTTATCACAACCACATGATTCTTCTGCATGAGGATATGATGTTCGCGCGCTGGTTCGAACCCAGAAGACCGTCCAGCGGCAAAAGAACCCATACCAACCCCTTCGCCGGGCGGGCAAAACGTCTTACAGGGCAAATCTGGAGGCCTGTGCTGCAACAGCTTATTTATTGGATTTTACCGAGGGAGTCCTGATCGTATCGATTGTGGACGTGACCGGTCTGCGTCAGCTTTTTTTCGGCTCCCGCAATTTCAGTAACCAACGCGACAATCCTCCTGACAACCAACTCCTCCAACAATCGCCCCTTCTCAGCTGTCCCCTTTGTTGGATCACCCCAGACTCCACCCGGCCAATACTTTCGCTTATCCCGGACAAGGATGCCCATTGGGAACTGTGGATATTCCTCCTTCCCATCCCCTTTCACAAGGTGAGGGTGGGAGTGCAGAATTCGGGAGGTCTCGATCTCCCCGGCGTGGGAGTCGTTAGATGTTTCCACAAGGTGCCTTCCTTCGCAGGCAGCGAGATCGTATTCGGTCACCACCGCTATTGTGATGTCCGGGATCTCGTGCAGCAGCTCCTCGCCGGCGTCCTGAAGCGCCATCCGATGAGCACCTCCGGCGTGGCCAGTAAGTACGATCACGTTCCGCATCCCCTGCGTATATAGGGAGCGTGTGATATCTTTCATTATAGATTTGAGCGTGGATGTCGAGATGGAGATGGTGCCGGGATGGCATGATGTGGAACGGCATGAACCGTAGTGGATGGGGGGAGCGACAAAGAGAGGTATCAGCTTCGCCGCCCCCTTCCCCACTTCGTAGGCCTGGATCGTATCGGTGGAAAGCGGCAGATGGTCTCCGTGCTCCTCCACCGACCCGAAAGGTATTAGAACCGTCTGGGTTATTTTCAGTCCGGCATCGAATTCGCTCATCGTCATTTCTTCGATGATCATACTTCTACTCCAGACTCTGAATTGAGACATAGTTTGGGACTGCTAGAGCTGCCCCATGAACTTGTGCGTCTGCGGTATAACCCGCACATCCGTGAGGCACCTTCCTGCCATCTCCTGCATCTCCAGCGCCCGAATCGGCGCGATGCCAGGGGTTCCATCGGCCCTTGTCACCGGCTGAAGGATGCAGGTTATGCGAGGATTGACTTCGGCGATCATTTCCGCCGTCCGCAGTATCTCCCAGTCCTCGGTTTCTGCGCTCACCACAGCCTTCACAAAAACCGTCGTGCGTGCAGCGATTTTCAGGAACCGACGATGCTCTTCCCAGAGGCCGGTACACCCGGAACTCGACGGCAGCTTGATATCCATGCTGATGTAATCGAGATGCGGAATAACTTCACTGAGCGCATGGTGCAGAATCCCGTTCGTCTCAAGGTAAACAGGAAGAATAGCCCGCAGTTCGGGAAGCCACTCCTGCAGACAGCGGTGGTTGATGAGCGGTTCTCCTCCGGTTATGCTGAGGGAATGATGAATTCCTGGGAGTGCCGATTCCCAGAGCTGCAGCAGCCGCGCAACCCGCTCCAACGGAACCGGGTTTCTCTCCCGCAGAAAATCCTGCCGCCCCGGTGTCTCCTCTAGTAGCGCCTCCTCGGGTGGCTCGTCGCTACGCGTATCACAGTACTCGCAGGCGAGATTGCAGCCGTGAAACCTGAGAAAAGCCTGGCGCAGCCCCACCAGCACTCCCTCCCCCTGAATTGAGGAAAAAAGTTCAACGATTGAGGCAGACCCATTATTCATAGTAGCTGGCGTTGGCGTAGTCCGACTCCCACACCGTCACCATATGAACGTTGACGTTCTGGGTATTGAGCTTCTCAGACAGCTCCCGGTAGAGGTAGCGGGCGATGTTTTCGGACGAAGGCGACAGGTCGGCAAACGGAGGAAGCTCGTTGAGATACTTGTGGTCCAGGGTCTTCAGGAGCTGGTTCGTTTCCGACTTCAGTATCTTGAAGTCTATGCCGAGTCCTGCCTGATCCAGCTCCCGGGCGGTTACGGCGACCTCTACCTTCCAGTTGTGTCCATGGAGGTTCTCGCAATCTCCCTGGTAGTGGGTGAGACAATGGGCGGCGGCAAAATAGGTATGGATCTTCAGCAGGAACATGAAATGGCCTCTCCAGAAATTTTCGGGAATAATAGCATAAAAATAGGAGGATGCGAGCAGGATTACCCGCCTTCCACTGCAGTCTCCCCTGGACGCCGCCGTATTCCAAGCCTCATGCGCGCCCACATCTGGACCCTGTCCATGTAATAGTAAACTACAGGGGTTATATAGAGGGTGAGTAGCTGGGAGACAAGCAGCCCGCCGACGACCGCAAGGCCGAGAGATCGCCGAGCATCTGCCCCTGCCCCGAAGCCGATCGCAATGGGGAGCGTTCCCATAAGTGCGGCCATGGTAGTCATCATGATCGGACGGAAGCGGACGAGACACCCCTGGTAGATTGCGTCCATTGGAGCCTTTTGTTCTGTGCGTTGGGCTTCCAGGGCAAAGTCAATCATCATGATTGCGTTCTTCTTGACGATGCCTACGAGCATGATGATTCCCACAAAGGAATAGAGGTTCAGATCCTTCCCGAAGAGTAGAAGCGTCAGCAGTGCTCCGAAGCCGGCCGAGGGGAGTCCGGACAGGATCGTTAAGGGGTGGATGTAGCTCTCATAGAGGATTCCCAGGACGATGTAGATAACGAGAATAGCCATCACGAGGAGGAGCGCAAGCCCCTTTGTCGATGCCTGGTAAACCTGTGCTGTTCCCTGAAAACCCGTAGTAATGCCGGCAGGGAGCGATCTCGCTTCACGCTCTACAGCGGTCACAGCAGTGCCGAGGGGGACGTTTGGTTTCAGGTTGAAGGAGATGGTTACGGAGGTTATCTGGCCAAGATGGTTTACCGTCAGGGGGCCCACCCCTTGGTTCAGGGTGGCGAGGGCCGACAGGGGAACGAGCTGTCCGGCGTTGCTACGGATGTATAGCTGTCCAAGTGCCGAGGGATCTTGCTGGTAGCGGGGCTCGACCTCCATTATCACTCGATACTGGTTGACGGGAGAATAAATAGTTGACACCTGCCGGGCGCCGAAGGCTGAAAAGAGGGTATCCTCCAGTTGCTCGGCGGTGATTCCGAGGGCAGCGCTACGATCACGGTCGATCTCCAGATTCACCTGAGGGTTCTTGATTTGCAGGTCGCTCGTGACATCCTGGATCATCGGGAGCGCGCGAAGCTTCTGTTCGAAAGCCGCCGCATTGTGATAAAGCTCGTCGGTGTCAGGGCTCTGGAGCACAAACTGGTACTGGGCCTTGGATGAGGTCGCTTCGAGGCGTATGGGGGGCGGATTCTGCATGAACATCAGAATTCCCGGCACCCCTGAAACCTTCGGGCGAAGTTTCTGAATAACCTGGTCGGCATTCAGCTTCCGCTCGTGGCGGGACTTGAGCTTTATGAACATGGAGCCGCTGTTGGATCCTACCCTGCTTCCCGTAGCGCCTACGGAGGACATAAAGGCCTCGATGTTGGGCTCTTGGAGCACGATCTCGGCCAGCTTCATTTGATTACGCTTCATCTCTTCAAAGGACGCCCCCTGAGCTCCCTCGGTGGTAGCGAAGATGGCACCAATGTCGTCCGAAGGGAGAAGCCCCATCGGCATGATCTTGAAAAGCCACACCGTGGCGAGGGTCATAAGAAGGGTCACCGCAATAGTGGCACGACGGTACTCGAGCACCTTTGTCAGGGTACGCTCGTAGAGTCGTAGCATCCCCTCGAAGAATAGCTCCATTATATTGTAAAGCTTGCCGTGCACTTTTGATTCGGGTGGCTTGAGGAAACGGCTGCAGAGCATGGGGGTAAGGGTCAGGGAGACGACTCCGGAGATGAGGATTGCTATGGAAATGGTTACTGCAAATTCGTGCAGCATCCGGCCCAGCATCCCCCCCATGAAGAGAATCGGGATAAATACGGCCACTAGAGAGATGGTCATCGAGATGATAGTGAAGCCGATCTCCCGGGAGCCCTTGTAGGCGGCTTCCATCGGTTTCTCCCCATGCTCCATGTGTCGCACGATATTCTCCAGCATGACGATGGCATCGTCCACTACGAATCCGACGGAGAGGGTGAGAGCCAGGAGGGTGATATTGTTGACGGAGAAGCCCAGAAGATACATGGCGGCAAAAGTGCCGATGATGGAGAGTGGGAGCGCCAGGCTTGGTATCACGGTAGCCGAGAGGTTTCGCAGGAAGAGAAAGATGACCATGATGACGAGGGCCATGGTGAGGACAAGCGTGAACTTCACATCGGCCACCGACTCACGGATCGTTTCAGTACGGTCGAAGAGGACATTCAGTTGGACCGATCCTGGAAGCTGGTTCCGGAAGCTGGGAATCTCCTTCTTGATGCTGTCCACAACCTGAATCGTGTTGGTCCCCGGCTGTCGCTGGATGGCCAGAACGATGGCCCTGGTCATGATCCCTTTGGTGTTGTACCAGGCGGCAACCTTGTCGTTCTCGACGCTGTCCGTGACGGTTGCGATGTCGGCGAGTCGAACCGGCGCTCCTCCCCGATAGGCTACCACTAGCGGCTTGTAGGCATCCGCGTTGTAGAGCTGGCCTGTTGCCTGGATGGTGAAGGCCTGACGCACGCCCTGAAGTCCGCCGGTGGGAAGATTTACATTCCATCTGCCGAGTGCCGTAGCCACCTCATCGATGCCGATCTTACGCGAGGCCAGCGCCAGCGGGTCGAGCTGCACCCGGACGGCGTATTTCTGGGAGCCGTAGACGAGGACCTGGGCCACGCCGCTGATCATGGAGATGCGGGGAGAGATGACGGTGTCCGCGTATTCGTTCACACGCGGCAGGGGTAGAGTCGGCGAGCTGAGTGCCAGGTAGAGAACCGGCTGGTCCGCCGGGTTCACCTTCTGGAAAGAAGGGGGGGTAGGCATGTCAGAGGGGAGCTGCCGGGCTGCCTTGGAGATGGCCGCCTGGACATCGAGAGCGGCTGCATCGATATCCCGCTTGAGATTGAATTTCAGGACGATGATCGAGACTCCCTGCCCGTTGGTGGAAGTCATGGAATCAAGTCCGGAAATGGTAGAAAATTGCCGTTCGAGAGGTGTGGCGACGGCGCTCGCCATTGTCTCAGGGCTTGCCCCGGGAAGGTTGGAGGTGACCTGGATGGTTGGATAGTCGATCGCCGGCAGGTCGTTCACCGGCAGTATCTTGTAGGCGAAGAGCCCGAAAACCATTACCGCCAGCATGACGAGGCTCGTCATGATAGGTCTGCGGATAAAGAGGGACGCGATGTTCATTGCTTATGTCCAGGCAAGCCCCCCGATGGCTGAGCTTGTGACTCTCCTCCCCTTTTCTCATGCCTGACAGCGACTTTTGCTCCCGGCATGACCCGCATCTGCCCCTCTGTTACGATGCTTTCACCAGGCTGAATCCCCTGGAGGATGACCACCTGTCCCCCCTGGGAAATTCCAGGTACCACCGAGCGTTGCTCGACTGTATTGTCCCTCTTGACCACAAACACAAATGGACCCTTCTGCCCGGCCTGCACTGCATGCTGGGGCACTACTGTCGCGTTCGCAAGTATGGAGAGCGTCATCGTGATCTTGACGAACTGTCCGGGCCACAACCGGCCCTTCCCGTTCTGAAATGTCCCTTTGAGCTTTATCATTCCGGTAGTGGGGTCCACGAAATTATCGATGAAGGTCAGATTCCCCCGTTCCGGCTCCCCGGTATCGTTCGGCAGGCGTGCTTCGACGGTAAGTGCTCCGCTTGCCAGCCGCCGCTTAATCTCCGGAAGTTCCTTTTCAGGAATGCTGAAGGTTGTGTAGATGGGAGTTATCTGGTTGATTGTCACAAGAACCGGATTGTCGTTCGCCTTCACGAGGTTACCGGCGTGTACGGCCAGGTTGCCTGTCCGCCCGCTCAAAGGGGAGCGTATGGTGCAGTAGCCGAGCTGGATCCTTGCATTCTCCACCGCTGCCCGGTCCGCTGCCACAGTGGCGCCCAGCGCCTCGGCTGCAGTGCGGTATGTATCGTACTGCTCCCGAGTCACTATACCCTCCTGCACGAGGGTCGCATATCGCTTTGCCTGCTCTTCGGCATTCTTAGCCTGGGCGATATCCTTCGCAAGTAGGGCTTCCGCATGGCGAAGGGCAGCCACGAAGGGGGCGGGGTCGATAGTGAAAAGGACCTGCCCCTTTCTGACATCCTCCCCCTCCCGAAAATGCACGCGCACTATGGTCCCGCTGATTTGCGACTTTACGCCTACGGTGCTGTAAGCCTCAACGTTGCCGATGGCAGCCAACTGAACCGGAACATTTCTCTGTTCAGCCACGACCACCCCAACAGGCACGGGAGGCTTGGGACGAGGCGGCTCTTTCTTCTTTACGCACGACACGAGGACCAGACAGAGGATGGGCATGATGGACAAAGGCACCATCACCCGTCGACAGCGGCACGACATGCTACTTGCTCCTCTCGTACAGCGTGTCGGCTTCATCAACAGACACTTTTACCCCCTGGCGGGACAGGAGGTCTCCGGTTACGCGCCATAGCTGATATATTGAGCTGTTATAGGCTGCGAGAGCCTTCACCTCTTCCCCTTTGGCGGTCACGAGATCGTTCTCCACATCCAGCACGTCCCTCATAGTAGCAAGCCCGACCTGGCTTCTCTTGATGAAAGCGTTGAGACGCTCCTCGGCGTAGGCCCTTCCACGTTTGGTGACCTCCAGCTGCTTGTAGTTAACGTCAATTGCCCGGACGGCCGCGCGGACTTCGTTTGCGACAGTTTCTTGCTGACTCTTTATCAGCATCCTGTTCTGCTCGATCCTCAATTTCGTCTTGATATAATCGTTTTCAGCTGTCCGGTTACCAAGGGGATAGCTGAACTGCAGCCCTACGCCCCAGACAGGGTAGTCGCCGGAACCGAGGCGCTCGAGGTCGCGGCTGTAGGTACTCCCAAGACCTGTCGGAGCAACCGATGCAGTAACGAGGAGGTTCGGGAGGGTCTGCTTTCTCGCCACACGATTCTGCAATTCGCTTGTTTTAAGGGCCGCGTCCAGCTGCTTCAGTTCCGGGCGCACTGCCATGGCCCGTTTCATTTCGGCGGCTTCATCGGTCGGATAAGGGTCCGTCCTGAAAGCATCCACCGGAACGATCTCCATGTCAGGCGGAAGCTGAAGAAGAAGCCTCAATGCGTCGTTCTGATCCTTCACCGCCCGCTCCGCATCCAGCAGTTCCCGCTGGCGCGAGGCTACTCCGAACTCCGCATTGATGATCTCCATAGCCGGAAGAACCCCAGCCTTGACCCTTGCCTGGGTGTCGCTCAGTATCCTTTCGGAGAGAGCCAGTGAAGCCTTTCTGATATCGACGTCCTGACGGGAGGAGACAAGCTGGAAATACTGTGCAGTCACCTGGTTAACCGTGTTGAGGAGCCTGGTCTGGAACTGCTCGAATGAACCTTCTTTATTGAGCCTGGAAATCGAGATGTTGAGCTCTGTCACTTCCTGGCCGAAGTTCTGGAGAAGCGGCTGTGCAACATTGAGGGTCAGGTCCGACTCATAGAAATCCCGAATCGATCCGAAGTTGGCCTTCGTCCAGTTATTGTTGAATGTAAGACCGACGGTACCGCCCGTGGGGAGCAACTGGGTCGCTCCGGCGTTGTAGCTGACCGATTTCTGCTCGATGGTGGGAGAACCACCGGTAATTACATTATTTGTCGCAAGGGTTGTCGAGTCCCGGTAGTCGAGAAGCGCGGAAAGAAGGAGATCGTATATCCCGCGAAATCTATGAATATCCGCTTCGAACAGCGCGGTATTATAAAGTTCAGCGCGGACATCCAGGTTACGTTCTGCCGCCATCCTGATCGCTTCCTGCAGCGTCAGTCTGCGCACAGCATCCTCCCCTGCGGCTCCGCCCGCACATAAAAAGACCAACGAAAAACCTGCCAGATATTTCTTCACCCGTCATTCCTCCGTAACAGTCCGTTGAGCAGGAGACTGCAGCAATCCTCAACCGAAAAAAGAGCTTCCTCGTCGATTACCATTGAGACTATGTACCCACGCAGCATGTTGAATATCACCTTCGCAGCCTCCTCGGGATTGCAGTCGCAAAAAGCCCCTCTCTCGACTCCATCTGCAATGAGCTGTGTCAGAAAAAGGCGGCGCTCCCGAAAAAACTGCCGTTTCATGTCAAGGCCGAAGGAGAAGCAGAATTCCTTCCCCTGAAGCATGAGGATTTCCTTGTGTCCTGTGGTAAAGGCGATCGTCGTTGAAATAAAGGCCTTCACCGCTTCCCTGGGATCCTTGATATGGGCGAGAACCTCCCGCGTCTCCCCGTCGAGTCTCCTGATCCATTGCTGCATCAGTGTAAGGTAGAGATCATCCTTGTTCTTGAAGTAGAGGTAGAGGCAACCAACGCTAATGCCCGCAGCGCTGGCGATGAGCCGCATACTGGCTTCAGAATGCCCTCTTTCTGCAAATACACGGTGGGCAGCGTCGAGTATCTTCTGTTTGGTCGCCTCTGCTGAACGCTTGTTCATAGGACCATATGGTTTAAAACAGGGAAGGTTGTCAAGGAAATAGTAAGTATTCACAGCATGAGAGGAAATTATGACTCAAGCTCTTTCCCGCGGTTACCGATGAAACTTTTGGGCCCTTGCAGCTGCCCGTAAAACATCATAGGAGAATCCACTATGGAGAATTCGAACAACGCCGTATTACTTGAAAGCGACACAAACGAACTCGAGATAGTCGAATTCAGGATAGATGAATATGATGATTCGGGCCAGCTGGTGCCGTGCCATTACGGTGTGAACGTGGCGAAAGTGAGAGAAATCATCCGCCTTCCCCAGCTGTGGAAAGCATTCAACAGCCAACCTGCTGTCGCGGGAATGATAAAACTGCGAGACAAGGTGATCACGGTCATCAACCTGGCGGAGCGTCTCAATAAACGCATTGAGGGAATGGAGCCTGATCGGGTGATCGTCCTCGAATTCAACAGGCTGGTGGTGGGGGTGCTAGTACATTCGGTCTCCCGCATCTACCGCATCTCCTGGGAGCAGGTGGAGCCTCCCGTGAAGGTGGCGAATTCGGAGCAGGTGACGGGCCTCGTAAAGATGGATGACAGGATCATCCTCGTTCTCGACTTCGAGAAGATCGTTGGTGAACTCTGCGGGCAGTATGTGACGGCTTACGAGATGCTCCCGGACCCCGATACCGCCCGCAGCAGACGCATACTTGTCGCCGACGATTCCCCGTTCATCCGCAACACGATGTGCTCCTCCTTGCGCGCTGCAGGACACCTGGTGGAAGAAGCGGAAAATGGCGAAGAGGCCTGGAACATTATAAACGAGAAACTGCAGCGATGCCGCGAACGCCAAGTGCCCATAAAAGAGGAACTCGACCTGCTGATAACGGACGTTGAAATGCCGCGAATGGACGGTCTGCACCTGACGTCTCGGGTACGGAAAGAGGCAGCCCTCAAGGACCTCCCCGTAGTAATTTTCTCCTCCCTGGCGAGCGAAGATAACATCAGGAAGTGGAGCGCCCTCGGAGCAAACCAGATCCTCACGAAACCCGATCTGCCTAATCTTGTCTGCCTCGCCGAGCAGCTCACTGGATAGAAATAGCTCCTAATACGAAAAAAGGCGCCGTATTGGCGCCTTTTTTCGTCCTGCCACAAGCTTCTTTACTTCAATCTGTGAGCATAAAGCGGGAAACGCTTCATCAGCTGATTAACCCGCCCTTTGATTTCTGCCAGTTTCGCTTCATTCTCTACGTTGCCGAGAACCTCTGCGATGAAACCTGCGACGTCCTTCATTTCGGGCTCCTTGAGACCATGTGAGGTGGCAGCAGGAGTACCAATGCGGAACCCGGATGTCACAAACGGAGAGCGGGTTTCGAAGGGGACGGTGTTTTTGTTGACGGTGATGCCGGCCCTGTCTAGGGCCTCCTCGGCCACCTTGCCGGTTAGTTCCGTTCCGGAAAGATCAACAAGCATGAGGTGATTGTCTGTGCCTCCGGAGACAAGCTTGAAGCCGCGCTCCATCAGGCCCTGTGCCAGCGTACGCGCATTTTTAACAATCTGCTCCTGATAGGCCTTGAACTGCGGGGTGAGCGCCTCTTTAAAGGCTACGGCCTTGGCAGCAATTACATGCATGAGAGGCCCACCCTGGATTCCCGGGAAGATATTGGAATTGAGGGTTTTAGCATACTCTTCCCTGCAGAGGATCATTCCTCCCCGTGGGCCGCGAAGTGTCTTGTGGGTCGTGGTGGTAACGAACTCGGCATGGGGAACGGGGCTCGGGTGGAGGCCGGCCGCGACCAGTCCTGCGATGTGAGCCATATCCACCATCACCACGGCGCCAACCTTATCAGCTATGGTGCGAAAAGCAGCGAAGTCAATAATACGGGGGTATGCGCTGGCACCAACAACGATCATCTTGGGCTTGTGTTCCTGTGCAAGGCGTTCAACTTCCTCGTAATCGATGGTCTGGACCTCCTTAGAGACCCCATATGGAATAACATTGAAGAAGCGCCCGGAAAAATTGACGGGGCTTCCGTGGGTGAGGTGTCCGCCGTGGGAAAGGTTCATGCCCAGGATAGTATCGCCCGGCTTGAGCACCGAGAAGTAGACGGCCATATTTGCCTGGGAGCCGGAGTGGGGCTGGACGTTGACGTGATCAGCACCAAAAAGCTCCTTTGCCCGTGAAATGGCAAGGTTTTCTACCTCATCTACATGATGACAGCCGCCGTAGTAGCGCTTTCCGGGATATCCTTCGGCGTATTTGTTAGTAAGCACCGACCCCTGGGCTTCAAGGACCGCTTCAGAAACGAAGTTCTCGGAAGCAATCAACTCCAGGTTAAATTCCTGCCGCTCGGTTTCCAGTCTCACAGCGCGTGCTATTTCCGGATCGAACTGTTCGAGAATCGACATAAGTATCTCCTTCGCCTTATTGGAAAAAGAAACGGGACCTGTACAGTCCCGTCGTGCGTCTTATGCAAAAAAACAATTACCTGCTCTGCGCAAGCTCCCGCTCCAGAGCCGCGATCTTGTCGAGGCGGCCTTGGTGACGTCCTCCCTCAAAAGAGGCATCGAGCCATGCAGCGACGATCTCACGTGCATCCTTTTCGGTAAGTACGCGGCCACCAAGGACTAGGATGTTGGCGTTGTTGTGCTCTTTGGCCATTCGTGCCATGAATGGATCGGTTACCAATGCGGCACGAACTCCGGGAAACTTATTTGCCACAATGGACATTCCGATCCCGGTTCCGCAGAATAGTATACCTTTTTCAGCAGCACCCTCCGAAACCATCCTAGCAACCCGTTCCCCAAAGTCGGGGTAATCGACGGAGTCACCGTTATCGGTTCCGCAATCCTCAAAGACAATGCCCCGCGAACCAAGGAAGGCCTTGATCCCTTCCTTGAGGTCGAGTCCGCCATGATCGCTGCCCACCACCATAATTGCCATCTCCTATACCTTCCTGAACAGAAGAGTGGCATTGGTCCCGCCGAACCCGAAGGAGTTGCTTAATGCGTACTCTATCTTGGCTTCGCGGGCGGTATTTGGAACGTAATCAAGATCGCATTCAGGATCAGGCTCTTCATAATTAATGGTAGGAGGAACGATCCCTTTATCCATCGCCATCAGCGTCAGCGCAGCCTCAACCCCTCCGGCGGCACCCAGAAGGTGACCCGTCATCGACTTGGTCGAGGAGACCATCAGCTTCTTGGCGTGGTCGCCGAACACTGCCTTGATAGCAAGTGTTTCGTTGAGGTCGTTGAAGGGTGTAGACGTGCCGTGCGCATTGATGTAAGTCACCTGCTCCGGGTTGATGCCGGCACCATTGAGAGCCATCTTGATGCAGCGGGCCGCACCCTCCCCTCCGGGAGCTGGCGCGGTGAGGTGATAGGCATCTCCTGTCATCCCATAACCTACGACTTCACCATAGATCTTGGCGCCTCGTTTTTTTGCCGATTCATATTCCTCAAGAACTATTATCCCGGCACCTTCGGCTAGAATGAAGCCATCGCGGTTCTTTTCAAATGGTCGCGAAGCAGCGGTCGGATCGTCATTGCGGGTAGACAACGCCTTCATGACGGCGAATCCGCCAATTCCGAGCGGCGTCACCGTCGATTCGGTGCCTCCTGCGATCATCGCGTCTGCGTCGCCGCGCTTGATAATGTGGTAGGCATCGCCGATGGAGTGGGTGCCGGTAGCGCAGGCGGAAACTGAAGAAACGTTCGGCCCTTTGGCACCGTACTTCATGGATATGTGCCCGGGGGCCAGATTGATGATGAGCATCGGGATAAAGAAGGGAGAAATCTTCTTGTAGCCACCCTCCTGGAGGGCGGAATGATATTTCTCAATGGTGGTCAATCCGCCGAGTCCGGCCCCTACCAGAACCCCTACCCGCTCAGCGTTCTCCTCGGTAACCTGGAGGCCCGAATCTTCCATGGCGAAATGCGCGGCAGCCATAGAGTACTGGATGAACAGATCCATCTTCTTTACTTCTTTTTTGTCGATGAAATCTTCGGCGATAAAGTCCCTGACCTCACCGGCGATCTTGACAGGCATTTCCGAAGCATCGAAACGGGTTATTGGGCCGATTCCCGACTTTCCCGCAATAACGGCATTCCAGTTCTTCTGGTTTCCGGTGCCCAGCGGCGAAACAACGCCGACGCCCGTCACCACAACTCTTCTCATAAATCTGGTCTCCTCGAACTGATCTTCTGGGGGAAAAGTGCAGCGATAAAGAGAGGGGAAGCGGACTTCCCCTGTTTTCTAGGTGTGCTCGGTGATGTAGTCGATTGCATCCTGGACGGATGTGATTTTCTCAGCGCTTTCGTCGGAGATCTCGATATCGAACTCCTCTTCAAGGGCCATCACAAGCTCTACGGTGTCGAGAGAATCTGCGCCCAGATCGTCCATAAAGGATGCTTCATTGGTAACCTGTGCCTCATCAACCCCAAGCTGCTCTGCTACTATCTCTTTGACCCTTTTTTCTATCGACGACGACATGCTCTACCTCCATTGTTTAATGAACCTGTACAGGTTTCTGGTGTTGACTACCTTGCCTTCATAGCATGAAAAGAACGATTTGCAAAAGATATTTTTTCCGGTTTTAAAGCCCCTGCTACATGTACATCCCACCGTTAACGGCAAGTACCTGGCCCGTTATATAGGCCGAGTTTTCCATGGCTAGAAACAATACTGCGTTCGCAATGTCGTCGGCAGTCCCAAGACGCTCCAAGGGGATCTGTGCCAGGAGTTCCTGCTTAACCTTCTCAGGAAGAGCATCGGTCATATCGGTGGCTATGAATCCCGGTGCTACCGCGTTCACTGTAACATTGCGGCGAGCAAGTTCCCGGGCGTTGGAACGGGTGAGCCCCATGAGCCCGGCTTTGCTGGCGCAATAGTTGGCCTGGCCGATGTTACCCATCTGACCGACAACCGAGGCAATGTTTATGATCCGCCCGTAGCGCTGCTTGGTCATTACTTTCGCAGCAGCACGAGTGCAAAGGAAGGCACCTTTCAGATTGACGTCTATAACCGCATCCCACTCGTCTTCCTTCATGCGGAGCAGCAGAGCATCCCTCGTAATCCCGGCATTATTCACAAGGATATCGACACGGCCGAACGCTGCGACAGCCTCATCCATCATCCGGTCAGCATCGGCGGCGACAGTAACGTTACCCTGTACTCCGACAGCTTCCCCACCGGCGGCTTTGATCTCGTCGGCCAGCGCTTTTGTTCCTTCCAAATTGACATCAACGGCTACAATCTTTGCTCCCGCAGCCGCCAGAGACAGTGCAATGCTGCGACCGATTCCCCGGGAAGCCCCGGTAATTACGGCAACTTTTCCTTGTGGCATGAAACAGCCTCCTTGAACTCGTTATTGCAGGGATTTCAGCGAAGCTACATCCTCTACATTGGAGGTAACAGCCTCCTTGGCAATCCGTTTTACCAGCCCCGACAGAACCTTTCCGGGCCCAATTTCGAGGAAGTTCGTTACATCGAGATCCACCATCCGCCGCACCGACTCCTCCCAGCGGACCGGGGCGCTTACCTGCCTGACGAGAAGATCCGTAATCATTTTTTCGTCGCTGTTTTCCCGTGCTTCTACGTTTGTTACAACGGGAGTCCGCATCGTGGAAATGCTTACCCCCTCCAGAACCGCAGCCAGGCGCTCCCCGGCAGGGACCATAAGACTGCAGTGGAAGGGCGCGCTTACGGGAAGCAGCATGGCCTTCCGGAAACCTCTTCCCTTGGCTATTTCAATGGCACGATTTACCGCTGTAGAATGCCCGGCTATCACGATCTGGCCTGGGGAATTGAAGTTCGCAGCAGATACCACTTCCCCCTGTGCCGCTTCAGCACAAATTTCAGCAAGAACGTCAGGCTCCACACCAAGAATAGCCGCCATAGCCCCTACGCCTACCGGGACGGCTTCCTGCATAAAAGTGCCACGGGCGCGAACGGTGCGGACTGCATCGGCAAAAGCAAGGGATCCCGAGGCTACCAGCGCCGAGTATTCGCCGAGGGAGTGGCCAGCAAGAAATTTAGGAGATAGACCCGTTTCGGCTTGAACAACTCGCAATGCGGCAATACTTACAGTCAGTATTGCCGGCTGTGTATTGGCCGTCAACTTGAGATCCTGCTCCGGTCCTTCGAAACAGAGGCGGGACAGCTTGAAGCTGAGGGCGTCATCGGCCTCGGCAAACACATCCCGTGCAACAGTAAAATTCTCTGCCAGTTCCTTTCCCATGCCGGGAAACTGGGAGCCCTGCCCGGGGAAAATAAATGCATGAGCAGCCATAAGCACATCCTTTGCTTGAAAATGAACTACCAGCGAACGATCGTGGAGGCCCATGTAAGTCCTCCTCCGAAGGCTGCAAGGAGAATCAAGTCACCTGTATTGACTCGTCCGGTGCGATTAGCCTCATCCAGGGCAATAGGGATGGACGCGGACGAAGTGTTTCCGTAGCGTTCGACGTTATTGAATATCTTCTTCTCCGGAACACCGAGCCGCTTGGCAATCGCATCGATAATCCGCCGGTTCGCCTGATGGGGAATAAAAAGGTCTATGTCGTCGGCAGTGAGATCATGGACTGCTAGAGCTTCGCAGGCAATCTCGCCCATGGCACGGACGGCATGCTTGAAGACCTCATTACCCTGCATCGATATGAAGGGAAGTCGTTCGCTTATGGCTTTCGGGGAGACGGGGTTCCTGCTGCCGCATCCGGGCTGATAGAGAAGCTCCCAGAAGGAACCGTCGCTCTTCATATGGCTTGAAAGGATTCCATGCTCCGATTCTGAAGCCTCGACAACCACGGCGCCGGCGCCGTCCCCAAAAAGGCAGCAAGTGTTGCGGTCGCTCCAGTCCACAATCCTGGAAAGAACCTCCGCCCCTACAACCAGAATTTTTCGGGCGGACCCGGTCCGGATATATTTGTCGGCTATTGAGAGACCATAGAGAAAGCCGGAACAGGCGGCGGAAATATCAAGAGCAACGGCATTGGCAGCTTTAAGATTGCTCTGTACGAGACAAGCAGTGGAAGGAAAAGGGAAGTCAGGCGTTACCGTGGCAACGAGAATCATGTCAAGCTGGTCAGGGGTCAGCCCTGCTTTGTCGAGCGCATTTCGTGCCGCCATAGAGGCGAAGGTTGAAGTATATTCACCTTCCTGCGCTATATGGCGTTGCCTGATGCCGGTTCTGGTGACAATCCACTCGTCACTGGTGTCGACCATCTTTTCGATATCGAAATTGGTTAGTATCTTGTCCGGGAGAGCCGAGCCTGTACCTGTTATCCGTGTGTGGATCATTACTCCGCCTTCCCTACCCTGCCACTACTTCTTGAACAGGCTCGTGCTGCTGCATGGTTACGACGAAATGCTCACGAAGCTTGTCCGCCATCCTGTGCGTAACGCCTTTCTCGGCGTATTCGTGCGCAAAACGGATGGCATTCTTGATGGCTTTCTCGTTGGACCCGCCATGACAGATCATTCCGACACCGTTGATGCCGAGAAGCGGAGCTCCGCCATATTCAGCGTAATCCACCTTTTTTTTGAAGTTCTTGAAAGCGGTGCGGGCGAAGAGATATCCAAGAACTGACATGTAGCTCTTCTTGATCTCTTCCTTAAGCATCGTTACGGCTGCCTCTGCAAGCCCCTCCGAGAGCTTCAGCACGACATTTCCAACAAACCCGTCGCAGACGACCACGTCAACCTTGCCGTTGAAGATGTCACGCCCCTCAACATAGCCGACGTATTCAAGGGGGGTCTTCTTAAGAAGAAGATGGGTTTCCCGGGTCAGATCATTCCCCTTGCTTTCCTCCTCACCATTGGAAAGGACACCGATACGCGGGGAGTTCGTGTTCATCGCATAACGACAGTATACCTCCCCCATGATGGCGAACTGGGCAAGATGAATTGGCTTGCAGTCAACGTTTCCGCCCACATCGAGTACGAGTGTCTTTCCCTTGAGTGTCGGAAAAATCTGTGCTATGGCCGGACGGTCGATTCCATCGATCCGCTTGAGAACGAACATCCCCGCGGCCATGGTAGCACCGGAGTTACCCGCGCTTACAACTGCTTCGGCCTCACCCCTTTTAACAAGATCGAACGCGACGCGGATTGATGAGTCCTTCTTTTTCCGTATGGCATCGGAAGCTGAATCGTGCATCCCGACCACTTCGCTTGCGTGCTGCAGGGTTATGTCAAGCCCCTGGCACTGGTGGCGGGTCAGCTCATCGCGTAGCCTATCCGTGTCGCCAACGAGGGTAACGGCGATACCATACTCGCGCGCGGCCGCAACAGCTCCTGCCACCTCGACGACCGGAGCGTTGTCCCCACCCATTGCATCAACAGCAACTCTCATAAACCCTCTGGGCAGTATATGGTCGGACCTGGATTACAGTTCCTCGGCCTTCAGTACCTCTTTTCCTTTGTAGGTACCGCAGGAGGCGCAGGCACGATGGGGAAGCTTGGGTGCTTTGCACTGGGGGCAGGTTGAAACAGTGGGGGCGGTGAGGAAATCATGAGCCCTGCGGGAGTTCTTCCGCGCTTTGGATGTTTTTTTCTTAGGTACTGCCATCTTGATTCTCCTTTATTTGTTTACCTTGAAACTCTTGAGCACGCTCATCTTGAAGTTAAGGTCCGATCTGTCACAGCCACACTCAACCTTGTTGAGATCGGCACCGCATTTGTTGCATAACCCCTGGCATTCTTCATTGCATAGCGGTTTGAGCGGAATTTCCATCATCACCTGTTCCGCTATTTCAGGATTGAGATCGATGACATCTCCTCGATACGTCGCCGAGACCAGATCGGCCTCCGCGAGCTCAACCTCTTCGTCCTGGGGGACATCGGCTTCACGGGAGTAGAAAACTGTGAAATTGGAAACAACAGGGGCTTCAAAACCCGCAAGACAGCGGGAGCAATCGAGAAGAACCCGAGTTTCCACCCTCCCGTTCACCCTTATGTGATCAAACTCGCGCGTTACTGTAAGCCATAGCTTCAGCGGTTCGACAAATCGGCATTCTCCTGCATCTTGGGACGACAAGAGAATCGGATAATCCTCTACCGGTTCTTCGACCGAGAAAACCTTCGGTTTATCCTTTATCTCTTCAACGTGCACCTTCATGGCATCACCAGTCCCCGCATTAAAGCCCCCAAGTATATATAACGAGGGTGCTTTGTCAAGGAAAAATCCCGTCATTGCTTGTGCCGGGAGGAGCAACGGCCTTTAATACCCCATCCGCTGCAGTATTGCAAGAAGAAACGCTGCAACGACCGGCTCGGGCAACCGGTTCAGATCAAGATCGTATCGCCGGGGCGCAGCCGGGGTTTCTGGGGCTCATCGAAAGAAGAGAAGAGAAGAACAAAAAAAAGCACTACAACTGCAGCAAGAACGACCATCGCCGGAACAATCCGAACATGTTTCTGCTCCTCTCCACCGCGGAAAATTCCCGCAACCGCCACGACGATGCCGACGCAACCAATCGTTCCTCCCCAGAAAAGTCCGAGATATACGAAACGTGCCTCAATCAACGGGGCAAGCCCTAGCAGAGATGTAACCTCCTCGTGAAAAAAGGTAGCAAGAGTTACAAGAGCAACTCCTCCGGATATGAGATTTATACCGCAGCGTATTGTACTACTGCTCATTTCAGCTGCACCAACTCACATCGCCCAGGCCCTTGCGGAGGACCACAGGGCTGTCACCTATAAGGCTAACCACCGAACTGACGTCAGGAGGAAGAATGCCGCCATCTACTACAAGATCTAGCTGCTTCCCCATCTCCTGCTCGACTAGAAACGGATCACCGATCGGTTCTTCACCGGAAAGATTTGCGCTTGTTGTTATGATGGGGTGCCCGAGCGCGCGGGTAATCGCCATACAGATCGGGTTGTCCGGAATGCGGATACCAACAGTTTTCTGGCGGGTCACCAGCAGGTCCGGCACTATCGAGGTAGCGTCGAGGACAAAGGTATACGGACCGGGAAGGTGCCGCTTCAATATCCTGAAGGCGTAGTTGCTCACCTTTGCATATCGGGCAACTTCAGAAAGGTCGGTACAGATGAAGGAAAAAGGTTTTTTCTTCTCGCGCTGCTTCAGCAGATAAATCCGGTCGATTCCCTTTTTGTTGAAAATGCTGCAACCAATTCCGTACGTAGTATCCGTGGGATAGGCGATTACTCCCCCCTTCTGGAGTGACTCGACAACCCTTGCAATGAGGCGCGACTGAGGATTTTCGGCATTTATCTCTATTACCATGGTTATACCTGGGGGTTCAGATCGCAGAGATTGTCGTGAACGAAAAGTCCATCCTTCTGGATGAGGATGTCGTCAAACCATATCTCCCCGTCTCCTCGAAGCAGCTTTACCATATCCCAGTGAACGGCCGATCGATTGCCGTTGTCGCACTCGTCGTAACACTGTCCTGGAGTGAAATGGATCGAACCGAAAATCTTCTCGTCAAAGAGTATGTTTCGCATCGGTTCCCGTATTCCCGGATTGACGCCGATTGCGAACTCTCCAATGTAACGCGCCCCTTCGTCCGTATCCAAAATCGTGTTGAGGGCATTATCCATCCCGGGAGCAGATGCGGCGACAATTCTCCCCCGTTCGAACTCCAGCCTGATGTTGTTGAACTCTTTTCCCTGGTAGATTGTCGGGCAGTTATAGGTAATGTAGCCGGAGACAGAATCTCGAACGGGGGCGGTGAAGACTTCCCCATCAGGTATGTTGAACCTCCCGTCGCACTTGATCCCGGGAAGCCCTTTGATGCTGAAGGAAAGGTCCGTGTCAGACGCTTTTATCCGCACATGCTCGGCCGTGTCCATTAACCTCTTCAGTTTTTCCTGTTTGATCGATTCCTGCCGCCAATCAATGCAGCAGGCGGAAAAGAGGTAGTCCTCGTATTCATCCAGGCTCATCTTCGCCTCCTGAGCCGCCCCCTGGGTAGGGTATCTTGTTATGACCCATCGGGTATGCTTGACGCGCCAGTCAGCTATCGGACGCATCAGTTTCGCATAGGTAATCATGCTCTGCTGATTCGCTTGAGCCATCACCATCGAATTCTCACCAGCTGATATTGCGATGAAAACATTTACGCGCTGCATGAAATCGAGTTTGTGCTGAGGGAAGTATGAGAGCTGTTCGGGAGAAGCGTTGTTGTAGAAGTGACGGTTTACGTCGGGGTGGGAAAACTCGTACTCGACATACTGGGCGCCTCTTTTAAGGCAGAGAACATAGAGTTCCTTTACTAGAGGAAGACATTCGAAGCCTGAGGCGTTGATGATTACGACATCACCCTTGCCCACTTGTGTAGAGTAATCCACGAGAACTTCGGCCAGTCGGGCGACTCTCGGATCTTTCATAACCTGCCTCCTCACTGATAAAGTACGACTTTAAGTGGGCGGTTATCTGCCCGTGTGTCCGAACCCTCCGGATCCCCGCTCCGAGCCGTCAAGCTCTGCCACTTCCTGAATTTTCGCACGTACGAATGGAGCTATCACCAGCTGTGCAATCCGTTCACCTGGTCGGATTGTGAACGACTCCTCGCCAAGATTGATGAGAATGACACCAATTTCGCCGCGATAATCTGGATCTATGGTTCCGGGTGAGTTTACAAGTGCCAGACCATGCCTGAGCGCCAGACCGCTTCGCGGTCTGACCTGCGCTTCATACCCCTCCGGAAGCTCTATGGCAACGCCGGTAGGAACGAGGGCACGAGCACCGGGACATAGCACTATATCTTCTCGTATTTCGGCGTACAGGTCCATCCCGGCCGCGTGGGGAGTCATGTATTGAGGAAGCGGGTTTCCGCTGTCGGTGGTGGTTCTTTTAATCTTGAGGAGCATCGAGTTCATGGAGCGGCCGTGGAAGATCTGTTCAGAGAGTCAGGTCACGGGCAGAGATGGAACCGGAGGAAACCTTTCCCATGAGTACCATGGTGAAATACCGGTCATCGAGAAGTTCTCCGCACAGGTCGAGCAGAGATGTGGAAGTAACACGGTCGAAACCCTTGATGATCTCCGGAAGCGGTTGGTAGTCGCCGAAGTAGATTTCATTCTTCGCGAGCTTTGACATCCTGTTGTCGCTACTTTCGAGGGACAACAGGATATTTCCCTTGATCTGTTCCTTGGCGGATTCAAGCTCGGTCGCCGTAAGGGCTTCAGTCTTCAGTCGCTTCAGTTCTTTCAAAGCGATCTCTATGACCTGCCCCACCTGATCAGGGCTAGATCCGGCGTAGATCACGAGCGAACCGGAATCGGAATGGGAGATCATGTAGGAGTATACCGAGTATGCGAGCCCATGCCGCTCCCGTATTTCCTGAAAAAGGCGGGAACTCATGCTGCCGCCGAGCACGGTATTGAGGATGTAGGCTTCATAACGCAGCGGGTGATCCTGGGGGAGTGCCGTCGTGCCGAGACACAGATGCGCCTGCTCCAGGTCCTTTTCATACGTCTCGATTCTCTTGCAGATGTTCCGCTCTTCCTCGGGTGAAGAGCTGCTTCCGGAAGGATGGTTTGAAAAGACCCCCTCTACAAGCTTAAGGAGGTCCTGATGAGCAATGTTTCCCGCAGCAGCGATGATGATATTCCCACCCAGGTAGGTACGGTCCCGGTAGGATATGATGGCTTCACGGGAGAGGCCGCCGACACTCTCTTCATTGCCGATGATAGGCATGCCGAGCGAGTGCCCTTTCCAGAAGTTACGGGAGAAAAGATCGTGGACGTAATCATCGGGGTTGTCTTCCAGCATGCTGATTTCCTGAAGAACAACCTTGCGCTCCTTCTCTATCTCTTCCGGGTCGAAAAGCGAATTGAGGAAGATGTCGGAAAGCAGGTCTACTGCCTGAGGGAGGAACTTGTCGAGAACTTTGGCATAGTAGCAGACGTATTCTCGGCTGGTAAAGGCATTGAGGATACCGCCCATGGAATCCATTTCACGGGCGATATCCAATGCCGTACGCCTGGGAGTACCCTTGAACAAAAGGTGCTCGATGAAGTGGGCAATTCCGTTTGCTTCAGACGTTTCGTGACGGGAGCCGCTTGCAACCCAGAATCCGATCGAAACCGAATACGCTGAAGGTATATGTTCGGAGATGACCCGTATGCCATTATGTAGAACTGTTTTACTGACCATGTATAGAAAGGTGTATCCAAAAAAAGCCGAAAAGCAAGAAGAGCTTCTAATTAATCCTCTAAGGTCGCCCCGAGGGCCTCTTTACGGGACAGCTTTATCTTGCCCTGCTTGTCGATGCCGATGCACTTCACGAGCACCTTGTCCCCTTCCTTCAGAATGTCCGATACATTCTTTACCCGCTCAGTGTCCAGCTCAGAAATGTGAACCAATCCGTCGGTGCCAGGGAATATTTCCACAAAAGCACCGAACTCCATGATCTTCTTGACGGTGCCCATGTAAAGTTTTCCTTCTTCGGCTTCCGCAGTAAGATCCCTGATCATCTTGATCGCTTTTTCACACGCAGCCTTGTCGTTGCTCGCTATATTGATCCTGCCGGTGTCCTCGATGTCGATTGTGACGCCGGTTGCTTCCGTTATGCCCCTGACGTTTTTCCCGCCGGACCCGATGACGTCCCTGATCTTGTCGGTCTTGACGAATATTGTGGTGATGCGCGGAGCGAATGGAGAGAGGTCGGTGCGAGAAGAGTTGATCGTTTCCGCCATTTTCCCAAGAATGTGGAGCCGCCCTGCCCGCGCCTGCTCCAGAGCATTCTTCATGATCTCCTTGGAAACTCCGCCTATCTTGATGTCCATCTGTAGAGCGGTGACCCCTTCGGCAGTGCCTGCGACTTTGAAGTCCATGTCGCCGAGGTGGTCCTCATCCCCAAGAATGTCGGAAAGAATGGCTACATCGTTTCCTTCCTTGATAAGCCCCATGGCGATACCGGCAACTGGTGCCTTTATCGGAATGCCTGCATCCATCATCGACATGGTACCGCCGCAGACCGTAGCCATGGAAGAAGATCCATTGCTTTCAAGGGTGTCGGAAACAATGCGGATAGTATATGGAAAATCCTCGTGCTTCGGAACGACCCGCTCCAATGCGCGTTCGGCAAGGGCACCATGGCCGATCTCCCTGCGACCCGGAGCAAGGCGAAAACTTGTTTCACCTACGGAGAACGGGGGGAAATTATAGTGGAGAAGGAAGCGCTTTTTGCTTTCGCCATAGAGGGAATCTATCCGCTGCTCGTCGATGGATGTCCCAAGCGTGGCTGCCACGAGGGCCTGCGTTTCTCCGCGGGTAAAAAGCGCGGATCCATGAACGCGTGGCAGCAGACCCACCTCGGTAGAGATAGGTCTGATGGTCGTCGTGTCGCGGCCATCGATTCGCATGCCGTCCTTCAGGATGTGCTCCCTCACCAGCTCGTACTCCAGATCCCCAAGGAACCCTTTTATTACCTTCTCCTGGCCTTCGTGCTCGGCAACAAGAGCGGAGAGAACTTCTGCAGCAATGATGTCTATAGCGTTATGGCGCTCCACCTTTGATTTAATGCGTACTGCTTCTTTCATGCGGTCATAGGCGAGCTTGTTAACCTTTCCCTTGAGCGCTTCATCGACCATTTGAACTACCACTTCCCGCTTGGCAACGCCGGCCTTCTTGCGCAGTTCCGCCTGTGCATCTATGATCGGCTGTACTACCGCATGACCGAAGAATATGGCTTCAAGCATGTCTTCTTCCGGAACAATGGCAGCGCCCCCTTCAACCATGATGATCGCATCACGGCTTGCTGCAACTACAATATCGATGTCGCTCGCTTCCATCTGCTCGGCGGTCGGGTTGGCTATGAACTCCCCGCTCACGCGGCCGACCCTGACACCCGCAATGGGACCTTGGAAGGGGATATCGGAAACCTCCAGCGCCGCGGAAGCTCCGATCATGGAGAGAATGCCAGGATCATTGTCCTTGTCCGCGGAAATCACGGTAGCCATGATCTGGGTGTCATTGAGAAACGTGTCCGGAAAGAGCGGCCTGATGGGCCGGTCGATGAGCCGGCAGGTGAGTGTCTCATTGTCGGAAGGGCGCCCTTCGCGCTTGAAAAAACCGCCTGGAATTTTACCGCCCGCATAGGCTTTTTCCTGGTAGTTTACTGTGAGGGGGAAGAAATCCTGTCCCTCCTTAGCCGACTTTGCCGCTACTGCCGTTACGAGCACCATTGTGTCGCCGCAACTAACGACAACCGAGCCGTTGGCCTGTTTTGCCATCTTACCGGTCTCGATGGAGATGGTCCTGCCGCCGAAATCTACTTGTACTGTGTGAGTCATGGTTTGTACGTCTCCTAGCCATAGTGGTTGGCGTTGGGGCCGTCGATAAAGAAGCCGAATCCGGTTCCGCTTCTCTATCCACGCCCCCAACAAAAGAAATGGGCTTGAACGCCCATGTAAAAACAAGAAAGGCAATATACCTCTTCGGAGAGGTATACTGCCTTCTGCTACCTTCTGATTCCGAGTTTTTCGATGATTGCCTTGTACCGATCGACGTCCTTCTTCTTCACGTAATCGAGCAGCCTTCTTCTTTGGCCGACGATTTTCAACAGTCCCCGGCGACTGTGGTGGTCCTTCTTGTGCATTTTGAAGTGCTCTGTCAGATAGGTGATCCGCTCTGTCAGGATCGCTATCTGGACTTCAGGAGAACCTGTATCATTATCATGCAGCTTGTTTGCCTTGATAATTTCCTGTTTTTTTTCAGTGACGAGCATTGTTGCGACACCTCCTTTCATGTTTCAGATTACTGGGCATTTGCCTCACAATTTAGCAGAACATATCTGGGCTTTGTACCATAAAGGTCATGGCCTGTAAAGACAAAGGTCGTTAAAAACGCGCAAAAACCGCATAGAAAGAGGAGCTTCTGCTCGTTGATCTTGCTCCAGGTCTGTGACTTCGGCGACTGCGAGAATTTGATGGGCACCTGCAAGCACGAGACGATCTCCCGGAGCAGGCGAAACGGATGATACTGCGACCTCAGCCCGGTCAGGTATGATCCCATGGCGAACCTGTACGACTCCACGCTCCGAGAGCGTAAGAAAAGTTAGATGGTTCAGGGCACTCCGAACCGTTACGGATTGCTGCGAAAGCTTCCCCTCCCTGGCAAGTGATGCAACCGTCTCAAGTGAAAGAGCATCTTCGATCCGGAATGGGCCACTTGCGGTACGACGGAGTTGAAGAAGGTGAGCGCCGCATCCTGCCGACATCCCCAGATCATGAGCCAGTGTGCGCACATATGTGCCTCGCGAGCAGCGGACAGTGAAGGAAACTTCGGGAAGCGTTATTGCCTCGATCGAAAGAGCATGAATCTCTACCTCACGACTGGGGCGCTCTATCTCGATTCCCCGCCGCGCTAGCTTGTACAATGGCGTACCCTGATGCTTGAGGGCAGAAAACATGGGTGGGCATTGCTGCTGCTTTCCAAGAAACTTAACTGCTAGCCGCTGGACTGCTTCAGAATCCAGAGTCGTCCAATCCCCTTCCAGAACTGGTGCTCCGGTATAATCCTGCGTATCGGTGGCACGACCGAACAGTAGGGTGGCCCGGTACTCCTTGATGGATTCATCTAGAAAAGGGATGGCTTTTGTTGCCTCCCCCAACGCAACAGGGAGAACTCCGGTGGCGAAGGGATCAAGCGTACCCGTATGACCGGCCTTCTTCTGTCCTGTAATCCGGCGTATCCGGTTCACAACATCATGGGAGGTCATCCCCTCCGGTTTGTCGATAACGATGAAACCGTTCATTTCAAAGAGCTTTTTCGAGATGCGAGAACACCTGCCGCTTTACTTCCTCAAGGGTTCCGGAGACATTGCAACCCGCGGCATTGTGATGCCCACCGCCTCCGAACGCCGTAGCGAGAGCGGAGACATCCACTTTGCCTTTAGAGCGGAAGCCAACCTTGAAAAAGCCGGGTTTAATTTCACGGAAGAAGACAGCCACCTCAACCCCCCGAATAGACCGGGGATAATTCACGAAGCCATCGGTAAGCTCTGCAGTGGCTCCGGTCTTTTCGTACATGTCCAGAGACACAGAAAGAGAAGCGAAGTCGCCGCGAGGAGAAATAGAAAGGGTAGCGAGAGCAAGGGACAAAAGCTCAAGGCGCTCACGGGGCTGACTTTCATAGAGCTTCTCGGAAAGGTCCCACGCATTGACACCTTTTCCCACCATTTCACCAGCAATAGCAAAGGCTTCGGGGTTGGCGTTTGAGTAACGGAAGGAGCCGGTATCGGTAATTACGGCCGTGTATATGCAATTAGCGATATCTAGGTCTATGTCATGCCCAGCCGCCTTGATGATCCGGTAAACAAGCGCTCCGGTTGCGCATGCCTCATAATCAACGTAATTGAGTGCATCGGTGTTCTCGCAATTGAGATGGTGATCCACATTAATATAGAGGCCGACATCACGAAAAGAATTGAACAGGGTGCCGGCGCGCCTGAATTCTCCAACATCGAGGACAAAACAGACGTCATAGCAAGAATAGGGAATATCATGACGAATAGTTTCCGCCAGGGGGAGAAAGGCATAGACGTCGGGGACCTGATCGCAGAGATGAACTGTAACTTCCTTCCCGAGTTTTTTCAGGAAGTTAGCAAGCGCCAAGCTGGAACCGATGGCATCGCCGTCTGGATTTTCATGGGTGGTAATCAGAAAGGTGCGGTTTCGTTCGATTTCTTCGACGATCCTATTCAGCATCATTCCCTTCCGTTGTCTTGATTTCTCGCAGAAGCGTGTCTATACGATTTCCGTAATCGAGAGAGGAGTCATACTTGAAAATGAGGTCAGGTACGTATCGCATATGCAGGCTCTTGCCGAGCTCCTTCCGTATAAAACCTCTGGCGCTGTTCAGACCGGCCTCGGTCCCCTTCTTCTCCTCATCGCTTCCTACGACGGTAAAATATATGGTAGCAAGGTGAAGGTCGTCGGTAACCTTGACACCTGTTATGGTAACAAAGCCGATGCGCGGGTCCTTCAGCCCCTTGATAAGAAGCTGGGATACGGTTTCGTGAATCGCCTCGGAGACTTTTTCAGCTCGCTTGAACATGAGAGATCCTGGTTAGCGATAGAGATAGTACACCAAAGTCTCTATCTCTTTCTCTACCTCTTGCGTAGTTACAGAGTTGCAGCAATCTTCTCGATCTCGAACGCCTCGATGATATCACCGACTTTAATGTCGTTATAGTTTTCGAGGGACATACCGCACTCGTAGTTTGTGGCAACTTCTTTCACATCATCTTTGAAGCGGCGGAGGCTAGCAAGCTTCCCTTCATACACTACCACATTATCCCGAAGCAGGCGCACCTGGGCGTTTCGGACGATCTTCCCATCCTGCACGTAACATCCAGCGACGTTACCAATCTTGGGTACAGAGAAGACTTCCCTGATCTCGGCGCGACCAAGGTACTTCTCCTTGAAGACAGGTTCCAGCAGCCCTTCCATCGCCTTTTTCACATCCTCCACTGCATCGTAGATGATGTTGTAGAGCCGGATATCGACACCTTCCTTCTCGGCCAGTCCCTGTGCCTTGACTTCAGGACGCACGTTGAAGCCGATTATGATCGCATTGGAAGCTGTCGCCAAATTGACGTCGGTCTCGGTGACGGCACCGACCGCGGAGTGAATTACGTTGAGACGGACAGCTTCGGTAGAGAGCTTGCGCAATGCCTCTCCTACGGCTTCGACGGAACCTTGAACATCCCCTTTGACGATGACGTTGAGGTCCTTCACCTCACCGCTCTGGATCCGTTTATAGAGGTCTTCCAGTGAAAGCTTGCTGTGCTTGGCAAGCTCGGCCTCACGCTGTTTGATCTGGCGCAGGGTTGCGATTTCCTTGGCCTGCTTCTCATCCTTCATGGCAACGAAGACATCTCCTGCATCGGGGACACCTGAAAGCCCGATGACCTCAACTGGCATGGAAGGGCCGGCTTCACTGACCTTTTCGCCACGGTCGTTCTGCATCGCGCGAACGCGACCGGAATGAACACCGACTACGCAGTAGTCTCCCATCTTGAGGGTGCCTTCCTGTACTAGAACCGTAGCAACCGGCCCGCGCCCCTTGTCGAGTTTTGCCTCGACGATTGTGCCTTTCGCTTGCTTGTTGGGATTTGCCTTCAACTCCATGAGGTCTGCCTGCAACAGAACCATCTCCAGAAGTTCTTCGAGGTTGAGCCGCTTTTTCGCTGAAACCTCGACCATAGTAGTGTCGCCCCCCCAGTCGGAGGAGACAAGACCATGCTCGGTGAGCTCCTGCTTGACCCGCTCGGGCTTAGCATCCGGCTTGTCGATCTTGTTGATTGCAACGATGATCGGCACTCCTGCGGCCTTTGAGTGGTTGATAGCCTCGCGGGTCTGTGGCATGACACCGTCATCGGCTGCAACGACCAGAATGACGATATCGGTTACCTTGGCACCTCGGGCTCGCATTGCGGTAAAGGCTTCATGGCCCGGCGTGTCTAGGAAGGTGATTTTACGTCCATCGAGTTCTACGTCGTAAGCACCGATGTGCTGAGTAATTCCGCCTGCCTCACCAGCGATGACGTTTGCTTCTCGTATGGCATCGAGTAGCGAGGTTTTGCCATGGTCGACGTGTCCCATGATGGTTACAACCGGCGGGCGTTTCTCAAGGGTCTCGGGAGCGTCAGGAGTCGACTCTAGCATCTCGTCAAGATCCACCGCCACGTTTTCGATTTCATACCCGAAATCCGCAGCAAGAATCACGGCGGTATCGTAATCGAGGGGATGATTGATGGTGACCATCATTCCCATCTTCATCAGGTTCCTGATCAGATCAGTGGCTTTGATACCCATCCTCTTGGCGAGCTCACCGACTGTGATTGTTTCCGTAATCTTGATAATACGCTTGATTGCTTTAGGGACTGTGATTTCAGTTTTTCTACCTTCAGGCATGCGAAGAGACTTGTCCTTGCGCTTTCCTTTCGCTCGGGGTCCGGGTTCGAATATGCGCTCACGCTTTTCCAGAAGTTCCGCTTTTTTGAATGCCTCCTTTTTCTTGGAGGTACTGGCTCCCTTCTTGGCACCCTTGGCGGTATCCGATACGACAGGGACCTCTTTCCCTTTTCGTGCTCCTTTTTTACGATCATCCGACGGCATCTCCTGGGGAGGCGTCATTACACGCTCCTGACGTCCGGGAGCCGGTCGATCTCCTTGAGGACGAGGCGCACCAGGTCGCTCGGGAGCACGTGAAGGCGCAGGCCGATCGGTTACCCGGGCAGCGGGACGAGGCGTATCGCGGCGCTCGGGCTGCCGCTCAGGTTTTGGTTGCAGACCGGGGATTTCGACTCTTCCGAGAATGACTGCCCTGTTGGCAGTGGCACGCTGAGGTTCTTCGGCCTTGGGCGGCGCAGCAGGTATTGCGGGCGGCGCAGCAGGTTGAGGTTCAACCACTGGTGGTGCGGGTGCCTCCTCAGGAGCGGCTGCTACAGGTTCAGGTTTTTCTTCTTTGACCTCTTCGACAAGGGGAGCGGGTTCTTCCGGCTTCGGAGGTTCCGCCTCTACTGCCTTCGGACGCCGGCGGATAATAGTGCTGGTAACCCTTACCTCTTCCTTCGCGACCTCTTTAACCGGAGCAGCAGCTTTAGGCGGGGCTTCCGTCAGCTTTTTCGCATCCGCTTCATCAATAACGGCCATGTGATTCTTCACCTCGACGCCGACAGCCTGCAGCTTGGCCATAAGCTCCTTATTATCGATACCCATCTTTTGGGCTAGTTCGTATACGCGGATTTTACTCATCTTCCCTGCGCCCCTCCCTCGAAGAAGTTCCTGTATTTTTGCATTTCCCTGTTTACCGTTTGAGCGATGCCGCCTTTGTCGATCGCCGCGACGCTTCTCAATTCCTTGCCGAGCAAATCTCCGAGATGCTCCTTGTCGAGCAGACGATAACATTCCGCGCCGGACCGCCGTGCTGCGTTCGCCAGCTTTTCTCCGATGTCTGGTGAAATATCGCAGGCGAGGACCACGACACCGGCGCGCTGTTTTCTTAGGGTGTCTGTCACCATGTCTCCACCGGAGGTTACCTGCCCGGCTTTTTTTGCGAGAGCAAGGTACGACGCGATCCGTTTTTCGAGCAAAGCCCTGATGCGGCCAATAACCTCACCGGGGGTCCCACAGACGACCTCACCCTTAAAAGCACGATTGAATTGCCGCCGTTCAACCGCAGTGCCCAAGCATTTCGTGTCCCTGCATGTGTAGGCACCACGACCCGGCAGCTTCCCCTGAAGATCTGGCACCAGTTCCCGATCAGGGGAGAGCACGAACCTGAGAAGGTCCTTCTTGTCCCGAACGACACGGCATCCGAGACAGCTCCTTTGAGGTTCCTGTTTAGGCATTTCTTACTCTTCCACGCCCTCCTCGGACGCAGCAACCACCGGCTCTACCTGTCCAGCTTCCTCTTCTGACTGCTCCTCATCAGCAGAACCGTCGAAGGAAGCATACTGCATGAGCTCGGTTTCGGCAGCCTTCGTTTCACTCTTGATATCTATTTTCCAGCCCGTCAATTTAGCAGCGAGACGAACGTTCTGCCCGCGTTTTCCGATAGCGAGAGAAAGCTGATCATCAGCCACTATGATTTCCATCGCTCGATTCTCCTCGTCCACATACACCTTCGAAACCACTGCGGGCGCCAGGGCATTGCAGGCAAAGCGCGCGATGTCTTCGGACCAGGGGATGATATCTATTTTCTCGCCGCGAAGCTCAGACACAACATTCTGGACACGACTGCCTCGCATACCGACGCATGCGCCCACCGGATCAACGTCTGATTCATGCGAATAAACAGCGATCTTCGCTCGGCTTCCCGGCTCCCTGACCACTCCCATAATCTCGACTATACCTTCCGCTATCTCCGGCACCTCAGCTTCGAACAGCTTTTCGAGAAGACCTGGATTAACCCGTGAGAGAATGATCTGCGGTCCCTTGGTTGTAAGACGGATGTCAAGTATGAGAGCCTTTACGCGGTCTCCCTGCCGGTACACTTCGCGAGGAGCCTGCTCCTTATGGGGAAGGAGCGCTTCGGCTCTGCCAAGGTCAATAACCAGATCACCCTTTTCGAAACGCCGGACTATCCCGTTGATCAACTCGCCAACACGGTCTTTATACTCATTGAAGATCGTCTCGCGCTCCGCTTCACGAACTCTCTGTATGATTACCTGCTTTGCCGTCTGTGCAGCTATTCGGGAAAAATCGCTCGCATCTATCTTCATGCCTATTGAATCACCGATTTCGACTTCAGGGTCTTCTTCGCGCGCTTCCTCCAGGCTGATTTCCTTATAAGAGTCATTAACTTCTTCCACGACAGTGACGAACTCGAAAACCTCTACCTCACCGATCTCCTCGTTGAAGTGCGCTTCCAGATCCCGTGTATTGCGGTATTTTTTGTTGGCAGCGGTTAGGACCGCCTGTTCCAGCGCTTCCAGAACGATCGTCTTGTCGATGGACTTCTCCTTGACGATCTGATCGATGGTGTGCTTGAGATTGAAGTTCGTTTCCACGTCCCGTCTCCTTCGGCAACAATATGAATAGATTTATCTAGAATTCGAATTCAAGATTCGCCTTAGCGATCTTAGCGAGAGGAATGGCTGCGCCCTGCCCTTCCGTTAGCTTCACATGAACAATGCCGCCGCCGCAGCTGACAAGCTCTCCGAGGAAAGTCTTGCGCGGGTTCCCGGCATCATCAGGCAGCAGATCGAATGTCTTTATCCGAACAAGCTTACCTTTATAACGAAGAAAATCCTGCTCCTTACGGAGTGGACGGTTCAGTCCAGGGGACGAGACCTCAAGACTGTAATGCCCTTGTATAAGGTCTTCCACATCAAGTATTTCTGATAACTCCCTGCTGACTGCAGCACAGTCGTCAAGGGTTATACCCCCTTCCCTATCAAGAAAGAGGCGAAGCACCATTGAACGGCCTTCTCTTTTGTACTCGACATCGACCAGTTCAAGGCCGAGATCGGCAACGAGCGGCTCTGCCAGTGCTCTAACCTGCTCAGCAACATCTTTCTGTGGCATGGATAGACCCATAAAAAAAAGTGAGCTGAGGAGCTCACTTTTTAGGTGAACATTAACTTGTAGAGGTACTATTACCACGGGGGTGGTGCAATGGCAAGATTTTTTTTATATTTTAGCAGCAGAAATGGAGCTGTCACATCAATTGCCTGAGCGGTATGAGTCAAGGTGGATATACCAGTAGGAGAAACCGACGAAAACCACCCCTCCAACTACATTTCCGATGGTTACCGGGAGAAGGTTCCCGACGAAAAAATTGTACCAGGTAAGAGCGTGAGCCTCTTGTCCCATCTCCCCGGCAAGAAGCAAGCCGGCCGGAATGAAATACATGTTGGCGACGGAGTGTTCGAACCCGCTGGCAACAAATGCGGTGATTGGTACATAGCACGCAAGAATCTTTCCGGCGACATCCCGTGCAGCCGTCGCCATGAACACTGCAAGACAGACAAGCCAGTTGCACAGGATGCCCCGAACGAAGGCTACCGTGAAGGGAAGCTCGCATTTGGCAGTAGCGATGGCAATTGCATGCTCCGCTACCGCACCGTTAGCCCATAAGCGGGAACTGAACATCAGCCATGCAAAAACAAGGGATCCTGCAAAATTTCCGATTATTACTAATAGCCAGTTCTCCAGCAGCTTCCTACATGTTATTTCTCCATGAAGGACCGAGTTTGCCAGGAGGCTGTTTCCTGTAAAAAGCTCAGCGCCGCAGATCACCACTAGCATAAGTCCAACGGAAAAGACACTACCCCCCAGCAGAGCGGAAAGCCCGCGCCCAACGACAGTGACCGTATCTTGTGTGACTACTGTGGCCAACTGTGCGCCGCAGGCGATATAAAAGCCGGCAAGAATACTAAGGAGCAAAGTCCTTGAACGGGACTGGGTGATCACGCGCCGGCCGTTTTCGACAATAGCCCGGACTGTCTCTACCGGGGTGAGAAACCTCCTATCCATGCGTTACTCCCATGCAATTGCTTGCCTCAGACTGCAGAAACGGGAGCATATCAACTCCTGCCGGTAAAGATGCCGGAGATTATCCCAGCACCATTCGGAAGATCGATCGGGAGCCGTTTTACATCGACCAAACCAGCAGCTTCAAGCATTCTGAAAAGCTGGCCCTGGGAATAGGCCTGACCAGAAGGTGTATTGAGTAGCATATTGAGGGAGAAGAGCGCCGGAAATAGTGGCCCATCCATGGCATCATCAAGGATAAACTCCTGGATCAGCACCAATGCTCCAGGCTCAAGCACCCCTATGGTTTTGCCAAGCAGAACCGCGCATCCCTCAGGCCCTTCACTGTGCAGCACGTGAGAGAGCCATACAACGTCATAGCTTCCCGTAATTTCATCCTCTATAAAATCTCCTTGCTGAAAAGTGATCCGATTGGAAAGGCCGAACCGGCTTACAGTACCCTCGGCAAATTTACGGGTTGTGGGCAGATCGAATATTACAGCTTCCAGTGTCGGGTTGTGAAGACAGAACTGGATGGCATATGTCCCCGGACCACCTCCCATATCGAGAAGCTTTCTTCGTCCAGAAAGATCGACAGCTGAGACGATACGGGGCGCAAGCTGCATCGCAAGATTGAACATTCCCATCAGGAAGCTCTCCCGGGCAATGTCGTCATCGTTGTGCGAAACCCTGTCACGGACAGGCCCACCTTGCCTTATTCCCTCGTCGAGCCGCGACCAGCTCTCCATGAGATGATGATGATGAAGGATGATGTGACCGAGATACTCGTCCGACAAACGGGACAAAAAGCGATCGGCAAAAGCGGATGCGGAGTAACTCCCTTCCTCTTTCTCAGTCAGCTTCATGGCAGTCAAGGCATCAAGCAGCATTGCAGTGCCGCGCGGGTCGCATGCAAGCAAGATCGCAAGCTCATTGGCAGTCTGCCGTTTCCCCGCCAGCTTGGTAAATACGTCGAGCTTTACCCCGGCATGAAGGGCACAAGCACTCCAATAGCTGCCGGAAAGCTGGAGCAGGTCAGCAGGTGTCCACTGTTTCTGTTCCATTGTCACCTCCGATGCGTATTATGAATGTAATGGGATTTTATGTAACAAGCAGGAGGGTAAGCACCAGAGAAACTGCCGCAAATACCCCCGAAATTACCTGGAACGTTCGGACCCTCCCCTGAAGTGCTTGATTCGTTTCCGCAAGAAGTGCGAGTTGCTCATCCTGTTCGCGGATGCGCGATTCACGCTGCCGTACGGCTTCTTCAAGCTCACGGATACGCACATTTACTTCATCAGCGAACCGTTCAAGCTCTTGCTCTCCCGGTGCCGCACACATCTGCTCTTTCACTTTTTTCAGAAGCTCCGGCCCGTAATTCATGGCAAGAGAACCCCAGGGAACCCTCTTCAGGCCAGCCAGAACAATGCTCCCAATCCCCATCAGTAAAACCTCCTCAGGAATGAACTGCCGAAACAGATTCCGCTGCGGCTACCATTACTTCATCAATCGTCGCCAGGAGCTCGGTGGGTTTGAGAGGCTTCGCAAGAAACCTTTCTATTTCCCCTCCGTTCAGGGCGTGATACTCGTTAGGATAGCCGCTCATGAAGATCACTGGCAATCCTTTCTTTATGTTTAAAATTTCACGGTACAAGTCAAGCCCCCCCATTTTCGGCATAACCACATCCGATAGAAGCAGATCGATTGGATCGACTGCTCCTCTAAAAATGGAAAGAGCCGATTCACCGTCCTCAGCCTCGATCACACGATAGCCGAACTTCTCAAGCAGTTCGCGAGTCACCAGCCGCAATGCCTCTTCATCCTCCACGAGCAGAACGGTCTCGCAACCTTGTCGTGCCGGCCGAGCAGTTTCGCGTTCGGTTTTAGGCTTGATCAGCGGCAAGAAGATCCTGAATGTCGTTCCGCTGCCGGGATCGCTTGAGAGAGTGATGTAGCCGTTATGCTTTCGTATGATACCATATGCAGTGGATAACCCTAGTCCGGTCCCTTTACCTACATCTTTAGTAGAGAAGAAAGGTTCGAAAGCCCTTTCTCGGGTGTGTTTATCCATGCCGACACCTTCGTCAGCAATAGTGATCAGAGCGTACGGTCCAGGCACTCCAACTCCTAAGGGTCCTGCCTGCGCAGCGGCAATGTCGATCCTGTCGGTCGTGATGCTCAGCTTCCCTCCCGACGGCATGGCGTCCCTTGAGTTCGATGTCAGGTTTATCAGCACCTGCTCCAGTTGACCGGCATCACCCTCAACCGGCAGGCTCTCGGAGCAGAGTAGAAGAGTAAAAACGACATCTTCACCAATGAAGCGACCGATGGTCCGATAAAATCCGCCGAGTATTTCATTCAGGTCTATCGGCTTCATGTCTGCAGGCTGCTTGCTGCTAAAGGCTTGCAAACTTTTCGTCAGATTGGCTGCGCGATTCCCCGCTTGAATTATCGATTCAGCGAGCCCTGTGATTCGCTCATCTTCACGCGCGTGGAGCTGTATCAATCCGGCGTAATTCATTATCGCCATCATTATATTGTTGAAATCGTGAGCGACACCTTTGGCTAGCGCCCCCACCGCCTCCATCTTTTGCGACTGACGAAGCTGCTCCTCAAGTAGTCTCTGCCCGCTTATGTCCATTCCCATGCCGATAAGCCAGCGCTCTCCCTCGTTTTGCACTGCGCGGCCCGTCAGAAAGCAGGGGGTTCGCCTGCCGTTCTTGGCTACAAGTTCAACTTCCGCGTGAGCTTCCCCCTCGGCCAGAGCCTTGTCGATGCTCAGCCTCATCAACTCGCGGTCACTGGCGACAAAGAGGTCGAGAAGAGAGAGCCTTTGAATCTCTTCGCCACTGTAGCCGCAGAGCCTCTCGAAGCTGGTGTTCCATCTAAAGAAAGTGCCTGCTCCGTCCAACATGAAAAATAAGGCCGGAAGTGCATTCAAAGCAGACATGAAAAAATGGCAGAGGCTTTCGTTTTCCCGCCTCAATCTCTCTTCCATTTGATTAACCATCAACCGTCTCCTAAATCACTCCACCAGTAGAGCGTATGTCATTCGCTAGTGAAGATAAGTTGACGCTCAAAATCAGTGGAAGGGGTGATGCGCTTCGCAGCTTCCACGGTAATAAGATCCTGCCTGCATAGCTGCAGCAAGTGCTGATCGAGTGTCTGCATCTGATACTGCGACCTGCCATTTTCAATGTGCTTTTCGATCTCATCGAGACGGCCGTCTCGGATGCAGGCCTGAATGGTCGTCGTGGTGCGCATCACCTCCACGACCGGAAGAATGCTTTCTCCGGTCTTATCCTTTATGAGACGCAGCGAGACAGTTGCAACAAGGATATCGGCAAGGCGATGGCGTATGATTTCCTGCCCTTCGGGGGGGAAATGGCCTATGATCCGGTTTATGGTCGATACAGCGCCCTGCGTGTGCAGTGAAGAGAACACCAGATGTCCGGTTTCGGCTGCCTTTATGCACGCATCTATGGTCTCGCGATCCCGCATTTCTCCTACAAGTATCACGTCCGGATCCATCCGTAACGCTGCTCTCAGCGCCGAATTGAAGCTATCGGTATCATTCCCTACTTCTCGCTGGATTATGCAGCTTTTTTGGGAAGGAAAAAGAAATTCGATCGGGTCTTCAATGGTGATAAGGTTATAGCTGAAGTTTTCGTTGATAAATCTTACCATGGACGCGAGCGTTGTCGATTTGCCATTTCCTGTCGGCCCGGTCACCAGAATGAGCCCATTTGGAGCCTGAACTATCTCCCCGAGAACTGGAGGGAGGTTCAACTCGTCAAATGTTCCGATGTGTGGAGGGATGAGACGCATGACAATCCCGAAGCACCCTTTTTGCCGGAAGATGCTCACACGGAATCGTGCACCGCTGGGCAATGAGAATGACGTATCGAATTCCTTGAGATCTTCGCCCAGTGACTTGCCGTTGTGGGCCAGGATTTGACGGGTTATGAATTCGGTGTCACCGGGACTGAGCTTGGGGAGCTTCGAACGGAGAAACTGCCCTCTAGCCCGGAAGAAGGGGGGGTTATCTACTTCGAAGTGTATATCGGAGACCTTCTTCTGGAAAGCGATGTCGAGAATCTGCGTAAGGATCTTGTCGTCCATAGGCACTACTCCATTTCTCTCACGGTTTCTTCATCACCCTGGTTCGCATGAACGCGTTGTCAAGCACGAGACGAGCATGACTCATTGCGATATTGAACGGTTCAGCAGGCGGATAATTTCCCCGGTTATCTCCGTAATCAGCGTATATCAGAGCTATCGTCCGCTCCCAGGCGAGAAGGGGCATGAGGAGCACTGTCCCTGCTGCCGGGGCCGTGATCTCATTAAAAAGAACCTTATGCAGCATCTCATCCCGGCTCTCACCCAGAAAGAGCCTACCGCTCCGAACCGTGTCCGCGAACAGGGAGGGCTGGGACAGGGGAAGCGAAAAACGAAGTGTTCCCTCACCGATAATGCCGACACTTCTTTCGGGAATCAACTCTGCACCTTTTACCACAAGCACAAGACAACGCCCGAACATACCTGTTGTCATTCTCAACAGACCATGTGCGACTTCCCGCGCAGTTGAGGCATCGCGAACATTATCAACGAAATCACCCAGCAGTGCCAGTGGCGGGCGCTCCTCCCGCTCCAGGGGCTTTAAACACTGTTCGCTACTTTCCTCCCCTGAAGAATTGTCGCGCAGTCCTGTGAAAACACCTGGTATCTTTCGTTCGAGTCGATCGATCTCATCAAGGCCCAGATCAGCAGCTGAAACCGAAGACCGGGCCTCTGGAAGACCTGGTCCATCTCCTGAAAAGAAACTTCTGTCATCGAGCCATTCTTCGTCCCATGTCTCGCCGTCTCTATTGCGTTCATCATAGATGCGCAACGCATCCATCAGAGCACCCTGAGCGTCGAGCGCCAGCTCCTGGTTTAGGTTTGAGGGGAAATACCGGTACTCGTCGCATATTTCTCCGGTATCAGCGTTGAAAGAAAACGCCCCCTCATTCCAGGAGAGCACCTCCACAATGGTCAGCTGAATAAGGGTTTCCAACCCTTTATATGCCGCCTCCTTGTTCACCACGCCGCTTTCGATCAGCACCGCCACAAGGGGCTTCCCTAGAGCCCGTGCCTGCTCTCCTAGAACCCTGCGCAGGTCCTCCTCGTCGAGAGCCCCCATTTCAACGAGGATACGCCCGATTTTAACATGAATGTTATGGTGGTTCGCGCTGACGATATAGCCATCCCTGAAAACGAGCTGGCTTTCCCCCCTGCTCCCCGAAAGATTGAGTGTTCCTGTCTTCCGGGTAGAGTGGAGAAGTTGAACGATATCTACAACTGGGAAATGTCCTAGATCGCCGCTGAACGACATGCTTTAGCTCCGGTTTTACTGGATGGAGGAGGCTTGGGATGGACGAGCACAGAGAACCGGTCCTGAAGCCGCATCAGGTTACCTTTTCGGTACCGAAGGTGAAATCTTCAAGAGAGCGAAAAAATTTCCCTGCTTACTCACCTGCCCGGCGGCAGCTAAAATTGAAAAACCGGCTACCGCATTGCAAAGAATCAGGGGGAGATGTTCAACAACAACGGGTGATTCAGTCCGTATTCCTCTGCAGTTTCGAGAATCGCATCGAGCTCCGTTGCCCCTTTTCGTGACCTGTGCTCATTCACCAAGAAGACCGACACCGGAAAGTGACCGTAGACGGAGCGGCCGAATATATCCGCCATTTTGCGCAATGCAGCTTTCTCCATGTCTGAACCCATCTCCTTAAGTGCTGCTACATAATGGCTCGGGAAATCGACCACGCGAACGTCGAGCCTCTCAATGAACTTCTGTTTTTCGCTCTTAGCCACTGCCGCGAAATCGACAGAGCACCAGTAGCTATCGGTTGTAGAGATCAGTCCTCGACAGGGAAGCGGGCGCCGCGAATAAATTATGCAGGAGCCTTCGGTATCGAGGAAAGGACATGTGCCCATCTCCCGCCTGTACATGGTGAACAGATCTTTCATATTACCAATGCAATGGAGCCGCTTACTCAGACGATCCACAAATTCAGCAACGCGAGTAACCACCTCGGGGGTGAGAGACAGGGCAACTGCAACTGCCTCAGTAAATGTAGCATAGACGGGAAGGGTGCAGCAGCCGCTGCACCCTTTGCGGCAAAATGTCACTCCACCCGATGCTGCATACTCAGAAATCCACCTTTGGGTGAACATATCAAAAAAAGAATGCTGCTGCCGTGTTTCCTCTATGAGAGATTCCCACCGGTGCATTCTCAACCCTCCATGCATTGCCATTCCTTCAGACACGACCAGTGCCAGAAAGACCCCACTTTCATTTTTTAAAAAGAAGGTAGCAGGAAGCGCAGCTGATTCGTAGCGATCACTTCTTTGTGCTACAACAGCTGAATCTCACTCACTCTGACGATCAGCATGTCCTGGCGGAAACGGGCTGACAGCTTCAGCCGGTACGCGTGCCACCATGGCCTGTCCAATCGCTCGGTCATTACTTCATAAATGACTATGTCGTCCCTGACGGTAAGCGAAGGGGTTTCTCTCCAGACACCTTCCGCAGGCGACCGGAGAAATGAGGTCACTCCGCCGAATTGCTCGGTAAGCTCGTCCCTAACGCGGTGATATTCTGAATGAGGAAACGAATGTCCCGCATTGTCGTAGAGAGGAAGCAAAATCTGTACAAGGTGCATGAACTTGCTCCGCAACTTTTCTACAGCGTGCAACTCTAGCCGATTTGCAGGTAGGCTGCTACACCTTTCTTGACTGGAATTGCTCGGGGGGCTGAAAGCTAAACCTCGACAGGAAGACCCGACTGTCGCCAACCCGCAATATGCCCTTCCAGAAGATGGTGATTCCCGAACCCGACCATTCCCAACCCCCTACGGGCAAATTCTGCCGGCGGCCCACCGCAAGTCAACACGAGCCGCGCTTCTTTGTCGGAAGGAACTGCCTTGTCCACCTTGGCGGATACTATATTTCCAACCTGTGCGCCAGACGATGGACTGTCTGCTCAGCTGTATCGTTGATGTTCTGGAAGATGGGGAGATAGAGCCGCATGAACTCCAGAAACTCCGGGAAACTCCGGCACGCGACATACTGGCTGTACAAGTGGTTACTTATCGTAACAAGGAATTCGTACTCGTTATTGCCTATGTTCTTGTAAACACTTATCCAATAGACATAATCCGGGGAGTAGAGTTTCAGGTCCTGGTTTCTATACCCGAGTCGTTCGAAAGCTGCATCGTTCTGTTCCCCTTCGCCACCCTCACCTTCACTCCACACAAAGTTGAGGATTTCCAGAAGCCCGTCCTTGCAGTTGAATTCGTACAGGGTCATAATGCCTCCCCCACAGCCGCTGTCTCACTACATCTACCAGAATAGTATCAGCAATCGGGACAGACGCACGTCCTGGTGAGAGATGAAGAGCAGCGTTGCAGAAGATGCAGGAGGAAACAGGTTAGTGCCCCAATTCCTCACCCCGCCTGCTGATGATGAGTTGCACCAGGATATCCCCGAGAAGCAACAGCGAAATCAGTGCGAGGTAGCCGGGATTGGCAAATGAATGGGCATAACAGGTAAGGATAACGTAGAAGGCAACCAGAAAAGGAAGAAGCGATCTCAATGTTTTCACCCACGACTCACGCCCTTCCGAATCCGGATTGAGCGCCGCCACAATTCTGGGGGCTCTAATATAAGCAACAGCGGCGTCGACAATAGATAGGATGATGTTCAATCCGAAAAGAAGAGAGAGCAGTAGGTCCATTAAGCTTCCCTTTACCACCGTAGTAATTGCTGAAAAGCAGCAATGTCAGCGCCGGTTGCTTTTTCGGTCGCGTCCCCCGTCCCCAGACCGGCGCCGCGTGCCTGCAGCCTTGGGTTGCTGTTTCTGCGGGGTCGCGATGCTCACTGTGATGAGCCGACCCTCCACCAGCGCTCCATCAAGCGACTCTATTGCATCCTTCAATTCATCTACGCTCGACATGCGTACATACGCGCAACCCTTCGATTTACCGCTGACCGGATCGGTAATAATGTGGACAGATGTCACAGTTCCGGCAACAGAAAAAAGACGGCGAAGATCCTGCTCCGATATCTCGTACGGCAGATGCCCTACATAAAGTTCTTTAGCCATGATAACTCATCCTTTCCATTAACAAATTGCTATACCCAGTTGCGGCAAGACTGTATGCGTTTAGTTGGTGCCTTCAGAGCTTGTTTACTGTGCGCTGGAGCCGATCAAAAGGGGCATTGAAAACTCGGTATCTTTGCTGCGCGCGCTAAGGTAAGCTGATTTTTACACAAAACCGGGTCATACCTCCTATCGTCGAGGCGAGTGAATTCCCGCCTCAGCTCTGTATCAACACTCCGGATTGCTTCCACTCATCGTCGGCTCTCCTGACAACTACTTCTCTCTTCCTCCACAGTCCGCATCAGGAATGCCTGAACTGTCTTCCTCGACACGCTCGCCAGCTTCATCATCAGCTGAAACGGCACTTCACCCAGGCCATACTTCAGTTTCAGATCTTCAGTCATACCGGACCATAGATGCGCAGTCATTTCGGCGTCAGCAAGAGCCCGATGAAAGACGCCTCCATTTTCTATTCGGCAGAACCTGACAAGATCGCCGAGCTTATGACTCGGAGCATCCGGATAAACCCTTCGTGACACTAGCATCGAGCAGGCCATTTCCTGCCGTCGGCTGCAGCCGATGCGCTTCAGTTCGCAATCGAGAAACCTGCGGTCGAAGCTGGCATTGTGGGCAATAAGATAGTGATCGCCCAAGAACTCGGCAAGACGCACAATCACCTCCACGCTATCCGGAGCATCAGCAAGCATTGCATTCGTGATCCCTGTATATTCCTCTATGAACCTGCTGACCTTTCTGCCAGGATTCACGAGGCTTTGGAAGCTGTCGGTCACACGGTTGTCGCGAAGCAGCACGGCTCCTACCTCAATAACCCTATCGCCATACTCTGGGGAAAGGCCGGTGGTTTCAAAGTCGATGACGACAGCAGTGTAGTTTCCCATCAATTCCTTTCATATGCCTGCGATTGCGCGTTTCGTCCGCTGCATTATAATGATATTGATCGGAGAGACAAGATAAAGAACCAAAGGAGGGACAATGATCAGGTATATCACAATTGCTGCCGCCATCATCATAACACTCACCCCCTTGTCCGTATTTGCCGCCGATGCCGACGGAAAAGAATCCCGTCAAAAGGAAACGCGGGACGAACAACTCGAACGGAAAGTCGATGAAGTTGGGAAGCAGCTGGATAGGCTCGAGCAGGAACTTAGTAAGGCGCGGCAACGCACCCAGGATGACCTGAAAAAAAGGCTTCCAGAACTGCGCCAGCGGCAGCAGGAGTTGAAGGCGCAATTTGCGGAACTTCAGAAATCTGGAGGAAAAGCTTGGAAAGAGGTCGCAGAAGGGGCGCAGCGTGCCATCGAAGAACTTAACAAGGCACTTGAGCGGGCTCAGACCAGGATCCAGGAAGAGTCAAAATAGTTGACTCACCGTTAGGACCGTGATTTATAACAGGCAAGAACCAGCTTGTTCTGCCTTGTGAAAGGTGAGGCATAATCCTTTGATATGACAAGATCCTTTTCCTCAAGTACTTTGAATAATTGCCTTCTGGTGAAGATCTGCTTGTGGCGGAAGGGCTGCGGCGAATAGAGGGATTCAAGCAAACTTGTGCCTCCCCCGCCCCCTGCACGGTATGCCCACTCTGCAAGCCGATAGAAGAGAGAATCACGGCAAGGAGTGTCGAGAAAGAGCCATCCTCCCGGCTTTAAAAGTTTTGCTGCACATCTGAGAGTCTCTGCGGGAAAATTTACGTGCTCAAGAACGTCCCACAAGGTTATGACATCAAAATATCCGGCGAAGCCATCCTGCCACTGGGGATGTTCGAGGGTAGAACCACTGAGGGTCAAGCCGAATCTCATAAGGGCGAACTCCCGAAAAACCTGTTGCGGTTCGATCCCATGCACCTCAGCGCATTCAGGTGCGAGAAGAGCGGAGAAAACTCCAGCTCCCGCCCCGATATCCAGGCAGCAAGCATCCGACAGTCGACAGTGCCGTTTCACTAAGGCTAGGTTCTTGCGGTGCTGCCTCTGGTTTGGAGGAAGGTTTCTCTCAATGTAGCACAACGACTTATCATCAAGGACAGAGTCTGCGGAGGCATCAGCGGGCATGATATCGAGATGATCGATGAAATGAAAATCGCAGGCAGCGCAGGCATAGACAGTAGTTTTGCTGAGCCGGTAAACAGGTGCTGCTTCGTGAAGGCCACAGAGCTTGCAACGGCTGAAGTCGTACATGAACAATCTCCTTCCATTTATCTCTTGGTAGCGTTTTGGGGGGCAGGACGTCAACCTCTTTCTCAATTTCTTCTTGAATACGGAGGAGTCTAAGGTGAAAAAAGCATTAAAAATTGCAGGAATCATCGCCGCTGTGGCTGTAGCGCTTCTTCTAGTGCTGATCGTCGCAGTCAAGATCGTCGTTACGCCGGAACGTGTGAAGCGGACGGTGCTCCCGCTGGTGGAGAAAAAACTTCATCGGAAGGTCCTCCTGCAGGAGGTTGATGTGAGCATCTTTTCCGGAATCGTTCTCAAAGGGCTTACAGTCAAGGAGCGTGAGGAGGAAGAAGTTTTCGTGAAGGCGGATCGGGTAAAGCTCCGCTACCAGTTCTGGCCTCTCCTGCGAAAACGTGTGGTGATAGATGAAGTTATGCTTGATGCACCTCAAATTCGGGTCGTGCGCCTTTCGGACGGCACGTTCAACTACTCCGATATAATGAAAAAAGAACCGAAAGCAGAGCCAAAGCCTGAAGAAAAAGAGCCGGTCGATCTGCTTGTCTCCAGCATTTCACTGACCGGAGGAGAGGTGCGATTCGAGGACAGGGCCGTAAAGTCAGGTTCTGCAGCGATCTACAACATCAGCGGCATCAAATTCTCCTCACGAAATATAGCCCTGGACTCCTCCTTCCCTTTTACTGCAGAAGCCACAATTTTCGGTGCCACCATCGAGGTAGAGGGAAAGGCAGCAAATCTGGGAGCAAAGCCCTCTATCGATGCAACAATCAATGTAAAGAATGCGGATCTTGCGAAAATCGCTGCTTCGCTGCCTCCAAACTACGCCGCAAAAGCGAAACCTTTTGCGCCCTCCGGGAAAATTACTGCACGACTTCACCTTGCAGGAATATTGGCTACTCCGAAGCAGCTTCTGAAGGAAGGAAGCGTAAAACTGGAACAGGTACAGGTGAATGCCTCAGGACAGCGTCCCTCACTCTCCGGTGAAATAGCGTTACAAGGCGACAATCTCTCCTCAAAAGATCTGACCCTTACCTCGGGAAAGAATTCCCTTCTCATTCAAATGGCTGCTTCCGGCCTGTTGGGCAAGCAACTTTCGATCAAAAGCACTGTCACCTCGGAGAACTTCGATCTCGACCCCTTTCTGGCAAAGGGGGAGAAAACGTCTGGCGGAGTCCGCACAGCGGCTGCCAAACCTGAGCCGGGACCGCTCAAGCTACCGGTTAATGCTGCAGGGACATTCCAGATAGGACGCACCAAATACAAGGGTTTGCCGCTGACGCGGCTCCTCCTCAAGTATCGCCTTTCGGACAACATTCTCACAATCGAGCAGCTAAGCGGTAACGTTGCCGATGGCTCCTTTGCAGGCTCGGCAAGAGTAGATTTATCTCAAAAAGGGTTCGCCTACTCGAGCAGCCTGAAACTGCAGGAAATACAGGCCAACCCACTTGTATCCGCATTCGCACCCAAGGCTGCAGGAACAGTCTACGGCGCCCTCTCCCTCAACGCAGCACTGGGCGGAAAAGGCACACAGCCGAACAGTCTGAAGAAGAACCTCTCCGGGAATGGTGATTTCACAATCTCGAACGGAAAACTGACTGGAGCAGGACTTGTTCAGGCCCTGGCAACCTTTATAAACGTTGAGCAGTTGCGCGTCTTGCAATTCACTAAATTCGCGGGTACGTACAGGATAGCAAACGAAAAGGTTTTCCTCGACAGCGGTATAAGCGGCAGAGACGCCCAAATTACTCCAAAGGGGAGCGCCGGCTTCGATAAGAGCCTCGACATGTCGCTCATGACACGGCTGTCTCCCGAATTGACAGGAAGAATAGCGAAGGGGGGAGTGACTCGATTTATTACGGACGACAAAGGGTGGGGAACGCTTCCGTTGAAGGTGACCGGAACATTTTCATCACCGAACTTCAGGCTGGATTCCGCCGCTGTCCGTGAACAGTTCAAGTTAAAGACAAGGGAAACATTGCAGAAAACAATCGAGGAGAGATTGAAGCGGAAGGAAGGCGAACCGCAGCGCCCTGAGCGGGAGCTGCTGGAAAAGGGACTGCGAGGGATATTAGGTAACTAAATCTGCCTACTGCTCCTTACGCCAGCGGGTAACCAGGCGCGTAAGCTCAGCGCCGTCGCTCACCCGGACAAGCTGGTGAAGAAATGTAGCTCCGGTATCGTCAGACAATCTGCTGGTGCGGGCACAAACCGAATCGCCGTAAAATACCTCTGCGCGATATGCGATCTCTATATCTGTCGCTAGATATTCTTCAACAACCTCCTGGGGTACCGTTTCCAGTGCCCATCCGACGTACGCCACGTTATTTGCGTGGCGATTCACGTCAAGGTCTCCCCTGCTCACTCGAAATACAAGTTCGGTATCCGCATCGGAAAGCCGGGGAAGGGATGGAAAATCATCGACAATGGCACGGCGAGGATTGAGAGGATATTCCGGGAGATGATCGGAAATAGTGACGGGTTTTCGTGTAGCTAGATCGAGCGCTGCAAAAGAACATGTGGCAACGGCGATGAGACGACCACCGGCAGTGCTGATCTCGAATTCGCGACACGAGAAACGCCCTTCCCTGGAGGAGGGCCATGTGCGGACAGTGAGCTCGTCACGGGAATGGGCTGTACCGAAGCAGGAAACATGCGTGCGGGAGAGGACCCATGTGAGGCCGCGATGCATCAGATCTCGCACCGATACGCCAAGGAGTCGCGCATGATCGCCGGCTGCCTCCTGGAGGTAATTAAGAATCGCAGTAGGTCGTAGCCTACCCGTCAGGTCTACCTCGTAAGAACGGACGGAGTATGTTTTTTCAAAAGTATGTTCCATCTTCCTGAAACCTCTTGCTGTGCCTGCAGAAACAAAAACATTGTAAGGAACTCAATGAAGAGGGTCAGGTCTTTACGGTCCCCATTCACCAGCCTCCCATCGCTCCAGAGCCACACTTGCCCTGAATCCGAGGAGATCATGCTTCTCGGACAACCGGCGCAATATCGCCACCGAGTTTTCGGTATGGGAACGGATGAAGCAGACCGCCGCCATGCCGGCGACTGCGTCCTCGTCGCACGCCAAGAGCGCCATTACAGCTCCATGACCAGCATCTCCCAACTGGCGCAAGGAACAGGCCAGACCCTCAATAAGCCTGGCATGCGAAACCGCACGCACCTCATCCATTGACTCAATCGCATCATGATGAGCTTTCGCTGCGGCAGTGAAACGGATTTGAAGGCGACTGACTTTTTCATCGCTCATGGTCGGCTCTCCATACTTCCAGGATCGTCTCATCCCTCAGTTCCATTTTCCGCTTTTCCGGCCAGAGATTCCAGGTACTTCTTTGCCCGCGATGAACCTTGCTTAGCCGCCTTTCCAAGCCATTTCATTGCTTCGTAGCGGTCCTTCGAAACACCGTCGCCTTTTGCATACATGACTCCAAGGTATACTTGAGCCTCTACGACACCCTGCTCCGCAGCCATCCTGAACCAGCGTGCAGCTTCCCGACGGTCCTTCTCGACCCCTTCTCCTTTTGCATACATCCCGCCCAGATATATCTGGGCCTTTGCGTAACCATTATCGGCAGCCATTCGGAACCAGCGTGCAGCCTCCCTTCGGTCATTCGGCACACCGTCACCACGGGCAGCCATTAGTCCCATGTTCATCTGAGCGCGGATGTCTCCTTGTTCGGCAGCTTTTCGAAACCAACGGGACGCCTCCCGGGAATCCTTAGCAACACCCTCCCCTTTAAGGAAAAGCAGTCCCAGGTTGTACTGCGCACCAGAATGTCCTTTTTCTGCAGCCATGTGGAACCAGTGCGATGCTTCCGTTGCGTCAGCCAAAACTCCTTCTCCCTTGTAGTGCATCACTCCCAGGGCAAACTCGGCTTCAGGCCCTTTACTTGCCTCAAACGCGCGGAGAGCCATGCTGTAGTCCCCCCTCTTATAGGCGGAGAGGCCGGGGTCACGGACACAGCCCGCAAAAAGGAGAACACCTATTCCAGCAAGTGGGACAAGGCGGCGTATCCTCGTGGATTTTTCGCGCATACTTACTCCTGTTTCGACTCAGCTCATGGAAACGTGGCACACGAAAAGTATAGGCTGAAAGGGGGAAAGATCCTGCATGCTGGAAGCCTGAAATAAAAAAAGGTGCCGAGTTCCGGCACCTTTCTCAATAGTGGTTGCAATGGCAACTAGAACTTGCCGCGGATCAGCTCTGCTGTAATCACGACCGGATTCTTACCACGAACGCTGTCATCGGGAAAGTCCGGCATTATGGTCGGCAGTGCAAACTTCACTTTTCCATCTTCTACTTCTGCAAGAGCCCGTGTAGATTTCACCACACCGTAGGCCACTCCACCGATGGCCCCCACAGCTCCGCCCACAGCAATGTAATCCAGATGTTTTCCCGGTTTATGTGTAAAGGCCAGGGCAGCGGCACCGAGGAGGGCACCGGTCAACGCACCATATATACCATCCTCGAACATCTCCTTGAGAGCACTATCGGCCGCCCGGCAAGGGGTTATCGTAACAGAAATGAGCGCTACTGCTATAAAAAGAGTGGTTATGCTTTTAAACAACTTCATGAAGGAGCTCCTTTGCCGAAGTGGATGTTTCACGTACACTAGCAAAAAGCAAACCACAGGAGTACATAAATATACTTGTTTAAAAAAAGGTGGTTAAAACAAGAAGTTAGGAGTCAATGTAAATGAGAAAGGGCTCACTTGCCCCCGATGCAGGTCAGGCTGGTGACAGTTTTTGTTATTTCGCTGTTACTTCTGTTGCAATTTCACCACACCAGGGTACGCCCGTACGAGCCGAATTTCATCCTCCCGAGTCGACGCCTCCCCGTTAAGCCGCGCGGCCAGCAGCATATCGAGCAGCTCACGATAAAGCGGCCCCTCCGGCACTCCCAGCTTCTTGAGGTCATCACCGGTCGTGAGACAACTGATGTTTTTCAGCTGCGTCATATAGAGGGAAAGATACTTCTTTACCTGATCGCTCGAACTCTTCGCCATCATATACAGCAGAATTTCGGGTGCAAGCTCCCGCAGCGAAAAATAGAGTTCACTGCGTCGCACCATGCGTTGCCGTGCAGCCGCTTTCTGAAGCATATCCAGAACCTGCACGCCTCGCTTCCGCATCTCGAAAAGTCTCACCTTGTAACGCTCATTCACCGATAGTCGCGTACACGTTCCCCAGAACTGATCATGGTTAAGCTGGTCCGTGAGAACCAGCAGAAAGAGCGTCCACTGTTCTGATTTCTCATCAAGATATAGGAGGTCGAACCAATCCATGGTCTTTCGCGCCTCTTCGAAAAGATGACGTATCGTCATGTTGTAACGCAGATCGGGATGTATGAAACGCAACAGCCCCAGCCCTGCCATGCGCTCTACACCACGCAGCGGCTCTTTTTCCCGCAATATTAGGATAAGCTCGTTCAACAGCCTCTTCCCTCCGAGCCTGTCCAAAAAATTCATCTTCACGGCATTCTTGATCAGATTCTCCGTGTGCTTCGCTATGTGGAACTCCAGGCGCTGCTCGAATCGTATCGCACGGAACACGCGCGTCGGGTCCTCAACGAAGGAAAGGTTGTGCAGAACACGTATCACCCGCTCCTGAAGATCCCGCTGTGCGCCGAAGTAGTCGATGAGCGTCCCGAAACTGTCTGTATTGAGGCATATGGCGAGGGTATTTATTGTGAAGTCGCGGCGGTAAAGATCCATCTTCAGTGAAGACCGCTCCACCGTAGGCAGCGCCCCCGGTGATGCATAATACTCGAGCCTGGTGCTTGCCACATCGAGTTTGAAACCGTCGGGGAAAATGAGGACCGCGGTGCCGAACTTCTGATGGCTTTTGCACCGGCAACCGAACTGGCGGGCGAAGTTTTCGGCGAAAAGTATTCCATCCCCTTCCACGGTGACGTCGATGTCGTAGTTGCCTATGTCGAGCAGCAGATCCCGAACAAATCCACCCACGGCATAAACAGAAAGATTGAGTTCATCCCCCGCTTTTCCGAGGTCGCGGAGAATGCTTACAACTCTTTCCGACAGGTGCTTGTGCATCTTCCGTTCAAGTGATTTGCTGCTGAGAGGCTCGACGTGCCTCGCAAGGTCATACAGCTCTTCTTTCTCGTGCATCGTCCGCATGATATCGGTGCGGGTGACCGCCCCAACCAATTTCCCCTTGTCGAAGATAGGAACGAAACGGCGGTTGCGTCCCACGAAATAGTCCCTTATATGGGAAACGGGGGTTTCTGGAGTGGCGCGCATGAACTCGGTATGCATATATTCACTCACCGGAAGATCACCGAGATCGTGATACAGCGCCTTTTCCACTATCCTCCGAGAGATGATACCAGCCATCTCTCCTCGGTCCATTACCGCCAGAGCGTTCACATTGTAACGGGTAAGAAGACGCCGCGCCTTTGCTATGGAGGTGGACGCCGCTATCGTCTTAACGGGCGAAGACATGATTGTAGCGGCAGTGCGCCGAGGATTGACCCGCAGACGAAGGATTTCTTCCAGCCTGGCCAGCACCTGTATCGCCGTCAGCTCCTTAATGGTAGCCGATGCTGCGGTGGCATGTCCTCCGCCACCCATTTCCCGAAGGATCTCTCCTACATCGACTTCCGCCACTCGGCTTCGCGCAACTATATAGACACGATTGGCCATCGCCACGACCATGAACAGTGCCTCAAGGTTTTCCATGTCCATAAGCATGTGAGCAAGTGCAGCCACGTCGCCGACGTAGTAATCCACGAAGGCATGGGTAATGGACACATCAACACCATTGAGGACCGTAGTCTTAAGTGATTTGATCAGATCGTTGAGGAGCGATACCTGCTCCGCTGTGAGCTCCCGCGTCATCAGGTCGGCAACCGTGTTGAGGCTGGCACCCTGCTGCAGAAGCCATGCGGCAGCATGGAAGTCGTCAGGTGTGGTGGAAGGAAACATGAGGCTCCCGGTATCTTCGTAAATACCGAGCATCATGAGGGTGGCTTCGGTGGGATCAACCGTAATGCCCTTTTCGCGAAGGATCTGAGCAAGAATCGCGGTCGATGAACCACAATCCCTGATAAGACCATCGGTTTTAGCGATGTCTCCCGAGGCCTCGGGATGATGGTCGTATATATGCACCTCCACTCCCGGCTTGCCCACAAGATCGGCGAAACGGCCGATCCTAGACGAATGCTGGCAATCCACAAGAATAAGCCGCGTAACCTTTGTCAAATCCACATCTTTAAGTCGTGTAAAATTCAGGACATAGATCGTGGATTTGAGAAAGAAGTCCCGCATGCTTTTTTCCTGGGAGCCGGGAAAAACCATGAGCGCGTCGGAGTACAGTTTTTTCGCTGCGACCATGGCACCGAGGCAGTCGAAATCCGCATTGAGATGTGTTGTTATTACGTCCATGGGTTATGTGATCCGAGGGGTGGATTGGGATGATAATATGACCGCAGGTTATAGACGAGGACGCAAGTGGATCAGCCTCTGTCGTGCCAGGATGTATCAATTGACCGTAAGTGCAGCATATGCCACGACCTGCTTCTTATCGCCTGTCACGTCGCCGCTCGTGGCGTAGCGCTCCAGGGAGGCTCCGACAGCCCCAAGTTCAAGAGCCGCCACCAGCATGACAGTAGCGGGAATGACGCCGCACATGGTGACACCTCTCGTGCGGCAAACATTCAACAGTCCCTCAGGATTAAGGGCAAGCACCTCGTTCAGTGCCAGTTCGTCCTTGGCCCGTGCAATGTCCGCTGATTCGTAGTGGGTCATATCAGAGCTGGCGACGATAAGCACCTCCTCGCGGTACTCCTCGATCGCCCTGGCAAGGCCGGTGCCAAGCTGACGGCAACTGGCGTAGTCGGAAAATCCGAGACAAAGGGGAAGAATGGAAACATCGGGCCGCACGTACTGAAGGAATGGCACCTGAACCTCCAGCGAGTGCTCGTAATGATGGGCTGCCGGATCTTCCTCGACGAGGGGGGCGTGACGCTTCAGTATCTGACTAAGGCGTTCGGCTATCGGTACGTTCCCCAAAGGAGTCGCCCATTCACCTTCAGGAAATGATGCAGCGCGAGCCCCGACACCGTGGTGATTCGGCCCGAGGATTACCACCGTCCGCGGCACCTCGATCAACCCGTACAGGGATCCTGCGACGGCACCAGAGTACATGTACCCGGCGTGCGGGGAGATGATTCCTATTGCTCTTTTGAGCAGGTCCGCGGTGACAATCAGACGGGAGAGATCCTCCCGCAGCACGTTTCCGTTCCTTGGATAGAATTGCCCTGCAACAGCAGGCTGGCGGATCATGGCACTCCTCCCCCGATATACTTTCGCACCGAGTGCTAATGGTGGAGAAAAAGCAGTCCGATGTAGATAGTTACAAGTATAGCAGGCATATGCGCAGCGTCCGGGGAGCGAGGTGAATCAAGCTTCGTCAAGAGGCAGGGGGCACTGAAGATCATCTTCCCCCGTCAGCTCCTGTATCTCCTTGAGGGTAGGCAAGCTCGCCAGATCCTTCAAATTGAAGACTTCGAGAAAATCCCTCGTCGTGCCGTATATCAGAGGCTTCCCAGGTATATCCTTCTTGCCGAGAATCCGAATGAGCTTCTTGTCGAGGAGATTCTTGACGACCCCTCCGGAATCGACCCCCCTTAGGTACTCGATCTCGGCTCGGGTAATCGGCTGCCGATATGCGATGATGGCAAGGGTTTCAAGTGAAGACTGGCTGAATTTTGCGATTTTCCCGCGAGTGAGGCGCCGCAGGTAGTCGGCATTTTCCGGTCGGGTCCGGAACTGGTACCCTCCTGCCACCTCCGCAAGGAAAACACCCCGCCCCGCCCCGTTGTATTCATCCTGAAGGTCTTCGACCGCCTTCCGGATATCACTCCGTTCGTGCTCTTCAAGAATAGCGGAAAGACGATCGATGGTGAGCGGCGCTTCAGAAACGAAAAGAAGGCTCTCCACGACTGACTTGAGAGAAGCGGCAGTCATTGCTCGATCTCCTGCGGATCAAGGACGGCCCGCAGTATCCATATAGTGCCGAAACTGGTGGCCTGGACTACCTTGATCATCCGCAGTTTGCAGAGCTCCAGAATGGCAAGGAATGTAGCTATAAAAAACTCGCGGCTCAAAGGAGCAGCAAAGAGTTCCTCGAACATGAGAGACTCCCGGTCCTGCAGCCTGTCAAGGATATCAGTTATACGGTCTGCAATGCTGATGTTCTCCGCTCCCACCTCATGGAAGGTCTCGACAGGTACCTTGGCCAGAACCCGCTGGAAAGCCTCGATCAGCTCGAACAGCTCAACCTCGACCGGTTCCTCTTCAGGGCGCAGTTCCTCGAGCTCCGGAGCCTGGACGCTGCGGGCGAACACTTCCCGGCCCAACAGCTCCCGTGCCCCGAGAACAAGACCTGCCTCCTTATATTTCTGATACTCAAGGAGCCTGCGAACCAGTTCGGCACGAGGATCCTGTTCCTCTTCTTCTCCGCTGTCGGGGTCCTCCGCCGGAGGTAGAAGCATCTTCGATTTTATCTGTACGAGAGTGGACGCCATTACGAGGAACTCACCCGCCACATCCAGGTTGAGCTCCTTCATCAGGTCCACATAATCCAGGTATTGGCGGGTGATATTGGCGATGGGGATATTGTAGATATCGACTTCGTTCTTCTTGATGAGGTGGAGCAGCAGGTCGAGGGGCCCTTCGAACGCCTCGATGCTTACCCGGTAGCCATCGTGGTCCGCATCCCCGAAAAGGCTCTCGGTAGTACCGGAAATCATGGTCGTCTCCTGCTTCGATCGGTGTCCCGTCCAAAAGGGTCAACTGCAACGCCGGAATGTATGTGCGGGTCTACATCTTGATTGCGCGTCTGACTTCCTCCATCGTCGCCGCAGCGCTCTCGGTAGCTCTTCGGCTCCCCTCCAGAAGCACATCATCCACAAGCCCTTCCTGAGCAGCAAGTTCGGCACGCTTGGCGCGCAACGGGGCGAGGAAAGAGACGAGGGCTTCCGCCTGTTTACGTTTGCACTCCACGCACCCGATCTGAGCGTTGCGGCATGACTCCTCGATCTCGGCGCGATCTTCAGCGCCGAGGTACATGCGGTTGAGGGAATAGGCGACACAACGGTCGGGTTCGCCCGGGTCCGAGCGACGAGGCCGCTGTACGTCGGTCACCATGGACATCACCTTCTTGCGCGTCTCCTCTTCACCTTCGGAGAGGAAAATGGCATTGCCATATGACTTGCTCATCTTGCGTCCATCGAGACCGAGGACCTTCGGGGTCTCGGTGAGAAGCGCCTCCGGCTCCGGGAAGACGTTCCCATAAAGGTAGTTGAACCGCCGGGCAATCTCCCGGGTTATCTCAAGATGCGGAAGCTGGTCGTGCCCGACCGGAACCCGTGCCGCCTTGTAAACTATTATGTCCGCAGCCATGAGAACGGGATAGCCAAGGAACCCGAAGGTAGAGAGATCCTTCGTCGTCAGGTTTTCCTGCATCTCCTTGTATGTAGGATTTCGCTCAAGCCACGACACCGGGGTTATCATCGACAGAATCAGGTTGAGTTCTGCATGCTGCGGTACCTTGCTCTGACAGAAGATGACGCTCTTGCGGTGGTCGATACCGAAGGCGAGCCAGTCCAGAACCATCTCTCTGATACTGTCGCCTATCCCCGATGTGTCGGCGTATTCAGTGGTGAGGGAGTGCCAGTCGGCAGCGAAGAAGAAGCATTCATAGGCTTTCTGCAGTTCAAGCCAGTTCGAAAGAACCCCATGAAAATGACCGAGGTGAAGCTTTCCAGTAGGCCTCATGCCGCTGACGATTCGATTGTTCATGTCGTACCAGTCCTTTTGCTGAAGTGGAGAAACTTTATATCTACCCTACCTCATTAGGAAGCGTGTCACGGTGTAGACGAGATTGCTCTGGGGGCCTGCCAGCAGGTGGATCCCCACCTCCAGGATAGGAGAAATGACTTTCCCGAAAATATTTGTGAAAAAAACCAGAAGAATTATGATGATCATTCCGAAGGGTTCGATCCGGGAGTAGGCTTCCGCCTGACGGTACGGGAGAAGCCCTGTCATGACACGCCCCCCGTCGAGAGGAGGGACAGGGATCAGGTTGAAAATAGCAAGCAGCAGATTTATGTATACTGAAAAGGCCAGCATCAGAAGGATCGGCTCCAGCAATGCATTGGCGCCTCCCCCCGCAAGTCCGCTGCCAATGCTGTATACTCCCCGCATCGCTATGGCCGAGATAGCCGCGAGACTGAAATTGGTCACCGGCCCCGCCGCAGCGACCCACATCATGTCCCGCTTCGGGTGGCGCAGATTGTTGTAATTCACAGGAACCGGCTTGGCCCACCCGATACCTACAATGAAGATCATCAACGTACCGAAAATGTCCAGGTGCTTGAGAGGGTTGAGAGTAAGCCGCCCCAGGGAGCGTGCGGTACTGTCACCCAGCCTGTTGGCTACGTAACCGTGGCTTACCTCATGGCAGGTGATGGCCATAAGTGCAGGCACCAGCATGACTGAAAGCTTCAGAAAAAAATTTTCCATGGGGATCTCTTGGTAGCGGTGCTCGCAGATGTTGTCAGCAACCTGTCGGGCTTTGGAATCCGGTACCTTTAACAGATACCGGTTCGAAAGTCAACGGAAGGGGGGGCGGGAAAGGAGCCGGCAGGGGTACCTAACGGAATGGAATTCGCCGCTACCATGTCAGTGGGGGAACTTTTCCGCGAGGACACGGTCGACCGCAGTGTAGGGATCAGTGCGGCGTTCTGCGAGATCATCCATGATTCGGCGAAAGGTACCGTCTATATGGAGATGGCCGTACACCTCGGTGAATAACCGCTCTTTAAGCATTTCGATAAACATCCGCGAATACTTCTCCTCAAGCAGGTGCTTCATGCTTCCCGAACCGAAGAGATGAGCACGATGACTCTCCATCTCCTCCACCAGTTCGTGAATACCGACATTGCGAGCAGCTTCGGTTTTGAGAACTTTGGGACGCCAATCCCCCTGTCTCGCCTGGTTCATCTCCAGCATCACAGCAAGCTCGCGTACCGTGCGGTCAGTGTCGGGCCGGTCTGCCTTGTTTACGACAAAGACATCACCGATCTCGAGAATTCCCGCCTTAATGGCCTGTATGTCATCCCCAAGCCCTGGGACCATGACGACCACGGTAGTGTGAGCCATCCTCACGATATCAATTTCGTCCTGCCCCACTCCCACCGTTTCGATGATGACGACGTCCATCCCCATTGCGTCCATGACATTTACCACATCCCCGGTAGAGCGGGATATTCCTCCCAAATGCCCTCGGGTAGCAAGACTTCGGATGAAAACTCCGTCATCGTCGGCGTGGCGGTTCATTCTGATCCTGTCGCCGAGAATGGCTCCGCCGGTGAAGGGGCTCGTGGGATCCACAGCTACGATGCCGATCCTCTTCCCCCTTCTCCGGTACTCTGCAGTGATCTGGTCGACCAGGGTAGATTTACCGGCACCGGGAGGCCCGGTGATGCCGATTACGAAGGCGTTGCCGGTCCGCGGAAAGAGGACCTTAAGCTCTTCCATCGCGCTTTTTGCTCCATCGTCGATATCACGCATTAGACGGGCGGCAGCACGAATATTTCCCTGCAAAATCTGTTCGGCTAGAGACATCTCAGATACCCTTCTACAAACTGCTCGACGGCATGCAGGCCCGCACTAAGCCCGCGGTATGACATTCTCTTTAACCCAGGCTACGATTGCCTCGGTGGATGTCCCAGGGGTGAATATTTCTTTTATGCCGGCTGCCTTTAGCCCGGGAATGTCGTCATCCGGGATCACACCGCCGCCGAACACCACGATATCCTCCGCTTGCTTCTCCCGCAGTACTTCGCAAACACGCGGAAGGAGGGTATTATGCGCGCCGGAGAGGATGGAAAGGCCGACGCAGTCCACATCTTCCTGAATGGCCGCACTAACTATCTGCTCTGGAGTCTGGTGTAGACCCGTGTAAATAACCTCGAACCCGGCGTCGCGGAACGCCCTCGCTATTATCTTCGCACCACGGTCGTGGCCATCCAGACCTGGTTTTCCAACGAGTACGCGCATTCTTCTTTCAGTCATCTTTTCTCCCTTCCTCACGTTTAATAAACAAAAAATCGTTATTTTTCTATCCCGATCCTTGCAGGCATTCCGGCTTTGTAGTAATGCTTGACCTCCCGCATCTCGGTAACCAGGTCGGCCGCGGAGACGATACGTTCGTCAGCGTTGCGGCCCGTCAGTACGAGTTCTACTCCAGGAAGCTTCGCAGCGATGACTCCGAGCACTTCGTCAACATCGAGCAGCCCGAAGGAGATAGCTCCGTTGACCTCATCGAGTATCACCAGGTCGTAAAGCCCCGACGTCACGGCGTCCCGTGCCGTCTGAAGCGCCTCCCTGGCAAGCCGTTTATCTTCAGGATCGGGATTGTGCCTGTCGACCCACCCTTCCCTGCCGGTTTGAACGATGGTGAGGAACGGAGCGAGCTTCTGAGCGGCGAAGTGCTCCCCGTATGGTCCGCCCCCCTTGATGAATTGGACCATACAGACCATCATCTCCCGCCCGACCGCGCGTAGAGCCAGCCCCAAAGCCGCAGTAGTTTTTCCTTTGCCGTTCCCGGTGTAGACCTGTATCTGCCCTTTATTGAGCTTCATCCTGACCGTTGTTCCTTCTAGGGCTACCGCCCCTGAAATCTGGGGGCCCGTTTTTCAAGGAAGGCACCCATTCCTTCATCCTGATCATTGGTGGAAAAGCAGAGCGCAAATGCATCCAGCTCCATCCGACAAGCGTTGTTAAGGTCGACGTCGAAGCCGGCGTCGATGATGCTTTTCACTAGACGGACCGAAAAGGGGCCGTTTCGGCATATCTCCTTGAGGATAATCATTGCGCCATCCAGCAGATCTGCATCAGGCATAACACTATTAACAAGTCCAATAGCAAGGGCTTCGGACGCCCGTACCCTGTTGCCTCTGAATATCATCTCCTTGGCCCTGGATTTCCCCACAAGCCGTGGCAGACGCTGAGTTCCTCCGAAACCGGGAATGATCCCAAGCCGGACCCGGAGCGGCGAACTGAGCCGATTCGGCTGCCACAATGAAATCACAGGCAAGTGCTAATTCAAGCCCCCCGCCCAGTGCATACCCATTAACGGCGGCAATGACAGGTTTTCCCACGTTTTCAATAGCGGACATGACCCTCTGCCCCAGATCGGCAAAGGCAGCCGCATCCTTAGTCGTCATCGGCTGCATCGCCGAGATGTCGGCCCCTGCACAAAAACTCTTCCCTTCGCCAGTGAGAAGAATGCCTAACACTGTTTCATCCTCACTAAACCGAGCGAAGATCCCCAGCAATTCCCGGAGCACCTCCACCGACAGGGAATTGTGCGCCTCAGGTCGGTTCAGAGTTACCGTCGCGAGACCCGCATCGACATGAACCTTCAAGAATGTATTCGACACGCTTATCTCCGAGTTTTAGCCGCACTAAAGCCAGGCGAGGGAGGAACTATATCAAGCGCCCCGTTTAAGTGTCAAGGTGAATTAGGGAAGGATATATAACTGCTTTTTATATGGTAGAAGAACGCCGTGAGAGGGCTTCCCGCTGGGCAGATTGCCAGAAACTTGCTTGACATGCCACAGAGCATCTGATATTTCAGTTTTCACACTCAGGGCGATTAACTCAGCGGGAGAGTGCTACCTTCACACGGTAGAAGCCACTGGTTCGATCCCAGTATCGCCCACCACTTTCACTTGAAAGACGCTCTAACTGTTCTTGGTTAGGGCGTTTTCTTTTATACCGCCCCACTCTCAAGCTTCTGCCTTTCTGGGTGTCCCTTGATGTTGCCACAAGGGAAAACTCCATGCCCCAGAATACCCCGTCATGTTCACTTGCCCACCTACGAAGAAACAGCCTAACAACAGAAGCTAGTAATAGCTGCCTAAACCACAACCCGCGGGCATCCGCAACCGTTTCAGGACGTTTACTCCGCCACCTAAGAGAAAACGACCCACCGCGCCGATTGTCTACCACACACCTCTATGAGTTCCGAGGGGTCTACTACTGGCGGACAAGAATCCCAAGAGACCTAATGTCCTACTTCGGGGGAAAGGAGGATTTTAAGCGGTCACTACACACGAAGAACCTGAAGCAAGCTAAGAGGCTCCTGAGGATATGGAGCGGGAGAACTGAGGAGGTGTTTACCACAATAAGGAGCGGCGTATTGACCCAAGATCAGATGTTTCAGCTTGCACAGTCGTACATGCACGACACCTTGAGGGACGCTGAAGAGAACAGAGCAAACGGAATAGGCATACCCCAAGGGCCGGGGGAACTGAGGTATCGCCTGAAGGAGAATGAAGAGGCAAGAGGGATGCTTCAGACTGCCCTCACATATAACCATATCGGCATAGTTGCTGCCGAGGTGGCGGCGTATCTCTCAGAACGACACGGAATACAGGCAGACACCGAGTCACCCGAGTTCCGGCAGCTGACAAGGGAAATACTGAAGACCAAGATTGATGTGCTTCAGATAGAGGGTGAGCGGATGCAGGGCAACTATAGGCACCATCAGGTCTTACCACTCGAATCCCCTCATGTCCGTGGTTCTCAAGCATTCCCCCCGGCAGTCCCTCCCCGGCGTGTTCTCCCCCTATCCAAGGTCGTGGATGAGTATATCAAGGTTGAGTACACCAGAACAGGTAAGGCCTCAAACCACAGCGTGAGGGAATACGAATACCATTGCCGTTTATTTCAGGAAGGGTTGAACAACAAGGACATTCAGGACGTTACAAGAGAAAACATAAGGGAATACCTTGAGCTTCTGAAGAAATACCCCTCGAATGCCCGAAAGCTGAAACCTTACCGGGACAAAACAGTTGCCGAGATAGCAGCAATGAACGTTCCCGCCGAGCACAGAATGAGCGATACGACCATAGATAAATACTTGGCAAGGGTTCATGCGCTTCTCAAGTGGGCAACCAACGAGGGGTATATTGAGAAGAACCCAGGGGCGGGAATCCAACACGTGAAGAAGAAACAAACGGCTTGTAAACAGGAGCATTACCTACCTTTCGACAGAGAAGACATAAACGGGATGGTGCAGGGTCTTCTGGCGGTCGCAGAGAAGGGGGAGCTTGAGGGGAAACCTGAGCGGCTATGGCTTCCTTTGATTGGCCTCTTCACAGGTGCTAGGGCAAATGAGCTTGCACAACTCCACATTGAGGACGTTCAACAGGATCAGAAAAGCGGGGTGTGGTTCTTCAAGATCGAGTCGGATGAAGAGAAGTCTAAGAGGGTGAAGAACGCTTCTTCAAACCGGGAGGTTCCTATCCACCCCACTCTGCTTGAACTTGGCTTCCTTGAGTATTACCAGAAGGTCAAGAAAAGTGGTGCTCCGCGTCTGTGGATGAACCTCACGCACACCAACAAAGGATATTACCGGAACTTCTCAAACTGGTTCCTGAAGTCACCCCTAGGGGATGGCTTCAAGAATCTGTACATGACCACGCACAGAAAGAAGGTCTTTCACTCTTTCCGGGGTACCCTCATCAATGAGCTGAAACACAGACTTGTCCCGGAATCGGTAATACAAGACATCGTAGGTCATACCCACAAGACTGTTACCTTTGATACCTACGCCCTTCCTCACCGCTTGGAAACCATGCTTGGGGCAATGCTGAAGATTGATTATGGCGTTGACCTCAATGCGCTCAAAGCCCTTACCCGTCCCGAGTGAAAAAATACAGATGATCAGAAAGGAGGACCGTCAACCACAAAGCCGGACATGGTTAACGAAAAAAAGGACCGATAGCATTACGCTACCGGCCCTAGTGTTGGACTGCTGTATATTGATCAGGAGTAACTGAGGAGATAGGCCCCCCTCTGTTCTAGTCCCTGGAATTGATCAGAAGTAAGGGGGATACTTTAGTGCAACCTAAAGGAGCACTTTAGGTACCACCTCAGGTAATACCTTAGGTATTATACCTTAGGTATGTCTCTTGAGCTATTTATACCTTGGCCCTCTTGCTCTCTTCTCAAGTGGGCGTGTATTCGCACAATTTCTACCTATTCCCGAATAATCCTCAATACCTAACCCCATTTTAAAAGCTGAAATAAGCAGCCTACCGTATCAACAGCAATTCCGACATATGACACCCGGTGAAGAGCAACAAGAGAAACCACGTTCAGCAACGTAGGAGGACTATGGAGACGTTTTCTTGCTTCCCCCCTACCCTTCCTATTCCCTTAGGTCTTAAACACTGCCGAACACGCTTTAAATGAAACAACACAAGGAGAACACCACATGTACAAAGAGCTTGTAACCATGATCCGCGAAGAGTTCATTGACAAAGCCCTCCAAGAGAAGACCAATTGGGGCAGAGTCCAGTTAACAGAGGCTTTCGATAAGGCCGTACAGATCGCTCAGGCCCGCTTGCTTGATTCCGTCCCGTGCCTCAACAGGAGCGGCAGGTAATGCCCGAGTTCGGAAAAGCACAGCCGTCCACCCGTAAGCAGGTTGACGCCCGTGATACCTTCAGTTGGACTACTCCTAATTTAAAAATTACCGCAAGGCCAACTGATCCTTACGAGAAGCAAGGCGGTGGACCTGACCCCTCAGTAACCTCTTTCGTAGAGACCCTGAAGAACATTGAGGGTATCACGAACGGATTCATCTCAATCCAGAAGGCCTACAAGGAAGAGAACGCTCAGAAGGGTAAGGCTGATGCCGTTCAGGGTAAACCCTACGAGGAACCTGAAGGCTTCCTCAACACAGGGTACGGCTACAGGGAGGCCTACGAGGTCACCCAAGGTGAAGCCAAAGGCCTTGAGTTCAGGAAGGAGTACCTCACCAAGCTGAAGGAGAACAACTACTTTCAGAATGACCCTGAGCCGCAGAAGGCACACGACAAGTTCTTCCAAGAGCTTTACGGTCATCATTTCTCTTCAGTAGGAACCAATAGCACCATCATGTTTGGTGCCTCAGAGCAACTGAAGCAGGCACAGGTGGAAGGCTCCATTGAGTTCCAGAAGGCTTCCTATGATACTGCCAAGACCTCATTCACCAACTCGATAAGCCAGATGCAGCAGGACCACCTGTTCACCTATGCCAGGGGCGCAAGGACCGAAGAGGACATCGCCAACCTGAGACGCCTGATGAACGATGATTGGGCCTTGAAGGTCAAGCCTACCAACTTCGTGACTCGTGACGAATATTCCAGGATGGTGGTAGCCAACATCGGAGCGGTGGCAGTGAAGATCGCTCAAGACCCCAACAAGACATCCTCAGAGGCACTCTCGGAAGCACATAGACTCCTTTCGCTGTACGACTCTCCCGACCCCGACACCAAGCAGAGTTGGAGTACGATGGTGGACGCTGAGGGGAAACTGAAGTTCAGGGGTGACATTGAGCACATTGAGAAGAGAATAACTGACATTCAGCACGAGAGAGAAAAGCTAGACCATGAGTGGCTGAAGAAGAAGCAGGACGCAGAGGAGAAAGACCTTTTTATCAACACGGTCCTGAATCCGCAGACGCCCTACACGGAGAAGTTGGCAGCTATCAAGGGGGCAAAGTTCCTCTCAGGTAACCAAGTTGAAGACCTTGTGGCGAAGGCATACACCTACCACCACGAGGAACGGAATATCATTGAGGACTACCCGGCAATAACAGACCTTAGGGAGCGTATCGAGATGGCTTCAAGCGTCCCGCAGCTTCAACGCCTCAGGTCATCCGTAAGTAAGTCCTATGGTTTCCAACTCAATGCTGCCACTGCTAAGGAGCTGTTCACGCGGATTACCTCCAGGATTGACGGTATTGAATCAGACCTCAGGGCGAACCGTTCCATAAATCTGCAAGAGCGTCAATTTTGGTGGGAGCGTGTAAAGGGTGTTGTGGGGGAGAAGACTTTGATTGACATGGACAACGTGAACGGCCCGCTACGCGTCAATGAATACGGCAAGCTATTCTTCAACAGATTAGGAACCGGCGAAGCGCCCCATAAGGTAGCTGAAGACCTACTCAAGCACTATAAGGAAAGCATAAATACTGATGCCGCTCAGGTCTTTGGCCCCTCTAAGTACACCTCAGCTGAAGCGATATTGAGAGACGCCGAAAGCGGAAAGATACAATGGGACGTAGCAAACCAAGAACTCGAACGATTTATAGCCACGCAGAAGAGGAAGAAACAATGACAGAACCGCAGAAAGGCGTATCCCGGAATAAAGGGACCACCTACCACGTCAACCTTGACAGGCACTCCCTGAGATCACTGAAGGGATGCCACGAGATTAACAACGCACACGGAAACGACCACAGCCACAGCGTGATAATCAGGCGCGCCCTCAGGGTCTATTATGCACGTCTCAAGAAGCTGAAGAAGCAGCCCTCCCGGTATGAAGATGAGGCGTTGCACCTTGATCGAGCTGCAAAGGGAGTCGTTTAGATGGTAGGCGGCAAGACTGTTCCCGCCTCTGCTGAAGAATTGGCAAAGAGGCAGCTTGAAAGAAAGATCAGAGAAGTTCAGAAGGGCGGACACTTCAAGGGCAAAAAGGAGCTGCTGAAATTCCTGCACGGGGAACAGCTCTCACCACGGCAGAGCATCGCTGCACACTGCTATGAGTGCATGGGGTACTATGCTGATGGGAAGGACGCCTTTCCAGATAGAAAGCTAGATTGCCGCTCAACACTCTGCCCCTCTTACCCCTACAACCCTTACCGCGAGGGCGGGAGTCAGAAAAGACGGAGCCTTTCACCGGAAACCCGTCAGAAGCTTTCGGAACGCATGAAGCAGATGAGGACTACAAGAAGCTCCTGAGCTACTTTCAAGGGGTATTCTCTGGTCTTTACGGGTTGCCCCATGCTATCCCCTTACCCGACCATGTGCAGCCGGTTGTAGACCATTGAAACGCAGTAGACACCGCCATGCCCACAAGAACAGAGAAGGTTCTCCCCTAAGGATCACGGGAAGCCTTCTCTGTTTTTTTCAAATCCCATTGAGGTTGATCAATCTCCGCTTAAGATCGGCCTTGACCGCTGTAGCCTCTCCCCCTGTCCATGCTGTACTTGAAGCGAGGAACATGACAACACCTTCAACCCGCGTCTGTTGGTCTGTGTCCTTCATAAGCTGAAGCGCCCCAAGCGCCCCCCTTAGCTCCGGGGCGTATTGTCTGGAAATGTAGGAGGCCAACTCAGGAACGGGCATCACTGATATATCCTTTCCCATTGCTAAGCCTCCTGCCGGATGTACTGGTACAGGGTTTCACGGCTAATCCCAAAGTCCCGCGCTACCTGTGCTTTACTCTCTCCATTCCCTACCCGTTGACGTAAGGTTTCTACCTGAGTATCCGAGAGGGACGGCTTACGCCCCTTATAGACGCCCTTCTGTTTTGCTATCGCTATTCCCTCCCTCTGCCGTTCCTTGATCAATGCTCTTTCAAATTCGGCAAATGCCCCCATGACGGAAAGAAGTAGCGTTGCCATGGGTGAATCATCACCGGTGAAGGTAAGACCCTCCTTGACAAACTGAACGCGGACCCCACGTCCCGTCAACTCGTTCACAATCCTCCTAAGATCATCTAGGTTCCGCGCTAACCGGTCCATCGAGTGAACAAGGACCGTGTCACCCTGCCTCAGAAAACGCAGCATCTCAGCCAATGCCGGTCTGTTAGTATCCTTTCCAGACACCTTATCTGTGAAGAATCGGTCTAGCTCCACCCCCTCCAGCTGTCTCCCCGTGTCCTGATCTACCGTGGATACCCTCAGGTAACCTATCCGCTGCCCGTTCATGGTGTCCCTCCTCCATCAGTGATAGTGTCAGGTTAGACTCTAAGACTTAAGTGGAAATGTGTCAAGAAATAAATTTGCTGACCCTATCCTGACGCTAATAAAGAGACTGCCTGACGTGGTGCTAAGGTATACCCCAGGTTGACACACCTCCCATTCCTCCTCGCACTGGACATCACCAAGGCTGTCGGTTGCGTCCGAGGATACGAGGTGCCATGTCCCCTTCACTGTCACAATGGAACGGCGGCTCAACTTCAGGAGTCCTGGAAGTATATCCCGCCTGTGTGCCTTTCGAGACCCCCACGGGGGAAAACGCAAACAGCCGGGATAACACACACCCTTTCACATTTTTGCAGCATTTTGGTCCGAGTTGCATTTTCTAAAGTGCTTTATTTGGAGCGGTTAACGGTGATATAGTAGCATACCCCATGTTTCAGGCATGGGGGGAGTTGTGAAGGTTACCTTAGATATCAACGGCAGTGAGGATACTGGAATGTTAAAGGAAGCTTTAGGGAACATTCTTGACATACTGAAGTCACCAAAGCTTGTTACCTGGATTGCTATAAGTTCTGCCGCTGTCTTATATATTCCTGACCGATACGCACCTTTTCTAATACCCTTCAGAGAGTCATATGGTGTTTACACCACGGTTACCCTTGTTTCTGCCTGTGTGTATCTGCTTATTGATGGTGTACTGTGGCTCATAAATAAAGTTCAAACACGGCGCAAGCTAAAGAAGGCAGTGCAAAGGTTGTTAAATAGGCTTTATGACTTATCCTATGAAGAGAAAATCATAATGCGTGAGTTTATCTTTCAGGACAGTAAGAATATCAAGTTCCCCATTGAACAGAGAGTGGTAAACGGACTTGCAAGGGATGGCTTGATTCAGTTAGTACAGAGACTACCTCAGTTTTCCTCAGGAAGCTTTGTAGGTGTCTTCAGGCTTACACCCACCATTGATGGCCTACTTACTGAGGAGGTTGTGGGGTTGCCTGTAGGGGAAATTACGCGGGAAGAACGGCAGCGTATTATCAATGAGCGGCCTTACTTCGTTCACAAGATTACCGAAAGGGAGAGGATATGGGAATGGTAAGTAAGGGGGAAACGCTATGAGCAAACTCACCGAAAAGGACGCACCCCTTACCCGTGAAGAAGTTCAACAATACCTTGAGAGTTACTCAGATTTTTCTTTCGAGGTAAAGGTACTGTCCACCCTTACTGCACAGGGTTTTGATTGTTCCCATTCCCGTGTCTATAGTGATCCAATTACGGCTAAAACACGACAATACGACATTAGAGCTGCTCGTTTCACTCCTACATCTGATTCGGTTTTCCATGAGCTTTTATTACCGGTAGAGTGCAAGAATATCCGGCCCGAATATCCATTGGTGGTTCACTGTCTCCCGAGAAGACGCGAGGAGGCAACTCATGATGTGGTTGTCACTGTAAACGGGAAAAGGAGGGGAACGATTACTGTACCTCCCCAATTTTCATGGTACCGAGAACGCACACTAACAGGGAAGGCTATTGACCAATTACGCCGTAAGGAAGTGGACAAGAAAACACCCCCAGTAATAACCGGCTCAGATGCTGAGGTTTTCGATAAGGTCACACAGGCACTCTCCTCAGCCTACGGAGTAATCGAGAATGCTGGCAAAAATATGGGTGGTTTAAAGCTGTTAGTTTCGTCAGTAGTGCCTATACTAGTTATACCCTCAGGCACTCTCTGGAAACTTAGCTATGATGATACAGGCAAGGTCTGTGAAGGTCCGGAGTGTGTACAACAGGTGTCTTATTACTGCGGTAAAACCTGGAGCTTTGCCGGAGACCTCGTCAGTAAGTATAATATCAGCCACCTGGAAATCGTAACGTTTGATTATCTCGCGGACTTCCTCAAGCTGCTTTACCTGGACAGGGACGACCTTATAGACCTACTGACCAAAGAGGGGTTTTTGGCCCGATAAGCGTAGTTACTACGGTGGGAGGAAGGGGAAAAGAAACACAAAGCGCCCCCCGGTGGCCTTCCGGGGCAACGTGACAGCACCTAAAGTGGTACTGGAGGCGCTTTGCGTCAGTGTTCAAAGGAAGTGGCCTATAGCACCCCCGTGCGACCGGTCACGGGTACGCCTACAAAACTGTCAACGGTCGGCAAGATGATTAGCCGTAAATCTTCCGCCACGAGAGAAGCCACCCGCACGGAGGGGGACACCTGAGGCGCTACTGAAGAGTTTTTCAGCCTCCTCAGCGGCCTCCTTTCCCGTGTAACCGCGTACCGTGCAGGTACACTCGGGATCAGCCCCCGCTCTTAATGCTCCCACCCTGGCGCGGTCTGCTAGGTGCTCCCCGCGTCTTGCTATGTCCTCAGCAAACTGATTAAGAACAGCTTTGAAGGTAGGCTCCAAGTTCTCATAGTCTGCAAAGATCGCGCGCTGTGCATCCTTATAAAAGAAGTAACCCTCCCCGACTTCTAGAATGACGCCACCTGTCCCACGAAATTCAAGCCTCATTAGCCCCTCCCGTTACAGTGAGATGAGGGTAATATGGCTGTGAAAATGAAAAAGAACTAGACTTATAGTTATTTTTTATGCATTGTCTCATACGAAACAGAGACTAATCGTTGCAGATCAGAAACGATTTCCGTTTGGAAACGGTTTGGCTACCTGAACTATTCGGGGTTTCAAATAGTATGGGCTGTCACTTTAGCAGGAGGTGCAACAGTGGAGGACAAACAAGGCTTTGTGTTAAAAGTCGTTTTTCTCATGCTTATTGCTTCTATTCTGTCCGCGTTCATCGTCAAAGAGTTGCCCGGACGTTACCAGATTTCAGGACCATTCGTAATTGACACAACAACTGGGATTATAAAGAGACTGACGCCGCTAAACCAGTATCCTATCACCTTTGATAAGCTGCCATAACCCACGTACCTGAACCTTAAAAGATCAGAGGGAAAATGAGCTTGACGCGCCTTCCCTTCAGTGCTACCGTTGTTGCCACAAATGTTGCCACTTCAACCGGCACCAAAGGGACAACCTGAGCAAAGGCAGATAGAACAGTTATAGCGTCACTTCAAGAACTTAGGGCGTTGCACGAGGACTAACAGGGTTAAGCCTAGAGAGTCCCCAGTATCGCCCACCATTCAAAACATCTAGGGGTCAGCGCAGATATGCCTGACCCCTTTGCAGTTTATGCTCCTCTGAGTTCTAGATGGCAGACGTCTCTGCGGTTATTCAATTGTCGGTCATTCGGAACTCCGGTTACCTTGGCACTGCACCCCACGCTTTCACTCATCGCGGGGTGTTGAAGAGGAATCTGGTCATGTATCCAGCTAGATGCTGTATGACCCTTTATGGAGGTAGGAAATTCCTACAGCCTGAACTGCCCCACCAGCTTCTGCAGGTGTTCCGCCTGTGAGGAAAGATCGGAGGATGCTGAAGCGGTACTTGAGGTGCCTTTTGCCGTTCCTTCAACTTCTTCGGTTATACGCTGGATGTTATTGGAGATTTCCACAGTTGTAGACGACTGTTGTTCAGCTGCCGTTGCAATCTCGTTCACCTGCGCGGTCACCTCGGTGATCTGTTGCAATATCTCGGATAGAGCGTCCCCGGCCCTTCCTGAATAGTCCGTTCCCTTCTCGACCTCGACAACCCCCTCTTCGATCGCTGCGACCGCCTCGCTTGTCTCCTTCTGAATAGTCCTGATCATCTCGCTTATTTCTCGGGTCGCTCTCGTTGTCCTTTCTGCCAAGGCTCTAACTTCATCAGCAACCACGGCAAAACCTCGCCCCTGCTCACCAGCGCGGGCTGCTTCGATGGCGGCATTCAACGCCAGCAGGTTGGTCTGATCCGCTATGTCTTCAATGGTCGTGACTATTTCGCCGATCTGATTGGACCTTGCACCGAGTTCCTTTACCGTCCGTGCGACATTGTTGACGCGCGTTGAAATGGAATCTATGCATTCGGTTGTTTTGAGAACAATATCTGCCCCCGAACGGGCGGTGCCACTTGCCCGCGATGAGCTCTCCGCTGCATGAAGACAGTTGGTGGCTATCTCCGCGGAGGTGGCTGCCATCTCCTCACTTGCTACGGCGACTGTGTTGGCTTGGGTTGCAACGTTCTCAGTTCCGGTGGCTATCTGATCCGCGCTGTCCTGCAGTAGGCCAGAGGCAGTTGAAACTTTCGAGGAAGTCTCGGAAATCTGGAGAAGGATGTTGCGCATGGTGGACTGAAGCATGCCAATTGATCGTATGATACTGCTGATCTCATTGTTTCTCTTGGGAGCGATGTTCTGCGTGAGGTCCCCTTCCGTCATCTTCGAGAGGTACCCCATGATGCGGTTTAGAGCCTCGTTGACGGACCAGAATAACAGACCGCTGAAAAATATTCCCGTAGCGACGAAGACCGATGTTGAGACAACGGCCAGAGCCGGGGAAAACATTCTTCCAGCAACAACGGCAACGATTATGCAGAGGCTGTAGCAAACACACAACAGGATAATCCTGGTCCGTACCTTCAGCCTTCTATACAGGTCGAGTATATCTAACATCCTCCCCTCCAGCGCTCAATCCATGATTTTATAGCTGCTTATCGAACAAAACCTATAATTCTTGAGGAGGTTTATTTTTTCTTGTCATTTCGATGAACATGAATCTGCTTAGAGCCCATACTCGGCGCGATTGTGGTTGGCGAAAGGTCTCAGTTCTTAAGAAAGTACAACGCGAAGAATGCCTCCAAGCTTATTTAGATTAGGCTAACTACATGTGGACCTACATATGTTTTTTCCATTGACGCATGCAACTTCTTCTCTATAGTACCTCTCATATATGACTACGGTTATGCTCTCAGTCGACTGCGGAGGCTAATATCTATCGCAGCAGCGTTCTTTCTACCCCTCTTGCTGCTGTACGGCCATGGCTAAATGCGGCTGCATCTCGGATCTGACAAATGCAAAAAGCACTCATTCTGACGTTTGGGATTCTCCTCACACTCGCACTGGTCTGGTTTTCTATGAGCAATTACCGTGCAGCGTCTCCCCTGGCCGAAGAAAGTCTCCGAGGCATCGCCCTTTCAATCACTGCTGCGGTGGAGAGTGCTGCAGCATCCGATCATGGCCTTCTTTCACTTGCGAACTTGCGTACGAGAGATCTGGCGTTTCTTAGTATCGTAGACAGGAATGGTCGAATCCGCTTCCATTCAAACCCGGATCTCATCGGAACCAAGGCCGACGATGTCCGCTACGGCAAAATGCTTGGATCTGGTCGATCCGTTGACGGCCGGGTTCTGCTGCGGACGGGAGAGCGGGCCTACGAGTTCCTTGCTCCGGTTCATCTTCCCGGCGGCACGACACTCCTACATCTCACCCTCCATACTTACCGTGCTGACGCCGTTGTCCGGAGAGCCAGACTAAACATCTCGATCATTCTTCTGCTTCTCATCGGCGGATGGGCAGCATCCCTGGTAATTTACCGCCTTTCGGTACGGGAAGAGAAGCATCAGCGGAGGATGGCGCATCAGGAAAATATGGCCCGACTGGGGGAAATGGGAGCGGTTCTTGCCCACGAGATCAGGAACCCCTTGGGCGGCATCAAAGGTTTTGCGCAGGTCATCGAAAAAAGACCGGTGGATGAAAGGAACAGTAAATTTGCCAGCCGGATCGTCGCAGAAACGATTCGGCTCGAAAACTTGGTCGCCGACCTTCTCAGTTACGCGCATAACAATAGATTGAAGTCGGAAAGGGTAAACCTTTGCGATGTTATCGAACATTCCGTATCGCTACTGCGTCCCGAGGCGAACCAGCACGCGATCGAGCTGTCGGTTTCGTGCGGAGACTCCATGTACCTGCTCGGCAGACGCGACCACCTGGAACAGGTGCTTCTCAACATCATCCGGAACGGCATCCAGTCCATGCACCAAGGGGGGGTACTGGCTATCGAAACCGGCCGCACCGGCACGACCCTGGTTGTAACCATAACAGACACGGGGGAAGGTATACGTGAGGAGGATGCTGAGAGAATATTCGATCCTTTCTTCACCACGAAGGCAAAGGGCACTGGGCTCGGGCTCCCACTCTGCAAGAAAATCATCGAGGAGCATGAAGGTTCCATAGAGGCGAAATGTTCATCCGGCAAAGGGACTTCGATCATCATTAAACTGCCGGGTCTTACCGAATAAAAGGAGATAAATCCGGGTATGAAGGGATATGTGCTTCTTGCAGAAGACGATGAAACGTTTAGGTCCTTTCTTCAGACCATATTGGAGGATGAAGGGTACAAGGTAACGCTGGCCGGTGACGGTCGGCACGCGGCGCAACTTCTCGCACGGGAGAGCTTCGACCTCGTGATATCGGACCTTAAGATGCCGGGGAAAGGAGGCCTCGAGCTCTTCCGGGAGACGCGGAACGCCCCCTCGGCGCCCCCCTTCATCTTTCTCACGGCCTTCGGAACGGTCGATGAAGCAGTCGCCGCCATGAAAGAAGGAGCGGTGGATTTTCTCACCAAACCCCTCCCCTCCCCCAATGCGCTCACAGCCGTGCTCGACCGGGTGATGGAGACGAGACTGCGGGCTAAAACGCTAGTATCAATGAGGGAATCAGAGATCGCGGGTCTTCCACCCGAAGAACTGATCTTTGCAGGCATGGCAATGAGGTCGGTCCATAAATTGGTACATGATGTCGCCGGAACCACGGCAAACGTCCTAATTTATGGGGAAAGCGGTACCGGCAAAGAACTCGTGGCCCGGTCGATCCACCTGCTCAGCCAAAGGAGCTCGGCTCCTTTCATCCCACTGAATTGCGCGGCGATTCCGGAAAACCTGCTGGAAAGCGAGCTTTTCGGGCATGAGAAAGGCGCATTCACCGGAGCAATCCACGCGAGGCAGGGAAAATTCGAACTAGCGGGGGGCGGCACCATCTTTCTCGACGAGATCGGCGAGATGCCGCCGGCGCTCCAGGCAAAGCTGCTACGTGTGCTGCAGGAACGTACATTCGAGCGTGTGGGAGGAAGCCGTGAGATCCGTGCGGACATGCGGGTCATCGCTGCCACCAATCGAAACCTGGAAGAAGAGGTCTCCGAGCGACGTTTCCGGGAAGACCTTTTTTACCGCCTCAATGTTTTCCCCCTCAATCTCCCACCACTTAGGGAACGGCGGGATGCAATCCCGCTCCTGGTGGAGTATTTCCTCGACCGCTTCAGCCGTCAGTTGGGGAAAACCGTGCGCGGACTGGACCCGGCGGCCATGGAAATCCTGTCGGTCTACCCTTGGCCGGGTAACGTCCGTGAATTGCAGAACGTCATTGAGCGGGGGGTGATCCTCGCCCAGGGAGTGGTGAGGTGCGAGAACCTGCCGAATGCGATGCTGCAGGCCTCTGCCATCGAAGGACGGGACAGCCGGGAGGTTCTCAGGGGGGTCGAACGAGATATCATCGTGCGAGCATTGGAAAAGCATAAGGGGAACCGGCGTCTTGCAGCGGAAGAACTTGGAATTTCCCGCCGCTCGCTCCAGTACAAGCTGAAAGATTTCGGTCTCGTTGGTGAATGAAGAATGATGGTGCAAACCTTTTCTCACATGGTGCAGAAAATTGCACCATGTGAGGAGACAGGACCAAATCAGTTGAATGAATACCTTTAAGTTACAGCAACATGCACTACACCTTGATTCCGGCACGTTCCGTGGAATGCCCTCCTTCAACCATTACAGGAAAGGAGGTAATACAGATGAAGGAAATGAAGAAAACGGCTCTGTATGCAACAACGGCTCTCACGCTGGTGGCCCTGTCGGCCCCGGCTTTCGGGAGAGGGGGTAACCAGGGCAGCGGCAGGGGCAACGGCAATTGCAGCAACTGCTCCAAGCAGCACCAGGTTAACCCCAAATGCGACGGCACCGGAATGCGTCAACGACAGAGGGACGGTTCCGGCACGCGGCACAACGTGAACGTGGGCACGACGACGGCGCCCCAAACCACACCGATGACTACCGAAACGACTCCGGCAACTCCATAGACAGCAAGGAGCATCAACCGCATGAAAAGAGGCCGCCATATCCCCCGTCTCCTCTTCCTGGCACTGGCAGGAAACTTCCTGTTCCTCGTGCCGGTCTACGCCGGTTTTTTCGGTGGGGATGAGAATGGGAGAAGCGGCCTCGACCTGAATTATGGCTATGATATCAATACTGTCACCACCATTACGGGTAAGGCGGCTTCGCCTCCCCGGCAGATTGAACTGGAGCATGTAGTTATCGAGCTTAATACCGCCGGCGAGCCCGTAAACGTCTGTGTCGGTCCCGCCTCGTACTGGCAGGAAAGCGGAATTTCAGTCAACGTAAACGACGAAATCACCGCAAAGGGTTCAATGGCCCAGGGAAAGGATGGGAAGAACTATCTGATGGCTCAGAAAGTCATCAACCAGACATCGGGAGCGACCGTAGAACTCCGGTCCGACAGGGGAAACCCGGCATGGTCCGGCCGAGGCATGAATCGCTCCGGGCGCCCCGAAGGTGGAATGCGAATTCGGGGTGGCGGAATGATGCGCGGCGGAGGGATGATGCGCAGGTGAACGTGCGCTACACCAGGAGAAACATGATCACTCAGATTCTAAGACCTCTCGCTCTGTCGATCTTCATATCAGTGACCCTCCTCCCGTTTAAGAGGGCGCATGGCGAGATTCTGCCCTTCCTAGGTCTCGGTTTCGAATTTACTTCCGGCGACTATGGAACCGGCACGCGCACAAATACCGTTTTCGTCCCGGTCACGATCGGGGCGGACCTGACGGACCGCTGGGGGGTACTGCTCGAAATCCCCTATATTTACCAGGACAACACCAACGTCATCGGCAGACAGTACAACCAGATGCAGATGCAGACAACCAGGATGAAGACGGCGGCTGCGATGGTTCCGGGCTCCGGAAGCATGGGGCGCACGGCCTCATCGAATCCGTCTGCCGGCCGGGGAGGACTTGGGGACCTCACGCTCCGTATCGGGTATGTAGCTATTGAGGAGACACGCGCACTTCCCCGGATCAAGCCGGTCGCATCCGTGAAGCTCCCAACCGCAGATAAAGATCACGGTCTGGGGACGGGAAAATTCGAGGAAAGCCTCTCTGTAGAATTCTCAAAATGGATGGGAGACTGGTATGGGTTCATCGAGCCGGGTTACACGTTCCAGGGAAGCTCACCTGCCCTTGCACTGAAGGACTATCCTTTCCTTGACGCAGGTATCGGATACCAACTGACGAACCGGTTTCGTCCCCTCCTAATTGTGAAATCTTCCGGAGCTCCGCAAGAAGGGGCAACTGCACTTCTGGATGCACGAATCAAAGGAAAGTATCAGACCACGGCTCAAACCGGCATAGAGGCTTACGGGGCCAAGGGAATCACAACATCGAGCCCCGATTACGCAGTAGGACTTACCATTTACTACGATTTCTGAAACTACCAAGGAGAATTGCATGAAAAAAAAAGCAGCTCTTACACTCATCGGCGTACTTTTCATTGCGGGTTGCAGCGGCTCAGGCAGCACCGGTTCTGCAACACAGATAAGCGGGGCCGTGGCGGATGGCTACCTGCAGAATGCCCTGGTATTCCTCGACAAGAACAGAAATTACCAGCTCGATCCGGGTGAGCCTTCCACGACCACCGACGCAAACGGAGCATATACTCTCAATGTCGCTCCCGAAGATGTTGGTATTTATCCAATTGTCGCGCTTGCCATCGAAGGACAAACCATCGACGCTGACACACCCGGGGTCCCCCTGACCAGCACCTACGTCCTATGCACCCCCGGCGCCGCAGTGTCCGGCACGGTCAATAACTTCATCAGCCCTTTTTCTACACTTATCCGCGAAAAGCTCGAAGCCAATCCTGGCATGACGGTGGCGGATGCAATAACGCAACTGCGTAACCAACTAAACATGCCCGCCGGTGTCAACATGATGGGGAACTATGTTGCCGGATCCGCATCAGGGCTGCATGGAACAGAATACCAGGAGATGCACCAGGTAGCCCGTCAGATGGCGGGGCTGATGGCTGAGCAGTCGGCTCTCGTGATGAACGGAAGAAGCGTCAACACCAACAACTTCCGGAGCATGATGGGGGAAATAAACGATTACCTCCCACAGATTGCGGATAATGCCATCGGAGGGGAGGGAATGAACAGCGTGTTCATGAACACCATGCGAGCACGAATGCAGACAGCAATGGAATCACTGCCTGCTTACGGCGGATTCAGAAACTACTCCGCAACCTTCCGCAGCATGACGAGTGTCACGTATTTCTGGAATTTTTCTGGTGGACGCATGCAACCTCGTGGGGGAACAATGCGTGGTGGCATGGGAAGATAGTGAACAAAACAGGCGGCCGCTCCAATACGAGCGGCCGCTTTCCGGTTCCGAGCGGATAAGTTGGCTTAAGTTTGCGGATTCAAGTATTGCGCGTTTCGGTGCTATTTTCCGGCTTCATCTTTTTCAATTTTCTCTTTCTTGACACCCCGGGCCCCGGGGCTGCATGTGTCGGACATTCAGGTGGGAACACCGAGGCGGGGCAGGACGTACTTTTGCAGAATAATCCATACTGCGAGAATCCCGAACATTACTAGCAGGTCTTTCATAGCGCTCCCTCCGCGTATGAATATAGTAAGAATATATAGCATAATCAATATATTTTTATCAGACCTCTCCGCGCCTCCTCTTCCTCCCCAATATGCTCAATGCTAAATTCCCAATCCATCCCCGCCGCATTTTATTGACAATAAGTTAATTTGTAATTCTTTATTATACGTTTATACTTTTCTGTAAATTGCGCCGATGCACGCGGCGCCCACATTCAGCTACAGGAGGAGCAACGATGAAGAACGCAAAACGGTTAATATGTGCCGCAGCAGTTGTGGTTGCTCTGTCAGGAATGGCATGTACCAGCGGCAGAAGCAGCAGCATGGGAGGGGCAACGGGAGGAAGCACTGGCTCCGGCACAGGCGGCGCAATGTACAATTACACGAGTTCTTCTGGAGGTACGGGGGCAGGCGGAATCGGCGGAGGCAGTTATGACACCGGCGGAACCATGCAGAACGACACGACGGGTTACGGCGGTCAGAAAGGGTACGATCCTGGCGGCTCAACAGCAAACGAGTCTACCGCCCCTGGAGGTCCGAGCAGCAGGCGTGGACCATACGGTGAGAGCAGTGGGTTCGACCCTGCCCGGATGGGTAATTTCACAAGTGCAACAAGCGGCTCCGGCGCCGGTGGTACGGGCACCGATCAGGACGCGGCTCTTCGCAACTACACCAGTTCGACCAGAGGATACAACGCAGGAGGAACCATGAGGTCCTATTCCAGCGCATCAGGCCACAGCACAGGAGGAGGGACGGCTGGCTGGTAGTTGACCGAAAAAGAATGCTAAAAGGCCGCTGCCCGGATAGAGCAGCGGCTTTATTTTTAGGGTGTATCTTATTATCTTTCCGCTCTCGGCTGTCTCGGCTGAGAGATTTTCCCCTGTGCCGTCTGGGGAGCACGCTGCTTCTCAGACATGATCTGATCAGTGATCTGCCTGACCTGGTCCTGGCTCAAGAGCTCGATAGCCTGAGGAAACACCTCGTTCTCCTCGGTATCGACATGATCTTCCTTCGCGTCCTCAAGAGCAAGGAAGTTCGATTCCCACTCCTCCGATCCGACATCCTGGTCCGCCATCTGCTCGAGAATGTCCTTCAGGTCGTCATGATCCGTGTATGCATCCTGAATAAGCTCAGAGAGTTCCTCGAAATCGAGGAGGATAGGATAGACATATTTTTCTTCAAGATTCATGTGTTGGTTCAGTTCATTCTCAAGACGGCTGCAGAGTGCTTCCTTCTGGGCCTGCTCCGCGTCGCGTATTTCCTCCATAATGCTCGTCACCGTTCGATGGTCCTGTTTAAGGATCTGGAAGACATCCTGTCCCTGTGCTTGTCTGGTAGCCATAGTCACCCCCTTGGGTTAGAGATCTATAACAAATCCTAGCTGATAATCGGCCCTAGGCAAGCAGTTTAGCCAACTTGCAGAGGGTGCCGGAGAAAATATTGGTTTGCATGGTGACGAGGAAATGTTACAGTGGCCGGGCTTTCAGACGACAGATGTTTCCTTCCCTCAGGCCGAGCATAGCATGTACTGCAGCTATTACGGATTCCGCGAAAAACCGTTCAACCTTACTCCCGATCCGGGATTCATCTTTCTCGGTGAACAGCATCGCGAAGCATTCGCTCATCTCCTCTACGGCATCGACAGCCATACCGGATTTATCTCCCTTACGGGAGAGGTGGGAACCGGAAAGACAACCGTCATTCGCACCCTCCTCGGCCAGCTCTCAGCCGACAGGTACCGCACTGCGATCATCTTCAATCCCTCCCTCTCCACAATCGGACTGATGCAGGCCATCACCAAAGAGTTCGGTCTCCCCGTTTCCTTCTCCGATACGACGGAACATCTTCTGGACCGGCTGAACAATTTTCTATTACAAGAGAACGAGTCAGGAAGGACCGTAGTGCTCGTGATCGACGAGGCTCAGAACCTGGCTCCGCAAGTCCTGGAGCAGGTTCGTCTCATCTCCAACCTGGAAACGGAGCGGCACAAGCTCATCCAGATCGTGCTCGTAGGCCAGCCTGAACTGCGCGACCTGCTCTCCCGGCGCGAGTTGCGACAGTTGAAGCAGCGGATTGGTGTGAGCTGTCACCTCAACCCGATGAAATTCCAGGACACAAGGTCGTACGTCGACCATAGACTCGGCATCGCCGGACGCAGCGACGGCGGTCTCTTTTCCCCCGCCTCGCTCCGAAGGATACACCGTTTTTCCGGCGGAATTCCGCGTCTGGTCAATCTGGCCTGCGACCGCGCTCTGCTTCTCGGTTACAGCAGGGGGAAAGTGCCGATTACCGGCAAAATGGCGGACATAGCCATAACCGATCTTAGGAAGACCGATAAAAGGCGGATATGGCATAGGAGAGGTCTGGCCTGGGGTGGAGCAGTGCTCTGTATTGCTCTGGCAACAGCTTTTTTGCCAGACTTTTTGTGGAATAGAGAGACTTCAACGCCGGCTGAAGCGGTAATACCTGACAGGACTGCCGACCTGCAAAGGATTTTGGCAGCCATGACTGCAAATGAAAGCGCGGCAGTAGCTTTCAATGCCATGGCCACGTGCTGGAGCGTTCAACCTCTCATGAATCCATCAAATGATGTGGTGCCGGAGCAGCTGGCACGGGAGCGAGGACTGAGGTCGATGAAATTTACCGGAGACCTGGCCACACTCGAACGCCTCGACTCCCCCGCCCTCCTTGAACTGTCCCTCCCCACGGCGGGCACACGCTACCTGGCGCTGACCAACATGGATGACAGCGATCTTCTTACGGTTCCCCAGCTTCCCGGCAACAATCGGCTTACAAAAGCGGATTTAGCCGAGCTTTGGACCGGACGCGCGTTCATCTTCTGGAGGAACTACCTGGAAATTCCGACAGGGCTCAAGGAGGGCGCACGTCCCGATCTGATCTCACGGCTTCAGGGCCTTCTTAAGGGAAGCGGCACTTATTCCGGACCGCTGAACGGCAAATTCGACTCCGAAACCATCTCCGCAATCAAGACGTTCCAGCGACAGAATAATATAGAGGAGACCGGAACAGCCGGACAGCAGACACTGATCCTGCTCTACAGAAGTGGCGGAGGCTTCTCGGTTCCATCGTTGCACCGCAAGGAGAAGGTGTCGTGAGCCTTATACTCGATGCGCTAAAAAAACTGGAACAGGAAAAAGTACGCCAGGAAAGAGGTCAGAAACTCGGCGCTGCCATCGTCGCGCCCGTGCCTCGGCACTCGTCCCGTACTCCGGTGATTGCTCTCGTTCTGGCAGCCGTTTCAGTCACAGCCGTAGCAACCGCGCTTATAGTCAAGGGTATCGGCAACAGAACAATCGATGCAGTATCCACTCAGCAACCTCTCGAAAAAACTTCTGCCGGTATCGTTGTTTCTCCGCTTCCTGAGCCGACTTCAGCCTCGCCTGCTACACCATTGCAGCCAACTGCTATTTTAAAAGAGGTCGCGCCCAAACAACACACCTTGCCCTCACCCATCCTGCCCCCCATTTCACACTCTATGAATAGCCCCGAGTCCCCCGAACTGAATGTAAGCGGCATTGCATGGCAGGATGAGAAAAGTGCCCGGCGCGCAGTGGTTAACGGCGCATTGGTTGCGGAGGGAGCCACTATCGCAGGTGCTCGGCTCATCGAGATCCTTCCCGACAAGGTCCGCTTCAGCTTCGAAGGCCGCACCATCGACGTTACCAATTCGACTCCCTTCCCCTGATTCCCTCTCTCAAAAGCCATCCAAACACTATTATTAATTAAATTTTTTTATTTATAGGTATTATATTTGCATTTATATGAAGATTCGTATTGATCCATGTCCAAAACCAAAGTAATCAAGCCGAGTTCCGCTCAGGAGCGATTCCCGCTCTTGCCCTTTGACCGGAAAACCCCGGCTATATGACTGCCGATTAGAAGGAGATTCTTCAGAAAAAGTAGAAATAAAAGGAGGGGGCGATGGCCGGATGTGTGCGGTTCGTAAACCGGTTGCACAGCTGCTGGTTTCTCGTGGCAATACTTTTTCTGCTGTTCATACCCTATCCGCCTCCAGAAGCATCTGCTGACGGGTTTTCATCGGCGGCCCCAATGGGAGCGGCTCGCTCCTACCATACGGCAACCATCCTGGGTACAGGCAATATCCTCATCTGCGGAGGCCTGGGCACAGGATACCTGAGTTCCACCGAGCTTTATGACCCGGTACGTAATGTCTTTCGCCCCTCCCCCCCGCTTTCCACTCCCCGCTACTACCATTCCGCTACCCTTCTCCCCAACGGTAAGGTTCTCATAGCAGGAGGGAGCGTCAACGCCTCTGAGTATTTCAGAAGCACGGAACTGTATGATCCCTCTACCAATACCATCTCTGCTGCAGCCGAAATGGCTGACCCCCGCAACGCTCATACGGCGACGCTTCTTTCAGACGGCAGAGTCCTTATCGCCGGAGGGTATACAGGGACCGCAACCTTAAGCCGCGCCGAGCTGTACGATCCAGGAACTAATTCGTTCTCCCGCACAGCCGGCGACATGGGCTCACAACGCAACGCCCATACCGCCACACTCTTGCCCGGAGGAAAAATCCTCATAGCCGGAGGATACGTCGGCTCCTCCGCTCACCGTTCGACGGAAGTTTACGACCCGGCAACAAACACCTTCACTAACCTCAATCAGATGAACACTGCTCGCTTCTATCACACCGCGACACTGCTTCCAAACGGTAAAGTCCTTATTGCGGGTGGAGCCAACGATACGGCAGTACTCAGCAGTGCAGAGCTTTTCGATCCCGTCACGGGGACCTTCACAGCCGTGGGGAGTATGTCTTTTGCCCGTCAGTTTCACTCAGCCGTACTTCTCCCAAACGGAAAAGTCCTTATCGCTGGAGGTCGCTACGGCAACACCTTCTTGAACAGCGCCGAGATTTTCGATCCCGATACGAATCTGTTTACTAACGTACCGGGAATGCTGGCCCCTCGGCACGCGCACACAGCCGCACTAATGGCTAACGGAAAGGTCATGATCGCCGGAGGAAGCAATATGACCGGAGCCGTACGCAGTACGGAGGTCTATAATGCAGCCACCGGCTCGTTCTCGCCGCTTTCCGCCATGACAGATCCGCGCACAGGTCACGTCTCCGTGCTCCTTCCAAACGGAATGATCCTTACAGCAGGCGGCGATGGCGGCTCAGGGGCAGTCAACACAGCGGAGACATTCGATCCCTCCACCGGCAGCTCAACGAGCACGGGTATCATGGGGGCACGACGAAAAGCACTCACTGCAACGCTTCTGGCTTCCGGTCAGATTCTGATTGCTGGCGGCAATGACGGATCGAGCAGTCTTTCTTCTGCTGAGCTCTACGATCCCGCAGCCCGCACCTTCACCCACGCATCCGCCATGCATACGCCACGGCAGAACCATACAGCGACGCTGCTTCCCGACGGGAAGGTCCTATTAGCAGGAGGATTAAATAACGGAGCCCCCTTGCGCGAAGCCGAACTTTATGATCCGGCCACCAATTCATTCGCCCCTGCCCCCAGCATCAACACAGAGCGTCATTCCCATTCCGCCGTCCTTCTCCCTTCCGGAAAGGTCCTGATTTCAGGAGGAACAAATTCATCCCCTCTTAGATCGAGTGAACTGTTTGATCCGGCAACGGCAACCTTTTCTCCCACGGGGAACATGCTCGACATACGCTCTGAACATAGCGCACTCCTGCTTCCCGACGGAAAGGTGCTTGTAACAGGCGGTACGAATGGTGTTGCAGCACTCTCCTCAGCCGAGCTGTACGATCCTGATACCGGCTTCTTCAGCGCCACTGGCTCTCTTGCCGCTGCCCGGCATTCTCATACATCCACCCTGCTCAACAATGGAGAAGTTATTGTCAGCGGTGGCATAAACGCAGGAGCGTCAGTCAGTTCCGCAGAGACATACAGTTCTGTGACAAATAACTTTTCCCCAGCTCCTTCCATGACCTCTCCCAGAAGTTCTCACACTGCTGTTCCGTTGCTGGATGGGAGAGTCTACGTCGCCGGCGGCCGAAGTGCGGCCCCTCTTGCGTCGGCGGAAGTGTACGATCCCGGGCTCGGGGTGTCCGAGACCCGCCGGCCTGTCATTTCGACAGTCGAACCGGTGCCGTTTAAACCTAACCAGCTGGTTATTTCCGGGACAGGATTCACGGGAACCACTGAAAGTTCGGGAGGTTCGACCAACAACTCCTCCTCCGATTTTCCGATCTTTCAGTTGCAGCGAGTAGAAGGGGGTCTGACCAGCATTGTAACTTCCGACTCAACGGCCCCTTGGAGCTATAACTTGTTTGCTTCGGCACCCTTCCCCCCCCTTCAGATGGGACACTATCGGGCAAGCATACGTAACAGCAGTATCCCGTCGAAAGAAAAAATCATTCTACTTGCTCCCGCCGTCTCCGCTGCCCCGGGTTCACACGATTTTTCCACCGTCCATGTGAATCATCAGAGCGCGCCACAGCCTTTCACCATCTCCAACACAGGTTCCGCCGACCTCAGCATCACCACGATGCAGATCACTGGTCCTGATGCCGCCATGTTTTCCGCTACCCCAGAACCGGGTTGCAGGCTCTCCGGCATCTGGGGAGTGGAGGAAGCCTGCGACGTAGCAGTCACCTTCGCACCAACATCGGAAGGAATAAAACAGGCGACTATGAGCATAACCTCCAATGATCCCGAAACGCCTGTCATCACACTCTATTTCTCCGGAAGCGGAGCGATTGCTACCTACACCCTTACTGCAGGCTCCGACGGGACAGGAAGCGGAACTTTCAGCCTTTCCACAGGGGAAAGCTGCTCGGGACCCTGCAGTAATTCATATGCCGAAGGCACATCGATAACGATCACCGCCAATCCGGACCAAACATCTTTATTCACCGGCTGGACCGGCTGTGATTCGACTGTCGGCTCCGAATGTACGATGACCGTGAATTCAGCCAGAAGCATCATAGCCACTTTCGTCCATGCTTTTCCTCTCAATGTGACACTCAGCGGGGGCGCAAGCGGCACGGTAAATCTCTCTACGGGAGCAACCTGCAGCGGAAACTGCAATATTCTGATCGGCGATGGAGCGCTTGTTACCCTCACCCCCCTCCCCGGTACATCCTCATTCTTTTCCGGCTGGGAGGGATGTGACACGGTCACGGGCAACTTATGCACCGTTAACATGTCAGCCGCTCGAAATATAATCGCCACCTTTGGAGCGGTCTACCCTCTGACAGTTTCTCTTTCCGGCACAGGAACAGGCTACGTCAACTTGTCGACCGGCCAGACCTGCTCCGGCACCTGCAGTTACCCCTTCAACAGTGGAAGTACCATTACTCTCGCAGCAAGTCCCGAGGCCGGATCGACATTCAATGGGTGGAGTGGCTGCGATTACATAAACGGCTCCTCATGCACCGTAACGATTGCTGCTACAAGACAGGTGACTGCAATCTTTTCCCCTACCTTTCCCCTTGCACTCGAAGTATCGGGAGAAGGACGCGGCACCGTCAACTTCTCCACAGGTCAAAGCTGTTCGAGTACCTGCAGCCACAATTTCGGCAGCGGATCGGTAGTTGTACTTACCGCAGCACCGGAGTCCTCCTTCAGCTTCGGGGGCTGGACAGGCTGTGATACCGTGGTGGGCAACGCATGCACGGTAGCGATATCGGCAGCGCGCAATGTCACCGCCACCTTCACCTCCTCGCCTCTCTCGCTGAATCTGAATTTCAACGGCTCCGGCACGGGTACTGTGACTTTCTCAACCGGAGAGATTTGTACCGGTACATGCAGCCATCCCTTTGGCCCAGGAACAGAAATAAGCCTTACCCCGGCCCCAGGTAGCGATTCGATCTTCAGCGGCTGGTCAGGTTGTGATTCCGTTGGGGGAAATGTCTGCACAGTCACCATAAACCGCGTCCGGCAAGTTACGGCAACGTTCTACAGGGCGTACAACCTCTCATTATCAGTGCTTGGCCCCGGGATAGTGCTGCTTCCCACTGGAGGAATCTGTTCCGGCACCTGCAATCAGACAGTCATCGCCGGTACAACCACCACGTTCACAGCTTTACCGGAAAGTAGTGCCGTCACCGAATGGAACGGGTGCGATTCGCAGACAGATAACACCTGCACCGTTACCATTAACAGCCAAAAAAGCGTAAGTGCCGGTTTCGGTTACCTCGTTAAACTGGGCGAGCGTGTTTTTACCACCATCCAATCAGCATATAACGATGCAGGGGATGGTGACCGGGTACTCATACGCAACAGGGAGTTCCCGGAAATTCTCACCTGCAGCCGGGCGATCACCGTCACCATCTCAGGTGGCTATGACAGGGAGTTCAGCAGCATTGCCGGTCAAACTTCTGTCCTCTCACCTCTGATAATAGGGAAAGGTAGCGTGGTAATAGAAAACGTGGTGATTCGTTAGTGAACTTTGGTTTGGAGGGGGGAGGTCAGCTTGGAAGGCGGCTATGGAACATGCTGAGCGGGGGAACAACAGATGCCCTGACTCCCTCTTTTCTGACGGTGGAACGGAGACGTCGGCGAACGCAGTGTTATCTGGATTTTTAGTGGGGTGGGTTTCCATTGGTTATTGAGGGAGGCCTGTCGTCATTGACAGCTAACTTGCCCCGGAAACCTGCATCCGCTGGCGGACGATTTCAAAAAGCACGATCCCTCCGGCAACAGAGGCGTTGAGGGAGTTTACTCCACCCTTGAGCGGTATACTCACCATCGCGTCGCACGATTTGCGCACCAATGGCCGCACTCCTTCCCCTTCGCTACCGATGACAATCGCTATATTCCCTGTCATTCTCTGGCTATAGATTGAATCGGATGCCTCGTCGGAAGTCCCATAGATCCAGAAACCCTCATCTTTAAGTCGCTGCAGTGCCTGAACCAGATTAGTAACCTGGGCCACCGGTATAGTCTCTACGGCTCCGGCAGATGCCTTTTCAACCGTGGCGGTTACGCCGGCAGCCCGGTCCCGGGGAATGACAACACCGTGTGCGCCCGCACAAGCGGCACTTCTTACGAGGGCACCAAGGTTGTGCGGGTCCTGGATGCTGTCGAGTACAAGCAGAAGGCCCGGCTCACTACTTTTCCGCCAGATGGTGACAATCTCCTCCAGATCTGTGTAGGCGAAAGCCTCCATCCTTAGGGCAACACCCTGATGATGTGGTGTTCCACAGAGCCTGACGAGATCGTCCCGTTCGCGTCTCCGGACAGGAACTCCCCTTTCCGCAGCCAGTGCCACTAGTTTTTCAACCCGCCGTTCCTTTTCGTGAGCAACTATAAAAAGCTCGAAGGCCCTCCGTTTTCCGCGGAGGGCCTCCATGACAGGATTAATGCCGTAAACGAACTCATCTTTCATGGCTTTTCCTCAATTCAGGCTTCAAGCTCCAACAGCTGCAACTTCGTCGACAATGGCAGCACATGCACTCAGCGGATCGGAAGCAGCGCTGATCGGTCTCCCTATTACAAGGTAGTCTGCGCCGGCCTTCACTGCTTCACCAGGGGTCATGATCCGCTTCTGATCGTCCACACCGGCAAAGACAGGTCGAACTCCCGGAGTCACAATAAGAAAATCGGTGCCGCACTCCTCCCGAATGGCTCCGACCTCCTGGGGAGACGCGACAACGCCATCAATTCCGGCTTTTTGGGCTAAGCGAGCAAGCCTTACGACCATTTCCTGCAGCGGCCTCTCGATACCTACCTCCTGCAGAGTCTGCTCCGTTGAAGAGGTCAGAATTGTCACTGCCAGCACTCGTGTGCTGCGCGATTGTGAAGCTTTGTCCAGCTCTTCCCGCGTGCGCGCCATCATCTCGTAACCGCCGAGAGCGTGCAGGTTGAACAGCGTTACCCCCAGCCGGGCGGCCTCTATGGCGGCCATGGCTACAGTGTTTGGAATATCGTGATACTTAAGATCGAGAAAGACCTCGATCCCCCGGTCGAGAATTGTCCTGACGGCGGCGGGTCCGCTTGCAGTAAAAAGCTGCTTTCCAACCTTGAACATCCCAACGTGCCCGGAGAGCAGAGACGCCCACTTCTCTATCTCTTCATAACGATCTACATCAAGAGCAAATATGATTTTTTTCAGAGCTTCATCACGGGTCATGTCTCAACCTTTGCATTATATTCAGGACGAAAGCGCCTGTTTTACCGTAGCTACAACAGTCTCTACCGCATCGTTCATCGGCAGGAGCCGAACCTCTCCGGTTTTGCGGTCTTTGAGCTCAACTTTTCCTTCTGCCAGATTCTTGCTCCCCACCACCAGGCGGAGCGGTATGCCTATAAGGTCGGCATCCTTAAATTTGACTCCGGGTCGCTCATCACGGTCATCGAGAAGCACTTCGACTCCTGCAGCCGAAAGTTGCTCATACAACGACTCCGCAGCGATACGCACCTCATCCTTCTTCGGATCGAGAGCCGATACGATGCAGTGAAAGGGTGCAATCGGAAGAGGGAAGATAATCCCGTTGTCATCATGGTTCTGTTCGATGCATGCAGCCACGGTCCGGCTGACGCCGATGCCGTAGCACCCCATAAAGATCGTCTGTTCTTTACCCTCTGCATCAAGAAAAGTCGCCTTGAGAGCCTTTGAGTACTTCATGCCTAACTTGAAGACGTGACCGACCTCAATTCCGCGCCACATTTCCAGGCTGCCGCCGCTGCACCGTGGGCATGGATCTCCCTGCACTACGTTGCGGATATCGGCCCACATGGTGGGAGTGAAATCCCTGTCAAACCTGACATTTTTATAATGGAGGTCCTTGGCATTGGCACCGGTCACAAAGTTATTCATGCCGCGGACGGCAACATCGGCGATGATTTTCACTGAAAGACCGACAGGCCCGGCAAACCCCACCGGAGCCCCCGTAATACTTTCAACCTGTTCGTCGGAAGCCATCTCCACATGATCGCATCCGAGGGCATTCCTCAGCTTGATCTCATTCAGATCGTGGTCCCCCCGCAGAAGCGCAACCACCTGCTCACCATCCGCCAGTAGAACAAGAGTCTTCAGTAAGGCCGAACTCTGCACCCCGAGAAAACTCGACACTTCTTCGATGCTGCGCCTGTCCGGAGTGAGGACCTTTTCAAGTGGACCATTTTCAGCGCTGACGACACACTCCACCTGACGCGCCTCTGCCTTTTCAACGTTGGCGGCATATTCACAGGCGGAGCATGATACTATGGCATCCTCCCCCGATTCGGCAAGCACCATGAATTCGTGCGATGAAGTCCCGCCTATGGAGCCCGTATCCGCTTCAACCGCCCGGAATTTAAGACCGCACCGCTCGAATATGCGACGGTAGGCTTTATACATCTTTTCGTAAGCGTTGTCGGCGCCAGCTTCATCCACATCAAAGGAATAAGCATCCTTCATGATGAACTCTCGCCCCCGCATCAGCCCGAATCGGGGCCTTATCTCGTCACGGAACTTTCCCTGTATCTGGTAAAGGTTCAGGGGCATCTGACGGTAGCTTTTAACTTCCCGGCGAACCAGGTCGGTGATGACCTCCTCGTGGGTCGGTCCAAGGCAAAATTCGGCATCCTTGCGATCTTTGAATCGCAGCAACTCCTTGCCATACTGCTCCCAGCGCCCCGATTCCTGCCACAGCTCGGCCGGTTGTACCGTCGGCATGAGAAGCTCGATTGCTCCCGCCCTGTTCATCTCCTCTCGGATTATATTCTCTACCTTCCTGATGGATCGGAGCCCCAGGGGAAGGTAGTTGTAAATTCCGGCAGCGAGCTTGCGGATCATGCCTGCGCGCAGCATGAGCTGGTGAGAGATCACTTCCGCATCCGCAGGGGTCTCCTTGACCGTCGGAATGAAATACTGGGAATATCGCATCGTCTACCTCGATCGGATGCGTCCTTGGGGGACGCTAAGGATTATCTTCTAGAATACTTGCCTACAGCTTCCGCATCATCTGCTCGACCTCAGCAACAAGAGCATCCGCAAGTTCCTTCTCCGGCACCTTGCGAACAACCTCACCCTGCCTGAACAGAAGCCCCTCTCCCTTGCCGCCGGCTATCCCGACGTCAGCCTCACGGGCTTCCCCCGGACCGTTGACCACGCAGCCCATCACGGCTATCGTCAATGGGGCTTTTACCTCGCGCAATCGCCGCTCAACCTCTTCAGCCACACTGATAAGATCTACCTGGCAACGGCCGCATGTGGGACAGGAAACCAGGTTTACACCATGCTGGCGAAGCCCGAGGCTCTTGAGAATCTCATAACCTACCCGCACTTCGTCTACGGGATCGCCGGTGAGGGACACACGGAGGGTATCCCCTATCCCCTCAGCCAGCAGAATCCCAAGTCCGACCGCTGATTTGATCGTACCCGAAAAAGTGGTCCCCGCTTCTGTAATGCCTATATGGAGCGGATAGTCCACCGCCTGTGCGAGAAGCCGATATGCATCGACAGTCCTCACAACGTCGGAAGCCTTGAGCGAAATCTTGATCTGGTCGTAGCCGAGATCCTCAAGAATGCGGACGTGCCCCAGCGCCGACTCCACCATTGCCTCGGCCGTCGGATGTCCGTATTTCTCAAGAAGCTCTTTTTCCAGAGAACCTGCGTTCACGCCTATACGAATCGGGATACATCGGTCACGAGCCGCCTGTACGACTTCCGCAACCTTCCATCTCTCACCGATGTTGCCGGGATTGAGGCGCAGACCGTCGACACCCTCATCGAGCACCCTGAGGGCGAGACGGTAGTCGAAATGAATATCGGCCACTACGGGAATGGGACTCTGCCGCTTGATGACACCAAGAGCCTCCGCCGCTTCCATGTCTGGGACTGCGCATCTCACGATCTCACACCCCGCAGTCGAGAGATCGTTTATCTGGGCAAGGGTTGCGGCTACAGCACGAGTGTCGGTGTTGCACATCGACTGGACGCTGCAGGGAGCGCCGCCACCGATCTTAACTGCACCAATGGCTATCTGTCGGGTCGGTTTTTTCATGGCCGGGGCATAGTAGCCAGTTCATCTGATAAAGTCAAGGAGGGAGCGGAACCGGGAGCTGAACGAGAAAAAGGCGGGGATGGTTCCCCGCCTTTTTTATAGCATCGTCAAATGAATGGTTAAACGAGGCCGTGAGCAACCATGGCGTCGGCTACCTTGATGAAGCCGGCAATGTTTGCACCGACAACATAGTTCCCGGGTGCGCCGTACTCTTCCGCAGTCTCGTAGCAGAGCTTGTGGATGCCGACCATGATGTTTTCAAGCTTCTTCTCGGTAAACTCGAAGCTCCAGGAATCACGCTGAGCATTCTGCTGCATTTCCAGGGCAGAAGTGGCAACGCCGCCGGCGTTGGCCGCTTTGCCAGGACCGTATGCGATCTTGGCATCCAGGAATACTTTAACCCCTTCCGGAGTGGTCGGCATGTTCGCCCCTTCACCGACTGCGATGCAGCCGTTCTTAACGAGGGTCTTTGCATCCTTCCCGTTGATCTCGTTCTGGGTAGCGGAGGGCATGGCAACCTGACACGGAATGTCCCAGATGTTGCCGTTTGCGATGTACTTCGCATCCTTGTGGTAGGTAGCATAATCGGAGATGCGCCGCCGCTCGACTTCCTTCAGCTGCTTGATCAGGTCGAGGTCGAGACCTTTTTCGTGAACGATTACACCATTGGAGTCGGAGCAGGCAATGCACTTGCCGCCCAACTGGTGAATCTTCTCGATTGTGTAAATGGCAACGTTGCCGGAACCGGAAACGAGGCATGTTTTTCCTTCGAAGGAATCTTTCCGGACCTTGAGGGCTTCATTGACGAAAAAGGTAGCGCCGTAGCCGGTTGCTTCGGGACGAACCAGAGAGCCGCCCCACTTGAGACCCTTGCCGGTAAGTACGCCTGCCTCCCAGCGGTTGGTGATGCGCTTGTACTGACCGAACATGTACCCGATCTCACGGCCGCCTACACCGATATCGCCGGCGGGGACGTCCGTGTGCTCACCCAGGTGGCGGTAGAGTTCAGTCATGAAACTCTGGCAGAAGCGCATGATCTCATCATCAGACCTACCTTTCGGATCGAAATCGGAACCGCCCTTGCCGCCGCCGATAGGCATGCCGGTAAGAGAGTTCTTGAAGATCTGCTCGAAACCGAGGAACTTGATGATGCCGAGGTACACCGACGGGTGGAAGCGAAGGCCCCCTTTATACGGTCCGAGTGCGCTGTTGAACTCGACACGGAAGCCGCGGTTGATGTGAACCTGCCCGTTGTCATCCTGCCAGGGCACCCTGAAGATGATCTGCCGCTCCGGCTCACAGATGCGCTCAATAATCTTCCGCTCAAGGTATTCAGGATGCTTAGAGACAACGGGACCGAGAGATTCGAGAACTTCGGCAACTGCCTGATGGAACTCCACTTCCCCCGGGTTCCGCTTGAGAACGTCCTGATAAATTCCTTCAAGTTTTTCATCGACCTGTGGTGACATTACTACCTCCCTTGTTGAGTTAAATGCATAAGCACTATGCATGTGTGTGCCTATTTTCCGTGCGACACTTGCAGCCACCGGGCCAACTTGAGCACAAAAGTAGCAAGGTGCCGTTTTTAAAGATTATTATGCCCACAAAATGTGCACCCAAAAACATCATGTCAGGTTTCGACACTTCATCTGATTACATTTTGTGCTTCAACTTCTACTCATTGACGACTCAGTGAGTTTTAAAAAAGTAACATTGACAGTACAGACATTTTAAGGTCTATTGACCAAATGGATAAGAAAAGGCAGCCAGCGATAAATGGAGCGCAGGTCGGGCAATCACTTGATGTGACTATTACATCACTTGACAGGGACGGATATGGCCGTGGGACTGTAGAGAGCCAACAGGTTAAAGTCGCGGGGGGGCTGCCGGGAGAAACCGCACGAGTAAAGGTGACCCATTGCTCCCGTAACATCATTCACGCGGACCTTATCCGGGTCCTGAGACATTCCCCCGATCGCCTTATAACCAAGAACTGCGCCATCTCATCGGAATGCGAGGGGTGCCCTATCCTGCCTATGAAATATTCGGCACAGCTGGCATGGAAGCAGGCGATGGTGAAAGCGGAGCTGGAGAAGGTGCTTCCTCCCGGCGCGGTATCGTTGTCTCCAACCACACCTTCGCCTTCCCCGTTCAACTATCGGAATTCGGCAAAACTTGTTGTGGCTGGGAAACATGCACTACCGCAGATAGGGATTTACAAGCGCAACAGTCACGATGTGATCGATATTGAAAACTGCGCCCTCCACCACCCGCTTATCAATACGATAATAAAGACAGTAAAACAGGGGATCAAGAAGGGAAAGGTGCCTATCTACAGTCCGAGAACCGGATCCGGGCTCCTGCGTTATCTCGTCATCCGTGTCTCCAGCTCCGAAAATCGGGCGATGGTCATCTTCGTTACTGCTGATCGCAGCTACAATGAAATACACCATCTTGCACGCCACCTTCAGGCAGCCGTTCCGGAAGTTGCAGTAGTTGCGCAGAACGTCAACTCTTCCACTGGGAATATCATACTAGGTCCTCGTGACCATTTTCTTACCCGTCAACAAACCCTCATCGATGCCATCGGGAATATCCGCTTTTCTATCTCGCCTCACTCCTTTTTTCAGGTGAACAGCGGCTGCGCAGCCATCCTCTACAAAAAAGTGAGGGAGTACGCGGATCTGAATGGAACCGAACGAGTACTCGATCTTTATTGCGGAGTAGGAGGTATTTCTCTTTTCCTCGCAGATCAAGCCAGGGAAGTAATGGGGATTGAATCGGTTCAGGCTGCGGTTGCTGATGCCGAACGTAATGCAAAGCTCAACGGAGTAAGCAACTGCCGGTTCCTTGCCGGAGATGTGGCTGAACTACTTGAAGATGCTGGACGGGCAGATGTGGTTATACTTAATCCGCCCCGTAAAGGGTGTGACGAGGTGGTATTGCGGAAAGCGGCACAATTGGAGCCGGATAGAATGATCTATGTTTCCTGTTCACCGATTTCCCTCGCTCGTGACCTGAAACTCCTTCATGAACTGGGGTACGTAGCCACTTCGGTTCAGCCGGTTGACATGTTTCCGCAAACCCCACATGTAGAAAACGTGACGCTTATAATAAAGAAGTAACCGCAGCTTCGAGGAAAAGAAAAAGGCGCTCGGTTGAGCGCCTTTGAAGTGTTTGATTACATCCGGGTGCTACTTTCTCAGGACCTTTACCACGGCTGAGAAGTCTTCCTCCCCTCTTCCGTCCTTCACCGCCTGCTCGTAAGACGCACAGACAACTTCAGCAGCAGGCAACTCAAGGTTAACCTTCTTTGCAGCCTCCATCACGAGAAGCAACTGCTCATGAACGTACTTCAACGCCAGGTTCCGAGTGAAGTCCCCACGGGCTATGGTTCGCCCCTTAGAGTGGAAGAGAGGAGAAGCAACCCCGCCGGAGTCGAGCACCTCCAGAATCTTGTCTACGTTGAAGCCCAGTTTCTCGCCGAAGACCAGTCCTTCTGCCAGAGCCTGCATCAGCTCAGCCTGCACGAGGTTCACCAGGAACTTCATTCTGGTGGCATCTCCTATCTCGCCAATGTGTATGATGTTCAGGCCGAAATAGGAGAAGAGTTCGCGACAGCGGCCTACCAGAGACTGGTCCCCCCCGGTGAGAATAGTCATAAGTCCGTTGGCTGCATGTTCCTTGGTGCCCCAGACAGGAGCGTCGAGAAACATTACGCGTCTGCGGGCTGCCTCATCTGCCATCTCCATGGTGCTTTCGAGGGAATGGGTTCCCATATCGACGAGTATCGTGCCTGGATCGATTCCGGCGAAGATTCCCTGCGGACCATAGAGGTCGGGGCGCAGACGCTCCTTTTCAGGCCTGATGATGATGACGACGTCTTTCCCTTTGGCGGCAACCATCGGGTTCTCCGCTGCAACAGCGCCTTTGCCTACCAGCTCATTTACGGGTTCGGAGTCGCTGTCGTACACCATCAGCTTGTAGTTCCCCTTCAGCAGGTTTGCTGCCATATACCTGCCGACCGTTCCCAACCCGATGAATCCGACGTTCCTCAACATATCCGGCCTCCTGAAGTATCAAATAAAAGTGTTATGCGTAATAATACATCTCTCGGCAAAAGAAACAATAACATTATTTTAAAACGAAACGATCAGCGGGATTTTTTCACTCCTATACGGTCGCAGACGGAGAAGAGCGGACAAGTGGAACACTTGGGAGAGGTCGGCAAACAGAGGTTCTGACCGAAGGTAACAAGCCAATCATTGATTACCGGCCAGTAGCGGACAGGCAGCTTAGCACGTAGTACAGCTTCAGTATGGTCAGGACTGGTTGTAGACAAATACCCCCACCGATTGCAGATGCGATGAACATGGGTATCCACACAGATACCAGGTTTTCCGAATCCGAGGGTCACTACCAGGTTTGCAGTCTTACGCCCGACCCCTTTCAGCTTGAGGAGTTCGTCTATTTCATCCGGAACCCTCTCCTGGTACTCCTCGGCAAGAATCCGGCAGATCTCTTTTATCTGCGCAGCTTTGTTCCTATAGAAGCCCACGGGGTAAATTGCTTTCTCCAAGACCGCTAGCGGCAACTCTGCCATTGCAGAAGGGGTATCAGCGAGAGCGAAGAGGCGCTCGGATGCAGCCCCGGTCGTCTTGTCCCTGGTGCGGAGGGAAAGAATACAGGAGATAAGCACCTTGAATGGGCTTCCTTCACGCTGTGATACGATTGTTACAGCGGGGGATTGCCACTGACTGACTGCTTCACCAAGCACCCCCATGGCATAATCGATATCGGTATCCTTCACCGGAGTCCCCGGTTTCGGAAAATTCGCATGAAAAGAACACCAATGATCGACAGGCAGAGGCCGACGCAAAAAAAGAGGTAGCCGATGCTTCGTCCCTCTCCCCATCCAAGGAAATCACGTCCTTTCATAAAAGCAATCATTGCTAAACCGGCAAAGGTACCGATTCCGCCAAGGATATAAATGGTGAAGGCTGCAACAGCAAGACCTATTCCCTGTTTTTTAACCATAGTTTCCTCTACGTTGAAGTTTTCTGGAATACTACTCATTCTATTGGCCACTGACAACCGAAACTTCCTTTGCTGACGGATGGGATAATGATATAAGAACCTATGACTGACAAACAGAAGCGGTTGGTGGACCTGCATATCCACTCATGCCATTCGGATGGGCTTCACACCCCTGTGGAGCTCGTGCGCAGGGCGAAGACGCGAGGCCTGGCGGCCATCGCCATTGCCGATCACGATGCTGTCGAGGGAATAGACGAAGCCTTGGAGGCCGGGAGTCAATACGGCATCGAGGTTATCCCTGCAGTTGAACTCTCGGTGGAACTAGACGAGTACCGGGATGTGCACGTGCTGGGATATTTAATAGACCACCACGATCAGCTGTTCCGGAAACAACTGGCGCTTTTCAGGTCGCGCCGCGAGGAGCGGGGCCGCCTAATCGTAAAACGGATAAACGAACAGCTGGCTGCAGAACACCATGAGCCGATTCGGTATGAAGAGGCAGTCGCAACGGCAGAGGGGGCGCTAGGGCGGCCTCACATCGCGCGACTGCTGCTGGCAAAAGGAATAGTGCGCACTATGCAGGATGCCTTCCTCCGCTACCTGGGGCCGTGCGACGTTCCGAAAGAATACTTTCCGTTCGATAAGGCACTGAAAGAAATCAGACGCATCGGGGGCGTATCTGTCCTTGCTCACCCGCCGAGCATATCCCAGGACCGGGAGATTCTAGGAACTGTAATACGGGGCCTGGTTGAGAGGGGGCTTGATGGAATTGAAGTATTCAACAACATGTGCTACAAAGAGGACTCGCTGTTCCTGGCGGGACTGGCAGCCGAAACCGGGCTCATTTCGACGGGTGGATCGGACTTTCATGGTGGCGATTCAGACACGGAGATTGGAAGTCTCCGTAATGGCCTCAAGGTGAGTTACGAATGCGTTGAGAAACTGAAGGATCGTCAATCTCGCCGCATTCTATCTGCCACCTGAACAATCACGGCAGTCGAAATGCAATTACATCGCCTGAAAGAAGGACGCCATGGCCGATGCAAAAGAAGTACTGGAACTGATGAGGAACGTAGCACGATCCAGGCTGGACATGCTGAACAATGGTGTTACGTTTTACGATGAGGGGAAAAAGGCATTTTATGCCGGGGAGTACCGCAAGAAACTTGACGAGATAGATCGCCTGATACGGCGCTTCAGCCTGAAGCTCGTCCACAGTAAAGAAAAAGAATCAGACCGCCCCGAGTCTTAGCCGAGACTCTCCACAACCCCTATTTTTTGTAGGGTTTGTAGCTGATTACCTGCACGGTATCCTCAATCTCCACGACCCCTTCTATCCCTGCGATGATAGTCATCGCTTTCTCTTTTTCCAGCTCCGAATGAACGTGACCGGCAAGGAAAACCTCGCCTCCTCTGGCGCTGATTCGGAAATGTGATGTTTCAATATTGTCCGCCTTCAGAAGCTCAGTCTCTATCCTTTTGGCAAGGATGACGTCATCCAGGAAAGAGTTGGCCTCCGCCTCAGCTTCTTTCAGCCGCGGATCTCTTGCCGCCGCTACGATGCTGTCTACAATGGCCCCAACTGAGAGACGGGAAGTGTTGAAAACAAGATCGTACCCCAGCGAATCAGTCCAGTCTCGGTCGAAATAGAATTGAATGAATCCCCCCCGCTGATGATCACTTTTGCGAATCAGTTCACGCGCCAGATCGGGGTCCATCCATTCGCGTTCTGCGAAGTTCTCAACTCTCTCGTCAAATGGAGCGGTAAACCTTATACGTAACACGTTCCGCATTTCCTTCAGCAGGTCCTGTGCACCTCGGCCGTAGAGGATTGCATTCCCCTTTTTCACGCAGTCGAGCATGATGAGATCAATCGTTCCAAGACATGCGGCGTGCACTCTATCTTCGGCAGAAAGAAAAACCGGAGGCTTTTCATCGACCCGCTCAACCATTTCGGGTGTAAGACCGTACAGGGGAGCGAGTTCAGCGATTTTAGGACCGTCGATAAGAGTGTATTTGAGTTTCTTGGCTACTTCCCTTGTTATCTGATAAGCGCCGGTGCCCATTTCTCGGGAAACGGTTATGATCGCCATCTTTCCTCCTGGTATTATTCCGCTGCACAGGGCAGTTCCCTCTGGGTACAATCTCGGAAGGTTTTTAGCATTTTACGAGCCGAGGGACAAGGGGTAATTTATCTTGAATTGACCTATCCTATTCAATCCTTACTTTCTTGACCCCCTCAACCGACGACAGGTTTTCTGAAAGCGCTTCGAGATGTCCGCGAGTATTGTATTTCGCTTGATATTCGAGAAGAAGCTCCCCTGCCTCGACATTTCTCTCGACTGCTACGTTCACCAGCATCAGTTCGCTCTCAAGCAGCAGCTGTTCTATACGCTGTTTCTGTCCTGTTCTGTCGCTGCTCCACACTTTGATCGCAGTATAAGCATCCCGTCCGAGTCTCAGCTCCACTCTTTTCAGGAGGAGCAGGCTGAACAGGGAGAGAACCGTCACAAGGAAAGCCGTCAGAAACATTCCGATCCCGCATGACAGCCCGATTCCAGCAGCTACCCACAGACATGCAGCCGTAGTCAATCCTCTTATGGAAGTCCGCTCCCTGATGATGGCTCCAGCACCGAGAAACCCTATCCCTGTGACGATCTGGGCAGCAATCCTTCCCGGGTCCACTCCTATTGGCATCGCGCCGCTGAAGTTGCCGTATATCCTATAGATGTACAGTGAAGCAAGGGCGTATAGGCATGATCCGAGGGAAACAAGCAGATGGGTCCTGAAGCCTGCTGACCGACCATGAACTTCTCTCTCCAAACCGATGAGTCCACCCAGCAGAGCTGAAATGACGAGTCGTACTGCCATGTCTGAATTGAGATCGTGAACCATGATTGTCCTATGATATGAATTTAAAGGGTTTAACCATCCAGAGATACAGAGACCGTCACAGTGAACCGCTGATACCGGTCACCACATGTTACTGTCAGTGGCAGGCGTACTACGCCATTCTCAAGCAACGGCTCACCCAACTCGACTACATGTCCCAACACAGTTTGTCCATGGGTTTCTAGGTGCGCAGTCTTAACCTCTTCAGGCGCGCCTATCGGCACACCAGCAGGTGAAGGACCCTGGCCGCTGCCGAAGATATCGGAAATCTTCTTTTCGAACATTCCTGTTGAGTCCGTCACGTTAAGTCCCTGCTGACGTAGATCGATTTGGATCAACTTCAAAAGAGTACCCAACGTATCGACCACTCCTTCTCCGGACCTTGCGACAGCGGAAACCGTTCGAAAGGTATCGGCATTTAACATGCCGATCATATCCCCAACCGGAGAAGCACCCGGCAAATCCCGTTTGTTGAGCTGAATGACCATAGGGATTTCACGTAACGACCGACCTACCTCCTCCAGCAACTCCTTAAGTTGCCGAATGCTGTCGCTATTGGCCTCCATGCGTGCCGGGTCCGAATCTGCAACGAAAACGATGCCGTCGACCCCTTTCAGCACCATCCTCCATGAAGTAGAGGAGCCATCATCGAGCAGCGTATACAGGTGATACCTCAAAGAGTAACTCGAAGGTGCGGAATCTGCTGAAGCCGAAAGGATATCGAAGAAAAGCATGCGAGCGTCATGAAGTTCCATCAACTTCGGCTTCCCACGCTCCTTCTCCTGTAGCTGAGAGAATACCTGCTGAAGGTTTGTCTCCTTACCGGCCATGCCGGGCCCGAAATATACGATCTTCGCGTTTATCTCCTGCTTGATATGGTTAATCAGGGCCACGCAGCATCTCCCTTACCTTTTCTTCTGAATGGTGTTCAACATCTTTCGAGCCTGCGCCGCAATGACTGAAGATATATTCCTGCTCTTCGCGAGCATGCTGAGGTCCCTTTCGGACAATGTGGAGAGAAACCGTAATGCGACCGGTAGAGGCGTCTTGCTGTTCTCCACAAGAGCCTTACGAATCCGGTAGTTCTTGATCCAGTCCTTGTTGCAGCAGATGAGCCGCACAGCTTCGTCATTGATCGTGCTAGACCGGGCGACAACTTCTATTTCCTGATCCGTGATTCTGGGATTCTTCAGAACCGCTCCAGAAACCAGCTTGTTTGTGTCCCTCAAGAGTATGCTGCGCCATTCCTTGTCACCCGTCATGGCGTATTTTATTTTCTCTGTAATGCTCAACTCCTGAGCCAGGCTATGTTTGCTCCTGAACTCCTCGCCTTCATCATCCGGCACATCAAGAATTTCATCCTCAGATGCGGGATCAAGATCACCGTTGGGAGTATCTGGGTCATGATTCGGCGGAGCGGCTGCGGCAATGAAATCCCGAGTCCCCTTATCAATAAGAGGATGAGCCATGATAAGCAAAATGATATCTTCCTTGGTACGGTGGATCCGAGCCAAAGCATCGAGAACCTTTGGGTGAGTTTCGGGTGAAAGAACCAGTTCCAGCAGCATTCCGTGCGACATGCCCTGGAGTGCAGCAAGTGCGGCCGACCGTATCCGTTCGTCGTGATCGCGGCTAAGAACTACGAGAACAACCGCCAGCTCCGCTGTAGGAAAAGAACCTTCCCCGCGTGCTGCCTTGAGCTTCTCTTCTGTTCCCGCCTCTCCATTTAGAAGGCGCGCAGCCGCAGGGGAGACCCTAAGCCTTACCTTGTGTACGGATACACCAGGCCGGTCCGTCACTTTGATGCCACTACCCTTGCCTCGATCCCTGCCTTATTCAGGTCCCGGACCTGCCGCTCAGCAGCCTTCCTCGGTAGTCCCGAAGCAGTGATGCGGCTGACTGGAAGGTTGACCTTAACATCCCGAACGGTGATTGAGAAACCCGCCGCCATCAGTCGATCCCTTTCTTTTACCGCCTGCCCCTGATTGTAAAAGGAACCTGCGTAGAGAGAGTACCCTCCGTTCTCATGCAAAACAAACCCTGAGCCCGTGAATTTCCTCAACCCGTTCAAGTTGCTCTCGGCCTCCTGCCTGGTGGGATGCCGAGAGACATGGAGCCGATGCATTTTCTCCTCTTTCTTCGTCTGTATAACTGAGATCTTTCTGCTGCCCGCCTGCTTAAGGCTGAACGAAACCTTTTCTTTTTCTTTCGCAAGAACTACATCCACCACAACCGAAACTGCATCTACTGCTTTCGTTTTAGGCTTATCAGCTTTCTTTTCCTTCTGAGACTTCGCAGCGCGCTCTTCGCTCTGGCTCTGCCGGGAAGCAGACGCCTTCAGTTCAGGTTCTGCGCGCGGTGCCAAAGCACCTTTATCCGCCTTCTTTCCGTGCTCCGCCACAACAGGAGAAGGCGTTTCCGGCTTCTGAACATTGGAGGGCTTGTCGGCGGTTCCAGCAGTCCCCCGCTCTGCGCCCCCTTCGGCTGCACTGACTTTTTGCTGTGCTGTAGTCATCTGCTGCTGCTCTACACGGGGCGGGATAGGTTGTTTTAGCACAGGAGCCTCCGTTGCAGGAGCGGTTACCCCTCCATCGTGAGGCTTGATCAAACCGGTAAAAAAATAAGCATACCCGGCCAGAAGAGCTACCATAAGCAGGAGCAGCAGAAGCGTCCGCTGCACACCGCCTTTTTCACCCAATGCAGGGTTCTTTCCGGCGCCCCTCGGCTCCTGTGGAACAACCATACAAACTACCTCCTTGTTGTGCAGGTACAGCCGTAATGCCCTAATGGGTTCGGCTGTACCCCCTGCGTTTCCTAATGGGAATGATTATTTTTCCCCTGTTCCGACGCCGATTCAGCGATGATTTTCTGGGCAAGGTGCGTCGGCACCTCTTCGTAATGAGAAAACTCCATTGTAAACATGCCGCGGTCACTGGTCATTGATTTCAAGTCGTTGGCGTAGGTGAGGACCTCGGCCATCGGCACAACCGTCCTGATTATCTGAGAGTTTGCCTTCGGTTCTACCCCCACTACCTTCCCGCGCCTTGAATTGATGTCCCCTATGACGTCCCCCATTACTTCCTCGGGAACCGTTATTTTCATATTCATGATTGGCTCAAGAAGCACGACCTTTGCAGTTTCCATTGCTTTCTTGAAAGCCAGGGAACCGGCGACTTTAAATGCCATCTCTGAAGAATCGACAGTGTGAAAGGAACCATCGAAAACCGCCGCCTTGAAGTCGACGAGAGGATACCCAGCGAGAAAACCGTCCTGTGCAGCCTCGAAGATACCCTTTTCTACAGCTGGAATGTACTGACGAGGAATGACTCCTCCAACAATCTTATCCTCGAACTGGAAGCCGTCCCCCCGACTCAGCGGAGAGAACTCAACCCAGCAGTCGCCATATTGCCCACGTCCACCACTCTGTTTCTTGTACTTTCCCTGTGCCTTGACACCTGCCTTGAAAGTCTCAAGATACGGTACCTTCTGGGTCTTCATCTCCACGTCTACGCCGAACTTGCGCTTCAGTTTCTCGATAGTCACCTCAAGGTGAACCTGACCCATACCCGACAGTATCAGCTCCCGAGTCTTTTCATCCCGACGGGCCTGGATCGTCTGGTCCTCCTCCATGAGGCGCTGGAGAGCCCCGTGGATCTTGTCCTCGTCATTCTTCGTCTTTGGCTGTATCGCATACGAGATTACGGGCTGCAGGGGCTTTATCGGCTCGAAGACAATAGGTTTGTCCTTGGAACAGAGTGTGTCACCTGTCAGCGTCTCCTTGAGCTTCGCCACCGCAACAATGTCCCCTGCAACGGCTTGCTTGATCGGCTTCTGCTTCTTGCCTTCAAGCTGAAATATCTGTCCTATCCTTTCCTCGGCCTCTCGTACGGAGTTGTATACGGTTGAATCTGAATTCAGTGTTCCGGAGTATATTCGAAAAATAGTGATCTTCCCGGCATAAGGGTCGGAAGTCGTTTTAAAAACCAGTGCAGAGAAAGGTTCCGACTCCTCAGGAGCGCGTTCCTCTATCTCTCTGGTCTTAGGATTCGTGCCGTGGACCTTTCCCCTGTCGAGCGGCGACGGAAGGCAGTGGCATATGTAGTCGAGGAGATGGCGGACGCCTATGTTCAGAACAGCAGAGCCGCAGAAGACTGGGGTAAAGGTATAACGAAGTGTACCGATGCGCAGACCGTCAAGAATTTCTTCCTCTGTCAGTTCGCCTGTCTCCAGATACTTCTCCGTCAATGCATCATAAGCCTCGGCGACCGTCTCAACCAGAATTTCACGCAGTCTTTGAGCCTCGGGTTGGTACTCAGCGGGAATCTCTGTTTCGGTGTAGGTACCCGAAAAATCCTTAGCATAGCGATACGCCTTCATTCGGACCAGATCGATGACACCCTCGAACGTTTCCGCAGCGCCCAGCGGCATCTGCACCGCGACCCCCCGAGCTTTTAGCGACTTCTCCATGTCATCTATTGCCCGCAGAAAATTCGCGTATTCCCTGTCCATCTTGTTAACGAAGGCGATACGGGGGATTTCGAACTCATTAGCCCATTCCCAGACCTCCTCGGTCTGGACCTTCACCCCCGAAATAGCGGACAGAATAACTACGGCACCGCCGAGAGCCCTCAAGCAGGCTCGCGTATCGGCAATGAAGTTCCCGTACCCTGGGGTATCCACTATGTGAAGATCATAGCCGTTCCACTCGCAGTGATGGAGGGAAGAGGAAATAGTGATCTTACGCTTTATTTCCTCGGGGTCGAAGTCCATGTTGGAAGTACCGTCATCGACACGTCCCAACCGGTCGGTCATTCCAGCATCGAACAACAATGCCTCAGTCAAGGAAGTCTTACCGGCACCTCCATGAGCGACAATACCAAGGTTCCTCAGCTTTGCGGTGTCATACTTCGGCATACACTCTTCCCCCCTTTGGATGTATTGTGGCTATCTGTTCCGCTCGTACAAAATGCGCAATCCTTCCAAGGTTAGAAACTCGTCCACGCCCTCTATTGTTTTGGATTCGGGAGCAATCAATCCGGCTAGCCCCCCTGTAGCGATCACTTTTGGATTATCCTTGCTTTCGTTCTTCATCCTGCCGACAATCTCGTCCACAAGGCCTATGTAGCCGTAGAAGATGCCGGCCTGCATGGAATTCACGGTATTCTTGGCTATGATGGCCGGAGGTTTGATGATTTCAACCCGCGGCAGCTTGCTTGCCTTCTGAAACAGCGCTTCCATGGAAATCATGACCCCCGGGACGATTGCCCCGCCGCAATATTCCCCCTTTCTGTTCACATAATCGAACGTTGTAGCCGTGCCGAAGTCGACGATCACCAAAGAGGTCCGGTATTTTTCGAAGCCTGCAACGGCATTGACTATCCTGTCAGCGCCGACTTCTTTCGGATTATCGTAATGTATGGGCATCCCCGTTTTTATTCCGGGACCCACGACATAGGGTTTAAAAGAAAAATATTGCTGTGACAGTTTTTCTAGGACCCCCGTCAGGGTCGGAACGACGGAAGATATTATGATGTCTTTCACATCGCCGAAGCTGATGCCCGCAAGACGGAACAGGTCGTGGACAAGGATCCCGTACTCGTCGGGTGTTTTCGATTTGTCGGTCGATACGCGCCAATCCCTGACAAGATGATCGCCGTCGTAGATGCCGAGGACTATGTTACTGTTGCCGACGTCGATTACCAGAAGCAAGAAGACCTCCCTGTTCCTTTATATGAGAGTAACATCGCCAGCCAGTATTTTTTCCACGGACCCTTCCCCCACCTGCAGAAGAAGGGCGCCATACTCATCGATTCCGATGACTACCCCGGTCACTTCCCTCTCCTGAACGGTCACCCTGACAGAGCGCCCCATAACGGTACTGCGTGCCAGCCATTCATCCCTAATGGGTTTATAACCGTTTGCAAGAAAGCTGTCGTACAGGTCATCCAGAGATCGAAGGAGGACGCGCGTGAAGGACTGACGATCAACTGCTTTTTCCTGCTCAAGCAACAATGATGTGGCCGGATGCCGCAGCTCCATCGGAAATTGGTCGCAGGTCATATTTAAATTTACGCCGATTCCGAGGATGATGAAGTTCACCTGCTCCGTTTCCGCACTTAACTCATTCAGGAGACCCGCAACCTTCCGCCCGTTGACAAGGACGTCATTCGGCCATTTTATCAAAGGACGGAGATCAGTCTCCTGCTCGATGGCTCGGGCAACCGCAACCGCAGATGAAAAGGTCAGCTGTGCAGCCTGCATCGGTGCTATAGGTGGCCGTAGGATAACAGAACAGTAAAGATTGACGCCGTCGGGAGATTCCCAGCGCCGCCCAAGTCGACCTTTTCCTAACCGCTGGGCTTCGGCGAGAACAACAGTCCCCTCTGCTGCGCCTTCCTCCGCTAATTGGTAGGCCGTTTCATTAGTTGACTCGATCTCACGGTACCAGACCAGCCGGGAGCCGATTCTTTTTGCATCAAGTCCGGCAGAAAGCTCCGGAGGTATCAGTGTATTCGGTGCCGAAATAAGCCGATAGCCGCGGGAGGGAACCGCGGCTATCTCGTACCCCAGATCCCGGAGAGCTTTAATATGTTTCCATACGGCAGTTCGCGAAATATGCAGCGCATCGCTCAACTCCTCGCCGGAAAGAATCCCGTCTCCCCGCCGACGGAACATGTCAAGAATCCGGTGGTCCGTTCCGGTGGCGGCGGAATCAACCAGTGAGGCATTGCAGTGCATATGTTAACCCTTTAGCAACATTGATATGTCCATTGCGCGAGCGGAATGAGTTATCGCCCCTACCGATATGATATCAACCCCCGTCGCCGCTATCGTCGCAACGGTCTCAAGACTTACGCCGCCAGAAGCTTCCACAAGTGCCTTTCCACTGATGATTCCGACGGCTTCCCGCATCATATCAGTGGTCATGTTGTCCAGCATAATAATGTCGGCACCGGCTTCAACAGCCTCAGCGACTTGCGCCAGAGATTCGGTTTCAATCTCGATCTTCATGGTGTGAGGTATGTACGCTCTGGCACGCCTGATGGCTTCAGTTATACCGCCCGCCGCCGCAATATGGTTCTCTTTGATGAGTACGCCATCGTAGAGGCCGGTACGATGATTTATCCCACCACCGACTCTGACCGAGTACTTCTCCAGCATTCTTAGTCCGGGAGTCGTTTTTCGGGTATCCACGATCCGGGCCTTTGTACCTTTGACAGCTTCCACATAACGGGAGGTTAGGGTTGCTATGCCGCACATTCTCTGAAGAAGGTTAAGCGCAACCCGTTCACCCTGAAGGAGAAGTCCTGCATCTCCATCAAGATCGGCCAGGACATCCTGAGGTTTCACCCTTGCTCCGTCCGAAAAATGAGGGGTAAAGCGAATGGATGTACTAAGAAGATGAAAAACTCTTGCCGCCACATCGATGCCCGCGACGAGCATTTCCTCTTTTGCCTTAAGAACAGCTCCCCGTTCCCCACTCGCACCGACCACCGCCAGCGTCGTAATATCCCCGGTATGGATATCTTCCAGCAAAGCATTTTCTATTATTCTGTCTAGACCGATCATGATCTCCCCTCGAATGCCCGTTTATATCACAGCTTACGTACTCCCGCAACCACAATGGGTTTTCACGCAGTCATTGCCTCCGGCAGCCTGTTCATGCCCTTCCGGCTTATAGCCCATCCCACCACTCCGCAGGACCGGAATAAAGAATACCAACCTGAACAGACCGCTACTTCTGTTGACTTATCCCCCCCCGTGCAATACAATGCCGCAACTAAATAACTCAACTAGAAAAATATCATGTTACGTCTACAGTTTACCCTGGTTCAGAAGCTGATCGCCAGTTATGCCGCGATAGCGTTCTTTACCCTTGCAGCCCTGCTCTTCTCCATTACCGGCCTTTATTCCATTAACAAAACGGCACGGGATATCGCCCATCACGACCTCGTCGTGATAAGCTCAGCCCAGAAACTGCGCGAGTCGCTTCTCGCACAGGAACGTGCTGCAGGCAGATATGGCATCCTGAAGAGCCCTGAGTTCATAGAGCTCTTCCGGCAGCGTCAAAGCGAGTTTCTCGAAACCGTCAGTGTCCTGGGCACGCGCAGCAAAGATCCTGAAGTGCTAAAACTTGTGGCCTCTTACGAAAAATATCAGCATGTCATCGATGGCCTGTTCTCCGGCGCTGATGACCAGAGAGAAGTTCAGAAAGTTCTCACAGGTCAGCTCCTCAAGAGCATAGACAAGATATCTCTGAATGGACAACGGCAGCTCGATGTCAAACTTAAGAATGCAGAGAACAGGGAACGCTCTACTATACAAGCCACACTCTTTCTATCCTTTTCCGGATTTCTGCTGGCTGCTGGGGTAGCAGCCTACGCTGTGTACACCATATCAAGATCTATCAGGAAGCTTAAGCGTGCCACTCATCGCATAGCCGAAGGCGATTTCGACTACGATCCCCAAATTCCCCCAGGAGATGAAGTAGGAGATCTTGCACGGGATTTCACCTCCATGGCGGCTCGTCTCAAGGTTCTCGAGCAGATGAGCCTGGACGCGAGCCCTTTAACCCGGCTCCCGGGGAATATAGCCATCGAACGCGTACTTAGCAAGCGTCTGGCAAGCAATGAGCTATTTGCAGTCTGCTACGTTGATCTTGATAACTTCAAGGCATACAATGATCGTTACGGCTACATAAAAGCCAGCGAAGTAATAAAAATGACGGCAGAAATAGTTTATGAAGCTGTTGGAGCACTTAACGAGGAAGATTCATTTGTCGGTCATGTAGGTGGAGACGACTTCATCATTGTGGTCTCCTCGGATAATGCAGCCCCTGTTTGCGAGAATGTCATCAGCACCTTCGACCGGGAAATCCGCGGACACTATAGCGCGGAAGACCTCGCAAAAGGAGCAATAGAAGGAGCTGACCGATATGGCGTCCATAGAATATTTCCTATAATGACGATATCCATTGCAGCAATAATTTGCCAGAAGGGCCTTTATGATTCCGCAGTCGATATTGCGAAAAATGCAGCGGACATGAAAGAGTTTCTGAAGGCAAAGCCGGGCAGCAACTACTACATCAACAGGCGTACCCATCAAAGATGCGAACACTGACAGCTGTCATTATCATCTCAATGCTCTCCGGATGCGCCCAGATCCCGACATGGATGCACCTGAACTCTTCCCCCTATGAACAACGCAAAAGGCTTTCCCAGGCGGTAGAGCTAGTGAAGGAAGGAAATAATGCCTCCGCCTCCCGCCTTCTTGCATCAATCTGCCGCGAACCAGGCGTTCCCGGGATAACGGATGAAGCCCTTTTTCGCCTGGCTCTTCTTTCCCTTCGTGGAGGGGACAGAGAAAATGCATCTAACATGCTGGAAAGGCTGGGAAGGGAATATCCCCGCAGTATTTGGACCAGGACAGCGAATCCTATTGTTGAGTTGCTTGCACAGCACGACGACCTCAGGAACCAGAACCGCACCCTAAAAAACACGAATCAGGCGCTTACACGGGAAAACAAGGAGCTCCTCCAGAGCATTGAGCGCCTGAAACATCTGGATCTGGAACTGGAACTGAAGAAATAACTATTGACGCCACCCCGGCGGCACCCCTCCCCTGTCGGCATCCTGCTCCAAGGCCTCTAGTTTTTTTTTCAGCTCCTTTATCCTCACCTCATCCTTCTCGATCTTCTCTTTGAGTGCATTATATGCTCCCCGGTCTGATGGCTTCTGGTAAAGTGTCCGCCTGCGGTTGATTTCAAGAAGGCGTTGTCGCTCCTCAGGCAACCGATCCTCTATTAGCGAGATCTCACTGCGCAACCCTTCGAAAGAACTTCGCCACCATGATTCATCACGCCCTCCTGGCTGAAAGCGTCCACCATCTGCAGGTGACGCAGAATCGACTGCAAAGGATGCATCATCATTTATTATCATTATGTTCGGTTGCTCTGACACATTCCTTTTACGAACATTTTTGCGGTATTTCTGAGGGACCTTGTCAAGAGTGTCTGTAAATCCAACCGACCCCCTGTCGTCTGTCCATTCATATACCTCTGCCAGAGCCTGCGATGAGAGTATGCAGACTGCGACAACGATAGCGATGAGTTTCATTCCAGCCTCCCCTTTCACATACAAACGCCCGCTGAGTGCGGCTTCATAGTTTTAATTTAATTTGACGCCCTCTTCTCTGCTTGTGTATAGTGTGACGGATTTATCTTACGCTCAGGAGTGCTTATGAAGCCCAGATTCATGATCGTCGTTACCCTGCTGGCAGCAGCTTTAGCCTCGATCTCCCATGCCAAGGAAACTAAAAACATCGAGTATCGTTTTGCAAGCGCCGATCCGGTTGTTTTCAGCCACGACCTGCACCTCAAGAAATATAACAACAACTGCAGGATTTGCCACAACGCCCTGTTCGATCTACGCAATCGTCGGCACTTCACCATGGCGGAAATGGAAAAAACCAAGTCATGCGGCGCCTGTCACACAGGTATCAAGGCCTTCAGTGTTTCCGATGACAGACACTGCACTAAATGCCACAAGGGGAAACCCCGTGCAGTAACCTATCGTGTCAAGGGAGCCACAGAAGCTGTTTTCAGCCATCAAGCTCACATCACCGCCACTGGCGGCAAGTGCAAAAGCTGCCACAACGGCAAAATCCTTACCGGGAAAGACCGGGGGGTGACAATGGCTCAGATGGAAAAAGGACGCACGTGCGGTGCGTGCCATAACGGCAAAACAGCTTTTACAGTTGCCGGCAACTGCGGTAACTGCCATAACGGAATGAAACCGAAAGAGATTGTTTTCAAGGCGAAAGGTATCACCAAGGCTACGTTCAGCCATGACTTGCATCTTGGAATGTACGCATGCAAAGATTGCCATACCGGTATCTTTCCATACAAAGCCGGCGCAAAGCATTTTTCCATGGCCGACATGGCCAAAGGAAAGTCATGTGGATCATGCCACAATGGTAACGATGCCTTTACATCTAACGGTGACTGCGACAAGTGTCACAAAAACTTCAAACCACGCGACATCACCTACAAGACTGACATGGGAGAAGCTAAATTCAGCCATGATGTGCACCTCAGCATGTTCAAGTGCGTCGACTGTCACACAAAACGTTTCCCTTACCGGTCGGGAGTCAAGCATTTCACGATGGGAGACATGGAAAACGGTCAATCATGCGGTGGCTGTCATGACGGCAAGGATGCCTTCACAGTCAAGGATAACTGTAACAAGTGCCATAAAATCTAATTGGCCACAATACATCCTCCGACGGCCCTGTCTCTCGACAGGGTCGTTTTTATATGGTTGGTTTAGAAGCTGCTCTTAACCAGCATATAACACCTGCGGCGACTTGAACCAGTCATTCAGCAAAAAAAATCCCCGCTTCTTTGGCGGGGACTTGTTCACATCGGCGATCCAGCGACTATTTGGCAGTTACTTGCCTACCCGGTGTACCCATTCTTCAATGCGCTTATCATTTTAGCAGCCACGTCCTTGCTATCTACCTGATACCTCCCGGACTCGACCGCCACTTTCAGCTCCTTGACCCGATCAGGGCGAGAATCCGGAATCTCCTTCAACGATTCACTTGCCTTGTTGACTCGCTCAACCGATGGAGAAAGGGTAACATTGTCTCCTCGTACAAGGGACGCTTCAGCAGGCTTTACGGCCTGATTTGCAGCCTGCTCCTCTACCTTCTCATTCCTGAAGGGATTGACGGCTACCTGCTGTGTGCTTTCTTCGATTTTCATCGGTATATCCTCCGCGCAGTATTTCGTTAAGTTTTCATATCGGCAAGGAAGACTAATAACTTTAGAAAAAAAGCTTATATCTGTTTTTTATCTGAAACACGGCAACTGCAGCAAGGCGGGAAGATCATTGATGATGAAGTCAGCCTGTTTTAGTTCCTCAGGTTGACCATAGCCGAAGCGGCAACCAACTGTTGCAACCCCGGCAGCTTTTCCGGCTACCATGTCATTGATGCTATCCCCTATCATTACCGCATTAGAAGGTGGTATTGAAAGGTCTTGCAGAACTTTGACAATAGGGTCAGGAGAAGGCTTTCTGGTTGGTAGGGAATCTCCTCCAAGGATAACGTAAAAATACTCGTCAATCTTTAAAAGAGAGAGTAGTTTTCGGCAGAGGTGCTCGACCTTGTTCGACACCAAAGCAATTGTTGCACCCTGATCCTTTAGTTCTCCGAGCGTCTCAAGTACACCCGGGTAAAGCCTGGACCGCTCCACAAGATGCTTTTCGTTGTAGGATAGGAAAAGATTCAGGCAGTGATCTACTTCAGAAGCATCTGCATCATGTAGCGCATGCTCCACAAGGTACCTAGCCCCTTGTCCCACGAGCTTCCTGACGTCTCCCATTCCAAGTGCTTTACGCCCTGTCATCATCATGAAGTGATTTACGGCATCGGTTAGGTCGGGAAGCGAATCGACAAGGGTACCGTCCAGATCGAAGATAACCAGCTTTGTCAAGCTCTATTCCCACTCGATTGTAGCTGGAGGTTTCTGGCTGATATCATAAACTACCCGATTCACTCCTTTAACCTCATTGATAATCCGGGAAGATATACTTCCCAGGATATCATAGGGAAGCTTGACCCAGTCCGCAGTCATCCCGTCGAGAGAATTGACAGCCCTCAGTGCGACCGTGTAATCATAAGTGCGTGCATCCCCCATTACACCAACCGTACGAACAGGAAGAATTACCGCGAATGATTGCCATATCTCCCGGTACAGCCCTGCCTTCCGAATCTCTTCAAGAACGATCGCATCCGCTTCTCGAAGAATATCCAGTTTTTCCTTGGATATCTCGCCAATGCAGCGGATGGCGAGTCCCGGCCCCGGGAAAGGCTGCCTGTAAATAACCTCATCCGGCATCCCTAGTTCCTTCCCGAGCAGACGCACCTCATCTTTAAAAAGCTCGCGCACCGGTTCAAGGAGCTTCAAGTTCATCTTTTCCGGCAGCCCCCCTACATTATGGTGACTTTTGATCACAGCCGAGGGACCTTTTGTGGATACGGATTCGATCACATCAGGGTAAAGCGTACCCTGCGCCAAATAATCCACATGACCAAGCTTTTTAGCTTCCTCTTCGAAGAGAAAAATGAACTCATTACCGATAATTTTTCTTTTCTGCTCAGGATCTGTTATCCCCTCCAGCTTCTCAAGGAAGCGGTCAGAAGCATCTACATAGGCAAGATTAATGTGGAAGTGGCTTCTGAAAAGACTTACGACTTTGTCAGCCTCCCCCTTTCTGAGCAAACCATTGTTAACGAACACGCAATGCAGTTGATCCCCTATTGCCTTGTGAATCAACACGGCGACTACCGATGAATCGACCCCCCCCGACAAGGCACAAAGAACTTTGCCGTTGCCTACCTTGCGGCGGATATCCTGGATTTCCGTTTCAATGAAGTTGGCCATGGTCCAGACGGGGCGGCAGTCACAGATGGCAGAGATGAAATTACCGAGAATCTCTTCACCGCGTGGAGTATGCACTACCTCAGGGTGAAACTGAACGCCAAAGAAGCGTCGCTGCTCATCCTTCATTGCGGCCACCGGGCAGTGGTCAGTGTGAGAGATAACCTGGAAGCCACTGGGCAAGCTTTCGATGCGGTCCCCGTGAGACATCCATACTTCAGCTTTTCCTTCAAAACCAACAAATAAATCCTTAGAATCGTCCACAGTCATGAGGGACCGGCCATACTCCCGCTTTTTCGACCGCTCGACTTTCCCTCCCAACTGGTGAGTCATGAGCTGCATGCCGTAGCAGATTCCCAGAACCGGAACATTAAGATCGAATATCCGGACATCGGAATGGGGAGCATCCTCGTCATAGACACTGGAAGGACCACCGGAAAGGATAATTCCTTTCGGCTGGAATTCCTGTATCCGCGAAAATGGCAGGTTGTAGGGATGAATTTCACAATAGACGCTTTGTTCCCTCACGCGGCGAGCAATCAGCTGAGTCACCTGAGAGCCAAAATCTAATATGAGTATTTTTTCACTATGAATATCAGCCGTCATTATCGTTCCTGTCAGTTGCTACCGACCCGGTAGTTCGGTGCTTCTTTAGTTATAGTAACATCGTGCACATGCGACTCCTTGAGTCCGGCACCGGTTATTCTTATAAAGCGGCCTTTGAGGTGTAGCTCTTTTAAGGTCCGACATCCGGTATATCCCATTCCCGCCCTTAGCCCACCCATGAGTTGGTGGATGCTGGTAGATAGCGGCCCGCGCAACGGCACCATGCCTTCGATGCCTTCGGGAACGAGCTTGACTTCACTCTCGACGTCACTCTGAAAGTAGCGGTCCTTGCTTCCCTCTTTCATGGCACCGATGGATCCCATGCCCCGGTAACTTTTGTACGCCCGCCCCTGATAAAGTATTGTATCCCCAGGGGACTCTTCAGTCCCGGCAAATAAAGAGCCGATCATGATGACGTCTGCACCCGCTGCGACCGCCTTCGTTACGTCGCCTGAATATTTGATTCCACCATCTGCAATAATAGGAACACCATACTCTCTCGCTACACGCGCACACTCTTGAATTGCCGTGATCTGCGGAACGCCGACCCCGGCAACGACGCGTGTAGTACAAATCGAGCCCGGGCCGATCCCAACCTTGATTGCATCCACTCCCGCCTTAATCAAAGCTTCGGCTGCATCAGCGGTGGCAATGTTCCCAGCAATCAATTCAAGCTTAGGGAAGGTCTTCCTCGCCCGGATTATAGCATCAAGCACTCCCTGAGAATGACCATGAGCTGTATCTATAACGACTAAGTCAACCCCTGCCCGCATGAGTGCTTCAATCCGCGACTCCATGTCGGCAGAAGGACCGACCGCACCACCGACACGTAGCCTTCCCAGGCTGTCTTTACAGGCATTGGGATATTTCTTGATCTTTTCAATATCCTTGATGGTGATCAGACCTTTCAGGTTCTTCTCATCATCTACCACCAACAGTTTCTCAACCCTTGTATGCTTCAGGTGCTCCTTTGCTTCATCAAGGGTTGTTCCGACAGGTACGGTTACAAGATTCCTTTTCGTCATCCGCTCGGAAATCGGCAGGTCCATATTCGTTTCAAATCTCAAGTCTCGGTTCGTTAATATACCAACCAATTTTCCGTTAGCCTTGGTAATCGGAACTCCTGAAATACGATACTCCGCCATAATGGCAAGAGCCTCTCTTATCTTCTGGTTCGGGCGCATTGTGATCGGGTCGACGATCATCCCGGACTCGCTCTTTTTTACCTTATCCACCTCCATAGCCTGCGCTTCAATGGAAAGATTCTTGTGGATTATGCCAATTCCGCCCTCGCGGGCCATTGTAATGGCGGTCCTCGCCTCGGTGACGGTGTCCATGGCAGCACTTACGAGAGGTATATTCAGAGTTATATTACGGGAGATGCGAGTGGTGAGGTCGACCTCTTTAGGTAATACCTGGGAGTGGGCAGGTACCAGCAAGACGTCGTCAAATGTAAGTCCTTCCAAAACGTTTTCCTCTAGCATTGCCTTCTCCTTTTACAGTTTTTCGGAAAAGTATTAACCGGGCAAATTAGTACAGGGGGTGGTGCAAGTCAAGTTAAAATGGGCTCAACAAATTGAGGATGAGTACTGCACTAAACCCTTGGCAAGGATAGGGGCATAGCATCAAACAGGAATGAAACTGTTCTCTTTGCTGATTCGGCGAACTGTTGCCACAAGCAAGTTCACCGACTGCTCCAGATCAGAGAGGGAGAGAACCTCCACGGGTGTATGCATGTAGCGAAGAGGTATCTTGACCAGCGCAGTAGCGACTCCACCCCGGGAAATCTGCATTACGTTTGCATCAGTCCCTGTTGCTTTCGGGATGCCGGTAAACTGTACGGGTATTTTTTCGCGCTCGGCGGTTTCCGCCAGAAGCTCAAACAAAGCCGGATTGACATTTGCGCCCCGGGGAATGATCGGCCCCTTTCCTAAGGCCACCTCCCCGTTGTGTTTTTTCTCGACATCCGGCTGGTCCGTACAAAAATCCACCTCCACACAAATCCCTACATGAGGATTTACAGTATAACTACTCGTCGTGCCCCCCCTTAGTCCTACCTCCTCTTGGACAGAGGAGACTCCAAACAGGTCTGACGAAAGTCCTCCTTCCTCGCTGATTCTGCGCAAAACCTCAGCTACAACGAAACTGCCGGCCTTGTCATCAAATCCACGAGCTGTAACACGATCTCCCTCAAGCTCAAGAAGCTCGACGCTGAAGGTAACCGGATCCCCGACACGGACCAGCCCCTCGGCCTCCTTTTTTGAGCCTACTCCGATGTCTATATACTGGCTATCTAGCTTAACTACAGTTTCACGGTCCTTCGCTTCCATAAGATGTATTGGTTTTTTACCGACAACACCAGGAATCGTGCCGTTTCTGCCATGCACCAATACTCGCTGCCCCGGTACAATGTGCGGGTCGACACCACCGATGGCACCGAAATAAAGAAAACCACGGTCCTCTATGTATTTGATCTGGAATCCGATCTCATCTGAATGGCCAACCAGCATCACTCTGGGCAATTCTTCTGTCCCCGTCCCCCTGACAAGACCTATTACATTGCCTAGCACGTCAGTCTTTGCTTCTGCAAAAGGCTCTATATAGGAGCGGAAAACCCGCTGGGCCGGCTGCTCATAGCCAGAAGGGCTCGGAGCGGCTATCAACTGACGAAGGAAGTTCAATGATTCTGCGCGCATTATACCTCCGATGCTACATAGGATATTTACCCATATCTTTTGGATCCAGATTATCTAGAAATTCTACGAATCGACGAGCGTCGCTTTCCGCTCCCCCATTGCCCAGTGAGTCAAGAGATGCTTGCGTCAGTACAGTATAGTCAACAAGAATTGGCAGCCGGTACTTCAATGAACATAGTACGGCCTCGCTCCCCTTGATCTCGACCGTCACATCATCGGAACCCTCTCTCCTAGATGTGAGGGTCCCGTACAGTATTCCGTCGCAAATGCGTTCAATGGAAATACGGGTGACTGATACTCCGAGCTGTTTCAGCAACACTGCAACAAGATCCTCACGTCCACTATGTGAGATCATTTCCCGACCTATAAGCTCAACAGCAATGGAAACGGCTTCGTTGGAACTGACCCAGATCGGTACCATGTTTTCTTCACGTAAATCCCGTAAAAGCACCGCGAGTTTCTTTGTCAAGGCATCTAGCGCGAATCCATATACATTCATTTCAATAAACATTATAACCTCTTCTGGTGTAACATCAGGTGATGTTTCAGACAGAACAAATTTCACCTAAAAGGGAGTTCTGATAGGCCGCTGTAATCTGCACGTTTACAAGTTTACCTCTGTATGACTCATCCCCTGGAAAGTTGACAATACGGTTGCCTGATGTTCGACCGAACACCTGTCCTTCTTTTTTGCTTCGTCCTTCCACAAGGACTTCCTGAACCGACCCCACATGTCGGGAGTTGCTTTCAAGCGTGTGCAGACGCTGCAGTTCCTGGAGCCGGCTCAGCCGCTCCTGCTTCTCCTTGCGTTTAACGTCATCAGGTAGTCCGGCAGCCTCGGTACCTGGCCGAGCTGAATATATAAACGAGAAAAGGTCTGCATACCTGACCTCTTCCATAAGCGACAGCGTTTCCAGAAAATCTTCTTCCTTTTCTCCAGGAAATCCAACGATCATATCGCCTGTGATCTGAATATCCGGCCTGGCCCGCCTAAGACCATCAATCATTGCAAGATATTGGCGGCGATTGTAGCCACGGTTCATTTTCGTGAGGATCAAGTCACTTCCAGCTTGGGCAGGAAGGTGGATATGGCTGCATAATTTAGGTAGGTTCGCAAAGCAGTTCATCAGCTCAAGAGAAATATCCTTTGGGTGTGAGGTCGTGAATCGAATTCGCTCTATGCCTTCTATGCTGGAGATTTCGTGTAGAAGATTCGGAAAATCGTGCTCATCAGCCTCCTTCAAACCGTACGAATTGACATTCTGCCCAAGCAGAGTCACCTCTTTAACACCCTGGGCCGTCATCAGCCTAATCTCGCGTACTATTTCGGAGGAGCTACGACTTATTTCTCTACCCCTTACATAAGGGACTATGCAATAGGAACAGAAGTTGTCACATCCCTGCATGATGGTTACAAATCTTGAGGGTCCGCCTGACGTGTCACTAAACGGGAACAGGGCGGAACGTGTTTCCCGGTCAAGAAAGTGAACCTCCGCACTTCTCTTGCCCTGTTCGGCGGCATTTACCATATCAGGAAGCAGATGTAGGTTGTGAGTCCCGAACACAAGGTCGAGGTGAGGTACTTTTTCAAGGAGCTTTTCTCCTTCCTGCTGCGCCACACAGCCCCCCACGCCGAGGATCAGGCTTCTGTTCTTCTTTTTCAGACCTTTATATGTTGCGAGATGGTTGTAGACCTTTTCCTCCGCTTTAGCCCTGACGCTACAGGTGTTTAGGATGATGAGATCCGCCCGCGACGAATCCTCCACCGGTTGATATCCGATGCCCTTGAGCAGAGCGATGATCTTATCCGAATCGCTGACGTTCATCTGACAGCCGAATGTTTCTACAAAAACCGACTTTACTCTTTCCAAGTTCCGCTTCTCCGTTCCGTTATAATCCTGTAATTCTTGAATATCCTTAGTTCAGTTGACATCTTCGCTCATGAGCACTAAGCTCACAACACTTATATCGTACGACAAAGAGAAAAAGGGAGCAACCTCGATGGATCCACTCCAGCTCTTGCATAAATATTTTCCGGATCAGAAGGCAAGGACCATAGTTATCACACACAGTCGTCTTGTAGCCGACAAAGCAGTATCAATCGCAAACCGCTTAGGAACGCCTGATATCAGATTTATAGAGGAAGCTGCCATGCTCCACGATATAGGGGTGTCACGCGTGCATGCACCAAGAATTGGCTGTTTCGGACCCAATAACTATATCTGTCACGGAATATTAGGGCGAAGCATCCTGGAGGATGAAGGATTTCCACAACACGCACTGGCCTGCGAGCGACACATAGGCGTTGGTCTCACAGTAGAAGACATCCTGCACCAGCAATTACCTCTCCCCCACAGGGACATGACGCCCGTAACGCTTGCTGAAGAAATAATCAGCTTTGCTGATCTATTTTATTCCAAAAAGCCGAATGAAATATCGAAGGAAAAGTCGGTTATAGAAGTGCGAAAAAATCTGGCCCGCTTTGGCCAGGCAAAGGTCGTAATTTTCGATGCCCTACTAGACAAATTTTCCGCCGGATCAAACACCATAAAACTTGAGCTGGGCAGTTGCCATTTCAGCTGACAACAAAAAGGGGCAGTCAAGACCGCCCCTCATTATTTTATAATCGGTTTGAGTCAAATTATTTTATTAAGCGGGTATTCAATAATACCCTCAGCACCCTGCTTCAACAGTTCCGGAACGATGCCCCTCACTTCCTTCTCGGGGAGGATGCTTTCGATCGAGACCCAGTCCGAGTTGTACAGGTTCGCAACAGTGGGATTTTTAAGACTTGGCAAAATCTTGATGATCTCTTCAACCTTGCTGCCAGGAGCATTCATCTTGAGACCTACCATCCCCTCGGCCTTAAGGGCGGATTTCAGAAGAGTAGCAATCTGCTCGATTTTCCCTCTCTTCCACGGATCTGCCATTGCAGCCCTGTTAGCCACCATTACCGGCACCGACTCCATCATCTCGCACACGATCCGCAACCCGTTTGCTTTTATTGTCGAGCCAGTCTCCGTAACTTCCACGATGGCATCACAAAGCCCATCAACCACTTTTGCTTCAGTTGCCCCCCATGAAAATTCGACTGTTACCGGAATGCCTCTATCAGCAAAGTAGCGTTTCGTGAAACCCACAAGCTCCGTCGAGATGGTGGCTCCATGAAGGTCCTCCGGCTTCTGGACAGGGGAATCCTTCGTTACCACGAGCACCCAACGTGCCGGACGCCTAGACACTTTTGAGTATACCATCTCGCATATTGTCACAACATCCGACTCGTTCTCGGCCACCCAATCTCGGCCAGCAATGCCGACATCTATAGTGCCACGCTCAACATATTTCCCCATCTCCTGGGGACGTATTAGCTTACAATGAATGTCCTCATCGTCTATGGTCGGAAAATAACTGCGGGACGAAATTCCGATGTTCCATCCAGCCTTTTTAAACAGTTCGACAGTTGCCGCTTCAAGGCTACCCTTGGGAATGCCAAAATTCAAAAGAGTCTTCATTTGTTCTCCTGGACAATCTATTACTTGTATACTTGCGCCGGATCGAAAAGAGGATTCGAGTGCTCCACCCATTTTCCATCCTCCCATTTGACATAAAAGCAGCTACGATTCCCCGTGTGGCATGCTGCCGGACCATTTTGTCGAACCTTGATTACAACTGTGTCAGCATCGCAATCCGTAAGCACCTCCTGAACGTCTTGCGTGTTTCCAGACTCCTCCCCCTTCATCCAGTACTTATTTCGACTGCGGCTGAAGAACCACGTCTTGCCGGTTTCAAGGGTAAGGTTGAGAGTTTTCTCATCCATAAAAGCAACCATGAGAACCTCGTTCGTCTCGCAATCCTGGATTACGGCCGGGATAAGCCCCCCCATTTTTTCAAAATCAAGCTTGATCATATAATCATCACTCCTGTGCCGACATTTTTACAGAAGGTTTTTGAATACACTACTGCTTACCAGGTGTCAATAGTGTTGGCCACTGATGATAAGACTTGAACAGGCTGCTCAATGCTAGGACATAGCTGGAAGTGGAAGTATCGAATCTCGCCTCGGAGATCCTCCAGCTATAACGAAAAGAACAGGCATTCTCTAGCAACATGGGTAGAGCAAATTGCAGGATCCTGACACCAAAGATTAAGGCACTAAACATGCACCGGTCCGTGTAACAATCGGGAAGGTCACTATGAGGTGGAGAAGTTTCATTATACACGGTTTTATAGCAGGATGTAGTTTGGTCCTGACCCCTATTAATGTTTGTGCGATACTGCCCCCCCGCATAGCGACACTTCCACCTATAACAGAGGGTTTACGTACTCCTATTCGCCTCGTCCAGACCAACTCTGAAACAGTGTACGTCACTGATCCCCGTAGTGGCGGAATCATCCATATTGACTTAAACGGCAAAGTCATCAAACACATTCCTACGGATCGAATACCCATCGGCATTGCAGTAACTTCGCAAGGAGAATTGCTCGTCACTCAAGAAGACCATGTTGTCATTTTGGACGGCTCAGGAGCCAAGATAGGAGTACTTGGTGCGGCAACGGGACAATTCAAATTGGCTAATGGGATTACACTGGATGATGTTGGCAACATTTATGTTTCCGACAGCCTAGCCAACTGCGTCCAGGTGTTTGATCGAAACGGACGCTACATTTTCAGGTTCGGAGAAAGAGGTTCCGAACCAGGACAACTCTCTTCACCCACAGGAATAACATTCGAAAGAAATTCCAGGCAGATTGCTGTTGCGGATACATTAAATGGAAGAATACAATTTTTTGATCTGGCAGGACTGCACAAAAAAACAATCGGTTCCTACGGGACAGGACCACTTAGGTTCACCTCACCACAAGCAGTCACATTTGAGTACGAGACCCATACCGGATCCCTTACGCGAATGTATGCTGTAGATAGCTTCCAGAGCACAGTACAGGTTATCAATCCATCCGGGTCCGGCACCTTTATCGGCTATGTCGGCAGCTATGGGACCTCCCCAGGAAAGCTTGTCAATCCCTCCGATGTTGCTTTTTCTCAGGCTTCACGGAAACTCATGGTCGTTAATAGTCTAGCTAGCGGAATATCTCAATTCAGGATAGGGATCGACAGTACTGTACGCGAGATACCGCTACATCTAACGATCGACCAAGTACCTACCATTATAACAACACCCTCTCTCACAATTTCCGGGACTGTGACAACTGGTGCCAGACTTTCAGCGTCCGTAACTACTGGTTTGATCCGTTCAATCAAATACCCCACTCCGTCAACTTGGGGTATGGAGGTAGAACTCCTCAGTACCGGAATAAATAAAATAGAAGTTAGGGCGACCAGCGACAATGGAGAACATATTCATGAGTCAATCTCCGTATGCCTCACCACTGCTTTGCCAACAATTACAATAGACCCAATTCCATCTCTTAGTAACAGTCCATACCTGCAACTCACAGGCACTAAAGCTGCCAACGATACTGTCTTGATCTCTACTGACAGCAGTGCGGTAGTGGGCTTAGTAAGCTATCCTAGCGCCACAACCTGGCAAGCAGCTGTCTCTGGTCTTTCTCAAGGAGATAACACATTGACTGCCGTTGCTACCAACGGTTCAGCAATAAGTGCAACAACCACCAAAGTCACTATCGACACGACACCTCCATCTCTCACCGTCTCAACCCTCCCGAATGAAAGTTCCGCTGCTGAACCTTTAATGAATATAACTGGTATCGCTACTGATGAACACCTAGACAAAATATTAGTTAATGCAAATGAGGCTGCGATATATAATTCTATATTTAGCAGCGCATTGATACTTAAAGGCGGAACAAACAATTTAGAAATATCCGCATACGACAAAGCAGGCAACATAACAACTATTAAGCGGGGGATTCGTTTCATTATACCTACTCCCCCCGTTATCGTCACCTCACCAGCTGATAACTCATGGGTGGAAACAGGCGTCATAACCCTCGTGGGAAAGACTGAACCCGGATATGACATAATGGTGAATGACATTGCTGCTACGCTTGACGGCTCACGTTGGGAAGCCACCGTTCCCTTAGGTTCAGGAATGAATACACTTCAGATTACTGCCTCGCAACCTGTTGGGGCAAGTTACAGTCTGAAACGAACTATTTTCAGCGGCCCAGGCCCCGCATTCTCTCTTACAGTTCCTCCTGAAGATACAGCTACAAAAGAAGAGACTGTCTCCTTATCAGGGTCAGTAGAATCAGGCACCAGTCTGAGCTACACCATCAACGGAACCAGCTACCCGCTAACCCAACTTAGTGGCGTATTCAGCCTCACATCCGCCCTACGGCAAGAAGGAGTCTACCCCATAGTAGTGACAGCGATCGATTCCGCCGGTAATCCTTCCACAATAATCCGGACGTTAATAAGAGACGTAACCCCCCCTGCCATAAGCTTGAAGCTGAATACTGATGTATTGACTTCGAAAGTGATCACGGGAGAGGCAGAAACTGGAGCAGTAATCTCCGCCCGTAATGAGAACACGGTAATTGCGTCGACAGTGGCGATCGAAGGAAATTGGGCTTTGGACCTAAATGGATACAATTTCACGAGAGATTCACTGGCCATCATCGCTCGTGATGCCGCGGGAAATGAACGTGTACGTTCCTTATACTCCACCGGTGCAATAGTGAGCGGTGGCGGAGAGCCTGATCTGCGGGATGCAGTAAAGCTTTTTAGAATCGCTTTCGGATATGACCAACCATCGCCGCAAGAACTTGAGACAGGCGACATAGCTCCCCTGAAGAATGGGAAGCCTAGCCCTGACGGCATAATCGATGCCAATGATGTAATACTGGTGTTATGCAGGTTGATAGGCTTGATACAGTGGTAATGGCCAAGAGATATATAAAAAGACAAGCGCGGTTAACCGCGCCTGTCCGTCTGACTCATAGAAACGATGCTAATGCGCTGGCGTCATCCGACGTCGTATCGTGGCACGTGAACCTATTGCTCCTCCTGCCACTCCCAAGGCCAGAGACAAAAGAACGCCGAAAAATAGTCCCCATGAGGCTCGGGCCAAGCTCGAAACAGCAGCCGAAGCAGCCCCTTTTGCCTGCTGCGGCAACTGCTGTGCGGAGCCGAACATCGACAGACCCTGGTCAACCATACCAGTCGCTCTCTCCCGTGAAAACCCCATCTGATTAACCATCACATTGATTGCTCCTTCCCTGTCACCGGCCTGCAGGTTCTTTTGCACCGCCTGCAATGATTCTGGGGTTATATTGCCTCCTTCACCTCCTCCTTTAAGGAGTTTTTCAAGCCCCGCCTGAGCCGAAGGTGAACCCGCTGCACCACCAGCAGTTACAGCTGCACCTCCCGCAGCTGCTTTAAATCCTTGCCCAAGGGCTCCAAAGGCTCCTCCGACGAGAGAACCTATCGACGTGGTGATGAGATAAGCAAACACAAGGGTACTGACCCCCCAAGCTATAAGACCGTGAAAAATACCGTCTGCGAGCCTTGAGAGCCCAGACATCCGTGCGGCAACATACCCTCCTACAAAAGCAGACAATACCATACTAATGCCCGTCCAGATCACTGCAGCAAGCGGTACCGTTCCAACCGGTTCTGCAGCTTCTGGATTGATTGCCGTAAGGCCAGCAGCGACTCCTAGTAATCCTAGCAGGAGGTATGTGGCCATTCCGCTCGCAAGACCCCCAAATATTGCTCCCCAACTGATCCAAGGGAAATACTTTCTCTTACCGCCTGAAATTCCTGATGCTCTTGTTCCCAAAGTTTGAGTTTCCATTTAGCATCCTCCTTTCGGCAACTGCCTGCCATCGGCAGACGCTGCTGGTGACGCTCTTCGGGATGATAAAAAAAAAGATTTCCCGTAACATGAACAGGAAATCCTCCCTTGCAACTTACCAATGCCTGAATGGCAAAAGCGAGATGTAATAGCATGGGTGTTCCCGGCTGGCCGGGGACACCCATTTCAATTTATCAGTAGCTTGAGCTGCTGCCTGAAGAACTGCCACCCATAGAACCGCCTGAAGAACTGCCACCCATGGAACCACCCGTTCCTCCACCCTTGGAGCTGCTTGTATAGCTACCCATAGTACCACTGCTGCCACCAGCTCCGGAACCACTGCTACTATCGGAGCTGCTCCCGTAGGAGGATCCACCTGTCCCTCCCCCCATGCTGCTGCCAGACCCCGTGTCTGAACTGCTGCTTCCATACGATCCACCTGTGCCGGACCCGCTGGAACTACTCGTGCCAGCACCCAACGCCATTCCTGAAAGAGCAGTCAACGCAGCTGCAGTCAAAACGAGACGCTTAACACTATTCATCGTATTCCTCCTCAATTAGCTGTGTTTGAGCCTTTGTCGACTCATGTTTTGAGAAGTATACCATTCGCATTAGATCTTTCAAACCTGAAGTAATTTATAGGCATATTGGAGCAGGCGATACTACTATCATTAAAACCATACATTTTTGAATGCAATCCTGAGGAGCTCTCCATGCTATGAACACAAGCATCCTTCTTAATCCTCTTTTTCAACTTCATCCTCCATGTTCTTCATCACCCAACGGCTCCTTTCTTACCAGGCTAGCAAAGCTTTTGTCATTAGCCCCTTTAATTGCACAACCCTTCATCTACTGGTACTATGTCCCCCAAGTATTTGGCTGCACGAGGCTTTCCGGCTATCTAGAAGGGAGACATTCCTTACCGATGAAGAAAACAATCTGGCACCAGCTTTCCGCTGCAGCGGCACTTGACGAGTTACATTCCGAACAAACCGGCGGCCTCAGCCGAACCGAGGCACAGCAACGCCTGGGGATATATGGAACGAACGAACTTGTCGAACAAGGAAGAAGGAGTCCTCTAAAGATACTGTGGGAGCAAATTTCTGCTACGATGGTAGTGGTCCTACTGGTCGCGGCAGGCATAGCAGGCCTTCTGGGAGACATCAAAAATTCTGTCGCAATTCTTGTGATAGTAGTTCTCTTTGCGGCATTCGGATTCATCCAGGATTTTCGTGCCGAGAAGGCAATTGCCGCCCTCAGGCAGATGGCTGTTCCGACTGTGCGTGTGCTGAGGGACGGCGTACTGCTGGAGCTTTCTTCACGGGAACTCGTTCCCGGTGATATTGTCCAGATCGAAGCTGGCAACCTGATTCCTGCAGACATGCGGCTTCTTGATACATCAAACCTTCAGATTCAGGAGTCTGCGCTTACTGGAGAATCGGAACCGGTATCGAAAGTTATTGATCCCCTCCACGAAGAAAATCCTCCTCTCGGAGATCGACGCAACATGGCATATATGGGAACTGTGGTAACCCGTGGACGCGCCACCGCCCTCGTCACCTCCACAGGGATGCAGACCGAGCTCGGTAAGATTGCCGGGCTCATGCAGCAGAAACCACCTGAACAAACCCCACTCCAGCACCGCCTCGATCGTCTCGGTAAAAATTTAGCGGTAATAGGCATTGCCATAGCAGTGCTTATTTCCGCTCTCGGCCTCGCCCGGGGGGACACTGTTCATCACATGCTTCTTACCGCCGTTTCCATTGCGGTAGCGATCATCCCCGAGGGCCTTCCCGCTGTTGTGACTATCACCCTCGCCTTGGGAGCACAGCGGATGCTCCGGCGTAACGCCCTGATCCGCAAGCTGCCCGCAGTAGAGACCCTTGGCTCCGTTACCGTGATCTGCACCGACAAAACCGGAACCCTCACACAAAACAGGATGACCGTGACAGTGCTTGAAGCGGGTGGCGAACGCCTGGAAATCTCTGACGAGATAGATAATGGATTAACTTCGGAGGCGATCACGGCTTCTCCAGGCTCTTCCTTGGCGCTACTTCTCCTTGGAGGGGCCCTCTGTAACGACGCACGCATCGGAGAATCAAACGGGGACGAGAGGATCATAGGCGACCCGACGGAAGGGGCTCTCATAGTTGCTGCAGCGCGAGGCGGAATTTCTACCGACCTGCTCTCGGAGTTTCCCCGGCTAGCCGAAGTACCCTTCGACTCTGAGCGTAAAAGGATGACCACCGTCCACAAAGCATCCGATGGCTCCAAATGGATGGAGGCTCTTGGTTCTTCCACCCCATGGATCGCCTTTACAAAGGGAAGTGTTGACGGGCTGCTGCACATATCCGACACATTTCTTTGGGAGGGAACTGTAACTTCTCTGGGCGAAGAGCAACGGAAGCGTATAGTTTCCTTAAACGAGCAGCTCGCCGAGCGGGGGATGCGCGTTCTCGGGGTAGCCTGCCTCGTCCTGGACAGCATGCCTGACACCGTGGATTCAGTTCTTGAATCAGGACTCACCTTTATCGGCCTTTTCGGAATGATCGATCCTCCACGGGATGAAGTAAAGGACGCCGTGGCACTGACCCGGAGCGCCGGAATGCGCACGATCATGATAACGGGAGACCACCCTCTTACGGCTGCAGAGATAGCACGCCAGCTTGGCCTGCCGAACCACGACAAAGTCGTTACCGGCATCGACCTTGAGAAAATATTGCCTGAAGACCTCGGACAAGCAGCCTCTGAAGCCGGAGTTTTCGCCCGTGTATCACCGGAACACAAACTGCGCATCGTGGAAGCGCTTCAGCGAGGAGGGCAGATAGTCTCCATGACTGGTGACGGGGTGAACGACGCGCCGGCACTGCGCCAGGCAAACATCGGGGTGGCGATGGGGATCACCGGTACCGACGTCGCAAAAGAGGCCTCTGACCTGGTGCTCCTCGATGATAACTTTGCCACCATTGTGGCCGCCGTTCAGGAAGGACGAACCATATACGATAACATCCGGAAGTTCGTGCGCTTTTCAGTGGCGGGAAACATCGGAAAGGTCCTCGTTATGCTCCTCGCTCCGCTTGCAGACAAGCCAATTCCTCTTCTCCCCCTTCAGCTCCTCTGGCTTAACCTGCTGACTGATGGACTACTAGGTTTAGGAATGGGAGTTGAACCACCCGAAAAAAACATCATGCGCCGCCAACCACATCCTCCCGGCGAGGGCGTGTTCACCAAGGGTGCATGGATAAGAACCGCATGGATCGGCGGATTGATAGGCGGTCTTTCCCTTACGGCAGGGGCCTGGTACTATATGCACGGAGATCCCCGCTGGCAAAGCCTCCTCTTCACATCGCTGGCTTTTGCACAGGTAGGTCAGGCACTTGCAGTGCGCTCTGGTCGTGACTCCCTCTTCACTGCGGGTCTCCTCTCAAACAAGCTTATGCTCGTTATGGCCGTGGTCGTGATTATCCTCCAAATGCTAGTAATATACCTCCCCCCGCTTCAGGCGTTCTTCGTTACCCGCCACCTCGGCTTCCGAGAGATTCTTATCGCAACCGGCATCGGCGTCATCGTGTTTTTCGCTATCGAAGGGGAAAAGATAGTTCGGCGCAAAGCGGCAAAGGACGAAGCATGAAGATTGAAGTGGTAGTGAACGACCTTATGCAGACGGATTATGTATACCTCCGTACGGAACCCCCTGGTAAGAATTTTCATCCGGAGTTCAAGCCCGAACTGTCACCAGGTGAGCTCCTGATGATGGGTGTCTTCGGTGGCAAATACATGACAGACTGCGCTACGGAGTTTCCCGAAGACTGGTATGCTAATGCAAGGCTATGCCATGAACGACACGTGCCGGAACTGAATTTCTTCGGCGTCAACGCCTCAAAACCCCTCTCCTACTGGCGGGCCAAGGGGTGGATCTACCATGAAGATCCGCGGGGATGGTTCCAGTGGTACTGCAGGTACTACATGGGGAGACGCTGTTCGGACGACTTGCGGCAGATCGCCCGGTGGAAGGCCATCTGTCGTCATGTTGCACAAGTTAGGAGAAACTGTCCAGAAGGAATCCTCGCGTGTCGCAGAAAGCAGCGCCAAGCATTGCTCCACTGGGCGTACGACAGCCGAAAGATCTGACCCCATAACCAAACAATAAGGTAACGGCAATTTGCGTCTCCTGACACCAATGCATTTTGTTGGAACGAAAGTCCTTCTACCGAGCGGCCCCTTTTTTTGTTTTGTGCCAACTTATCTTCGTATCATCTGTCGGGTGTAAAGCGGTGGAGGGAAATTCAAAATGAGGGAGATTCAAGAAAGAAAACAGAGGGCGTCTGCAGGCGCCCCCGAGAGTGGAAACATATGCTGCTTTAAGCGAAGAGCGCGTTGATGTCGCGGACGATGTCGTCCACGTTGAGGCCGTGGGCTGTGCATCCCTGCTCCAGCGTCTCGTTCTGTGCACCCATGCACCCGATGCACCCAAGGTTGTACTTTGCGAGAACCTTCACCACATCAGGGTGCATGCGCATTACCTGGGCGAACGTCATATCTTTGTTGACCTGCTGACTCATGGTGGAACTCCTTTCCCGGCTTTACGGTCTATTCGTATTTTATGTCGATGATCTCGTATTCCTTGAGACCAGAGGGGACTTTGACCTTGACGGTGTCATCAAGCTTGTGGCCGATGAGCGCCTTTCCTACAGGTGAGGTACACGAGATCTTCGACAGCTTGATGTCGGCCTCGTCTTCACCGACGATTTTGTAGGTGATCTCCTCCTCGGTGGCGGTGTCGTATAGGGTGACGGTGGAGCCGAAGACAACCTTGTCCGGCTTGAGGTTGGTGAGGTCTACCACATAGGCGCGGGCAAGCTTGTCCTGGAGCTCGAGGATACGCCCCTCGATGAAGCTCTGGCGGTGCTTCGCCGCGTCGTACTCCGCGTTCTCCGAGAGGTCTCCATGGGAACGCGCTTCGGCGATATCCTGAATGACCTTCGGCCGCTCCTCGCGGATCAGGCGTTTCAACTCTTCTTGCAGTGCTTCGTAGCTCTCTTTAGTCAAAGGTACGGAATGGGACATCCTTCAATCCTTGAACGGTTGTTGAAAAACAGCCATCTTGCCGCCGTCCTCGAAAGCCCCCGTGTGCGGCGTAGCGCTGCTACGCCTCCGTGGGGCTTCCTGCGGGTGCGACAACCTGGCTGTTTTTGAACAACCTGAGTGTCGTATGCTACCAAGAGTGTTCGTAAGCTATCAAACTGAGAGAGCGCCGTTGACGGCGCTCTGATTCATCTTCTGCTTCCTCTAGGAGAGAAATTCCTGGAGGGGTTTTACGTCCAGTTCTTCCTGCCGCATGGCGATGATACCGTCTACGGCCGCCCGGGCACCCGCTGTGGTGGTGAAGTAGGCGATGTTGTTCATGAGGGCGTTTCTACGGATTGAGAAGGAATCGGCGACTGCCTGGGCTCCCTGCGTGGTGTTTATCACCATGCAGATCTCGTTGTTCTTGATGGAGTCGACGATATGCGGCCGTCCTTCGACGACCTTGTTCACAATCTGGACCGGGATACCTTTCTCCTCGAGATACCCCGCGGTGCCGCGGGTGGCAACCAATTTAAAGCCGTTAGCATACAGGTTTCTAGCCGCTGAGACAATATGTTTTTTGTCGGCGTCCCGAACGCTGATGAACACCTTCCCCGTCTTAGGTAGCCGAACGTTCGCGCCTAGCTGCGCCTTGGCAAATGCCTTGGCGAAGGTGTCATCTATCCCCATCACCTCTCCGGTGGACTTCATTTCCGGACCCAGGATGGTGTCAACCCCCGGGAATTTTACAAATGGGAAAACCGACTCTTTTACTGCAACGTGCTTCGGCTCCAGCTCTCCCGTTACCCCAAGTTCGCGCAAGGTCTTACCCGCCATGATCCGTGCAGCAATCTTCGCCAAAGGACGACCCGTCGCCTTGGAAACAAAGGGGGCAGTGCGGGAGGCGCGCGGGTTAACCTCGAGGATGTAGATCTCGCCGTCCTTTACTGCAAACTGCACGTTCATCAGCCCCTTTACGTTAAGCTCCAGCGCCATCAGCTTCGTCTGGCGCTTGATTTCGTCGATGATCTCCTTGTCGATGGAGTACGGAGGGAGGGAGCAGGCGGAGTCGCCGGAGTGGATTCCCGCCTCCTCTATATGCTCCATGATCCCGCCTATCACAGCTTCCTTCCCGTCGCAGAGGGCGTCGACGTCGACCTCTATCGCCTCGTCCAGGAACTTGTCGACGAGGATCGGGTGCTCGGGGGAAGCCTGCACCGCGGTGTGCATGTAGCGGCGAAGCTCGTCCACCTCGTAGACGATCTCCATCGCGCGACCGCCGAGGACGTAGGAGGGACGGACCACAACGGGATAACCGATCCGGTCGGCCACCTTCTCCGCCTCCTCGAAGGAGCGGGCGGTGCCATTCTCCGGCTGACGGAGACCGAGCTTGTGGAGCATCACCTGGAACCGCTCACGGTCCTCGGCGCGGTCGATGGAATCGGGGGAGGTGCCGATGATGGGTACCCCCGCCTTCTCGAGCGCCACCGCGAGCTTGAGAGGAGTTTGCCCGCCGAACTGGACGATCACTCCGTCCGGCTTCTCCACATCGACGATGGAGAGGACGTCCTCGTAGGTGAGGGGCTCAAAGTAGAGCCGGTCGGAGGTGTCGTAGTCGGTGGAGACGGTCTCCGGGTTGCAGTTGACCATGATCGTCTCGTATCCGTCCTCGGCTAGTGCGAAGACACCATGGACGCAGCAGTAGTCGAACTCGATCCCCTGCCCGATCCGGTTCGGCCCGCCGCCGAGGATCATGATTTTCTTCCGGTCAGTCGGCTCCGCCTCGCACTCCTCCTCATAGGTCGAGTAGAGGTACGGTGTATGGGCGACGAACTCCGCGGCACAGGTGTCGACCCGCTTGAAGACCGGTTTCACGCCGATAGAGAGTCGAAGCCTCCGAACCTCATCCTCCGTTTTCCCCCACAGCTTCCCGAGGAACTTGTCGGAGAACCCGAACCGCTTCGCCTCCCGGAGTTTGCTTTTCAGTTTCTCCTCTACCTCAACCTCTACCTTAACCTGTTTTAGCTCCTCCTCCTTCTCGATGATCTGCCGGATGTTGTGGAGGAACCAGGGATCGATGGCAGTGACGTTGAAAATGTCGTCGACGGTCATCCCGCTTCTGAAGGCGTCCGCCACGTACCAGAGGCGATCACAGTTGGGGGTCCGAAGTTTCTCCATGAGGAGCTGCTGCTCTTTCGATGTGAGGGCGCGGCGCGTCTCGTCGCTGTCCTTGAAGAGACGGGAGTCGAAGCCGCAGACGCCGATCTCCAGCGAGCGGAGCGCCTTCTGGAGCGACTCCTTGAAGGTTCGCCCGATGGCCATCACCTCGCCGACCGACTTCATCTGGGTGGTGAGGGTTGCGTCGGCGGCGGGGAACTTCTCGAAGGTGAAGCGCGGGACCTTCGTCACCACGTAATCGATGGTTGGCTCGAAGCAGGCCGGGGTCTCGCGGGTGATGTCGTTGGTGATCTCGTCGAGGGAGTAGCCGACGGCAAGCTTGGCGGCGATCTTGGCGATGGGGAAGCCGGTGGCCTTGGACGCCAGCGCCGAACTGCGGGAGACGCGGGGGTTCATCTCGATCACCACGAGGCGCCCGTCCCGCGGGTTGATGCCGAACTGGATGTTGGAGCCGCCGGTGTCGACGCCGATCTCGCGGATGATCTTGAGGGAGGCGTCCCGCAGGATCTGGTATTCCTTGTCGGTCAGGGTCTGGGCGGGAGCGACGGTGATGGAGTCGCCGGTGTGGACCCCCATCGGGTCCAAGTTCTCGATGGAGCAGATGATGACTACGTTGTCCTGGGTGTCGCGCATCACCTCAAGCTCGTACTCCTTCCACCCGATGACCGACTCCTCCACAAGAACCTCGTCCGTAGGAGAAGCCTCTATGCCGGAAAGAGCGATCTTTTCATACTCCTCCATGTTGTACGCAATGCCGCCGCCGGTACCTCCCAGAGTGAAGGAAGGGCGTACTATCGCGGGGAAGCCCACCATCTTCACAACATCCATGGCTTCCTCTCTGTTGTGTGCAAACCCGGACCGCGGCACGCCCAGGCCGATCTTCTCCATAGCGGCCTTGAAGAGCGTCCGGTCTTCTGCCTTTTTTATGGCCGGAAGTTTGGCACCGATGAGCTCCACACCGAACTTTTCAAGAACGCCATTTTCCGCCACCGCCACTGCCGTGTTGAGGGCAGTCTGGCCGCCGAGAGTCGGAAGCAGCGCGTCGGGGCGCTCCTTCTCGATGATCTTCGCCAGCATCTCCGGCGTTACCGGCTCCACGTAGGTTCGGTCCGCAAAATCCGGATCGGTCATGATGGTGGCCGGGTTGCTGTTGAGGAGCACCACCTCGTACCCCTCCTCCTTGAGCGCCTTGCACGCCTGGGTACCGGAGTAGTCGAATTCGCACGCCTGGCCGATGACAATGGGGCCTGCGCCTATGATGAGGATCTTCTTTATATCTGTTCTTTTCGGCACTTTAATGCTCCTTTTTGTGCTGCCTGACAGTTTCTTAAAAACGGAGGTTGTTCAAAAATAGCCAGATCGTAGCACCCGCAGGAAGCCCCGCGTAGGCGTAGTACCCTCTGGGGCATAAACAGCGTTACGCCGCTCAAGGAGGCTTTCGAGGATGGCGGCGAGATGGCTGTTTTTCAACAACCGCTTACTTGATGGCAGCATGGTACTCCTGCAGGCTGCGCACCGAGTCCTGCCCCCGCTTGCGGGCGGCAATCCCCTCTGCGGCGGCAATGGCCGCAGAGGTGGTCGTGATATAGGGGACCTTGTGCTTGATGGCTGCCTTCCGTATGTACGAATCGTCGTGAAGGCTCGTCCTCCCCGACGGCGTGTTCACCACGAGATGCACGAGCCCGTTCTTGATGGCGTCGGCCACATTTGGTCGCCCTTCGTGCATCTTGAGGAGGACTTCCGCCTTAACGCCGTTACGGTTGAGGTACTCAGCAGTACCCTCAGTCGCCTTGATGCCGAATCCGAGGGAAGCAAAGCGGCGGGCAGCTTCCAGTGCTCCAGTCCGATCGTTTTCGGCAACAGTGATAAGCACAGAACCTTCCAGCGGGAGCTTCGCATTCGCCCCCTCCTGGGATTTGTAGAAGGCAAGGCCGTAGGAAGAGGCCATACCGAGGACTTCACCCGTGGAACGCATCTCCGGGCCGAGCACCGGGTCCACCTCGGGAAACATGTTGAAGGGGAACACCGCCTCCTTGACGCCGAAGTGGGGAACCGGACGGCGCACGAGGCCCATGTCCTTCAGCTTCCCCCCCAGCATCACCTGGACCGCCAGGCGCGGCATCGGAATGTTGCAGACCTTGGAGACAAGCGGAACGGTACGGCTCGCCCGCGGATTCGCTTCCAGAATATAGACACGGTCGTCGGAGATGGCGTACTGGATATTCATCAGTCCCACCACCCCCATCTCGACGGCAATGCGACGGGTATACTCTTCAATGGTGTCGATGTGCTTCTGCGGGATGCTGACGGGAGGAATTACGCAGGCCGAATCCCCGGAATGCACCCCCGCCATTTCGATATGCTCCATAACCGCCGGGACGAAGGCATCGGTGCCGTCACTGATGGCATCGGCCTCTGCCTCTATCGCATTCTGGAGGAACCGGTCGATGAGTATGGGGCGCTCAGGTGTGACGTCCACCGCCTTAGCCAGGTATTCCCGCAGCATTTCCTCGTCATGGACCACTTCCATAGCCCGGCCGCCGAGGACGTAGGAGGGGCGAACGATGAGCGGATAGCCGATTCGGGCGGCTATAGTCAATGCATCTTTCAGGTTATCCGCCATTCCCGATTCGGGCTGGGGGATGCCCAGTTTGTGCATCATTGCATTGAACTGCTCCCGGTCTTCGGCCATGTCGATGGTATCGGGAGAAGTGCCGATGATCCGCACACCGGCATCCTGCAATTGACGGGCGATATTCAGGGGGGTCTGTCCTCCGAACTGCACGAGCACCCCTTCCGGCTGCTCCTTCGCATAGATCGACAGCACATCCTCCACGGTGAGCGGCTCGAAGTAGAGCTTGTCGGAGGTATCGTAGTCGGTCGAAACCGTCTCGGGATTGCAGTTGACCATGATGGTCTCGTACCCCGCGTCTTTCAGGGCAAAGGCGGTATGGACGCAGCAGTAGTCGAACTCGATTCCCTGGCCGATGCGGTTGGGGCCGCCGCCAAGGACCATGATTTTCTTCCGTCCGGAGACGGAGACCTTATCGGGTGCATTGTAGGTTGAAAAATAGTAGGCGGCGTTCTCGACCCCGCTCACCGGCACAGGCTCCCATGCTTCCGAGAGCCCAATGGCAATCCGCCGTTCGCGGACCGTCTTTTCCGTAAGCCCGAGAATCTGCGCCAGGTACCGGTCCGCAAAGCCGTCCTTTTTCGCCTGAAGGAGCAGTTCGTCGGGGGGGAGGTCTCCCTTGTGGGCGAGCATACGCTCTTCCAGCTCCACGAGCTCCTTCATCTGCTGCAGGAACCAGACCTTGATGTGGGTCCGCTGATGGAGCAGCTCGAGGGACGCTCCCTTGCGGAGCGCCTCATAGAGTATAAACTGCCTCTCGCTGGAAGGTTCCGCCAGCATCTCCATCAGCTCGGGAAGACTCCGCCGATTGAAGTCCCTCGCGAAACCGAGGCCGTAGCGGCCGTTCTCCAGGGAGCGTATCGCCTTCTGGAGCGCCTCCTTGTAATTCTTGCCGATGCTCATCACTTCGCCGACCGCCCGCATCTGCGTGCCGAGCTTGTCCTGGACGCCCCTGAACTTTTCGAAAGCCCATCGGGCGAACTTTACTACGACATAGTCTCCGCTGGGGGTGTACTTCTCAAGGGAGCCGTCCCGCCAGTAGGGGATCTCGTCGAGGGTCATGCCGGCTGCAAGAAGGGAGGACACGAGAGCGATGGGAAACCCCGTCGCCTTGGAGGCGAGAGCCGAAGAACGGGAGGTGCGGGGATTGATCTCGATGACAACGACACGGCCGCTCCTGGGGTCGTGGGCGAACTGCACGTTTGTGCCGCCGATAACCTCTATGGCGTCAACGATCCGATAGGCATAATCTTGCAGCCGGGCCTGAAGCTCCTGAGTGATAGTCAGCATCGGTGCAGTGCAGTATGAATCGCCGGTGTGCACCCCCATGGCATCGACGTTCTCTATGAAGCATACGGTGATTTTCTGGCTCTTGGCGTCGCGGACGACTTCCAGCTCCAGTTCCTCCCAGCCGAGGACAGACTCTTCGACCAGCACCTGACTGACCGGACTGGCCGACAGGCCGCGGCTCACGATGGTCTCGAACTCATCCATATTATACGCAAAGCCACCGCCTGTTCCCCCCATAGTGTAGGCAGGACGTATAACAACCGGGAATCCGATCTTCTCCAGTACTGCCTTAGCATCTTCCATAGTGTGGGCGATGTCGCTGCGGGCCGTCTCGATGCCGAGAGCTGTCATGGTATTCTTGAAGGTCTCTCGGTCTTCGCCCCTCTTGATGGCGTCAAGATTGACGCCTATGACCTTGACTCCGTACTTCTCCAGGACACCGGCTTCAGCCAGGGCGCTGGAAAGATTCAGCCCTGTCTGCCCGCCCAGATTAGGCAGCAGCGCGTCGGGGCGCTCCTTGGCGATGATCTCGGTGAGGGTCGGCACGTTGAGCGGCTCGATGTATGTGGCATCCGCCATGCCGGGGTCTGTCATGATCGTGGCCGGATTGGAGTTCACAAGTACGATACGGTAACCGAGCGCCCGCAGCGCCTTGCATGCCTGTGTTCCGGAGTAGTCGAATTCGCAGGCCTGACCGATGATGATGGGTCCCGAGCCTATGATGAGGACTTTGTTGATGTCAGTACGTTTCGGCATTGTTGCTCCTGAAATGGTTGTTGAAAAACAGTCATCTAGCCGCCGTCCTCGAAAGATCCCGTGTGCGGCGTAGCGCTGCTACGCCTTGGGGCTTTCTGCGGGTGCGACGACTGTCTGCTTTTGAACAACCTTTGGTTTCAAACCGTTATCTGGTTAACATCTTTAAAAATCAGCCCCGGAAGATGAAGAAGACTGCTCCGGCGAGGCAGCAGCCGGCCCAGAGGTAGTTGAGGCGGATCGGCTCACCCATGTAGAGGATTGCGAAGGGGACGAAGACCGAGAGAGCGATCACTTCCTGCAGTATCTTCAGCTGACCGAGATCGAAGGTGCCGTACCCGGCCCGGTTTGCCGGGACCTGAATGAGGTACTCGAAAAAGGCGATCCCCCAGCTGACGGCCACGGCAATGTACCAGGGCGCGGCTCGCAGGTTCTTCAGATGGGCGTACCACGCGAAGGTCATGAAGATGTTCGAGAGTGCAAGCAGTACGACCGTTCTCATACCGGCTTCCGATCCTCGTCGAGCTCCTGAACCCATCCGTTCTCGAGCCCTGCCGCCTCTAGGGCCTCTACAGCTATCTCATACTCCTCCGCGGTGACGGCGCGGTCCATCCCCGGAATACCGGCCGCCTCCCCTGCCGGGAAGTACTGGCTCATCAGCGCAATATGTGTCTCCCGGCCGAGGTGCTCCGCGATCCAGGGGAGGGTTTCACTGCTCCCCGCCCTCCCCTCCGGGAGGACCAGGTGCCGGATGATGAGACCCCGGACGGCGATGCCGTCGTCATCCACCAAAAGATGCCCCGCCTGGCGAAGCATTTCTGATACGGCGGCCCGGTTATGCTCCCGGTAGCCGGGGGCGCCGGAGAGTTCCTTCGCTACCCGGTCGACGGCGTACTTCATGTCGGGGAGGTAGATGTCGACCACTCCTTCGAGGAGGCGAAGCGCATCCACCGTCTCGTACCCGCTCGAGTTCCAGACGAGGGGGAGACGGAACCCCTTCGGGATCGCGAGCCAGAGGGCCGCAAGAATCTGCGGCAGGAAGTGGGTCGGCGTCACGAGGTTCACGTTGTGGGCGCCGCGCCGCTGGAGGTTGAGCATCCTGTCGGCAAGCCCGGTGGTGGTGAGGTCTTCCCCGTTCCCGAGGTGGCTGATGGGGAAGTTCTGGCAGAAGGGGCAGCCGAGCGTGCACCTCGAGAAGAAGATCGTCCCCGAGCCCCTGCTCCCCGAAATCGGCGGCTCCTCTCCGCGGTGGAGGTTCGCCGAGGCGATCCGCGGCCGAACGCCGCTACGGCAGCGTCCCTCCTCCCCCCGGATGCGGTCCACCCCGCAGCGGTGGGGGCAGAGGTCGCAGCTGCGAAGCCGGGCATACGCCTGCCGCACGCGTTCTAAAAGCTCACCTGATTGAAAAAGATCAATGTACTTCATAATCGTGAGAGGTAAGACGTGAGACGTAAAGACGTGAGACGTAAAAGCTTTGACTTCTAACGTCTAACATCTTACGTCTCACGCCGTTTTAAACTTCTCCATCATCTCCGTGAAACGCGAGAACAGATAGTGCGAATCGTGCGGCCCCGGCGAGGCCTCGGGGTGGTGCTGGACCGAGAATATCGGGAGGTTGCAGTGCATCATCCCCTCCACCGTCTGGTCGTTGAGGTTCTCATGGGCGAGGCTGCATGTATCGACAAGGGACTCGATGTCGACGGAGAAGCCGTGGTTCTGAGCAGTTATCTCCACCCGCTTCGTCTTCATGTCCATCACGGGGAGGTTCGACCCGTGGTTGCCGAACTTGAGCTTGATGGTCTTCCCGCCGAGCGCGAGCCCCAGGAGCTGGTGCCCGAGGCAGATGCCGAAGATCGGTTTCTTCCCGATGAACTTGCGGATGTTCTCCTGCACCTCCGTCATCGGCTCCGGGTCGCCGGGACCGTTGGAGAGGAAGATCCCGTCAGGATTCATGGCGAGGGCCTCGTCGGCGGGGAAGGTCGCCGGAACAACCGTCACGTCGCACCCCGCGGAGACGAGGCAGCGCAGGATGTTGTACTTGATCCCGAAATCGTAGGCCACCACCTTGTACTTCAGCTCCGAGGGCGCCGCCTGCCCGTAACCATCCCCGAGCTCCCAGAGCTTCTCAGTCCAGTGGTACGGCTTCGCGCAGCTGACGCCGCTCGCCAGGTCGAGCCCCGCCATGCTCGGAAGGGCCTGCGCCTTTTTCACGAGACTCGCATGGTCGAAATCGACGGTCGAAATGATCCCGTTCTGGGCACCCTTGTCCCGCAGGTGCCGGGTGAGCGCCCTCGTGTCGATCCCCTGGATCCCCACCACCCCGTTCTCCTTGAGGTAGGCGTCGAGGCTCATGGTGGCCCGCCAGTTGGAGTAACAGTCGAGGTATTCCCTGACGATGAAACCGGAGAGATAGAGCTGTGCGCTCTCGATATCCTCGTGGTTGATGCCGGTATTGCCTATCTGGGTGTAGGTCATGGTGACCATCTGCCCCTTGTAGGAGGGATCGGTGAGGACCTCCTGATAGCCGGTCATGGCCGTGTTGAAGACGACCTCCCCGCTCGCTTCGCCGGAGGCGCCGAACGAGGTTCCTTCAAAGACGCGCCCGTCGGCAAGCGCCAGTACCGCTTTCATACAAACTCCTTCTTGACGATCAGCCACAGAGACTCAGAGACACTGAGATGAGAGCAAACTTCACAGGTTAAAAGCACTCTCTGAAGTCCTGGAACCAGAAATCGAAGTTCTCTGTGTCTCTGCGCCTCTGTGGCAAATTGGATTTACCGTTTATACACGACCTTGCCGGCGACGATGGTGCACACCGCGGCGCCCTTCATCTTCTCGCCGAGCCAGGGTGAATTCTTCGACTTGCTGGACAGCCCCTCCGCCGTCACTGTCCACTCGAGCTTCGGGTCGATAAGGGTGATGTCGGCGGGTGCGCCCTTCCTGAGGGTCCCGCGGTCGATCCTAAGAATTTTTGCCGGGTTGGATGCCATTTTCTCAACCATTGCAGCAAGAGTCAACACCCCTTCCTCCACGAGGCGGAGGGAGAGCGGGAGCGAGGTTTCAAGGCCTATGATCCCGTTCATGGCGAGGTTGAATTCGATATCCTTCTCATCCAGATGATGCGGGGCGTGGTCGGTGGCGATGGCATCGATGGTCCCGTCGGCAAGCCCCGCCTTGATAGCGGCCATGTCCTCCGCCGACCGAAGCGGCGGGTTCATCTTTGCATTCGTGTTGTAGCCGCGCACCGCATCCTCGGTGAGGGTGAAGTAGTGGGGCGCCGTCTCGCAGGTAACCTTCACCCCCCGCGCCTTGGCGTTCCGGATGATGCGCAACGCCCCCTTAGTGGAGACGTGGGCGATGTGGACCGGGGAGCCGGTGAACTCGGCGAGGTAGACGTCACGGGCGGTGGCGGAGTCCTCGGCGGCCCAGGGAATCCCCTTGAGGCCGATCTCGGTGGCGGTGAACCCCTCGTTCATCACACCCTCCCCCACGAGCGCCAGGTCCTCGGCATGGGAGATCACCATCATCCCCATTCCGCGGGCGTACTCGAGAGCACGGCGCATCACCTCCGAGTTGACGACGGGCCGGCCGTCGTCGGAAACCGCGACGCATCCGGCTTCCTTGAGCTCCCCCATCTCGGCGAGGGTCTCGCCCTTGCTCCCCTGGGTAATGGCGCCGATGGGGAATACGTTCACCACCCCTTCCGCCTTCGCCTTGGCGAGGATGTAGGTGGTAATCGCCTTGTTGTCATTGACCGGCTTCGTGTTGGGCATGCAGGCGACGGAGGTGAACCCGCCGGCGGCCGCTGCGCGGGTGCCGGTGACGATGTCCTCCTTGTACTCAAGCCCCGGGTCGCGCAGGTGGACGTGCATGTCGATGAGCCCCGGCGTCACGATTTTGCCGGCGGCATCGATCGTCTCGACCTTCCCCGCCGGAGAGAGCCCTTTGCCGATCTCCTTGATCGTCCCGTTCTCCACGAGAACATCGAGCGTATCGTCAATCCCCTGCGACGGGTCGATCACCCGTCCTCCCTTGATCAGCATATTCATGATTCACCTCGTAATCGTAGATTCACTGTTTTCGCCACAGAGACTCAGAGGCACGGAGATACTTCTTATAAGGCTCCAGATTTTGGTTCCCAGCTAGTCGGCGCGCTTATCGAAATCTCTTTAGGTTTCCTCAGTGTCTCCGTGGCTCTGTGGCGGAAGTATTTCGGGGGTTTATTCACTTGTTAACTCCCCGCCGCTTACATGGTACAGCATCGCCATCCGGACGGCGACGCCGTTTTCCACCTGCTTGAGGATCCACGACTGGTCCCCGTCGGCAGCGTAGGAGGAGAGCTCGACACCCCTGTTGATGGGGCCCGGGTGCATCACCATCGCCCCCGGCTTGGCGAGCTTCAGGTTCTCCGGATTGAGGCCATAGTAGCGGGCGTATTCCCGCATCGTGGGAAGCATCGTCTTCCCCTGGCGTTCCAGCTGGATGCGGAGCATCATCACCACGTCGGCATCGGCGATGGCATCGCGCATGTCGTTGCAGACGGTGACGTTGCCGAGCCTCTCCACACCCGCCGGGATCATCGTCGGCGGGCCCGAGACGAAGATCTGCGATCCCATTTTCGTGAGCCCTGAGATGTTGGATCGGGCGACGCGGCTGTGACTGATGTCCCCGACGATGGCGACCTTCAGCCCCTCCAGCGTCCCGAAGCGGTCACGCATGGTCAGCATGTCGAGAAGCCCCTGGGAGGGGTGCTCGTGGGCTCCGTCTCCGGCGTTGATGATGGAGCTCTTGAGGCGGCTTCCGAGGAAGTAGTGGGCGCCCGAGACGTTGTGGCGCATGACGATGATGTCGGGTGCCATCGCTTCAAGGTTCTTCGCGGTATCGAGGAGGGTCTCCCCCTTGGTGGACGAGCTGGTCGAGGTGCTGATGTTTACCGTGTCGGCGGACAGCCGCTTCCCTGCGATCTCGAACGATGTGCGGGTGCGGGTGGATGCCTCGTAAAAGAGGTTGATGATGGTTTTGCCGCGAAGGGTCGGAACCTTCTTGATGTCACGGCTGTTGATCTCCCGCATGTTCTCCGCTGTGTCGAGGAGAAGCAGGATTTCCTCCTTGGTCAGATCCTTCAGCGCAATAATGTCCTTATGTTTGAAAACCATGTTACTCCCCCTCCAACGGTTAGAGTACGCGCTACGGCTTCTCGACAATTACTTCAACCGGCTTTTCGTCGGCATCGAAGGCTACGATGATGCTCTCGGCACGGCTCGTAGGGACATTCCTCCCGACAAAGTCGGCTCTGATCGGCAGTTCACGATGTCCCCGGTCCACAAGGACCGCAAGCTGTATGGCAGTCGGCCTCCCATGGTCCATGAGAGCATCCAGGGCTGCCCGAATGGTTCGGCCTGTATAGAGGACGTCGTCGAAGAGCACCACACGCTTCCCTTCAATGCTGAACGGAATATCTGTGTTGCCGACAGGGAGGTGGGCGGTATGCCCCTTGATGTCGTCCCGGTAGAGTGTAATGTCAACCGCTCCCACAGGAAGCTTCACTCCTTCGATCTCCTCAAGCCGGAGGGCCAGCTCCTTGGCGAGATAGACTCCGCCGGTCCTGATCCCCACGAGGACCAGATCCTGCACCCCTTTGTTCCGTTCGAGAATTTCGTGGGCGATACGCGTAAGGGCTCTCCTGACCCCAGTGCTGTCGAGAATCACCGTTTTCTCAGCTGCCACGCTCTCTCCTTTCCGATGCGGCAGGTGCCGCACCCCTTCGGATTCGAACTACAAAAAAAGCCTTCCCGCGCGCAGGCGGAAAGGCTCTTGATATACATCGAGAGTATGCCGTTTCTCACCTTTGCTAACCTCACGGGGTTAAATTAAAAGGTAAAAGTCTGTTCGAAAAGTCGGGTGACATTATCACCCATTCCGTTTCCCGTCAAGGAAGAAAATCAGTCGATCAGTTTGCCGATGCTCCCGAAACGTACGCGGAAATTCTCCTTGTCCCAGGACCAGTACTTGATGAAGGCTAAACCCTTGATCTTGTCAGCGGTAACGAATTTCCAAAAGCGGCTGTCGTAGGAACGATCACGGTTATCACCCATGACAAAGTAGGCATCAGGGGGCACGGTAACGGGGCCGAAGTTGTCCCGAGGATTCATCTCTTTAGGGATGACCTCCTTCTCCTTGTGAACCTCATGGGGATTCACGTATAGCTTACCGTTCACGAAAACCTGTTTGTTGCGCCCCTCCACCACATCGCCGGGAGTACCGACTACCCGCTTGATGAAATCCTTGCTCGGGTCCTCAGGATACTCGAAAACGATAACATCTCCCCGGCGCGGGTCCCGGATCTTGAGGACCTTTTTGTTGGTGAAGGGTATCTCTGTGCCGTAGATGAACTTACTGACCAGGATGTGATCCCCTATTGCCAGAGTATCTTCCATTGAGCCGGAAGGGATCTTGAACGCCTGCACCACGAATGTTCTGATTACGAGAGCGAGGAGGACTGCGATAATAATCGATTCGGCATATTCACGGACGATATGCTTCTTCTTCGGCGCGCTTTCTGCCTCACGAACCGCCTGCCCCTGCTTCTCCTCGTTGTTGTATTCTGTCATCGAAACAAGTCCCTTTCGGATGGTATGAGTAGGGGAGATGTCGGGTTTACTTGTCCTCGACCCGCAGGATGGCAAGGAACGCTTCCTGAGGAAGTTCCACGTTCCCCACGTTCTTCATCCGCTTCTTCCCTTCCTTCTGCTTCTCGAGCAGTTTACGCTTCCTGGTGATATCACCGCCGTAGCACTTTGCGAGCACGTCCTTTCGCATCGCCTTCACCGTCTCCCGCGCTATCACCTTGTTACCGATGGCAGCCTGGATCGCCACCTCAAACATCTGCCGAGGGATTAGCTCCTTCATCTTCGAGACCAGGTCTCGTCCGCGGAAGTAGGCCTTTTCTTTGTGGATGATGAGCGAGAGAGCGTCCACAGCTTCTCCGTTGATGAGGATGTTCATCCGCACCAGGTCGCTCTGCCGGTAGTCGAGCTGCTCGTAGTCGAGGGATGCGTAGCCCTTGGTGATCGACTTCAGGCGGTCGTAGAAGTCCAGGACCACCTCGTTCAAGGGGAGTTCGTAAACGATCATCACCCGGGTGGGGGTGAGGTACTTGATCTCCCGCTGAATCCCCCGCTTCTCCTCGCATAGCGCGAGAATCCCCCCGACGTATTCATTGGGGGCGTGGATGGAGGCGAGGATGAAAGGCTCCTCGAGGTAATCGATCTCCTGCACCGGCGGGAGCAGGTTGGCGCTCTCGATGGTGATTACCTGCCCCCCCACTTTATGAACGCGGTAGACGACGGTGGGAGCGGTGGTGATCAGCTCCAGGTTGAACTCACGCTCTAGCCGCTCCTGGATGATCTCCATATGGAGAAGGCCAAGGAAGCCGCAACGAAAGCCGAACCCGAGGGCGAGCGAAGTCTCCGGCTCGTAGGAGAAGGAGGAGTCATTCAACTTCAGCTTGGCAAGGGCGTCCCGAAGCTGCTCGTATTGGACCGTGTCGATGGGGTAAAGACCGGAGAACACCATCGGCTTCACTTCCTTGAAGCCGTCGAGAGGCGCCCCGCACTGCCGGTGGAAATGGGTGACGGTATCACCTACCTTGGCGTCCTTCACCTCCTTGATGCCGGCGATGATGAAGCCGACCTCTCCCGCAGAAAGCTCTGGCACCTCCCGCATCACCGGGGCAAAGACCCCCACCTTGAGCGCCTCGTAGCTGCTGCCGGTGGACATGAGAAGGATTTTGTCCCCCTTCTTGAGCACCCCGTCGATGAGACGGATGAGAATGATCACCCCCTGGTACTGGTCGTACCAGGAATCGAAAAGGAGCGCCTTGAGGGGCTTCTCCCGTTCTCCCGAAGGCGATGGAATTTTCCGCACGATCTCCTCAAGGATCTCCCGGGTGCCGATGCCCTCCTTGGCGCTCGCGTGGACGGCATCGTGGGCGTCGAGACCGATGATCTCCTCGATCTCCTGCTGGACCCGCTCCGGGTCGGCAGCGGGAAGGTCGATCTTGTTGAGAACCGGGAAAACCTCGAGGTTGTTGTCGATGGCGAGGTAAACGTTGGCGAGGGTCTGGGCCTCTACCCCCTGTGAGGCGTCTACCACGAGGAGCGCACCCTCGCAGGCGGCAAGGGAGCGGGAGACCTCATAGGTGAAGTCAACGTGGCCGGGGGTGTCGATCAGGTTGAGGATGTACTCTTTCCCGTCGTCAGCCCGGTAGGTCAGCCGCACCGTCTGCGCCTTGATGGTGATGCCTCGTTCCCGCTCCAGGTCCATCTTGTCGAGGAACTGGTCCTGCTTCTCCCGGTCGGAGAGCGCCCCGGTGTACTCTAGAAGCCGATCGGCGAGGGTGGACTTGCCATGGTCAATGTGCGCGATTATGGAAAAATTGCGAATGCGTTCTAGGCTCATATACTCACTTTGTCGTAAGGTGCAACGTTGGAAGATATAACAAGTACGTAGGCGTGTAAAGGAAAATGAGGCTGCCGCCCGGCTTGTGACGGGCGCCCGCGGGTAATGCGACCTGCCCTTGTTGCCATATAGGCAAGAGCGTGGTATAGGTCACCTACCATGGGAAAGGAAGGACGATAAATGTTAAGCGGTAAGCAGAAACGGTTCCTGAGAGGGCTCGGCCATTCCCTCAAGCCTGTTATTCTTGTCGGAAAGGGAGAGGTAGATGAGGGGCTCATTGCTGAGACAGGTGAGGCACTCGCTTTTCATGAGCTGATAAAGGTCAAGGTGCTCGAAAGCTGCCTGATGGAGAAAACAGAGGTGGCTCAGGCCATTGCCGTAGCGTGCGGAGCTGAGGTTGCCCAGATCCTCGGCCGCACCATCCTGCTCTACAAACAGAGCAAGGAACGGAAGATTGAACTTCCACGGTAAAGAAAGGCGGAGCTCCCGCTCCGCCTTTTCTGGTCAGTCGTCGTCACGACCATGTTTGTGACGCTTACGTTCTTGCTTCTCCGCTTGCTTGATTTCCTTCCAGTTCTGGTGGTCGCCCCTGCGCCGGTCCTTCCAGTGGTCGTCATGATCGCCTCTGCGGCGGTCCTTGGAATGATCATGGTCATGCCTGCGATGTTCCCTCCACTCGGGACGGAAGTGACGGCCACGATAACGGTCCCTGTCGACTTCGTAGATGCGGACCTCCTGGTCGCGATAAGCTCGTATCCGGTCGAACTTGTGCCGGCGAAGCCCCGGGGGTAGGTGCTTGTATTTGACCCGCATCCACGGTCCGTCATAGTAGGATGCCCGGTACCAGCCGTTGTCTCTGTAGAGATAATAGGCCCCCGATACATAGAAAAGGTCGTAAGGTACGCCCACCGCAACGTAGAAACCAAGGCTGGGCGGAATGATGAACTCCGGAGGCTCCTCGATCACCACCACCGGCGGGGGTGCGGAAACAACAACGGGGGGCTGAGAGATCACCACAGGAGGGGGTGCGGAGGGTCGGTTTCCAACACTGACGTTAACGTCGAAACCGACATCCGATGCGTGGAGGGGGGCTGCGCAGAGCAGCAGGAGGGGGATAAGCGCTGCTTTCTTCATCTGGTCTCCTTTCTGTCATTCCCCGACTGCGTTTGCCGGAAAATGAAAAGCCGGGGCTAAAATATCGGTGGATATTTCGGCAACCCGGCTGTCTCCTTGAGACCCTGTAGGCTTTCCGCCCCTCCCTCACAGGAGGTTTAGTATTATCGTGTATCACCTTGCGGCTTTTGTTTATGTCGGATTGTAGATACTCCGAGTCGAGTCGCGAAGTCAAGGGTAAATTGCCGAACGGAAAGGGAGCGTAATGAAAGAGGTGTATGTCGACCGGGAACAGTGCATCAGCTGCGGGCTCTGTGTTTCCCTCGTGCCGGAGGTCTTCCGGTTCGAAGAGGATAAGTCCATTGCCCACGACCCGCACGGGGCACCCGAGAACCGGATCCAGGAATGCGTCGACGGCTGCCCTGTCTCGGCCATCCATTGGCGGGAGGAGCAGGAATAAGGTGCTCCGTTAGAACATCCGCCAGAAATCCAGGTCGCTCGAAAACAGCCAGGTCGTCGCACCCGCAGAAAGCCCCGCGGAGGCGTAGCAATGCTACGCTGCACAAGCCGGCTTTCGAGGACGGCGGCGAAATGGCTTTTTTTCAGCAACATACTTCTAGACCGGCTCGTACGGTTCGTAGAGGCGTTTGTACTCATCAAGCGCGAACCGGTCCGTCATCCCCGCGATATAGTCACAGATAACACGTTCCCGCCCTACGTCCTCCATTTTCCTGAGATACTTCCTTGGCAGAAGTGTCGGGTGCTTTACATAGGTTTCGAATAGCTGTACTAGGTACCGCTCAGCTTTGACCCGCATACGCTCCACCTTGAAGTGGCGGTAGAGGTTCTCCAGAAGAAACCGCTTAAGCTCCCTGTTTTTGGCGGCCATGGAGGAACTGAAGCTGACTACCTGGCGGTTTACGCGGCGAAGGTCCTCAAGAGAAGATATTTGGTTATCCTTCAGGTTCTGAAGCGTTACCTGTGTCAGGTCCTTGATAAACATACCTATCATCGCGCTTATCGTCTGATGCTTCATCCGCTCTGGATCCAGCCCGGGATAATTTGCAGCAACCATACCTGCAGCCTCATGCCACAGCTGGACCTGCTCCAGTTGGGCCATGGATATATAGCCGGACTTGAGCCCGTCGTCGATGTCATGGTTGTTGTATGCTATTTCATCGGCGTAGTTGATCAATTGGGCCTCGACAGTTGGCACCACGCCCGGGAGGAATTCACCTATGCTTTCGACAGGCCTGTCATAAGGAGAGGAATGCTTGATGATGCCTTCCCGCACCTCCCAGGAAAGATTCAGTCCGTTGAAACCCGGGTAGCGCTCCTCCAGTTCGTCTACAACCCGCAGCGACTGCAGGTTGTGTTCGAACCCACCATAACCCTCCATCAGCCGGTTCAGAACCTCTTCACCAGTGTGACCGAAGGGAGTGTGTCCAAGATCGTGTGCAAGAGCAAGCGCCTCAGTGAGCTCTTCATTGATCTTCAATCTCCGGGCAATGGCTTTGCCTATCTGAGCTACCTCTAGAGAATGAGTAAGCCGGGTGCGGTAATAGTCCCCCTCATGGTTGACAAAGACCTGGGTTTTATATTCTAGCCTGCGGAATGCGGCACAATGGATGATCCGGTCACGGTCACGCTCAAATGCTGGACGCTGGTCCCGAAACATCTCCCGGTGTTTTCTTCCGCGGGAAAACACGCTCCGGGCTGCATAACCTGCCAGGTCGGGACGCTCCATGGCGGCCTCTTCAAAAATTTCATTTTCCTCGGTCATGGGGCGTATTTAAACCCGCTCTCCGTGGGGTGTCAACCCCAAACTTCCCCTTGACTAGCTTGAATTGACATGGTAGCTTTTACTACTTTTGAAAATTTTCATAAATCCGGGAGCAGTGCCTAAAGCCTGACAGGCATACATCCTTACATGATGAACGACAGCCTACTTGCACGAGTTCCGGATATAGTGAAAAGCCGACTCGGCTCTTCAAGCCCTCTATGCCTTCTTAACGGCAATGACATTTTCGGCGCCATCGGTCAGATCAACATGATCGTGATGGCATGCAATCCCCGGATAAGGCACGTTATACCCGGCATCATGCAGGCTGCTGAGGAACTTGACGCCATCCTCGCCTTTGAACTCACGAAATCGGAAGGTGGCATCGACGGAGGATATACGGGCATGACGCCCGAAACCTTCTTCAGCACCATTGTCGAGTATGCGGGTTCTACGAATTTCACCAAACCATTCCTCGTTCACGCCGACCACATCACCATCAAGAACACTACGGATACCGAACTGGAATCCGCACGCCTGCTAATCGATGCGCAGATCAAAGCCGGCTTCACCTCCTTTGCCCTGGACGCATCCTTCAATCCGCTTCACGAGAACATTGACATAATCGCAGACCTGGCTGCTCCCATCATTGCAGCAGGGTATTCCCTCGAAGTTGAACTTGGTGAAGTGAAGCCGGTCGGCAGCAATTCCGAGCTGACTTCTGTTGAAGAAACAGAAGCCTTTCTCGAAGGCCTCGCCGCACGGGGCATTAAACCACGTCTTCTTGCAATCGACAACGGATCCAAAACCGGGAACTATATAGAAGGTCAAATAGTAAACATAGACCTGGAACGGACCAAGCAGATCCACACGGTAGCAGAATCCTACGGCGTGTCGGGTCTGGTTCAGCATGGAATTACCGGTACTCCCATCCGTATCGTGGGGAAGCTGGCCGAATATGGAATCAGAAAGGGGAATATCGGAACCCTGTGGCAGAATGTTGCCCATGCCGGACTTCCCCTCGATCTTATGGACGCTATGCGGCAATGGGCGCGCGATCACAAGCAGGACATAAAATACGCAACGAGGCTGTTCAAGGATCAAATAGATGCCATCCCCGAGGAGAATGCGCGGCTGATTCACGAGATGGCGTATCGGGAAGCGAAGGAGTTTCTCACCGCATTCGGCGCCAAGGGAAGTGCCTCGCGGCTCGCGATTGCTTTAAAGGATTCGTCTTGCGGATTGTAGCGGGATCCGCCAAAGGAAGAAAACTGCTCGTCCCGAAGGGACAGCGGGTGAGGCCTACGGCTGACAGGGTGAAAGAAGCTGTATTCAGCATCTTGAAAACCCTCCTGGGCGATCTCGACGGCTGCCGGGTCCTCGACATCTTCGCCGGAACCGGCAACCTGGGAATAGAAGCATTGAGCCGTGGTGCAGCAAGTGCGGTCTTTATCGACAATCACCGAGAATCCGCATTGACGATCGAGAAGAACATCAGATTAGCCGGGTTCAGCGAAAAATGTCGGATAATTCAGAGCGACGCACTCCGAGCTCTTCAGGCGATTGAAAAGGAGAGAATCCGCTTCCGACTCGTCTTTCTGGACCCTCCTTACCGAATTGGATTTGCGGAGAAGGTACTCAACCACCTGGGCACTTCGACTGTAATCGAACCCGGGGCTGTTATCGTAACTGAGCATTCGCTACAGGAGAACCTCCAGGACCGTTTCGGAAACCTGCAGAAGTTCGATGCACGCACATATGGCGACACAGCACTCTCCTTCTTCAGCCCTGAGGAAAGAGAAGAATTCCCCGTTGCCGACGAGACCTGACCTTATCTACCACGAGGGGCACCAATGCCGAGAAAGATAGCTGTCTATCCCGGGTCATTCGATCCGATCACGTACGGGCATCTCGACATCATCAACCGGGGGTTGAGGATATTCGACAAAGTCATTATTGCCGTCGCTCGTAACTCGGCGAAAAACTCACTCTTCACCATCGAAGAACGCGTCGACCTGATCAACGATGTCCTCGCCGACAACGACAGGGCAATTGTTGACACCTTTGACGGCCTTCTGGTAGACTACGTCCTCGCTCATCAGGCCACTGTGATCATCCGGGGGCTCCGGGCCGTATCCGACTTCGAGTACGAGTTCCAGATCGCTCAAATGAACCGCAGCATTTCTCAGCATGTGGAGACGCTGTTCATGATGACCTCCGTCCCCTACAGCTACCTTTCATCATCCATCGTAAAGGAAGTAAGTTCGCTTGACGGGCCGGTCGAAGCCCTTGTGCCGCCCGTTGTTAAAAAAGCGCTGGATGACAAATTCCGTTCCCTTAAATAATCCAGAATAGGTTAATAACGAGAAGGACTACCCCCGGGGTCGCCCCCCACACAACAAGGAGGTAACAATGAAACTTGCAGATCGTGTTAACAAGATCCAGCCTTCCCCGACGCTGGCAATAGATGCCAAGGCAAAAGCCCTCAAGGCTCAGGGTGTCGACGTGGTTGGATTCGGAGCCGGTGAACCGGATTTCGACACTCCCGTAAATATAAAGGAAGCCGGTAAAAAGGCCATCGATGCAGGATTCACAAAATATACTCCGGTCGGCGGAACCGATGAACTTAAAGATGCAATCATCGCAAAGATGAAGAAGGACCACGGGCTGGAGTATACCAGGGATGAAATTTCCGTCGCCTGCGGCGCAAAGCACACACTCTACAACATCTCTCAGGCACTCATTCAGGAAGGGGATGAAGTAATCATACCCGCCCCTTACTGGGTATCGTACCCGGACCAAGTGGTACTTGCCGGCGGAACCCCCGTCTTCATCGAAACCGGAGAGGAAACAGCATTCAAAATCACGCCGGCCCAGCTCGAAAAAGCTATCACGCCCCGCACTAAAGCCCTTATCCTCAACTCCCCCTGCAACCCCACGGGCACCAGCTACACCCAGGAGGAGCTGAAGGCCATCGGCCAGGTCTGCCTGAAGTACGATTTTCTTATCATTTCTGATGATATTTATGAGCGGCTCATCTACGACGGAATCACCTTCAGCAATATCGCACAGGTTGTGCCGGAGCTTAAGCCCCGCACCGTCGTAGTCAACGGCGTCTCAAAGACCTACTCCATGACCGGGTGGCGTATTGGCTACGCCTGCGGACCCAAGGAGCTCATGGCCGCTATGACGAAAATGCAGTCCCAGTCGACCTCCAACCCCACCTCCATCGCCCAGAAAGCGTCGGTTGAAGCCATCGCCGGTTCCCAGGATGCAGTTGCCGAAATGGTGAAAGAGTTCGAAAAACGACGTACATACATAGTCGAGCGGCTCAACGCCATGCCGGGGGTCACCTGCTTCAAATCAACAGGCGCATTCTATGTTTTTCCGAACTTCTCAGGTGTCTACGGGAAAAGTTTCAACGGAAAGAAAATCAGCAATTCTTCCGATTTTGCAGCCTATCTTCTGGAAGAAGCCAAAGTGGCCCTGGTACCTGGAGTAGCGTTCGGAGCCGATAGGTACGCCCGCCTATCTTATGCAATCAGCATGGAGAATATCAAAAAAGGTATGGACCGGATCGAAGAAGCCATCAAAAATTTATCCTGATATGCTGAAGTTTTTCATAACTTAGACGATGAAATGCGGGTGAATCATTTTTTCACCCGCATTTTTTTTGCCGCCCCCGCCTATCCGGCGCAACAGACTCTCGATGAGGCCCAAGCTTGAGCAGCTATATCCCTCAGTACCAGAAATATTTCTCTGTAAACCAGCGGGTAATCGTACGGATACCGTTGGAAGAAGGCGGCACCTTCAAGGAATGGGCCGAAGTGAAAACTCTTCGGGAAGACCTCGTCGATGTACAGCTATCTCGAGACATCTTGCCCTCAGGTGCAGAACTCTCTTCAGGAACTACCCTGGAACTTCGAATGGGCACCAGAGGGAACGGTTACCGCTGCCGTGCGATGGTAGTGGCGACCGGAAACCAGAAGCGGCTTCGCCTGCGTCTCCTGGGGGACGTCCTTCTTGATGAACTGAGAGAGTACTTCCGCATAGATGTTTACCTCCCGCTGCAGTTGACGGTCCCAGTCAGGCAGGACGCGGAAAGAGTACTCGAAGAATGGCAGATGAGAAGAACCGTACGTCTTCGAAAAAAGCAGAAGGAGTCGCAGGCATATAATGGCTGGATTCCTGACACTAAGGAGGAAGTCCCAGCCAGAGCTGCAAACATAAGCGGTGGAGGGCTTAGAGTAACTATTCCGGAGAAACTGCATGATGGAGACCTGGTGCTTTTCGAGCTCACCCTCCCCCTTCATCCACGCATCGTGATCGATGTGGTCGGCCAAGTCATCACAAGCCAGGAGATCTACGCCGGCACCACTTCTCTTCACTCCACAGCATTCCGCTTTTTCCACATCGATGAGCGGGATAGGGACCAGATAGTAAAGTACATAACAGCAGAACAACTCGCCCTCTTACGGCATTACCGCAAAGGGCTCGAAATCTCCCCTGATGACCCGGCAATGCTGCGATTTGCACGGAAACAGGTTATTGCTCTAGCGGTGGCGTCTGGTGTGTGTCTTTTTCTTATATGGTTTCTTTCGTGGGCCTCAGCGTACCGCGCCACACATCCGAGAAGCGAACTTGAGCGTATTTTTCATAAGGGGCTCATGGAATATATCGAAAAGATCCGCTGAGTATCTTCCCCAACTCTAATACATACCAAAACTACTCTCCGGGCTACCCAATCTTTAGCTGAGCCCAATAAAGCTTTTTATCCCCCATAGAGCCATATTCCATTTTCACCCCTCGTTTAGCTACAGTAGCTCTTCTATAGACGCACACATAAAGAATTACAGACACTCACTTTTATGGCACATTTGTAGCATAGCCAAACACAATCGCATCGTCTGAACCCGGATCTGTTTACAATCCGGCCATGGAGGTTTCACAGGTGCTCTACAAAACCGTCAACGAGTCGTTCAACGAATTCCTGATTGACCGCAGCGATGCCAAGTGCATCCGCTGCAAGGTGTGCGTCCGGCAATGCTCCTATGATGTGCACGAATACGTGGATCAGGACGACTCGCTCATCGAAGACAATTCGAGCTGCATCGGCTGCCGGCGCTGCTCGGCTCTCTGCCCGACCGGCGCAATTACTATCCGCGCCAACGAGGAAACCTTCAAGCGGAACGAGTCATGGTCCAACGCCCATATCCGCAACCTCTACGCCCAGGCAGACACCGGCGGGATTCTGCTCGCTGCAATGGGGAATCCGGCGAAGTACCCGATCTACTGGGACCACATGCTCCTCGACGCATCCCAGGTGACGAACCCTTCTATCGACCCGCTCCGCGAGCCTATGGAGCTGCGCACCTACCTCGGGAAAAAGCCGCACGCAGTGGAGGTAGTCCGGGATGAAAAGACCGGGAAGCCACGGCTCGCCACGAAGCTTTCCCCCCAGATCAAGCTCGAGTACCCGTTCATCTTTTCCGCCATGAGCTACGGCGCCCTCAACCTCAATGCACACAAAGCGATGGCAGCCGCTGCCGAAGAACTCGGCACGATTTACAACACCGGTGAAGGTGGGCTCCACAAAAACCTCTACAGGTATGGGAAGAACGTCATCGTTCAAGTAGCCTCAGGGCGCTTCGGCGTGAGCGAGCAGTACCTGAACGCCGGCGTCGGAATAGAGATCAAGGTCGGACAGGGGGCGAAACCGGGAATCGGCGGGCATCTCCCCGGCGAGAAGGTGAACAGCGAGATCTCAGAGACGAGGATGATCCCTATCGGGTCGGACGCCATTTCCCCCGCCCCTCACCACGATATCTACTCTATCGAGGACCTGCGCCAGCTCATCTTCGCCCTCAAGGAAGCGACGAACTACGAAAAGCCAGTTTCGGTGAAGATTGCCGCGGTCCACCACGTGGCCGCCATCGCCTCGGGCGTGGCAAGAGCCGGAGCCGACATCATCACCATCGATGGATTCCGAGGGGGGACAGGCGCGGCGCCACAGGTCATCCGAGATAACGTCGGGATCCCGATGGAGCTCGCCCTGGCCGCAGTCGATTCCCGCTTGCGGGACGAGGGGATCAGGAACCAGGTCTCCATCGTCGTCGGCGGCGGGGTGCGCAACTCCAGCGACGCCATCAAGGCCATTGCGCTGGGCGCAGACGCCATCAACCTCGGCACCTCCACCCTCCTCGCGCTCGGGTGCACCCTCTGCCAGCGCTGCTACACCGGCAAATGCCCATGGGGAATCACCACCAACAACCCGTACCTCGCAAAGCGCCTCAACCCGGAGATCGGCGCGGAGAAGCTTGTGAACCTGATCCACGCATGGGGACACGAGATGAAGGAGATCCTCGGCGGGATGGGGTTGAACGCCCTTGAGTCGCTGCGCGGCAACCGCTACAAGCTGCGGGCTGTGGGGCTGTCTGAGAAGGATATGAATATACTTGGTGTCATGCCGGCCGGAGAGTAAATCCGGGGCAATCTCATCTACAGGCTGTGGATTTTAGGCCAGATTCTCGCACCCGCAGGAGCGACCGCGGAGGCGTAGCCCGGCTACGCTGCACAAAGGAGCAACGAGGACGGCAGCGAGATGGCCTGAAAGCCGCAGCCCCTACAACAGGAACAGCTATGAAGCGAATCTACACACTTGAAGATGCCTGTATCGGGTGCCACCTCTGCGAGGTCGCCTGCATCACCGAACACTCTACCTCCAAGAACCCCATCAAGGCGTTCCTCCACGAGCCGCAGCGTCCTATCTCACGCTGCACCGTCGAGGAATTGGACGGGGGAGTGGTATCCTTCTCCACTACCTGCAGGCACTGCGACGAGCCGGAATGCCTGAGAGCCTGCATCTCCGGGGCGATCCAGAAGAACGAGAACGGCGTGGTCAGGATCGATGCCGAGCAGTGCGTGGGTTGCTGGTCCTGCGTTATGGCATGCCCCTACGGCGCGGTCCAGCGCAACGTGAACCGGAAGAAGGCCAACAAGTGCGACCTCTGCCCTGATCGCTCAACTCCGGCCTGCGTGGAGGCCTGCCCTAACCGGGCACTGGTGTACAAGGAGGGAAGCCAGAAATGAACTACGTCATCATCGGCAATTCCGTTGCAGCCGTCGGAGCTGTGAGAGGCATTCGCACCGTCGACCAGGAAGGGACAATCACCGTCATATCCCGCGAGAAGCATACCGCCTACGGCCGGCCGCTCATCTCCTACCTCCTCGGTGGGCTGATCACCGAGAAGCGGATGGCTTACCTCCCCGAGAACTTTTACGAGAAGAACCGGGTGAACCTCCTCCTAGGTTCCGAAGTGGTAGGCGTCGACACCGCCAAGAAGACATTGAAGCTGGCCGGCGGGGACAAGCTCCCCTTCGACAGGCTTCTCATCGCCACCGGCGGTGATCCGTTTGTCCCCCCCATCGAGGGTCTTGCCGGTAAAGAGAAAATCTTCACCTTCACCACCTGGGACGATGCTGCAAAGCTCAAAGGGGTTGCCGACGACATAGAACGGGTCGTGGTGATCGGCGGGGGCCTCATCGGCCTCAAGGCGGCTGAGGGTCTCCACCTCCTCGGGAAGAAGATCACCATCGTCGAACTCGCCGACCGGATCCTCTCTGCCGCCTTCGATCGGGCAGCGGGACGGGTGGTGGCCAAGAAAATGAAGGCCAACGGGATCGACGTAATTACCGAGGACACCGTGGTGCGCATCGAAGGCGACGGGGCAAAAATCGCCGGCGTCACACTCAAGTCCGGCGACTTCCTCCCCTGCGACACAGTCATTGTCGCCATCGGCGTCCGTCCAGCCTCCTCCTTCCTCAAGGGGAGCGGAGTGGAAGTGAACCGTGGTGTCGTCGTCGACGACCGGATGCAGACGACTGCCGAGGGTATCTATGCCGCGGGTGACGTGGCCGAAGCACGCGACTTTTTTTCCGGAGACAAGAACCCGATGCCGATCTGGCCCGACGCCTACATCCAGGGGGATGTGGCGGGGGTTGCCATGGCAGGCGGGGAAAAGCGCTACGGCGGCGGACTCGCCATGAACTCCATCGAGCTCTTCAAGGTCCCCACCATCTCGATGGGAATCACCAACCCGGGAGACCCGAAGCGCTACGAAATCCTCACCTACCAGGATCTGGAAAACTACCAGTACCGGAAGGTGATCCTCGAGGGGAACAGGATTGTCGGTGCAGTCCTGGTCCGGACCGTCGACAGAGCAGGAATCTTCTCCGGGCTGATCCGCGAAAAGGTCGACATCACCCCCTTCCGGGAAAGACTCCTCGCTCCCGACTTCGGGTTCGCGCACCTGACGAAGGAAATTCGCACCATCCTCTTCGGCCCCTGCGGCAAAGCCGCCTAAGCCAAGGATCAAGGTTGAGAACAACCGGAGGCAATAGCTAATGAATCGTAAACCTACACATAACTTTCAAAAAGACATCTCCAACTGCGGTCTTACCGGCTTCATCTCCACCTCAGGAAAGTCTGTGGAAGGGAGCGTCATCATAAAATCTATCTCCCTCATGCACGACCGCGGTAACGGCCTTGGCGGCGGCTTTGCAGCCTACGGCATCTACCCCGAGTACAGGGAGCTCTTCGCCTTCCACCTCATGTACGAAAACGACATGGCGCTGCAGCTCACCGAGGAGTACCTGGAGACGCAGTTCAAGATCGAGCACGAAGAGGACATCCCCACGCGGAGGGTTTCTGCCATAGCCAACCCGCCGGTCTTCAAGCGCTACTTCGCGCAGCCGCTGGAAACGGCCGAGTACCGGGAAGCCATTGATTTCCAGAACATGACTGACGAGGACGTCATAGTCAGACACGTGATGCGGATCAACAACGAGATCGAAGGAGCCTTCGTCGTTTCCTCCGGGAAGAACATGGGTGCTTTCAAGGGGGTGGGATACCCGGAGGAAATCGCCGACTTCTTTCGCCTGGAGGAGTACAGCGGATACATCTGGACCGCCCACAACCGTTTCCCGACCAACACCCCCGGATGGTGGGGGGGCGCGCACCCCTTCACCCTCCTCGACTGGTCCATCGTCCATAACGGCGAGATCTCTTCCTACGGGATCAACAAGCGGTACCTCGAAATGTACGGCTACCTCTGCACGATGCTCACCGATACCGAGGTGGTCGCCTACATGCTCGACCTCCTCATCCGCAAGCACGGACTCACACCAGAGCTGGCAAGCCTCGCCCTCGCCTCCCCCTTCTGGGAGCTGATCGACGCTCTTCCCGAGGACGAGCGGCAGCTCTTGACGGCACTGCGCCAGACGTACGGGAGCGGGCTCCTCAACGGCCCCTTTGCGATCCTCTTCGCCAGCAACGAAGGGCTGATCGGACTGAACGACCGTGTCAAGCTCCGGCCCCTCATCTGCGCCACAAAGGACGACTTCGTCTATATGGCCTCTGAGGAGGCGGCAATCAGGGAAATCTGCCCGCAGCCGGACCGGGTCTGGGCGCCGCGGGGAGGCGAACCGGTAATAGCAAAACTTCAGCCGGGGGTGGTGTAAGGCAGGAAGAGGTAAAGGTAGAGGTAGAGGTAGAGAAAAACCAAGCTACGCTTTGCTGTGCAAGGAGCATTTATGAGAATCGACGCGCAAGGAATGTACTACAAGGACCTCAACGGCAAGATCCGTGAAGCGGTTTCCGCTGGAGCCGCCGAGATCGACCTCCTCAACGTCAACGGCCAGTACTTCATCGGCGACGGGATCAACAAGCCTGTCACCCTCACCATTCACGGTGTCCCCGGTAACGACCTCGCTGCTTTCATGAACGGAGCGAAGATCGTCGTCAGGGAGAATGCCCAGGACAACATCGGAAACACGATGAACGCCGGAAAGGTGATCGTCCACGGCCACGCTGGCGACGTGCTCGGCTACGGCATGCGGGGCGGCAGGGTCCACATTCTGAAGGACGTTGGATACCGCGTCGGCATCCACATGAAGTCGTACGACGAGAACAAGCCGGTCCTCGTGGCCGGCGGGAAGGCAGGGGACTTCTTCGGCGAATACATGGCAGGCGGTGTCCTCATCCTTCTCGGGATGTACTCCGACGAGCCTGAGAAGCCGAAGCACGGATACTGCTTCGGCACCGGAATGCACGGCGGCGTGATCTACGTCCGCGGCGGGGTCGACGAAGGGAAACTCTCCAGGGAGGTCGGGGTCTTCGACCTGACGCCCGAGGACAAGCAGGAACTGGAAGGATACCTCAGGGATTACTGCAGCGACTTCGGTTTGGACGTGAAGCAGGTTCTCAAGGAGAAATTCGTGAAGATCGCGCCGAAGAGCAGGCGGCCCTACGGCAACATGTACTGCCCGATGCCGCGGTAGACGATTGTTGAAAAACAGTCATCTCGCCGCCGTCCTCGAAAGCCTCCGTGTGCGGCGTAGCGCTGCTACGCCTCCGTGGAGGCTTTCTGCGGGTTCGACGATCTGACTATTTTTGAACAACCTGACTTTTCAATAGCCTCGTACAATTTCTATAGCGGGGCCTTCACGGCCCCGCTCATAACCTACCCCTCCATCATCCCCCTAAGCTCTACCGCGTTCCGCGGCGCATACCCCCCAATATCGTTATTGAAATAGATGTAGACGTCCCTCCCCTTTTCCAGATACCCCCGAATCCGTCCTGCGTCGACCTCCAGTTCCTTGGCGGAGTAGTTTCCGGTGTAGTGCATGTCGTGACCGTGTCGCCTGATGTAGACGAAATCTGCAGTTTGGGGTGGATCGACAAGGAAGGGTGGGTTGTCGGCGGCGCAGATGTTCACGCCGTAGCGGCGGCAGATGTCGGTTACGCTGGGAATAAGCCAGCTCGGGTGGCGGAATTCAAAGGTGTGGCGCACGGGATAGGGAGCGATGAGCTCGAGGAACGACGCGAAACGGTCGAGGTCGAGCTGGAAGCCCGGGGAAAGCTGCCAGAGTACCACCTTCAGCTTGTCACCGAGATTGCGGGCGGCATCGAAGTAGCGGTGTACCGCTTCCTCGGCGTCGGCCAGACGCTTGATGTGAGTGATGAACCTGCTCCCCTTTATGGCGAAGGCAAACCCTGACGGGGTATCATTTCTCCATTTCGAGAACGTTTCGGGGGAAGGGAGACGGTAGAAGGTTACATTCAGCTCCACCGTGGAGAAGACGGTGCAGTAGTGCTCGAACCACCTTCTCTGGGGGAGCTTTTCAGGGTAGAAATTCCCCCGCCAGTGCTTGTAATTAAAGCCGCTGCACCCGATTTCGATAGATGCCATCGAACCCTCGCAACAACCTGTTCTTCCATCAACAGATTATCTACCACGTTACCACAACCTCCCGAAGGCGCAACATTCACCATACTCCTGCAGCAGGTTCATATATGGCGCTGAGTCCCGTCTCCTGCCGGAGCGTCTGAGTAACTCTGACGGCAGCCTCCTCAACTAGCAGATCGAGAAGGAGTTTCTTCTTTTTCGGCGGGCAGATCACCTGCGGTTCTCCCTGGATTCCTCCGAGTCTGCCGGCCTCCTCGATGGCATCCTGAAGAGTTCCCAGTCGGTCAACGAGCTTCAGATCCTTTGCCTGCTCCCCTGACAGCACACGGCCATCGGCTATTTTTCTTACCTCATCTACCGGTATTTTTCGTCCATCAGCGACAGCCCGGACGAATTGGCTGTGGGCACTGTCGATTACGCTCTGCAATACCCCCTTCTCCGCTTCAGTCAAAGGACGGAGAGGAGAACCGGAGTCCTTGAACTCTCCTGTTTTCAAAGTAAAAGCTTTCAGCCCTATCTTATCCATCAGCCCTTGCACATTCGTAAGCTTCATCAGAACGCCTATACTGCCGGTGATGGTGCCTGGATTGGCAAATATGAGACTGGCGGGGGCGGAGATGTAGTATCCACCGGAGGCGGCGAGACTACCCATCGAGACCACCACCTTCTTACGGCCCGCCAGCTTCTTCACCTCGTCGTGAATCTCCTGTGATGGTGCCACTATTCCACCAGGTGAATCGACACGTAAAACTACAGCCTTCACACGACCATCCTTTCCAAGATCGCGCAATTGCTTCACAACTTCCTGAGAGTCCAGGATCATCCCCTTCACCTCAACGAGACCTACCCCATCCCCCCTGAGGGTTCCAGCTCTACTAAAAAGAAGAATTACTGATAATACGGCGGTTAAAGCGCAGGCCAAAAAACCGCCCGCAACGACCCAAACCCATACCGGCGTTTTTTTCACGCTAGCTTCTCCTGGTTCGAAAGGAATACGCTCCGTTTATCCGGGCGACATATTAACTGCAAAAATCTGAATAGAGACAAGACGATCAGCAGCCGCAGCCACAATTGTGGCAGACCTTGCGGTTGTGATCTTCGGGGGGGATTGTTTCAGGAGCAAAAGCAACGCGGTTCACAGCTCTCCTGATATCTTCCTGGAGGTCGAGATTTGCACTCTTACCTATGACATGCCCGACACACAGACTGCTGAACCCATCTGCAGGCGAGGATATCCGGACCGAGTTAAGCAGGTCAGCATAGCTGTTGATTGCGATGGTAATGGCGTCGTTTTCCGCTCTTTCGAGTTGGACGCCGTACCGCAACAGATCTCCCGCCAGGTCTTGCAAAAACGATTCGAACGACGGACCGGCGATATCCACCTGCCAATCGTTTCTCACGTGTTCCTGACGAAAGAACGTCAGCACCATTTTCTTACCGTTCATCCCTGCGCTTCCTTTCTTACCCTACCTGAGCCTTTTTCTGGAGCGAACTGAAGATCATGTCCAGTACTGCCTGCTGCTTCGATTCGAATTTATTGAGAACCGCGAGACAGGTTCCAAGGGGAAAATGCTCATGGAGGTAATCCGCATCCCTGCCTGAAAGAATAATGATCCTGTTCTTGTCGATGCCGATTTTCGAAGCGAACTGGAATATCTTCATCCCGTCGATCATCGGCATTTCAAGATCTATCACAAGAAGGTCGATCCCCTTCTTACGTATGATCTTCAACGCCTTGAGCGGTTCGTTGCAGACTTCGACCTGCAGAAGCGGATAATACAATTTGATGTTGTTGCTCAATGCGGTCGAATAAGTTTTATCATCATCTACGATCAGGATCTTTCCCATTTACACCTCAGACCTGCTGCTGGTCTCCATTACTTCAACACCCTCGTCGCCTGGCCAAGCACCTGAAAAGGAACGTGAAGATCGAGTGACTTCGCGACACGCATATTGATGACGAGGTCCACCTTCTTGGGGGAGATAATCGGCATCTGAAGAGGCTTTTTCCCACCTATTATCCTGGCCGCGTACTCCCCGGCTAGCTGGCCCTGCTCCGCCGGACTTACTTCCAAAGAAATAAGAGCTCCTTTTTCGCAGGCATCCGGCATTTGCGACACGACAGGTATACGGTGCTCATTGGCTTTCTGTACTATCTTCTCAAATCCACGGCACCCCACGGCGCATTCGGAGACATAGATGGAGTTTACCTGGGAGATAACGGAATTCAATGCTCCATCAAGCGCTGCCACGGAGGAAACGTTTAACTCGGTGACAAGAAAACCCTGCTGAGCCGCAATTCGCTTGATCTCCTTCAGCTGCACCATGGACCCGATCTCCCTGGAATTGTATACTACCGCGATGTTCTTGATTGGCTTTATCCCAAGGAAATTGGAGATGAGTGTCGTCATGGGCACCTTCGAGCTTACCCCCGTCAGATTATGGCCGGCGACCGTCAGACTTCGCGTGATTCCCGTTTCCACGGGGCCATAGACATCCACGAACACTACCGGCACATCCACTGATTCGCGAACAGCCGCCAGTGTGACCGGAGCGCCGTACGTCACTATTATGTCGGCACCTAGAGCATTCAGTTTCCTGATGCTGTTCGCCCAGGAAATCGGATCCGGATTCGGCGTCTGAAGAACGATATCAAGATTATCCCGATCGAACCCCCTGGCCGCCAGACTTTTGACGAGCGCCTTATGAGCCTCCCGGTAGCGGGGTTGATCGCTGCTGATCACCGCAGCCAGGAATTTACCTGCGGCAGTGGCGGATACTGCCGGTGATAGCAGCAGCATAAGCAGCAAAATGTATTTAATGCAGCGTAGCGACATCAATGCTCCGGAAGTATTACCATGCGGCGTTCAGCAAGAGCATGTAGCTGTGAATCGTGCCATTGAAAATAGAAGCACTGGCCTCATCGTCATAGTCGCGGAATGAATAATCGAAGGCACATGAGACATTTTGCGTAATCCGATACTCCGTTCTGGCAGAAACCGTACTCTCAACTGTCTTCGTACGTGAGATATCACGGATTGAGGCAGTATCCCCGATAACAGCGCCACCCTGGGAGACTGCAAGAAAAGCCGGATCAAACTCGGACAGAGAACGTACCTGCTGGAGGAGAACCGAAAGATCGAGATTCTCGTTTAACCGGTAGGTGGAGTTTAGTGCGTAGACGTGCGCTTGGGAAGTGAAGGCTGCTGCATTGGACACTGCATCGGCAAAGGATGTGAAAAGGACCGATTGGTCGACTGAAGTACGGAGGAATCCGTAACTCGCGGTGACAGTGAAATCGGTAAGGGGAGTTGCCCACAAGCTTGCTGTAAGCCTGTTGTCCCTCTTGTCCCTTGCTAGCGGCGACCCGTAATTGCCGAAAGTAATATCGGGAAAAGTAAGTATAACCGAACGGGCTATGACGTCGTTTGAATCACGTGCCGCCACGTACCCGGCAGTTGCTCCCCAGCGATTGGAGCTGTTGTAAGTTGCCAGGAGCTGCCCCTCGTGACGTTCAGAGAATGAAGTGCCGTACGAGGGGGTATCGGCGGAGCTGTATTCGTACTGTGCCTTCAGGCGCAGCCCCTTGTAGGCTCTGCTTATGACGGAAAATCTTCCCCTATGGGTGGTTGTCGTCTCAGGCAAGTCTCTCCAGTGCATCAGCGTATCCCGATCGCCAAGGTCTGAACGGCGGAGGAAGCTCCCCCGGTATTCGCCAACGAAGGTCAGTGAATTGGCCGGCCTGACGGACAAGGTGGCTGTGACAATGTTGTTCACGCTGTCAAGTGTCGGACGCACGGAGATGGCGTCGGTGAAACGGCTCCCGATGGTTGCCGGAGTGCTGTGGTCAACCTCCTGCAGCCGGTATTTTATAGCCAGCGAAAACTCCTTGCAGGGGGTGTAGACAAAATCGGTGGCAGCGTTATGGAGGGTGGTTGAAGTACCGTCAGCTCCAGAAATATCCGACAATCTGGAGAGATTTTCCCTTTTACCGTAAGAATAGGATGCGGCTCCGACGAGACCGCCAGCCAGGGAGGTGTGGAATTTTACGGTGTGCGAGATGAGCCTGCTGTCAGGGTCCTCGTTATGCTGCTGAAGTCCTGCAACTCTCAAGGGGTTACCGCCGACAAAGCTGGTTACCGGTATCGGCGCATCATCTGCGAACTGCCTCACCTGAAAGGAGTAGATGAGGTCGACGGGGCCAAGATGAGTGTCGAAACCGATGGTGCCCTCATGGGTTTTCCGGTCGACAGGGCGACTGACTGCGTAGATACGGTTCAGGGGTCCCTCGAACGCTTGATCGGCAAAGATCTGCTGGCGGTTCCCTTCCCGGAAAAGCCGCCAGTATCCGAGGTTCAGGTGGAACGGGAAGTCGTGGATCTTGTATCGGAAGGTTGCGAGGTCCTGTTCGGTGCGAATTCCGTAGCGGTAAGTCGGGTCGGGAACAGCCACGTAGGATGCGACACTGGGGCTGTCAGCGCGCCCTGTAAAAAAATCGGGCGTAAACAGCTCCTCCCGGTCCAGGTTGTGGAACATCGATTCGGTGCGGATGTGAAACCTGTAGTCTCCCCGGTAGTCGAAAAGCAGATCACCGTAATAATCATGATCGTTGAGAAAACTGCCGTCGAGGGAGTATTTTAGATTCGCTCCGAGCCTGTTGTAATAGGCTCCGAAGACGGGGCTCGAGTGGAGGTAGTCGAACTCCGCCCCCCTTCCGCCATACCCGTCGATCTGGAGAAAACGGTAGCCCAAATGCCCGCCGGTAACGATACGAGGCTCCAGGGGAGCAGTGTCGGCATTACCCCCGTCCGCACCATCCTCGGAATCAGCGATGACATAAGGCTGATCGTCCGCCTCCGCCACCAATGTCTCAGCTCGAGCGGAAACGGCGGCTGCCACGAGAACGACAGGGATGGACAGCTTCCAGAGCAGTTGTCTCAACACGCGAATACTCCTTGCCGGCCTACTGACGAAGCGTTCCGGGACCGGTGAGGGCCGGGGCCGGTATGTCGGTGCCGTGGACCTGGGAATGGCAATCAGTGCAGCGGTTGGTAAAGAGCTTCTTCAACTCGGTAGCTCCTGTCCTGTACTCCCCAATCGAGTTCTGGGGATAATTGATCATGTGCCCCGCATGGCACTGGAGGCAGAGAAAGGGCATCGAGGCGCTGAGCAGGTTGTTATTGACGGAACCATGCGGCGTATGGCAGTTGGCGCAGTTTTCGGTGACGTCGCCATGCTCGAATACAAACGGCCCCTGCTTTTCCATGTGGCACCTGGTGCAGGTATCCTTCGGAGTTATCCCCCGCAGGAGATGCTCCTGAGTGGACCCGTGCACCTCGTGGCAGTCGACGCAGGCAATCTTCTTCTCAAGGAGCGCATGGTGAGAGAAGAGCTGGTTTTCGGCCTTCACTTCCGGATGGCAGCCGTAGCACATCTCTGCCATCTCCCGATGGCTCACCTTCTGCTGCGGCCCTTGATGAAGCTTATGGCAATCGAAGCAGCTCACGTCGTTGAGAGCATGGGCGCTGGCATTCCAATGAGCGAGGGCGGGAATGGAAGCGGCTGAATGACACTTAAGGCAGATCAGCGACTGTGCCTGGGGAGGAAGGTTCATGATATCCAGGAAGGTGGTGGTGTCGCACTTTTTGTTGAGGCGGTCGTTCTCTTCCGGATTGTCCGGCAGATTCTCTATTGCCAGGCTTCCCGGACCGTGACACGACTCGCAATTCACCAGGGGAAGTCGTGTTTCCGGTTTTATCTGCTCCCCATGTACGCTACGCCTGAAATCGTCGGTGATTCCGTCATGCTTGTGGCATTTGGCCACACAGTTGTCGGTTCCGACATATTCGGCATCTAGGCGACCAACGATCATCCTCTCGTATTCACGTACCGGAAAGAGCGGTTTACTTTCCTTGAGGTTGGCACAGGCGGCGAGAAAAAAGGAAACCGAGGACAGCAGGAAGACCCACCCGAAGATACGTCGCAAACGCTTCTCCTCCTTTGACAGCACACACAGCCGTAAGATGCAGCGGCACATAACAAGGCGAACTATTCTTTCGCAATACCCTTCGTCGTAGTATAGATGAATCCGGTAACGATAGGATTACTGCTCCCCTTGATCTCCCGAGGGGTTCCGACCTCGACTACCCTACCGTCATGCATCATGGCGAGCCGGTCAGATATGTAGAGCGCGAAATTGAGATCGTGAGTAACGATTACAGTGGTGTTTTTGGTAGTTTCTTTCAATTTGATAATCGTGTTGGCCAACTCGTCGGTGGTTACAGGATCGAGTTCGGCTGTCGGCTCGTCATAAAGAATAAGGTCGGGATTCATAGCAAGGGATCTGGCTATTGCCACCCTTTTCTTCATTCCTCCCGACAGTTCTGAGGTACGCAGTGTTTCGGTTCCCTCCAGCCCTACCAGGGCCAATTTCTCGCGTATGATCTCCCTGATTCTGTATTCCTTGCATATCCGCTTTTCCCTAAGCCATAACCCAACGTTTTCACCGACGGTCAGAGAATTGAAAAGGGCAGAAGATTGAAAGACCATACTGTACCGGTAGTCAGGCACGTTCGTTGTGCGATTCTCGCTGAAAATCGGCAACTCATCGATGTATATCTCTCCTGAATCCGGATTCTCCAGTTTCACCACATGCTTCAGAAGGACGCTTTTCCCCGTTCCGGATGGACCAATGATTGAAAATGTCTCTCCAGGTCGGATCTCCAGATCGACATCCTTCAGGACATGCTTTTCCCCATAATACTTGTTCAGCTTCTCTATCCTTATGGAGACCCCACGGGTATTGGAAAGATTGATGGCGCATTCAGGTTCTTCATCATGAAAGATGGACCCGGACAAACCATGCTTCAATTTGTCGAAAAAAATGCCAACATTGGATTTGTGATGGTCGTTGAGGAGCTTAGGAAACACGTTAATTTCCCTTTGACGGTAGTGAAATCACCGAATTCGGCACTTCATGCAGGAACAGGCACAGCGCCCGCTCCTTGCTGGATGCTTCAGAAGATATACCTGCGCGCGTTGGTAAAGTAGCTCTTGTGCCGATAGATGTACTGGGTAAGCAAAAGTATGGCCAATGCTGCAGCGACATTATTAACCACCAGAGCTTCCTGCTCTATCCGCCCCCCAAGCACTTTTTCAAGTTCAGCAGGGGCGATGAGAGTGAGGTTGACGATGGTATTGCAGATCTCAAAAAGATTGTAGAAGAGGAGAAGATACCATGTCAGCATCTGCCGTTTCATGAGGCCAAGAAACAGGTAAAGGCAAACGAGGCTATCGGCAAATACTAGAACCTTACCTGGGGTGTCGAGATAGATCTTCCCCATAAAGGGAAACGGGTTCCCGAAGGTGGAGGCCGAAACAAGAAAGAAAAAAAGGTACAGGCCGGTGATCAGCGTCAACCCGAGAGGTCTACGTATTTCCTGCTCATCAGTCTCTGTCATTGAAACCTCACACGCATCGGACTGAGAGTTAGTGGGTTACCAGGAACCGGTGCTCCTTCAGGATGCACCTGTCCATAATCACCGTGAGACCAGCCTCTTCTGCTCGTCTTGCAGCATCTTCATTCACTACACCTTCCTGCATCCAGACTACTCTTGCACCTATTGCTATAGCGTCTTCCACTATGGAAGGGACTGCCTCTGAACGTCGGAAGATATCGACTATATCGACCTGATCGGGGATATCACGAAGGCTGGCGTAGCATTTTTCTCCGAGAATCTCCTGCTCCGCCGGGTTAACAGGAATAATGCGAAAGCCGGCGCGCTGTAGATACTGTGCGACTCCGTGGCTCGGTCGGAAGTGATCCGATGAGAGCCCCACGACGGCAATTGTTTTGCACATGTTAAATATCTGTTTCAGGTCCTTCCCTATTTGTGCTTGCATGGCTCCTCCCTTCACTTTCTTCTCATGTCGCTGACCCAGACACAGATGAAGATGACTACCATGACTCCTGCGATGAATATCCAGTCTGCTGCACTGAAACCGAACATCGTAACCCCTATGCGTTAAGATCTTCGAGAGCCCGTCTCGCATCGGCGTGATCGGGATCAAGGCTGAGCGCCTCCTTCAAATAATCCTCGGCGTACTTGGGCATCCCCATGTTCCGGTAGCAAAGCCCGAGAACGTACCATATCTCCGGAATCGGAAACTCAGCTGTAAAGACCGAATCCTCCAGCACATCCAGGAGAAGAGCCGAAGCCTCCTCATCTTCCCCCTGCTGATGCAGGCCGAAAGCAGTCGCAACTACTTCCAGGTAATCAACAGCCGGAACGTGAGAAAGCAGCCCCTGCTCGATCCTTTGGAGGCGCTTGTCCAGTTTTTCCGCAACTGACTCATCAAGACCAGTCTCTATCACCCTGCGCCAGAGCTGCTTCGCCTGATCGTATTTCCCGAGGATGTAGGAAATCTCTCCAAGATTATAGAGAGCATCTCTGCTATCCGGGTCCAGTTGTACAGCCGAAGCAATGTATTTCTCGGCACGATACAGGGAGACTGTCGTGAACTGGAGACCCGAAAGGCGCATGCCTTTGTCAAAGTAGGTCATGCCGATTTCGAGGGGAAAGCGTGAATTCTCAGGTTCCAGGAGCGCGAAGATCTTAAGGTAATTTATCTTGCGATCAAGGTACGGCACCTCCACATCCTTCTTGTCGAGCATCACGATGTGGCTGGCAAGCTCAGAGAGATAGTGCGGGTATCCATCCCTCAGAAGTTCTGCATATCGTGACGCATTCAGACAATCCGGATTGCTGCGCAGTGCCTGGTAAATTCCACGACCGACTGCATCGTAGGAAGGCTGCTCATCCCCGAGTTTCTGAAAATCATCCTCCAGAAGAGGTACGGGTAGCTCATCATAGAAAAAACGGAACTTTCCGTCTCTCCCTTCCAGCAGTGCGCCGGCAGGGGGCGTATAGTAACGGATGCCTGTTATCGGCGTCGGTGCTTGTGTTTGAGGTTTCTTGATGACTCTCTCCTCTCACTGGATGGTACTCCGTTTGATACATTGTATGCGAGCCACCGTCAACCTCTATTTCCCCATCGCCTTTTTTTTAGGCAAACAGGCTTTGAAAACGTGCAGGCGATTCTATCCAAACATCCAGAAACTATGCGTATCCTGCTGATATCAAGAGTTTACCATATTGGCAAACAGCTTGCTTTGCATTGCAGGCAGTGCGACGGTCACCATCGCCGGTGCCGCATCTTGCCAACGGGGGTAAAAAATGGAAGCTTTGTCGATGGAGACGCTGCGAAGCAGCACGGATGTGCTCTTTCTTATGCTCGGGGCTGTAATGGTCTTCGCAATGCACGCGGGGTTCGCCTTTCTCGAAGTAGGAACGGTGCGCCAGAAAAATCAGGTGAACGCACTTGTAAAGATACTTACCGATTGGTCCGTGTCGACCATCGTCTACTTCATCGTCGGCTTCCCCCTCGCCTACGGGGTCTCTTTCCTTGTACCTTCCGGCACGCTCATAGCCTCGGCACAAGGCTACGACCTCGTTCGCTTTTTCTTTCTTCTATGCTTTGCAGCCTGCATTCCGGCCATAATTTCGGGAGGTATCGCGGAGCGAGCCAAATTCTGGCCACAAGTCATCGCCGGTGCCATCTTCGCCGGGTTCACCTATCCGCTGTTCGAATCGCTGATCTGGGGTCAGAATGCATCCCTGTTGCAGGGGCTATTCAAGAAGATCGGCGGCGCCGAGTTTCACGATTATGCCGGGTCAGTCGTGGTTCATTCTATCGGGGGATGGCTTGCTCTTCCTGCTGTACTGATCCTCGGCCCGCGCATGGGGCGCTACCTGCGTGGTAAATCGCATCCGATTCCGGTCAGCAATATCCCATTTCTTGCACTAGGCTCGTGGATTCTCGCTGTAGGCTGGTTCGGCTTCAATGTCATGAGCGCCGGTCACATCGAGAAGATTTCCGGACTGGTTGCCGTGAACTCCCTTCTTGCCATGATTGGAGGTGTGCTCTTCGCTCTTGTCGCCGGCAAGAACGATCCCGGCTTTATACACAATGGCGCCCTTGCCGGACTTATCGCCGTCTGCGCCGGAAGCGATATCATGCACCCCCTTGCGGCTTTTTTCACTGGGGGCATAGCTTCACTGATCTTTGTCTACGGGTTCCACATCGAACAGGAAAAGCTGAAAATAGATGATGTCCTCGGGGTCTGGCCGCTACACGGAGTTATAGGATCGTGGGGTGGGATCGCTGCCGGCATATTCGGTCTCGAAACGTTCGGGGGCTTGGGTGGTGTAAGCTTCGTGAGCCAGCTGCTGGGAAGCCTTTGCGCAGTCCTTTATGCGCTCGCAAATGGCTTTGTCATATATGGTCTTCTTTCCAGAACGGTCGGAATACGACTGGACGAGGAACAGGAATTCTCCGGAGCGGATTTGAGCGTGCACCACATTGGGGCATATCCTGAGAACAACGTCCGGTAAGCCTTTGGCAACAGGTTTAGAAACCGGGAGAAGCTTCCTGTCTGGCAAGCTCCTGAATATCCAGGACCAGCTGATCTATATCAGCATCGGTGGTTTCCCAGGAGCACATGAATCGAGCCCCCCCTGAGCCGATGAACGTATAGAAGTGCCACCCTTTCCCGCGCAGCGCGCTAAGCATCCGTTCAGACATCTCGATGAAAACGGAATTGGCCTGGCAGGGAAACATCAATTTAATGCCGGCGACTGTCTGAAGCCGCTCCGCAAGTCTTCGAGCACACCGGTTTGCATGGGCTGCATTCCGGATCCAGGCCCCGGATTCAAGCAAGCCCACCCAAGGAGCCGAAAGATACCGCATTTTGGAAGCAAGCTGCCCCGCCTGCTTGCAACGGTAGTCGAATTCCTTGGCAAGCTCCCTGTTGAAAAAAACAACCGCCTCCCCCACCGCCAGCCCGTTTTTGGCTCCACCAAAACAAAGTACGTCAACACCCGCCTGCCAGGTCAACTCCCGCGGACGCACGTTCAGCGCCGCAACAGCATTGGCAAACCGCGAACCATCCATATGCACATGAAGCTGCAACCGTTTTGCCAGGTCGCCGACCTCCCGCAATTCATCCACAGAATAGACCGTGCCGAGTTCGGTACATTGCGTGACGCTCAGCGCCCTAGGTTTCGGGTAGTGAATATCTGATCGACGTTTCACCGTATGCTCAACCGACTCCAGGTCCACCTTTCCGTCCGGCCCTGGGACAAGAAGAACTTTCGTCCCGTTTGAAAAAAACTCGGACGCTCCGCATTCGTCCGTTTCCACGTGGGACGTCTCATGGCAAATGATGCTGTGATAGGAATGACATAGTGAGGCCAATGCCAGGGAGTTTGCTGCCGTCCCGGTAAAGACGAAAAAAACTTCACAATCGGTCTCAAAAAGATCGCGTATGCACTGACATGCCCGTGAAGTCCAGTTGTCATCCCCATAAGAAGCGGCGTAACCTTCGTTTGCCGCGGCCATTGCAGCCCAAGCCTCGGGACATATTCCCGAGTAATTGTCGCTGGAAAACTCATTGCGTAAAGACACCTGCACCTTCTCCACATCTCCCTCCCGTACCCGTTCGTGATCAGATTATTAAGTGGTCAGGCAATTCGTTCTTGTCGTCGCTGCGCAGCGGAAAATGGCGCTCCAGTTCCAGCCCGCATGCAGTAATTACTCTGCAGAGCGTATCGCACCCATTTCCTTTCCTGATACCGGATGCAAGTTCGCCCGCTAGGTGCTGCCAGAAATCGGGTGGTATCTTCGAGTTTATGCCTCGGTCTCCGAGTATCCAAACCTTCCGTTCAAGAAGAGAGATATAAATGAGGATGCCGGTCTCGTCCCTGGTACGGTAGAGTCCTTTTTCAAAAAATGCCCGAACGGCCCCGCTTCGTACTGCAGTTGCAATGCGTACTCGACCTATGAAGCCTAGCTTCAGGCGCGGCACTCGCCTCAACACAAGGAGCAGTGGGTAGTACCCTAGGCAGACAAGGGGTACATAGGTCCAAATCGAGACATGCCGGACAGCGACGGAAATGACCAGGGAAAGAAGTCCGCTCAGCAGAATTGCCCCCAGGTAATCGGCCTCCCGGTAATCATCGCTTTGCGGAACGACCATAGTCGCAATTTCGCCCGAAGTCCTGGCCTCGGCCTTCTGCGTCGTGCTCCGTATACACTCCTGCTCTTCGACTGTAAAAAAATTCCTAGCCATTTTAAGACTCATGTGCACATGCTTCGGTCGTTGTCACCAGTCACCGGAGGCACCGCCGCCTCCAAATCCGCCCCCTCCACCTGAAAAGCCTCCACCGCCGAACCCTCCGCCACCGCCAAAACCACCACCGAAACCGCCGCCGTAGAAGGGGCCGTGAAAGCCACCTCCTCTCCGCCCGTTTCCGAACAGCAATGCCAGTACAAGTCCCAGCACGAAACCGGCCACTCCGAGAAGGACGAGAAGCAGAAAACTCAGGCCAGGAAAGGTGATACCGGCTACGAAAGGCAGTCCAGCTGCACCAGCCAATCCTCCGAGAAGCCGAGAAATAGCTCCTAGAAAAATACATGCAACAAGCAGGAAAATGACAAGCGTGAAGACTGGTGAAGCACTCGTCTGTCCCTGGCGAAGGTCGCGCGAGTGCGCATACTCTCCCTTGACAGCCGCCATAATAGCGGAAATTCCTGCCACGACCCCGCCATCAAAATCACCTGCTTTGAATCTCGGAGAAATCTCCCCTCGAATGATCCTGCCGGACAGAAGGTCCGTCATCGTACCCTCAAGCCCCCTCCCGACCTCTATCCGTACGCGACGTTCCTCCTTGGCAATTATAATTATAAGGCCGTTATCGACCTTCTTCTGTCCAATACGCCAAGCCTCAGCAACTTTGATCGAGTACTCCTCAAGAACTTCTCCTCCCAGCGTAGGAATAGAGAGAACAACGATCTGAGTACCCTCACGCTCTTCGAACTCCGCGAGGCGGCGCTCAAGACTTTGTGCGGTCTCCGGAGAAAGGATGCCGGCATAGTCGTTAACGTGCCCTTGCAAAGGAGGTACATCAAGAGGATGTCCCCACTGGGGAAGAAGCAACAGCAAAAAAAGGATTAGGAGGCGTTTCATGACTGATCAGAATTTGACCTTGGGCGCGACTTTGGCTCCCTCGTCCGCCTGGAACGGCTCCTTCCGACTCAGATGAAGCAGCAAAGAATTGGTAAGGCTGTTGGGAAAGGTTCTGATGCTGGTGTTGAAGTCCTGGACCGCCTTGTTATACCGAACCCTCGCTACATTGATCCGGTTCTCGGTCCCCTCCAACTGGTTCTGAAGATCAAGGAAATTCTGGTTTGCCTTAAGATCGGGGTAACGCTCAACCACTACCATAAGTCGGGAAAGAGCACCGGAAAGTTGACCTTGAGCAGCCTGAAATTGGGAAAAGGCCTGCGGATTGTCGATCAGCTGCTTCGACGCCTGAATCGATCCCACCTTTGCACGGGCTTCAGTAACCGCGGTGAGTGTCTCAGCTTCATGTTTCGCATACCCTTTAACTACCTCAACCAGGTTGGGAATCAAATCTGCACGTCGCTGATAGGCCGCCTCCACATCCCCCCACGCCGCAAAGACCTGCTCCTCCATGGCCTGCATTGTGTTGTAGCCGCAGCCCGAAAGGACCGCCAGAACTGTCAGAATCGGGACCAGCCTGAGCATTTTGCGCATATACCCCCCTTTTCATCTTGCTATCACAAGGATAATCACCATTCCGACGGTTGTCATCCCGCCGGTAGGAAATAATCATAAAGAGCAGCAGAAGGCAACAGACCAGCGAGATGATATCCGCCACGATAAGCGGTATGTCATTGATGATGATGCCGTAAATAAGCCACAATGTGACGCCGATGCTCAATAGGATCGGCTGCCAGATCGACAGGTCCCGCACCTGGCGGGTACGGTATACCCTTATCACCTGCGGAATTCCGGCAATACTGGTAAGTGCGCCAGCAATGAGTCCAAGATGCGTTACCGTCATTACCTTTTTTTCCCTTTATATTCGTTGGTGGCCCAGTCTATCTGAGTCATCATACCGCGAAAGATGGCTACATCACGGCTGTCCATTTCCGAGCGTGCGAGTATCCGACGGAACGTTCGCATCAGATGGTCAGGATTCTGCGGGTTGAGAAAGCCGATCCGTAGAAGGGTCTGCTCCATGTGACTGTACAGCGATTCGAAGTCACCGGCGGCAGCGAGTTGTCTACCGCTCTTCTCCCCCTTGCTGCTCCTTGCTTTGAAAAATTCGTATGAAAAAATGAGGACCGCCTGTGCGAGATTCAAGGACCCGTACTCATCATCAGTGGGTATAGTTGCCTGCCATGTGCATTGCGCAACCTCTTCCGTTGTTAGACCGCTGTCCTCACGACCGAAAACGAAGGCAGCACGGTTAATATCTATTTGTGCATTCAGGCGCGCGGCAACCTCTACAGGAGACATGATATCCCTGCGATATTTTCCGTGGCGGCGCGTGGTAGCTATCGAAATATGACGATCTGATAGCGCCTCGGCCAAGCTTCCAAAAATCCGAGCACTGTCAAGGACATCCCGAGCAGAGACGGCAAACCTGTACGCATCAGGATGCTGAACAGGACAAGGGTTCACAAGGAGCAATTCACGCAGCCCCATGTTCTTCATGGCACGGCATACCATGCCGATGTTTCCGGGGCTCTGCGGCTCTACTAGAACCACCGCCACGCTACTTTGGTTTTGCATTTAATGATTACCTGTTACCAGCGCGATATTCTTTGATTCTTTTGAGTCGCCGACGTGCGGGCCTTCGGCGCCACCATGCATGAACAAAATGAAAGGCCCACATGCAGCCGATGATCGTTATCAGAATGAGCAGGAGGTGATGTTCATATTTACCGACATCCTCAACAAACAGAGCAGCGCTTTTACCAAAAAGGTAGCCGGCCAGAGAAAAGATGACAGACCAGGAAAAGGCGCTGAGCAGGTTCAGCCACGCGAATTTCCTCCCGGGAAAGCTCGTAATCCCGAGAATAACGGGTAAGACAATCCGGAAGCCGTAAGTGTAACGGGAAATGAAGGCTACAAAGGTGCCGTATCGTTCTATCAGGCGTATGGCTTTACGAAACTTCCGGGCTATGAAAGGAAATTTTCTGAGAAGACGAGTCCCTTGCCACCGTCCAACGTAGAAGTAAAACTGATCACCGAGGAAAGATCCGCTAAGGGCAACCAGAATGACTCCGGCAATGTGCAGATAACCCTGAAAGGCGAGGAACCCGGCAATAATGAGCCCCGCCTCCCCCTCAAGAAAGGTCCAGAGAAAGAGGACCCAATAGCCATGTGCCTGGAGGTATTCACGTAGGAACTCCTGCAAGGCGCCCCCGGTTCCTCATGATACAAACGTGTCTATATTACAGATCGAATGCTGTTGCGTCAATGGGGGCAGATGGAACGATCCGGATTGCTGCTCAGCAAAAAACTACGTGCCAAAAAAAAGCCCGGCAGAATACTCTGCCGGGCATTATACAGTAACAGGACTGTACTGTTTACTTCTTAGCAGCCAGTGCCTTCTCGAAACCGACCTGAAAAGCCTTCTTGTTCAATTCCAGAAACGCCTCAGGAACGCGGGCAAGAACAGCTTTCTCGGCACTTTCCTTGGTAACGACACCGGTAAGAGCGACCATCGCGCCGAGAGCAACGATGTTGGTAACGATCTCACGTCCGATTTCATTCTTCGCGGTGTTGGTGATATTGAATTTGGTCACCTTGAAGTTCCCGGGCGGCTCACGGAGAACCAGGTCGGAGTCGATGAGAAGCACGCCCCCTTCCTTGAGATCATGGGAGTACTTGTCGGCTGCTTCCTGGGTGAGCGCGAGGAGCGCATCACACTGGGTAACCTTTGGGTAGTCGATCGCGGTATCGGAGATGATAACCTCCGACTTGGATGCACCACCGCGGGCCTCCGGGCCGTAGCTCTGGGACTGGACTGCCTGAATCCCGTCATAGATCGAAGCGGCCTCGGCCAGAATGACGCCGGCCAGGATCAGGCCCTGTCCGCCAGCGCCAGAAAACCTCAGTTCATATCTTCCAGCCATTATTGTTATCTCCTTTTATAGCAGTGAATTACTTGGCAGCGCCCTGGGCCCGCTCGATGACCTTCTGATACTGCTCGCAGTACTCCGGTTTGTCTTCTTTGTAGAGGACACCTGTAAGAACCTTCCCCTTGAGCTGCTCAGGGTCCATCTTCTCGGCAGCCTTAACAGGAACAGCAACGTTCTTCAGCTCGTTCATCATCTCGACAACCGAACGGAACTTGTTGCGGCGACCATAGCAGGTCGGGCAGTCATCGAGGATTTCGACTACGGACATCCCCTTGTGCTGTACGGCTTCAACTATGAGCTTGTCTATCTGATTCGCATGGAAAGCGGTACCGCGAGCAACGAAAGTCGCACCAGCACCGATGGCAAGCTTGGCAATATCGAACGTCGGATCAGGGTTGCCATAAACAGTGGTGGAAGCCTTGGCGCCGGTCGGGGTGGCGGGAGAGAACTGGCCACCGGTCATGCCATAGATTTTATTGTTGAGGATGACGTAAGTCATGTCGATGTTTCTGCGGCAGGCATGAATGAAGTGGTTTCCGCCGATGGCGGTACCGTCGCCGTCACCGCCGACAACGAATACGTTCATTTCCGGCTTTGCCATTTTGACCCCTGTGGCAAAAGCAGCGGCGCGGCCGTGGGCAGTGTGAAGCGTGCAGCAGTCCATGTAGCCGGGGAGCCGGGAAGCACACCCGATACCGGAGACGATGGCAGTGTTCTCTTTCTTGAGCTGGAGGGCGTCCATTGCGCGGATCAGACCCTTCATGACAATTCCGTGGCCGCAGCCGGGGCACCAGATGTGCGGCAGCTTGCCGGGACGGATGTACTTTTCATATTCAAAAGCCATGGTTACTTGACCTCCTTGATCTTGGCAAGAATCTCATTCGGATTCACCGGCTCACCGTCAACGTGGTAGATGCCGTGGACCGGTGCATTCCCTTCAATGCATCCCTTGACAACGCCATTACACATGCCGAGGCTCATCTCGGGAGTAATGAATGCCTTGACTTTCTTGGAGATCTCGAGCAAACGCTCCTCGGGGAACGGCCAGAAGGTGATGAGACGGAAGAGGCCTGCCTTGAGCCCTTCCTTGCGGGCCTGGTCGACGGCATAGCGGGCGGAACGGGAGGTGGAACCGAAGGCAACGATGACGACGTCGGCATCATCAACCTGGTACTCTTCCCACTTCATGATGTCGGCCTTGTTTGCTTCTACCTTGCGGATCTGACGCTCTTCCTCGGCCTGGACGATCGACGCCTTAGTGGTCGGGAAGCCGTCTTCCATCTTGTTGAGGCCGGTGACATGAAACTTGTAGCCGGAACCAAAAGCGGCAAGGGGAGGAACATCCCCGAATTTTGTATCGTACGGCTTGTACTGTTCGGGCGGAACCGAGGGAGCAGTGCGGTCAATGACTTCGAGCTCGCCCGGCTCAGGGAAAACGATCCGCTCCCGCATGTGGCCGACGATCTCGTCGGGCATCACAAATACCGGCATGCGGTATTTTTCGGCAAGGTTGAAGGCGCGGACGGTCTCCTCGAAGAGCTCCTGGACGGATGCCGGAACGAGGGTGATGCTCGCGTGATCACCGTGGGAGCCCCATTTGGCGCACATGATGTCGGACTGGGAGGGGCCGGTCGGCATACCGGTGGAGGGGCCACCGCGCATGACGTTGACGATGACGCAGGGGACCTCGGTAATGCAGGCGTAGCTGATGATCTCCTGCTTGAGGGAAAGTCCCGGGCCGGAAGTAGCAGTAAGCGACTTCGCACCTGTGAGCGCACCACCGATAACGGCGGACATGGCGCCGATTTCGTCTTCCATCTGAATGAACTTGCCACCGATCTTCGGCAGCTCAACCGACATCACTTCTGCCACTTCGGTGGAAGGTGTGATAGGGTAACCTGCGAAAAACTTGCAGCCGGCGTACAAAGCGCCATGGGCAGCGGCTTCGTTACCCTGAAGAAATGCAACTTTCTTTGCCACTTTCGATACCTCCTGTTGATTGGTTAAGGTGTAACCTTGATTGCAAAGTCAGGACATCTCAGCTCGCACTGCATGCATTTGATGCATGCCTCGAGATTTTTTACAGCCGCGACGAACCCCTGCATTTCCAAAACCTTGGTTGGGCAGAACTCGACGCAGATGTGGCATCCTTTGCAGTACTTCTCGATGATCTCGATTGTCGGAAGCTTCTTTTCCATCTACTTGCGCTCCTTTTTGGTGGATAAGCCGTTTTGGCTAAAAAAACCCGATCAAACTACCATACTTTTTTGTGTAATACAACACTTCCGTAGCGGAGGGAATAAGTGGCGGCGCGTAGGGGGGTCTTTTCGGAAGTCAAAGCTAATAAAGGGAAAGAAGGGCAGGTGCCCTTCTTTCCCTTTGCAGTTACAACACATCAAACGATGTTATTTCATGCTGTCGACGAGCTCCTTGACGGCTGCCACGGACTTGTCGAACATGCCCTGCTCTTCGGCGTCGAGGGAGAACTCGATGATCTTCTCGATTCCATTGGCACCGAGAACACAAGGTACGCCTACATAATACCCTTTTACGCCGAACTCGCCGTTGAGCAGAGCGCAAACCGGGAGGAGGCGCTTCTGGTCGCGGAGTATCGCCTCGACCATGGCGATGGCACTGGAAGCCGGGGAGTAGAAAGCAGAACCAGTCTTGAGCAGAGCGACGACTTCGCCCCCTGCACCCTGGGTACGCTTGACCATCTCAGCCATGACTTCCTTGGCCTTGGCCTTGTCGCCGTTGTACTTACGCTCGAGGAGCTCCATGACGGGTACGCCGTTGACGTTGGCGTAGCGAACGATGGGGACCATTGTGTCGCCGTGGCCACCGAGAACCATCGCGTTGACGTCGCGAACCGAAACGCCGAGTTCCCAGGCGATGAAGGTGGCGAAGCGGGCAGAGTCAAGAACGCCGGCCATACCCATGACACGGGTTGAGGGGAAGCCGGTAATCTTCTGACAGAGGGTAACCATGGCATCAAGCGGGTTGGAAATGACGATAACAAAGGAATTGGGGGCGTACTGCTTGATCCCCTCGGCAACCGAGGTCATGATCTTGGCGTTGGTTGCGATAAGATCATCACGGCTCATGCCGGGTTTGCGGGGAAGACCCGCAGTAACGATGACCACGTCGGAACCTTCGATGTCCTTATACTCGTTGGCGCCCTTGAGACAGATGTCGAAGTTATCAACCGGAGAAGCCTCGGCGATGTCGAGAGTCTTACCCTGGGGCATCCCTTCGACGATGTCGAAGAGCACCACGTCTCCGAGCTCGCGAAGTGCGCAAAGCTGGGCGAGAACGCCACCGATCTGACCACCACCGATTAATGCAATCTTCTTTCTAGCTGCCATGACCTTCCTCCTTGTAATGGAATATGTTTCCTCTACCACTAAGCAATAGAGTCGATAATTGCATTGAGGGTCGGGCTCGGACGCATAGCTTTAGAGACCTTCTCTGCGTCGGGATGATAGTAGCCGCCCATGTCGACAGGTTTCCCCTGGGCCCCGATCAGCTCCTCGTTGATCTTCGCCTCGTTCTCGGCAAGCTTCTTCGCAACGCCGGCGAACTTGGCCTGGAGCTCCTTGTCCTTAGTCTGCGCGGCGAGAGCCTCCGCCCAGTACATCGCCAGGTAATAATGGGAACCGCGGTTATCGATCTGCCCCACCTTACGTGCCGGCGATTTGTTGTTATCGAGGAATTTGGCGATTGCCTGATCCAGGGTCTCGGCGAGAACCTGGGCCTTGTCGTTCTTGAACGTCCCAGCTAGGTGCTCCAGCGATGCGGCAAATGCGGAGAACTCGCCGAGGGAATCCCAACGCAGGTACCCTTCCTTCTCGAACTGCTGAACATGCTTAGGAGCAGACCCTCCTGCACCGGTCTCGAACAGCCCGCCGCCGGCGAGAAGAGGAACGATGGAGAGCATCTTTGCGCTCGTGCCGACCTCGAGGATCGGGAACAGATCGGTGAGGTAGTCACGGAGGACGTTGCCGGTACAGGAGATGGTGTCCTCTCCCTTGCGTATCCTCTCCAGCGAGTAGTTCATGGCATCAACCGGTGCCAGAACCTTGATGGTAAGGCCGGCGGTGTCGTGATCCTTCAGGTACTTCTCGACCTTCGCGATGACATTTGCGTCATGAGCGCGGTTTTTATCGAGCCAGAAAACGGCGTGGGCACCCGTCGCTTTTGCCCTTCTCACGGCAAGCTTAACCCAATCCTGGATCGGGATATCCTTCACACGCGACATCCTCCAGATGTCACCCTTCTCCACCTGGTGTTCCATGAGAACTTTCCCGTCTTCAGCAACAACGCGGATGGTCCCGTCAGCCGGTATCTCGAAGGTGGTGGGGTGTGAACCGTACTCCTCCGCCTTCTGGGCCATTAGGCCGACGTTGGGGACAGAACCCATGGTTGCCGGATCGAGTGCACCGTTCTTCTTGCAGTCTTCGACTATCGCCTTGTACATCGTTGCGTAGCAACGATCAGGGATCATCGCCTTAGTATCCTGAAGCTTCCCTTCCGGGTTCCACATCTTTCCGGATTCACGCACTACGACCGGCATGGAGGCATCAACGATGATGTCGTTGGGCACATGGAGGTTCGTGATCCCCTTGTCGGAATCGACCATTGCGAGAGCAGGACGTTTCGCGTATACGGCCTTGATGTCCCCTTCGATCTCGGCACGCTTGGCCTCGGGAAGGCTCTGCATCTTATTATAGAGATCACCGAGTCCCATGTTCGGGTTGACGCCGAGCTGCTTGAAGGTATCGGCATGCTTATCGAAGACTTCCTTGTAGAAAACAGATACTGCGTGGCCGAACATGATCGGGTCGGAGACCTTCATCATTGTGGCCTTGAGGTGGAGAGAGAGGAGCTGGCCATTTTTCTTTGCGTCCTCGATCTGCTCCTCATAGAACTTCCTGAGAGCCTTAACACTCATGAAGGTGCCGTCTAAAATCTCACCCTTTTCAGCCTTGAGGCCATCCTTCAGGACCGTTACCTTACCATTACTTTCGAGCTCTATGCGGAAGCCGCCGCCATTCTCCATGACGACAGACTTCTCATTGCCGTAGAAGTCGCCGCCGGTCATGTGGGCCACTTCCGACTTGGAGTCGGATGTCCAGGCGCCGAGCTTGTGGGGGTGTTTCTTGGAGAAGTTCTTCACCGAAAGCGGCGCGCGGCGGTCGGAGTTACCCTCACGCAGAACCGGATTCACCGCACTGCCGAGAACCTTCGAGTAACGGGCCTGAATCTCCTTCTCGGCATCGTTCTTCGGGACTTCCGGGTAGTCGGGGACGTTATAGCCTTGGGACTGGAGCTCCTTGATCGCGTCCTTGAGCTGCGGCACAGAGGCGCTGATGTTCGGGAGCTTGATGATGTTAGCCTCAATGTTCTGGGTCAGCTCGCCCAGTTGAGTCAGGTAATCGGGAATTCTCTGCTCAGGCTTCAGGTTCTCCGGAAAAGTGGCGATTATCCTGCCTGCGAGGGATATGTCCCTTGTTTCGACCTCGACTCCTGTACCTTGGGTAAACTTCTGAATGATCGGGAGCAGGGAGTAAGTCGCAAGTGCAGGTGCTTCATCAATTTCAGTCCAGATAATCTTGTGTGTTGCCATGTTCCCTCCTTGGTTTTTATGCCTGTATGCCAGGAAATTAATGGAATCACCTACAGGTGCCATCTACCACAAAAAGCTTCATCCGGTTCTTTAACCAGAAGATAAACCACCGGAACACCTACACAAAAATACATACAAGCGCCCCAGCAGAAGCCACCCTAAACACTCCACCAGGCCCTATAATGAGTTTGTATACAGTATACAAAGAACATTAAGCTGTCAAGCAAAATGTCCTCTTATTTTTAACGTTTACTAAGAATAAAAATGAAGGGAACCACATCGGCTGGCGAGGTCAATAGATCGAGCGTTGTTGTGCGTAACGGCGGGCCTCGTTGATGTCGTCACGTGAAAGGTTGCGCGGGATGCGCAGAACCTGCCCCGGCCAAATATGCCGGGGATCTTTTATTTGGTCGCGGTTCGCGCGGTACAGAAGAGGCCAGAGAGATGGATCGTTATAAACGTCTGGCGAAGCTGCAATGAGAGGAAGCGTCTCGCCCCTCTTCGCGGTATGGAAAGCTGGAAGCGGACGCTCCCTGCTCGGGCGGGTTTTCTCGGGAAACCGCTGCTTTTGTTCACGCCTCAAGCGCGACTCTGCATCGGCTTTTTCCTGCTCCTGCCTGCGCTGCTCCTCCAAAAGGTGTTGTCGACGCTGCTCCTCAAGTCGCTTGGCCTCAGCCAGTCTAACGTTTTCCTCCTGCTGCCGCCTTTGTTCAGCTGCGAGCTCGCTTTCGAGGAGTTTACCCTTGGTCAGTGCGAGGCCAAAATAGTTGTCTGCTTCCTTCACATCGCCTGCCGAGAGGCGCGCATCTCCCATCCGCATCGCATCTTCGGCACTTGTATATTCTTCGGGGAAAATGCGCCCCCCCCCGGAAAGGCGGACACGATCCAGGGTCATTGCAGCCTCATGCCGCCATACAGGAACAGGCGAAGCACAGGATGAAACCAACACCCCCACAAGCGCCGCGCTCGACATGAAATACTTGATGCTCATCCAGATCCCGGTTTCGGGCTATTTAACCGATAATTTGAGACCCAGTTCGCGCAGCTGCTTATCATCTACCCGGGAAGGAGCCTCCGACATGAGACAAGCCCCTTTCTGGGTTTTCGGGAATGCAATGACGTCACGGATGGAGTCACTGCCGGTGAGTAGCATGATTAAGCGGTCCATGCCGAAGGCAATACCCCCGTGGGGCGGGGTACCATATTCGAGTGCATCAAGCAGAAAGCCGAACTTGCTTCGGGCATCTTCATCTGAGAGCCCCAGCATGCGGAACATGAGGGACTGAATCTTTTCCTGGTGGATCCTGATACTGCCCCCCCCGATCTCGTTACCATTCAGCACAAGGTCATAAGCCTTAGCACGGCATCGTCCGGGGTCCGCTTCTACAAACTCCAGATCTTCGTCCATAGGGGCAGTGAAGGGATGATGTACCGCCGCCCACCTCTTCTCCTCATCGTCCCATTCGAGAAGTGGAAAATCCGTAATCCAGACGAAGCGGTAGGTCTCCTTGTCCACAAGACCCAGAATTGCGGCAAGATGGTTCCGCAGCTTTCCAAGGGAGTCATTCACCACCTTCGGTCTATCTGCTACAAACAGCAGCAGATCTCCCTCTTCGGCACCGAACTTCTCGTTCATGGCAGCAATTTCGTCAGCGGTGAAAAACTTGGCAATAGGTGAATGCCACTCTCCCTGCTCTATCTTCACGTAAGCAAGACCCTTCGCACCATATATTTTTGCGAATTCCGTCAGGTCATCGATCTCCTTACGCGAGAAGCGGGCACAACCCTTTGCGTTCAGGCCCTTGACAATGCCACCTGAAGCAACAACCTCGGCAAAAACCTTGAAGCCGGCGTTCCTTACTGTCTCTGACAGTTCAACAAGTTCAAGGTCGAACCTGAGATCGGGATTGTCGACACCGAAACGGCGGATCGCCTCAGAATAAGTCATTCGTTCAATGGGCAACTCAACTTCCACCCCTTTCGCTTCACGGAAAACGAGGGCCATGAGCCCCTCCATTACACGAATAATGTCATCCCTGTCTATGAATGACATTTCACAATCTATTTGTGTGAATTCCGGTTGGCGATCCGCACGCAGGTCTTCGTCCCGGAAACAGCGTACGATCTGGAAGTACCTGTCGTACCCGGAAATCATAAGTATCTGCTTGAAAATCTGAGGCGATTGCGGAAGGGCGTAGAACGACCCCTGATTGATACGTGAGGGAACAAGAAAATCACGAGCTCCCTCCGGCGTTGATTTAGTGAGAAAAGGAGTTTCTATTTCGAGAAAGCCGTTGTCCGTCAGATACTGCCGGGTCACTTGGGCAACCTTGGATCTGAGGATGATGTTGTTCTGCAGCGCAGGGCGACGGAGATCAAGATAACGGTGCTTCAGGCGGAGATTCTCCGCCACGTCCACATAGCCGTCCAGAGTAAATGGCAGTGCCTTGGATCGATTGAGTAGCTTGCACTCTGTGACGAGAACCTCCACTTCACCTGTGGGCATTTTCGGATTAACAGTCCCATCAGGGCGAGGTACGACTGTCCCACGTACCGCCACAACATATTCGTTGCGTATTGCTTCAGCCTTCACGTGGGCAGACGCGCATTTCTCGGGATCGAAGACCACTTGCGCCACGCCTTCCCTGTCACGGAGGTCGATGAATATTACTCCACCGTGGTCGCGCCTGCGGAGAGCCCACCCCATCAGCACAACCTCCCTACCCACGTCTTTTCGGGTCAGCATCCCGCAGTAATCAGACCGCTTCCAATCCCCCAAAAAATCAATCACAGATACGTCCTCCCCCACTCGACAATGAAAAAATCCGGGGCAGTATACTCAAAAAGCCCCGTAGCTTCAAGGAATAAAGCCATGGACTCTGCCTCAGCACTTCCCGCAGTCATTTATCGCTACACGCTCCATTGTCACAAAAACCGAGCGCACGGAATACCTACTGCTGCCTGCTCCATAGCACGCGGACGAAGTTGTGCTCGTGACTCCACAGATATTGAAGGTCACCGCTGTGTGCCTTGAACACATCCCGCCCTATCTTTTGTGCAAGTTTATCATCGGAGGTGGAAATTGTGAGGACATTTCCTTCTTGGACTACTTCCATAATCCGTGAAAGCGGATTCTTCATGCGGGACTTTTTCTCTGTATTCTTAATTGTATTAAGTATCTCGTCTTCATGCTGGATCAGGTAATCACCTCGGAACGTAGCTATGCCTGCAGGATTATTGTCCAGCATTCGCTGGCATGCCGGGCAGACAATCGAGTGTCTGATGACTCCCCGGCTGGTTACCGAAAACTGTTCCTCATCGAGATACCAGCGCTTGTTCCAGTAAATCGCTTTGCATCGGGAGCACCGGGCAGCCTGTTTGGAGGTAGCTTCAGTATGATAGACATCAGTACTGCGGGTCGCTCTCTGACCTTTTTCCTCCATACTTATCCTATGTCCTCTCGGCGTCATGACCCCTCCTTCCAGGTATCATTACTCTGGGCGATCAACAGCTGGTAATTTTAGTATAGGCGAGACAGAACCCTTTACAACTAACGGAGAGACGGGTAGCTAATCCAGATGAGGAACAACGGGGAAATTCGAGGGGGAAAAGTCAGCCCCGGCAGGCGCGAGAACGTCTTAGCGCAAACCGAGGCGACCCAGGAAACGGCCGAGGAATTTGTTTAGGGGATGATCGCGAGACATAAATGACAAAACGGGTGGCTTCCGTGTCCCTATCTCTTCGAGCCTGTTCCGTATATCCTCATTGTCACCGAGAGCAAGACCGGCCCTAAAAGCTTCCAGAGCTTCAGCCTTTTGATTCTGTATTAGGTAGATCTTGCCCATGTTGAGGAAATGTACAGGGTTGGGATCGAGCTCAGCCGCCCGTGCGCAAAGATCCAGTCCCTTCCGGAACTGTCCACGCTCTCGTGCGGAACAGTACCCAAGGTACGACCACCACTCGATTCGATCATGTAGCTTAAGCGCTTTTTCTATGTGCGCCAATGCCGTAAGCGTATCATCAGCATCCAGCGATTTGAGGGCGCGGGCAAACTCCCGCCCTGCCTCGGTTTCACAATCTGATATCATCCACTCCTCCCGCAAGCAGCATATCGCGCTCTTATCTTCCTAACATGAAAGCACTAAATGTCAAAACAGTCATGCTAACTCCCATTGATCAACCTTGTTTTCTCATCTGTCGCGAAATCGATCACTCTCGGCAAGAACTCCTGAAAATCCTCTAGCAGTTCATCATAGTTGCGCGCCAGCTCTTGATGCCCTTGAGCCAGCGGATTCACCCTCGCCACTCGACGTGACATCCGTTCCAATGCTCGAGCAATTCCGGAAACCTCAGTATATGAGGGGATCAATTCCCCGAAAATAAGGGGAACGATCGGGCGCAGGCGTTCCGGAAGCATAAATGCCCGCCCCTCCACCTGGGTTCGAACCCAAAGCAAATATCCTTCTAGCGGCTTGTCAGACCATTTATCCCATTGCCTGGCAAGAAAGTGATCATAAAAGAGATCGACCAGCACGCCCCTGTACAGTCCATACCGTGATGACAGCCTGTAGCGGCTTCGGCGGAAAACCAAGTCGCTCTCGGCAAAACGGTCGATTCGGCGGTGGAGTATGATACCCGCCCTTAAATCTAAAGGATAATCGGTACCCACCCTTCCCTTCACAAAATCGCCCATGAAGTTACCGACGATAATATCGGGATTTGTCCCGGAGAGAAAAAGGTGGATTAAGAAATTCATTCTCACCTGCAATATCGGTTTACGAAAGGTTTTGTTTTAACCTTTTTCTCACTGATTCGCAACCGGTTTACACATTTTCATGAAAAAATAGTGCATCACGGCTTGTTCCAGAGCTTCAATGAAAATCCATCTCTTACAGGTAGGCGGAGGATGTATTTAGGGAAAGAAAAAAGGGGATCAAGGAAGAGCACGAAAAAATGGAAAAAACACGCCTGAGGGCGCGAGCGGAGACTTGGAAAAATTCACAGGCTACGGCACAGAAGGAGCGGGGGGAAGTTAATTTCCCGGCAGGTTCAGGTACCGGCGCCTGCCATTTCCCCATAGGATGTAACCGGCAGTTCCAGCAGCGGCAGGAAAGTCAGGCGGATCATTAATCAGAACCTGCTCCGAACCCCTCGTCTCGGCTGAACCTGAATTATCGCCTCCACGCAAGAAGAATTTTTTTCCTCCATTCTTCATGGCGGCAGAAGGCATGCGTTTCGACAATGGCACGAATTACGTAGTTGAGTGCTAAAGCCATAACAAGAGCGAGAGCAGCTGCGGCAGCAGCAGTCACAGTCGAAACCAACATAAGATCATTCATCATTCACCCCGTCATTTGCTTCATGAGTATCCTGCACCCACACTGACTTTGTCAACCACGAATCCTGAGGGGAGCAAAACCGGATCAGTCGCAGGATGCGCTGCCGCACAGACTTCTAACAATCTGCTACACTGTAATTAATATTTCAGAACTGAGGAGCATGAATATTTTCGGGAGATCCAGCAAAGGGTTACAGATCAACTTCATCCTATTTGGCTGCGGGGGATCGATCAACCTATTGACGAACATGCGCCTAAGGGGTCATGTTCTTCTTTTGGATCGTTCGCTATCAATGCTAAGTAAAGTAGTCGCCTGAGGCGCCGAAGAAGAGAGAATGCCTAAGAATCCATACCGCAGCGGTATCGCGTGATGCCGCAGGAGACCCTATGACCGCCAAAAAGAAAGGTTCACTCGCGGCTGCCTCAGCATTGGCCGAACTCCCTTCACTGCCGATGGATGCGCCTTCTTTGCGTACCGCCTTCCGCCACTACTTCGCCTACAACCTGGGAAGGGATAAATACTGCAGGTCAGTCTATTACCTGTACCTTGCACTGGCGCTTACTGTCCGTGACCGGCTTATAGAACGGTGGAAGAACACACGTTATACGCACCTGGAGTCAAAGTGCAAGCACTCATACTATCTTTCACTGGAATTTTTGATGGGTCGGACTCTCGGCAACGCTATGCTGAATCTGGGCATGACGGATGCCGCTTCCATTGCGCTCCATGAGCTAGGCGTAATCCTGGAAGAACTTTCAGACGCTGAGCATGACGCAGGACTCGGTAACGGAGGCCTGGGACGACTGGCCGCCTGCTTCCTGGATAGTTGCGCTACGCTTCAGTTACCGGTTATGGGTTATGGAATCCGATATGAGTACGGGATGTTCCGCCAAAGAATAGACGACGGGAAACAGGTAGAAGAACCGGATCACTGGCTCCGAGAAGGAAATCCGTGGGAAGTGGCACGACCGGAATACACACAGCGGGTGTGTTACGGCGGTCGCAGCGAATTCTATCAGACATGTGACGGTCGCACGGCAGTTCGCTGGGTCGACACTAAGGATGTGCTCGCAGTCCCATATGATGTACCTATACCAGGTTACCGGAACGGAACTGTCAACACCCTTAGACTTTGGAAAGCCGCGGCCACGGACGAGTTTGATCTTGGCGAGTTCAACGCCGGGAGCTATCCCGAATCAGTGGCAGCAAAGAATGCTGCTGAAAACATAACCATGGTTCTTTACCCTAATGATGCAAGTGAAAACGGAAAGGAATTGCGCCTCCGTCAGCAGTACTTCCTCGCATCCGCCAGCCTGCAGGACGTGCTTGCACGCTGGAAAGCGTTACATAAAAACGGGTTCAACGACTTCGCCTCCATGAACTGCTTTCAACTCAACGACACCCATCCAAGCTGCGCTGTTCCTGAACTGATGCGGCTGCTGATGGACGAGCATGGATTGGGCTGGGATCAGGCCTGGGAAATAACCAGCGAAACAATGGCGTACACTAACCACACCCTGCTTCCGGAAGCGCTTGAAAAATGGCCGGTACACCTATTCCGGCAACTTCTCCCGCGAATTCTCGACATAATATTCGAAATCAACGCACGATACCTTCGGGAAGTCGCGCACCGGTGGCCAGGTGATCACGAGAGACTGCGTCGGATGTCTATCATCGAGGAGGGAGAAACACCGCAGGTGAGGATGGCTTATCTTGCGGTAGCGGCAAGTTTTTCAGTAAACGGCGTCGCGGAACTGCACTCCCGACTCCTGACAGAAGGTCTTTTTCGAGACTTTTACGAACTGTGGCCAAAGAAATTCAACAACAAAACAAATGGAGCAACTCCCCGGCGGTGGCTGGCATTGTGCAACCCACGATTGAGCTCTCTCATTACCGATACCATAGGGGACAAGTGGATAGCAGACTTGAGTGAGGTTCTACGGCTCTCAGATCACGCAGGCGATGCGGCACTCCGGGAACGATGGCACAGTGTAAAGCGTCAAAACAAGGAGCGGCTGGCCGCCCTCGTGAAGTCGGAATGCGGGATAACACTCAGCCCCGATGCTCTGTTCGACGTCCAGGTAAAGCGAATCCATGAGTACAAGCGCCAACTCCTGAACGTTCTCCATATTATTCACCTGTACGACAGAATCAAAAGGGGAGACACTGCCGATTGGACGAACCGCTGCGTCCTGATAGGCGGGAAGGCCGCCCCTGGCTACTTCATGGCGAAATTGATCATCAAACTGATAAATAACGTTGCCAAGGTCATCAACGAAGATGATGAAATCGGCGATCTCCTGAAGGTGGTCTTTTTCCCCAACTACCGCGTGAGCGCATTGGAAGTCATCTGCCCCGGCACTGACTTGTCCGAACAGATTTCGACCGCTGGCAAGGAAGCATCGGGTACCAGCAACATGAAGTTCATGATGAACGGAGCATTGACAATAGGGACTCTTGATGGGGCCAACATTGAGATTCTCGAAGAAGTAGGCGAAGAGAACTTCTTTCGTTTTGGTCTTGACTCAGCTCAGGTAGAGAACCTCCGTAAGCATTATGATCCATCGGGAACCATCAACGGTGACCCCGACCTTGCGCGGGTAATTCAGCTTCTAAAGAGCAGCTACTTCAATATGTTCGAACCGGGAATCTTCGATCCTCTGATCAACTCCATCACAAGCCCCCGGGATCCTTGGGTAACTGTGGCAGATTTCCGCAGCTACGTCGACACGCAGCAGCTGGTATCCCAAAGCTACCGTGATAAAGATCGATGGAGCCAGATGAGCATTCTCAATACCGCCCATAGCGGTAAATTTTCAACTGATCGTACTATCGCCGAGTACAACAACGAAATTTGGAAACTCAAGCCTGTCCAGCCACACCCGATAGCTTAGATGGACATGAAGTGCTGGATGATAGTGATATACTTTAGACTGTGTGGTCAGAAAATTTACTGGAAAAGGAGGTAACGGCAGCATAGGAAAAGGGAGGTGAGAGAAAATGTTAAGGTGGGCGGTAATATTTTTCATCATCTCCGTCATCGCCGCTATTTTCGGCTTTGGAGGCATTGCCTCCGCAGCAGCCGGCATAGCCAAGGTCCTGTTCTACCTGTTCCTGGCAGTGGCGGTGATCATGCTGATTCTGGGCCTGACGGCAGGCCACCGTCTTACCCATCACCGGTAATGATCACACTGGAAGGCGGCAATACTTGCCGCCTTTTTTATTGACATTTGATCGCGGCTATTGTAAATGAAAAATACTTTCATTTTCACGAGGAGCCATTGCATGAAAGTTAACCACAGGATTAACCCCGGACGAAATACATCTTGGAGCGACCTCGCCGGCAGATTCCCCCAAGGTCGTGACTGTCTCGCCTCCTTTTTGGCAATGAACTGCGCTGAAGTCGTGGCTGGAGTAAAACCCGCCAATCTCTTAAATATCGTTGGACGGACGCGTCGTTGCGGTACGAATCTTCTACTTCTTTGGGAGCTTCACGGAGCAGATTTGATGGCGGAAACTGAACTCAATGTAGTTGAGCTCTGCAAAGAGGATAACAGGCTACTTCTGCTTGTTTTCAATAGCAAGCAAATGCAAAACATACTTGACGCAATACCGGTTCAGCGCGTGCTAACGGAATGTGGTTACGACAATCCTGGCTCCATCCCCCACGTTCTGGACATATTGAAAAGAAGAGTAAACAAAACCTGCTTTCCACATGAAATAGGAGTGCTTCTAGGTTACCCGCTGAAGGATGTACTCGCGTTTATGGGGCGGATAAATCTTCCTTTCACTTGCCAAGGACCATGGAGAATTTATGGCGACCCCATGCGGAGCCTTCTGCTGGCTGACTGTTACAGGGATTGCAGAAAAAATATGGCAAAGCGTCTCAATGCGTGCATTACTCCAATAGACTGCCTAGTGAATGCAGCCTGATAATAAGAGATAATGTTTTAAGTCGATATATTGACTACATCTTACAAATTTATATTGCTGGGCGGTTGTGCTGGCGTGTGGAATGATATAATCCAAAATGTAAGGATAGGTTAGAAAGGGAGGTGAATGGGGATGTTGTACTGGGCAGCTGTCTTCTTCATCATTGCCATAGTAGCCGCGGTTTTCGGGTTTGCAGGGATAGCCTCTGCAGCAGCCGGCATCGCAAAGATACTATTCTTCCTGTTCATAGCAGTAGCCATTATAATGCTGATACTAGGCCTCGTTGGAGGTGGGCGTATCACTCGTCGGCCACATCTGTAAGACTTCCATGGAAGGGTCTGCTTCAAGAAGGCGGCTGTTTGAGCTGCCTTCTTTAGTTTCTGGACCATTCGAATTTCTGCTGGACGATGAACTCATCCTATTGTAATGTTCGCCTGCAAAAGGAGGAATATTATGTTCATGAATGATGACCTTGGTGCATCGGTTTACAAATCCTGGAGTAACAAACAGCAGCGGGACGAGATAAAACGGCTGGTGGAAGGATATAGAAACGGACTTCCGGTTGGGGTGCTGTGCAAAATGTCGGAAGCGATAGCTGGCAGCCGTAAACGGGCCAGAAGGTACATCCAGCAGATGCTCACCCCCGAAGAGCGTAACGAAGCAGTCGCAAGGGAGACCACCGAAGGAATGCGCATGCTGCTGAAGGAGTTCATGCTGTAATCCAGCACCGGCTCCGGGCGGATCAGCAGGAGTCTCAACCGAACCGGTAGACCTGCCTGCCATCCTGATATAGTTCGATAGGACCATCCTGCGAGACCTTGATCACCCGCCCGAATATTGATGCAGCGCAGGCTGCCGTGGTCCTTCCGCCTCCACTTACTACCTCCCGGGCATGGGATGTGTCGATGATGAAGCCAGTCTCGACAAGCTTCCCCCCCTTGTTGAAAACCGTCATTCCGTCCGAAGAAAGAATTCGCAAAAGAGTTCCTGCACGTTTCAGCTCACCGATTTTCCTGCCTTTCACCCGGCTGACGACAAGCCTTCCTACAGGATCATCCCCTCCGACCGAACCCTTCTTTAAACCTTCGAGGTGCTTCGCTCCCCGCTCAAGAATCAAAATAACAGTGCCATGCCGTATTTTAGAAAGAGCGTACGCTGTCCAAAGCAGATCGTCGGCAGCACTTTGGTCGAGTGTGCCACCAAGAAATGAGCGGAAGATATCCGGGTCGAAAACCGCCCAGACGCCCTTCCGTCTCACGAGCAGTTTGTCCGGATTCAGAAGAACCTCGATTTCGGATGAATCATTTACAGTTATGGCAAACGCACCGCTCCCCGCATTCCTGATGAAGGAAAAAATGTTACGATACGTCAACCGCTCGACATCGTCGCTGACCTGGTCGCTGCTCGTACGCAATAGTCCCGTCACCTGCATAGCGACATTTGCGACAAAAAAAAGACTGTTTCCATCCACGAAACGATACGCGAGAGGGTTGTTGAAAAAATTCGGTGAGATAGACTGGTACGGTTGCAAAGGGATCAACGTGTGCCCTCGCGATTCAATCAGCCTGCGAAGTTCGGGGAGTGTTGTACGGTGGACAATGAAGCCGCTCGTTGCAGGCTTGCCTTCGTATCTCTGGTAAGACAGGTTCTTTAGAAGCTGGATCAGCTGCTGGATTGGCCAGAAGCCCTTTCTGCGGTCACCTCTCAGCGAGCGGGCAACCGTGATATCCATAATCGAAGCCAGCAATGCAGTCCTGAAGTGAGCAGCATAACCTTCCTGCCGAAAACCGGTGAACATTGCAGCGAACGCGGTCATCAGTTCACGGCAGAAAGCTACCTCTGTGCGGGTAAATGGAAGTTCGCTTCGGCGAGCCGTGAAGGTGTATGCGATTTCATCAATAATGAACCGTTCCCTGATAGTCTGTATCTCCGATTCCCCACGCTCCCCCTCGATCACTTCGAGATAAACAGAAGCTCCACCAAGAAGTGTCTCGATATTCCCCCGGATCGCATCAAATACGGCTGCCGGCATCCTGTTACCTCGCATTACGTAAGGCGTATAGTATAGCTGAACTTGCATGGCTACGGAGCACAGGTCAATGCTCCACAGAAATGACTATTTAAAAAGCCCGCAGAAGCGGGCTCTTTTTGAATTACTGGTATTGTATGTAAATCGGCTTTGGATTGAGCCGCAGCAGGTCCTGGGGTGTCATGAGCGGATCCCCTTTTTTGGTGTCGTTGTGATAGAAGAGCTTAAACCCCGTGTACTGGACAGGCTCCGAAACTATGTAATCTCTGTAGGAGTCCCTCTTGAGCCAGGGAGCGCCCCATCCGTCCATGTGCATAACAAGCTGAACCTCGGGGCGAAGCTGAATCAGCTTTGAATTTGTCACCATATTGCGAGTGAAACGGTGGACTATAAAAACCTTAGGGGGGAGCTTGTACTGCTTCACAAGCTTTTGCAGGTATTCCGATGCGAAGTTGATGTCCGCCGCATCATACGTACCAATCTTGCTACCAGGAATCTTTCCGCTCTTGATGAGGTTGAACTCCGGATCGATTGCAAGGTGAACGTCCGGGTTCTTGAGTATCCATTCGAAGCGGGGGAGGAGCGTCCTGAGGTTCTCGTGGCCGGTCTGAATATCTATGAACATGATGGCGTTGGCTTCCTTCGCCCACCCATACACCTCGTTGACAATCTTGTCCGGCATCACCATCCTATACTTCCCGGCCTTCCCGGGAGCACCCTGTGCCACAGCAGCAATGAGATGCAAGGCAGGTTGTACCGGAAGCGACGGGTCCGCCTTTTCCCATTTCACAACCTCTCCCTTCAGGCGGCGCAGCATCTCATCCTTCGGATATTCCCCCAGAGCTCCCATGCGCTTGGAAAGAGGATTTCCGTAATATGCCACAATACGCTTCTTCGGCAGAATTGATCCGGGCAACGGTTCAGGACCTTTCACCGGCCAACCGGACTTCTCTGCGTACTCCGGATCTTCACCAGCGTTGTACTTCCTTTTCGGCGCAGTAGCGGCTGCTCCGCCACCTGTACTGGCCCCAGTTGTCGTTTCTGCCTGCGCAGCTTCCTGTTTGGCTGAAGTGCCTACTGCAGAACTTCTTACTGCCTGCGTTGCGGCTTCCAGTGTAGATGCTTTCTCACCACCACTGGCGTTCTTTACGACGGCATCTTCACCTGCCCGAGCCGACTGCTGATTCTCCTGGGCACAGCCTGAAGCAACAGCAGCAAGAAATAATACTAGGGAAGCGACAAGAAGAGGACGGGATGAATGATGACTCTGCAGGTGTTTCACGGGTTTGCTCCTCGAAAACCGCAATTAACTGCGGCCATGGGGGTAATAGGCACATAAAAAACCACAGGCATACCTGTGGTCATAAGACCTTTTCTTTATACCACTCGTGAGCCGGACTCGGCAAGAGACAAAAGCGTTCGCATAAATCATTCAAGATGTGCAATCGCAGAAAGGGAACAGGCATTGCCTGGAAGGCATTAAAATGGAAGAAATCTCAAGAGGCAGGTTCGCGAATACAAGCCGCAGCCGGCGTTTCAGTCAGCCCGATAAGTTTATTGTAACTTTCCTTCATAAACAGCTTGGCCCCCTGCAGGACAAGGGGATTGATCCTGCAGTTACCGGGCAGTTGCAGAATTTTGCACCCTCTTATGATCTTGGATTCATCCAAAGAAGGCTTCCCTGTAGGCAGCCCCCTGAAGATGAATTTCGCGTTGGTCATTGCAGCCATCTCTCTTTTTGTATGAAGAATAAAATCGGTAATCTTGAATTTCTGGCTTTCATTATTAGAAAAGAAAATATCGTCATAAATAACATCTTCTATATAGAGCGAAATATCGATGGCGCACAGTTTTTCCTGATAAAACACGCCAAGTATTAAAACTTTTGGATTTTCGAAAAGGATCTTGGCCCATGAGTAGAACTGATTCTTTATAAGCCTCTCTTTTTTGTAACTGTGCCTGGTGCGGTGGTAGAACTCGACGTAGGGTTCGTACGCCCCCTCCACGAACTCCATGATGTCCGTAACCTGCCTCACCTCGAAGTTTTTTAGCCCCTTCTTTGTTAGCCATCTCTGTTTTTCATTCAGCTTCTCAAAGGAATAGCTCTGCAATTCATCGTAAACTAGCAGGTTAATTTGCGAGTTAGCCGAGACCCGAGAAGGTACCGCATGAATGATACCCCCGATGCAGGAGCCTCTCGGATATCGGTTCACGGAGGGATCGACTTCCGAGAACGGAAAGAGAGGTCTGAAAAAGAACGGCCTAACCTGCGCCCACCACACGCCGTCTATCAATTCCACCTTCATACCGTTTGCGCGGCTGTACTCAGCAAATTCATCGATTGTGATCGGCTCCCAGTTCATACTTCCAAAGTCTACCCGAGGTGTTGATTTAGTCAATTTCTAACTTCACCTAACAGTAAATATTAGCTTTAATTATAACGTGCAATGCCTTTGCTTATGTCAATAATTAGAACCATTCATTAGTAGTCAATTTTGCCTTTGTTACACATACGATATCTACAAAGTATTATTGGTTACAAATGATATACTCATTACCAGTGTCATGTAGTCATGCACTTCGATCAAAAGATAGTACGATTAGACACGGGAGGTAATGAATATGGCGGCTGCAGTGCAAATTCTAATTCTATGGGTACTCTTACTTTCAGGGTGCGGATCAGGAGGGGGTGGGGCTCAAGTGGTGCAGAATATTAATGGTGACGTCTCTACAGATAATGAACCGACTGGACCGTCTCCCACATCGGAAGGTCCCACATCGGTAAACCCAGCACCGGCAAGCCCTGCATCCGAAGCCGCTACTTTGGACGATACTGCACCCGGCCCGTCGCGACCTGCACCGGTTGAGGTCCTTCGGACTTATCCCCATGACTCCTCTGCGTTTACTCAGGGCCTTCTCTTTGAAAACGGTTTTTTATGGGAAAGTACCGGAGGCTACGGAACATCTTCCATTCGACGTGTAAACATCGAAAGCGGGCAGGTCATTCAACAGGAAGCTCTTTTCGGGGCATTCGGAGAAGGTATCGCGAGACTAGGGAACAGGCTGTATCAAGCGACACTAGAAGGTCAGACCGGCTATATATATGACCTTCCGGTTCTGCAGCGTAGCGGCACATTCACCTACGAGGGGGAGGGGTGGGGATTGACTAGTGACGGAAACCTGCTGATCCTGAGCGATGGGACGAGTTCCCTTCGTTTCATAAATACTGAAATTAACCGAGTGGAACATACGGTACAGGTCACCGAGGGAGGGGTGCCAGTAGCCCAACTGAATGAACTTGAATGGGTACGGGGGGAAA